>NZ_JAOWIE010000047.1:0-29646 GCF_030332265.1 Citrobacter sp. Cu231 | reverse complement strand
AGTCTTCCCTTGTTATTGTGTAGCCAGAATGCCGCAAAACTTCCATGCCTAAGCGAACTGTTGAGAGTACGTTTCGATTTCTGACTGTGTTAGCCTGGAAGTGCTTGTCCCAACCTTGTTTCTGAGCATGAACGCCCGCAAGCCAACATGTTAGTTGAAGCATCAGGGCGATTAGCAGCATGATATCAAAACGCTCTGAGCTGCTCGTTCGGCTATGGCGTAGGCCTAGTCCGTAGGCAGGACTTTTCAAGTCTCGGAAGGTTTCTTCAATCTGCATTCGCTTCGAATAGATATTAACAAGTTGTTTGGGTGTTCGAATTTCAACAGGTAAGTTAGTTGCTAGAATCCATGGCTCCTTTGCCGACACTGAGTAGATTTTAGGTGACGGGTGGTGACAATGAGTCCGTGTCGAGCGCTGATTTTTTCGGCCTTTAGAGCGAGATTTATACAATAGAATTTGGCATGAGATTGGATTGCTTTTAGTCAGCCTCTTATAGCCTAAAGTCTTTGAGTGACTAGATGACATATCATGTAAGTTGCTGATAGGTTTCCAGTTTTCCGCTCCTAGGTCTGCATATTGTACTTTTCCTCTTACTCGACTTAACCAGTACCAACCCAGCTTCTCAACGGATTTATACCATGGCACTTTAAAGCCAGCATCACTGACAATGAGCGGTGTGGTGTTACTCGGTAGAATGCTCGCAAGGTCGGCTAGAAATTGGTCATGAGCTTTCTTTGAACATTGCTCTGAAAGCGGGAACGCTTTCTCATAAAGAGTAACAGAACGACCGTGTAGTGCGACTGAAGCTCGCAATACCATAAGCCGTTTTTGCTCACGGATATCAGACCAGTCAACAAGTACAATGGGCATCGTATTGCCCGAACAGATAAAGCTAGCATGCCAACGGTATACAGCGAGTCGCTCTTTGTGGAGGTGACGATTACCTAACAATCGGTCGATTCGTTTGATGTTATGTTTTGTTCTCGCTTTGGTTGGCAGGTTACGGCCAAGTTCGGTAAGAGTGAGAGTTTTACAGTCAAGTAAGGCGTGGCAAGCCAACGTTAAGCTGTTGAGTCGTTTTAAGTGTAATTCGGGGCAGAATTGGTAAAGAGAGTCGTGTAAAATATCGAGTTCGCACATTTTGTTGTCTGATTATTGATTTTTGGCGAAACCATTTGATCATATGACAAGATGTGTATCTACCTTAACTTAATGATTTTGATAAAAATCATTAGGGGATTCATCAGTGCAATGCTTCTCTTACATATTCTCGAAACAGTTCTTCTGAATAGATAACAGGATGAAAAACAACTCTACCACTAATAGGTTGAAAATGTTCTTCAAACCGGGCAAGAATATGATATTGGGTTATAATATTCTTATCATAACCAATAGCAACGCCTTTGCCATTATCACCATACTCGCTCCACATGTTGGAACGATCTCCATCAGAACAGAAACAACAAATTAATATCTTACAATTTTCGTCTATCTTATTAGGTGATACTTCTTCTAATAGTCTAATGCAATCTGGAAATTCCTCATTTATTATTCTCTTGACTATTTCATAGCCAGCCGAGTATTCTTCCGGATCATTCATATTCCGAAGATCGGTAAACCATAATTCTTGGTTTTCAATCATTTTAAAAAAAGTTTCAACACTTGCATAACGAAAAGCAAGATTAGTGCTCATAAAACATGACTCCGTCAATAGAGTTACTTAACATTGCCTAACATATTTATTTTTACCACCACATCCATATTTAATATTGGTGATTTTTCATTCTATCACGAAACTAATAAAGCTTCATCTGTCATCTCATCGGAGAAGGCGGTTCCCAGAGTTTATCCTGCTCCGGCGGAGGCAATGACGCATCATCATTGCTGTTCGCCGCGATATAATCGCGGTAGTAGCGTTCACTTCCTTCACGGTGATGATCCACGTCCGGTCGCGTAATCCTGTAGTCTTCGTGACCGGTACGGCCTGTCACATTATGCCAGGCAACCATTTCAGCAAAGACCTGGTTAAATTGTTTGTCGTTTCCTTCTGGTTCAAAACCCATGCGTGGATCACGCCCGAATAATACCGGTGCAATCAAATCCAGTTTATCTGCCAGCGCATTGCGGTCATGGTGATTACGGAAAACAACCCTGTCACCATAATCCGTACAGACAAACTCTCCCGTCCGACGGTCACGGAAACGAACACTCCCGTTCTTCTGCAAACGGGCCTCGAGATCACCGGTATTACCGTATACCGGCGTTCCGCCCGGTTCACAAAGCACGACACAGCGGTCTGTTGTCGTTGTGCGTGACTTATCTTTACGGCGATCGCGATAATCCCAGCCTCTCAGCTGCGATACAGCAGCCCTGTCCCCCTGAGCAGCCTGAATTTCGACCCACTGACGGTAAGAGGGTGGATACCACTTCCCGTCAGCAATAAGTTTCTGCCGCTCATCCCTGATGTCTTCTTTCAGCCTGATCAATGCCTGCATTCGCTGAACTTCTGCAATGTGATAATGCAGCTTACGTAATGCCGGATCATCGTACTGCGCACGAATGTGTGACTTCCGCAGACGGCATGCCTGATGAATTTCCCGACAACGTTCCCCATAACGCAGATCTGGTTTACGCCATTGTTCACGCCATGCCAGATAGCGGGCACGCAGGTCAGCACGGGCCTCAGCTCTGGCTTCACGTCGCTGCCGGCGCAGCATTGGGTCACGTTTACTGCTGACCCCGTACCTGTCACTGACAGCCAGCTCCGGGTTATAGCGACTTTCAGGTTGCACCCTGTCAAACAAATCTGCTGGGGCACTCACAAAAGGTCCGGCCTGTGGCTCTGCACGCCCCAGTGTCAGATCAGGATGAATGCTGCTGGCCTTCACCGGCGTTTGCTCATGATTAAAGGCATCAACGACAACAAGCCCGTGATGTTGTTTCTGTAGCATCAATCCCTGTTGTGCAAACAACTCATGACAACGCTGCCAGGTAAACTCACCCTGTGTGATCATTTCTTCAATCTGAGGGCTACAATGGCTGATGCTGTATCCCCACAGACTTTCTTTGTCAGAAAACAGTTCGCGTTTGATAGCCCCCTGCGGCCCCGTACCTGTACGCATACGGTGCCATTCTTTATCGGTCGCAGGACAGCTCTCCATACGACGACCACGGAAGCGTTCTGTTGGCGTAACCTGGCGGAAAATATCTGTTGGTACAGGCTGCCAGCCACCATCGAGTTGATTCACATTGTCGAGCGTCAGCAGTGACCATACGCTGTCAGCACGAACGGGAGTCTGGTTATGCTCATAACCGTCACAGATAACCAGGTGACCATGCTGAACACGCACCCATAATCCCGCTTCAGCCAGTGTGCGGTGAATAGCCTGGCAGTTTTCCAGCCGTCCTTCCCGTGCCATTTCCGGCAGACGTTCTCCAAGATGACGACAGGCATACTGCTGCAGACTTTCTGTTTCAGCGATTTTTTCCGGGCGAACATCAGCTGCAATAAAGTCCGGGTTATAGCGTCCGGGTGCGTCCACCTGGCTGAAAATATCTTTTGGTACTGGCGTGTAGTCACCCATTTTTTTCATGAGTTTTTCTGCACACCAGGAGGGACCAAACGAGTCAAGCTGTACACCTTCCCTGTTGCGATCCCAGCCATCCATCACCAGAAATTTTCCGTCCATCTGAGACAGGTAAAGACCATCTTCCGCAAGACGACGATGCAGGGATAACCAGTCATGTACAGGTTCACTGCGTAAACCAGCGACCGCTGTCTGCGCAACATACTCGCGAAAAGTTTGTTTTTTTCCGCGTGTCCAAGCGTTCTGGCGATCACGTTCAACGGCAGTTTTGCGAACGATACGATTTCCCGGTGCATGAACCCAGCAACCGTTATCCGGAGCAAAACCATGCTTCAGTTCAAGCTCACGGCAGGCACGACTGAGTTTTTCCTGACTCCAGGATAACCGGTTCAGATAACCCGTTTCAGGGTGTACCCGGTTAACAGCCACATGGACGTGCAGATTATCTGTATCAGTATGCACGGCAGAGACATACTGATGGTCGGCAAGGCCGAGTGATTTCAGCGTATGACGTACACTGTCATAAATCTGTTCCGGACGCGGGCTTTCATGTGACTGCCAGGAAAGGATGTAGTGAAAAACAGGGTCAGTATCATCTTTTGCATAGTGAGCCTGCCGGGCAATGTACTCCATATCTGCAGCGGCAGTTTCAAGCGATGTACAGTTGTGAAAACAGGTCACACCATAAAAGTTAACCCATTCGCAGCCGTCCTTCATGACATCAACCAGCGCCACGAATGATTCATTTCGAAGACGTGTCGCATAATCAACAAGGCGACTGAAACGGCTTCGGTATGGTTGTTCAGCCTGCGAAGAAGAAGATAAATCCAGTTCCTCATCGGTCATGTCATCCCGGACAGAGACGTAGGATACCAGGTCTTCGAACGAAGACTTGCCGTCCCTTCTCTTTTTCGGAATGACTGCATTCACCGGAGAATCCTCAACCTTCCATTAACTGTTTACGCAATGTATTTGTAAGTTCGGTTATGGCAACAAGTACTTCTGCGTATTCCTTGTCACCGGTTCTTTTTCCCTGAACAAACAGATGCTTCTGCATCCTTCCCAGTCTCATCAACTCCTTCAGAAAAGCATCATCTGTCCGGGAGTTAATTCGCTTATTCAGTGCTGCATTTCGGATGTAAGCAGATACAGTAAGTCCGGAATCTTCAGCATTCTTACAGATAGTTTCATCCTCATCCGGTGAGAACCGGACCGCTCTCAGGATCGTCTTTTGCCGTCTTTCACTACCACTTCTTTGACGTTTATCACTCACGGTCAGCTCCTTACTGGGGTGTCGGGGCGAAGCCCTGACCAGGAGGCAATTGTATAATCGCGCGTGCGCGGTTATACAATTGCACATCCTGTCCCGTTTTTCAGGGCATTATAGCCTGTTATTTTTGTGCATCATAGTCTTATGCAGACGGCAGAGGCAGGGCGCAGCCCTGCCAGGAGTCAGTTTTTGATGATAAAATCAGACTTCAACATGAAACGGAGAGAACGTGCCAATGGCTTCTAAAAAATTTTACTCAGATGATGATATCCAGCTGGCAAAAGCTGCTTTATCGGAATTGCCAGATCTCACCGCTCAACGGAAAACATTGCGTGATTTTCTTGATGCCATTCGTGATGACATTATTGTCCTGGTAAGGACAAAGGGTTATACACTGGCAGATGTTCGTGACACGCTCAAAAATGCAGGGTATGAAGTAGGAGAGAAGGCACTTCGTGACATTATTCGGGAAGCAGAATCGAAAAAAACATCCCGCCGTTCTTCCTCTAAAACAGCACCTAAAAAGACAGATTCAGGCAGGAAAGATGGCATCGATATGAACAACAATTGATGTGACAATGTCACATCGTGTTCTGAGATTATGATGATTACAGAAAAAAAAGCCCCGGAATAAATACCAGGGCTTTTCTGTTTAATCAGACTCGTGGCGGCAATGCACCTGGATAATGCCGTGCAATAATATCATTCAGTTTTTCAACAAGGTCAGAACGCTTAAAGACAATGTGTATGGTCCCTTTCTGGTAGCCACGCACCGTAAAATATTCCCCTTCTAACAGCTTACCGACATTGTCACCGTTCCCGAGAAATTCACCATACTGCGCCCCGATGCTGTTCCTGAAGTCAGGAACGTTGCGCCCCTCCAGCAGATAAAACGGACGTACCAGGTCATCCAGTGCCTCCCGTCCGCTGCAGTCCAGCGTCACACGCCCGTTACTCCAGCGGTACAGCAGGTTTTCAATAATGATTTTCTTACCCAGACGGCAGGGATTATTGGTTCTGTAATCCCATGACAATTTCCGGTAGACATCAATCAGCCCCTGTTCAAACGTCTGCATCTTGCTGGCATTAAGATGGCGGAATGTTGCCAGTACATTGTCCAGGGTGATTTCAGGACAGGTGTCGCTCATCAGCTGGCTGTTCCACTCATCACGCTGGCATGAACTCATGAAGGTGTACATGCCCGTATCTGTCATTAGGCGGTCCCAGATTTTCCGGTCGGCAAGACGGGTGATATTCCTTTTCGCTTCTTCCGGCTTATCCATGCGACGAACGGAATCAGTCACGCAGTCTTCAAACCCGTAAAGAAAAATATCACCTGACGCATCGAGCAGAATCTTGCGCGCTGTCGCCAGGCATTCCATCGCCTGCATGAACAGTGCAATACCTTCGTTACGCTGCGCGATGATGCGGTCGATAGCCACAGACGGAATAACATCTGTCGTACCGGCAGTATTCAGGTCAGCAGTGGGTAAAGTCTGATTCATCACATTGTCTCCTCATCGTCACGACTGCCGGGTCAGCCAGGTCATTTCCCGGAGGAGCGAAGCTCCTTCTGCCGTCCGGGTCTTCGGGGATTTCCCCGCAGTGGACCTTTCCGACGGGGGACGCTCACCACGTCACGGGGCAGTTGTCCGGGGGCAGACGCAAAAGTTTTTGACGCCTGCGGCAAAAAGTTTTGTGGCTGGTACATCTCTCCCCTGGACGACTGAAACGGGATGTGGTCGTGTATGTACCCCCGGAAAGTCCGTCTGCGGAGAACAGGCCGCACTGCGGCGGCAGACAGGCAGAGACAGCTGCGCCATCAGGCGCAGTGGCCTTACACACCGTCAGGTGTGCAGGGAGCGCCACATCCGGCGCGACTGAAGAAAAACGACGGCACAACAATGGCATGTGGTGGTCACTGACGCACCACTCCCGCACAGGTGAAAACAGAGAAAACAGCACGACATCTGCAACTAGAAAAAGTGAAATTTTTTCACTTTTTCACACTTATTTATCGCGTTGATTTGGTGATTATGATGATAAAATAAATTGAAGTTTTTTCACTTTTTCAAAGGTGTTTTATGACCGGCTGGGAACTGCGAATCTGGCGAAAAAGCATGCTCTGGTCACGCGAAAAAGCGGCCAGAGAATTTGGCGTGACGCAGAGAACATGGCACGCCTGGGAAAATGCGGAACAGGTGGACGTCACCGTCTGGAGGACCACCCAGGCTCTTTCAGTCCGTGACCTGCTGCCTCACATGCAGGGGATGCGTAAAGCAGATATCATCAGACGACTGGAAAATGAACTGGGGGAAACGGCAGAGGATGTGTGAGCGTGATTCACAGCCTGGCTGAATGCCAGGCTACTGATCATCAGGAAACAGCTTTTTCAGTTCTTCACCGGAAAGTCCGGTCGCCTCCTGAATCCGTTCCGGCGTCCAGCCCATATCCCGCAGCCGGCAGGCTGCTTCCCGCGCCACTTCAAGCGCACCTTTCTTAAAACCTTCTTTAAAACCTTCGTCGAAACCTTTCTGTATAAGACGTTCTGCAATCGTCATGCTGTTTGCTCTGCTCCTGCTGACAAAAAAGCCCGGCATTTTGCCGGGCTTTGTGGTTCTCATCAGTGAGTGATTTTCTTCAGTTCGTCATCGGAAAGTCCGGTAGCCTGCTTAATCTGCTCCGGCGTCATCCCCATTTTCTGAAGCTGGCACGCAATAGCCAGGGCTTTTTCAAGCGCTCCTTCCATGCGTCCTTCCATGCGTCCTTCCATCCTGCCTTCCTGGCGACCTTTTTGCTCAAGACGTTCTGCGATAGTCATCAGTTTATCCTCATGCTGCGGCAGACGCTCAGCCAGCGCCCGCATAAATTCCGGTGATACAGAGTCCCCTGCGTTAACGATGTAATGAATCAGAACACGCACCTGCTCGTCTGAAATTTCCACCATGACCTGCGGGAGTTTGTCCAGCAGCTCCATCATGTCACGATGGCGGATATGCTTCATCAGCAGCGTCAGTGCGGCCATCCGGCGATGGTTCATGATTTCATTGTCATCAACGACAGTGATATCAACCAGCGGAAACGGCTTTGTGTATATTTTAGCCGCAAGCGCCGGATTCTCAAAACAGTCCAGCCAGTTCATGCTGTACGGGTACGGGCTGCGCTCACCGTGATAGAACAGCACCGGAATGACCAGTGGCAACGTTTTGTGCTGCTCCAGATGCCTCTGCATCGCCGCCACACTGTAACGTAACATGCGGAAAGGCATGTACAGATTTTCGGTGCTCTGGTGCTCGATGAGCGTATAAACATAGCCGTCTTCACCCCCGGTGGTTTTCACGCTCCAGAGGATATCGCTGGCGTACTGATGCAGGTCCGGCTCTACAAAGGTGGCGGGTTCCAGCTTCAGCGTGGACAGGTCGCACAACTGCCGGTACTCCGCCGGAAGATGCAGTTCCAGAAAATCTCTGGCGACGTCGGGATTCGCCAGGAACGACCGGAACGCGGCATCATGCGGCGTGGGCGTTGTGGTGTTTTTCTTCTTACTCACGGTTCCTCCTGGTGAGATGTCTGAACGTATCCTGCCGCCTGCACAGGCAGACGGCAAGGGTTAATCAGTGGCAGACCCGCTCAATTTCAAGCGCGCGGAGCAGGTGGCCCCATTCGCTGACTTTCATGGCGGGGATACGTACCCGCTTCTGCTCACTGCAGCGTCTGGCGATATGACCGCTCATCGCCAGGACGTCCGGGTTAATCTCATCCTGTGCCAGCTCCTGACGTCTGAAGCGGGTATGGCGGTGCAGGGGTTTATTCTCCCGCAGGCACTCTTCACGCAGACGCTTTACATACTCGGCGGTTGCGAAGATAATTGATGGTCTCATGGCATAATCTCCATAGATAGTGATTGAGATGCCGGACTTCCTGGCGGGGAAGCGCCGGCGGAGAGAGGCAGGGTTTATCGCCCTGCCTTTTTTTCATTTCGGACAGCGACGCAGTGCCAGCGCGAGCGCTTTCATCTTCCAGCCTTCCGGCGTGCGGTACATCACCTTCCAGTAGCCGTCGATGAACACATAATGGAAGCGCACCTCTTCAGTGCTTTCAGTGGCAATAGCCTCCATGAAAGAACGGTACTCACGCGCCTCACTGTCCATCCGGAAACCACTGTCACGTCCGTAATAAGCCGTCACACCGTCCACCGGGTTCTGAAGCGTATGCCCGGCGGGTTTGTCGCAACGGGGACCGAGGCAACGGATATCACCGTGTTCAACCAGGGCTTCGGCCTGCTGACCGGTGGCATAGTGGGTATGCAGGATGCGACCGTTCCAGGTCGGCTCCCCGTGCAGATGGCAGTAAACGGTACGGAACACCCCGTCGCGGCAAAAAACGGAAATCGTGCTGCTGACTGTCATGAAAACGTCTCCTTCTGCTGAATCAGGTCGCCGGGCCGACCGGTTATTCCCCGGAGGGGCGAAAGCCCCTTCTGCCGTCCACTTCTTCGGGGTTTCTCCCCGCAGTGGACCTTTCCGATGGGGCAGCGACAGCCACGGCACGGGGCAGTTGTCCGGGGGCAGACGCAAAAGTTTTTGACGCTTGCGGCAAAAAGTTTTGTGGCTGGTACATCTCCCCCCTGGACGGCTGACACGTGTTGTGGCCGCTTCAGCCCCCGGAAAGTCCACAGCGGGAAACAGGCCGCAGGGGTGGCGGCGGAAGGGCAGACAACTGCGCCATCAGGCGCAGTGGCCTTACACACCGTCAGGTGTGCAGGGAGCGCAGGTCACGGCGCGACAGAGGCGGCGCGACCGGAACGGTCGCTGCAAGCCTGGTTTTTCAGACATCGGACCGTAGCGGCAGCCCGAAACCGCGCCAGCGGGTTCGGCGGAGACTGGCGGGTGCGCCAGCAGCTGCCTGTCGGAGTCGGGCCTGACGACCGGATGCCGCCAGGCAGCCGGGAGCCGAAGGGTGTCCCCGCCCCCCGGGAGTCAGAACAACAGAAACGACATAACAGAAAAATGCCTCACACCATGACGGGCAGGAAGGGCAGCGCCGCAGGCGCGGCCCTCCTGCATTTCAGGCAGGCGTAAGCCTGCCAGGGTTTTCCGGCGGCCTGGCAGGCCATACCCCCGCCGGAGCGGGGGAGTAAATCACCGACGGAACACATGACCGTCAATAAAGGTGAAGGAGTCCAGGAATAAATCCCGCGCATACGCCTCATAGTCAAAATAGAGCGCCACCGTCTCCGGCACGTCAGCCAGCAGGCCGGTATCACTGGCGAACTCAACCGCAAAAGCCTCCTCACTGTCAGCCTCGCCCCACCAGGCATCGCGGAAGGTGTCAAAATCCGTCTCACCGGTATCATCCACCCAGAGACGATAAGCCTCTTCGCAGCCTTCATCCCGTGCCCGGCGGAAGCCTTCAACCCAGGCCCAGTTGATATGGCATTCAGAGGCCATATTCCCCGGGAATCCCTCATAATCCTGAAACATCAGTTCAGGATCGGCTTCATCCTGGTGAAGAGCACGGCAGGCGGCGAAAAAGTCGCGCTCATCATCAAACGTGGTCAGGTCAAACCAGCGTCCGGCGATGCTTCCACAGTTGTATTTGTGCCAGGTTCCAACGTATACAGCAGGTGCAACAACAGACATTCCCGAATCCTCCATAGTCACATGTTCTGCGGCACCGGGCGGTGCCGTGCCTCCATAAAAGCCGGGCGATAAGGCGGGGATGCAGGGGCGCAAGGGAAGCCGCAGCCTGACGCACACGGCTGACGGGAGTTGCAGGGTGAGGCCGCGAAACCTGAGCGGACGAACGACCGGAAAATCACGGCAGACGGGAAGGAGGGACCGGGTGACCGCAGCGGCGAAGCGTACCCTTGCATCCCTGCCAGCCCGGCTAAGATGGAGGCACGGCACAGCCCGCACACGACGCTGAGGCCACAGAGCTGAAAACCCACAAGGCCATGCCCCGCATGGCCGGGTAAAAGCGGAGCCGCCGGCGACTTCCTTATTCCGGCGAGTGCAGAGGACACACCGCATGACCTCCAGACCACCCCTGATATGAAACGATCATGATCGGCGTGTCCCTGCCCCTCAAGCATACCTCCACTGGTTCACCGAAGAACATCCGTGATGCTCACAAGTTTTCTGTCGCGCAGCCAGTCCTGCGCTTCACGCACCACACAACTGTCCGGTTTCACCGCTTTCAGCGATGATGCCAGTCGCTTGATCAACATCACCAGTTCCCGTGTCTGTATGTCCGGCATTGTCTCCGGCTGAGCAGGGGGACTCTCATTTCCGACGCTCATCCCATGCGCTTCCAGTGTGGCACGGACAAACCAGGCGGCATCGACCAGTTGCTGTCGAATCCAGGCCAGATCGGCATTTCTGTCACGGGCTACCATTCGCTCGCCCGACAGCGCCTTGCTGATATGGCTGCGCTCCAGATTATCCAGGAGTGCCTGCGCTTCTTCCGGTGAAAAGCCACCTGGTATCTCTGTGCGCAACAGCCCTTTCCTGTACAGAAGCTGCAGCAGATCAACCTGCGACCGCACAGCAACTATCAGTACATAACGGACAACATTCGCACTGGCAGTGGTTTCTGTATCATTCAGCAGTTCTTCCGGATCGTTCCCTCCGGTGTTGCAGAGCAACGGCAACAGAGGTCGCATCCACACGGGAACCTGATATTTTTCGTCTGATTTCATCATATTACGTTCTCCAGCTTGTTCGGGATCATCCACTGCTCAAGTGCACGTACCTGTATCGGTGCACCACGACCGGCCTCACCGGCTTCAAAAATCAGCCGCCAGAGTGGTTCCTCCTGCCAGAAAAACCGGCCAAATGATGACAGTGACGGAAAACGCCCGCACCACCCCCAGAAAATCGTTTCCAGATCATGCTCCTCAACAACACCAGACCAGCGGGACAACCAGCTTCCGACCGTGGCGGGAGTATGAAACGCAAGGTCAATCTGCGCCTGAGCAAAACATGTCTGGTATTCCAGTTCCCGTCGTTCTGCCTCACGTTCCCGCTGGCGGCTGTATTTCTGCTCTGTCAGCGTGGTTTTCTGACGACGACGCTCACCTTCATGAAAAGGCACGGACGGGAACAGACGGTGCCCCGCATCGGATGGCAGGGGAAGAACACAGACTTCTCCAAAACTTTCAATCAGTTTATCCACTGCAGCCAGCCACAGGAGACGGTTGCCATGAAATTCCTCCTTCGTCAGCGCAGGGGCAAAAAAGCGGAGATCGGTCAGCGAAATCCGGCGACTGCCATTCAGGCAGCGAAAGAAAGCGGTGGCATAAGGCCATGCTGAAAGTGTGCGTCCCTGACGACGACGTTGTTCTGTGACAGCCACCGCCTGCATGGCGGCCTGTTGTTCTGCGCTGAGGGGGATCAGTGCCCGTGAACGTGCGCTCATGCCTGACCTCCTTCTGTCATCAGGATATGGATGATGTCGTTAACACTGTATCCCTGCGCATCCAGTGTCGCAGCAAGCGCCAGCGTGTGACTGATCGCGACAGGCGTGAAGATATGTTGCACCTGAACGACGGCGAAAGGCTGTCCACCACCATTCACCAGAACCAGCATCCAGAGCTGAGAGACGTCTCCCGGCGAACATAATGCCAGGTGGAAACGTTCGTGGGCTGGCGTGAAACGAACCTGGACGGGGAAAAAGCCCCCGAACTCGCTGCCATACTCTCCGTTCATCATCCAGTTAGCCGGTGCGTCCACTTCACGCATCACCTCGTGAGTGAGATTACGGCGCATATCGCTTCCCGCAGCACGGATTTCTTCATATTCCTGGGCATTCATGGACTGCAGGGCATTCAGTGTCAGTTCGGTATTCATCATCGTATATCTCCCTCTGCCGCCCCGTCTCCGGCGGGGCGGTGTGGTTGTTCATCAGGCGGCATCAGCCAGGTTATCGGCGCGTTCAGTGGCATCCGTCTGTGGACGTGGTGAACACATCCAGCCAGGCACCCAGCGGTTGTCTTTCATATGGAACTCTGCATGTTCAGCGGCATCGCCTTTCTTCATCTTCTCTGCCTCCCGTGCGGCACCGGACAGTCCGGCATCATTCAGGGCTGCGATAATCTGCGGCTTTTTCAGGTGTCCGAAGAAGTTTGCTTTTGTCGGCTGCCACCAGTCGCGCATGTGAAAGCCGATGGCGCTTTCCAGCGAATCCAGCGGACTGCGTGACGTGTGACCATACTCACGGGTCTGAACACCGTGGATTCTGCACGCAGTGCAGAAACTGAGCAGGGATAACAGCACCTCCTGACTGAGTGACAGGAACGTCGTCATGTCCCGTGACCATCCCTCCGGTAACAGGGCCGCAAGACGGGCTTTTTCTGCCATCAGCGCCAGGAATGCGGCACCTTCCTTCCCTGACGGCGCATCGCTGGTCAGCGAATAATGTTTACATTCCAGGCTGATTTGTGCTGGTTTACTGTACGCTCCGCTGTCAAACACATTCAGGCAGAGCGTCCATGCCAGCAGTGCCAGAGATTTGTCCGGTTGCTGCATCAGTGCTGCCTGGACTGCCAGCGTGCGTTCGGAAGACATTTTCGTCAGCAACGGCAGACTGATTTCCTCCACTGACGCTTTTTCCTGCACCTGTTCCGTGCGGTCAGCGTCATCAGTCGCGTCATCTTCACTGCGCAACTGCACACCACGCTGGACACATACGTTTCCATAACGCCAGGACACCACCACGCCACTTCCGGCACGCATCTCCGGCGTCCACGCCCTGACCTTCGCCATGCAGTCAATCAGCTTCATTTCTGCTTCCAGCAGGTCGGATTCCTCACACTGGTTTTCCAGCGCGTCGTAACGCGTCATCAGTTCGTTCAGGCGTTCTTCTTCTGCCTCCGTCAGCACCGCTTCCGGCTCCGGCAGACAGCGGTATGTTCCGGCATCCTCACGGCACTCACCGACAGGCTCCATGCGTCCGGCGCACCATTCCCAGCCTTCTGCTTCCCGAAGGTGTTCAGCGACAGCCTGGAGTTTTTCCAGCAGGGCAGCATCGAGCGCCACGCGGTCGACATAACCGTCCCCGTCATCGCTGAACAAATCAGTACGCAGTTCGTCAGGTGAGAAAGCATCAGCCCCCACGAAGCGGAATTTACTGTTACCTGCCACCGCCACTTCACTTTCGGTCACCAGACGACGAATGGTCTGTACTTCCGGTTTACCGCCCCATCCCGACTGGCAGGCGGCTTCAAACACCTGCACCTGACGCGCGGTGTCGTTCTCCAGCGCCAGCGCCTGACAGTGCTCTGTGGTGATGCGGTCTTCTGCCAGCGCATCGAGGATGACAGGCGCAAGGTCTGCCAGTTTCAGCATTCGCTGAACGTGGCGGGGCGAATAGCCCAGCAAATCACCGATTTGTGCAGGCGTTTTGCCTTCCTGCGCCATCGCACGGAATCCGGCAATCTGTTCGGCAGGGTGCATATCCCGACGATGACCGTTTTCAGTCATTGATGCGGCAGTCGCCAGCTCCTGCGGAATAACCTTCACGCGTACAGGCCAGTCAGCCGTAAGGATGCCACGCTCTGCCAGCATGTTGAGTGCAGCCAGTCGGCGACCACCTGCGGCGACACCGTAACGGTCACCAGGCAGGGTATGCACGACCAGATTCTGCAGCAGTCCGACGCCCTTAATGGACTCCGCCAGTTCGCTGACGGACTCCGCAGAATACGGCACCGTGCGCACATTCAGCGGTGACTTAATCAGCGAGGCCAGCGGCACGCTCACTTCCTCCGTCTGCGCCAGCAGGGCAGACAGGACAGTTTCCTGCGTTTTTACAGATTTACGGCTTGCTTTGCGGGTGGTTTCTGGTTCACACTTCGTTACAGGCATAATCATCCCCTTATAATTGCTTATGTCCTGCCGGACGTTCGCGCGTCCGGCACCTCTCTTACTTAAGAATCCCGAAATCCCTGATGTACTGGTTCATCCAGTACCCGGCACAGTCCTCAAAATTCCAGGAGCGCCAGATCAACGTGCCATCCTGACGGACAACCAGGCGAAAATGCGTTCCCTGATCATCCTCGATAAAGACGTTCCGGTACTGTGCGGCAACGGCTTCCGCCTGTTCACGGGTAAAGGAGCCGTCCGGCAGTCCCTGAAGTATTCTGAAATATTCGCTCATCCTCATATCTCCGGTGATGCCCCGCACAGGGCGGGGCGGTTGTCACAGTCAGCCCGATCAGAACGGGATGTCGTCTGAAAACCCGTAATCGTCACCCTCCGGCGGTTGCGGCTGAGGCTCCGGCTGCGCGGCCTTACGTCCACGGCCTTTCGTTTTCGCGCCACCTTTTTTCGTCGCGTCAGCACTCTGTGGCTGCCCATTCTGCTGAGGCTTCGGTTGCGCCTGAGCGTTCTGCTGTGGTGCACTCCCCAGCATCTGCATGGTGCCCGTGGTCTTAACAAGAATTTCAGTGATGTAGCGGGTGATGCCGTTGTCGTCCCAGCTACGGGTACGGAGTTGTCCCTCGATGTAGACCTGCGCGCCCTTGCGCAGATATTCACCTGCCACTTCCGCGAGCTTGCCGAACAACACCACGCGATGCCATTCTGTCTGCTCCCGCATCTCCCCCGTCTGTTTGTCACGCCAGCTTTCTGACGTGGCCACCTGCAGGTTTGCCACTGCGCCCCCGTTTGGGATGTAACGGACTTCCGGATCTTTTCCCAGACGGTAGGGTAGGGTACGTGTGGTCTTTCAAGATAAATGGCGAATATGTCCTGCTTATCTTGAGTTAGATCACCGTTACCCCCCCTCCGAACCGTACGTGCACCTTTCAATGCATACGGCTCTCCATTGCTAGCTTATTGGGGATAAACTCATTTAGCAGAATCCCCACTTGAGACAGGTGGTTGCAGGAGTATTCTTCCCTTTTCCTGTCTCAGATCGGGTAGTTTTCCGCTATGTAACTTGTCGTGGCAACTTGCGCACAAAATCATCGTTTTCCGGCGGCGTGCGATCATCATTAGTTGCCACAGGCTGGGTTTATATCCGGCCTTACGACCTTTCTTCAGGTCTTTTAGCTTTCTGACATGATGTACTTCGCAGCGCCCAGTCTTCGCACAATACTCGCAGATCCTTGCCCCTAATCGACGCATGATCTCTGTTGTGCGGGTTGTGATATGTGCGGTTCTCGGTTCCGTATCGACAATCGTTGTTCGGTTGCGATTGACATGTTTGAGTTTGAAAACCTCAATCTTTCGGGATCCATTTTTGGCCTGAACGGTAATAGCCAGATCTCCATTATTTTGCCGTAGCGATTTGGCGACTTTATTCACTGAACTACGTCGTTTATTCGCTAGGGTCTTAAAAAGGCTTATTTGCCATATGAAATATAATTTTGATAATTTATATTTCATGTCCAGCGCCAGACTGTAGTAGTTCGCCAATCCGCGCATTTCCGCGTTGAAAGTCAGAACAATTTCAGCTTCACTGAGATTTTGTAGACTTGAACGATGTACAGCCTTCACATTCTCATAACAGCCATATTTCTTTTGGTGACAAAATTTAGCGGTTATATTGTCAGGAACGAAGAGCTGCACAATTCCTGTGGTGGATCTCCGGAGAGCGTGCCGCCCTTGCATTTTCTGCTTCAGCAATTTCTTTGCATCTGCCTGTCTGATTTCATAGCCTAAAAAATTAACTCCTTCTGAGATATGGCGGATCCTGGTCTTTGCTTCATTAACTTCCAATCCCAGTGAAGTAGTAATAAAGTTTCTGACCTGTCTTGATATATGTTCAGCATCTTTCTTCGAGCCGATGACACCAATTACGAAGTCATCAGCATATCGAACATAGTACATACGCCTGAAGTTTGGATCGTTCATGACCTGAGATGGTATAGAACGTTTTTCTTCAAGCAGTCGTTCAATTTCTTTCTTTATGGCTTCTTTTTCTGATTCAGAATCAGTTGCCATACCGTCTACTTTCTTTCGTAGTTTATGAATCTTATGGGCCAGCCTGTTCATATCTGGATTCGCTCTTCGTTTTGTACCGCTTGTATATGCAGGAATTAAGTTCTGTTCTACAAAACGGTCCAGTTTGTCGAGGTATATATTTGCCAGTAAGGGAGAAATTATCCCACCTTGTGGCGTGCCAGAATATGAGCGATGGTATTTCCAATTGTCCACATATCCTGCCTTCAGCCACTGTTCGATTAATTTCAGGAAATTCTTATCCTTAATTTTCTCTGCCAGTGTATTCAGCAATAGTTTGTGGGGGATATTGTCAAAGAAACCTTTGATATCAACATCCACGATCCATTTAACTCCGTTCCAGACTGGACGAATAGATCTGAGCGCAGTTTCACACGAACGTTTTGGTCTGAATCCATGAGAGTGTTCAGAGAATACTGGTTCATAAACCCTTTCCAGAATAATTCTTGCTACTTCTTGCGCCAGTTTATCGTCTCCACCTGGAATCCCCAGCGGTCTGGTTTTTCCGTCCTTTTTTGGGATCTGAACTCTGCGTACAGGTTTCGCTACGTATTCTCTACTCCGCAATGTTTTTGCCAGCTTCTCTGCTCTTTCGATAGAGAAGCCATCAATGGTATCTGTTGATACACCTTGAGTCAGTGCACCTGCATTGGCCCGTATATTCACGTAGGCTTGCAGCCACAGTCCGGGCTCACACGCAATTTTGTATAGATTACGTACTGGATACCCTTTTTTTGAAGCATCCTCAATTCCATCTAATCTTTTCTCAAGTTCATCAGGCAGCATTGGCTAACCCTCCTCTTAGAGATTGATGTATCTAACAACTGTCTCCCTTCCCCGCAGCACTGTGAGGCTTTCATCTCCCTTCCGGTTGATTTATACCTTTGCTGCTTCCGTATAATGCGGACTGCCGTAGCCCATTACAGGCCGACCTTGAGTACTATGGAGACTCCGCTACCATGCTGGGTATAAATCCAGTTTAGGTAGTCCCGTAGTTTCACGGTGTGGAGATGCGATGTACTTAGGATGTCTTTCGATCGTTTAACTATTTCATCAATAGCTGGCCCGTTAGAGTGGTCACAATCAACGTAGGGCGGATTTCTTGTGCTATTACGGGAATAACGCTTCAATCGTTCTGCGTTATTGGTTTCCTGTTTCCCACATAGATCTCGACTTCAACAAACCCAGTTTATCCATATACATCTTGCATTGAGTGGTGATACTTATAACGATTTCCGTATTCACCACCCTTTTCTGTGGATGCTATGTTCACCTCTCCTTTTCAGGATCTCCGAGCCTGTTACCAAGCGAGGCTAACCACAGTATGCAATGGCTATACCACTAAGCCATGTTGCTTTTCATGCAACACTCCATAAAACACCGCGCTTCAACGGCGCACCCCGACGAGGATGACCTTGTTGATACCACGTGCACTCATAAGAACCTCCTGACTGAAAGATGTGAGATAAACCGGATACCGGCGACGGGACGTTCATGTCCCCCTTCAGAGGAGCGAAAGCTCCTCCTGCCGTCCACTTCACAGGGTTTTATCCCCGCAGTGGACCTTTCCGATGGGGGCCCGTTTACCGCCTCACGGGACAGCTGTCCGGGGGCGGACGCAAAATTTTTTGCCGGGTTCATGGCTAAAAATTTTGTGGCCGGTGCATCTCACCCTGGACAGATGGAACGGGAGGGGGTCACGTCTGCCCCCCGGAAAGTCCACAGCGGGAAACAGGCCGCAGAGGTGGCGGCAGGAGGGAAGACTGCTGCGCCATCAGGCGCAGTTTCCTCACACACCGTCAGGTGTGCAGGGAGCGCAGGCCACGGCGCGACAGGGGCGGCGCGACCGGAACGGTCGCTGCAAGCCCGGGTTTTCACGCATCGGACCGTAGCGACAGCCCGAAACCGCGCCAGCGGGTTCGGCGGAGACTGGCGGGTGCGCCAGCAGCTGCCTGTCGGAGTCGGGCCTGACGACCGGATGCCGTCAGGCAGCCGGGAGCCGAAGCGGGCGCAACAAAAAACAGCCAGAAACGGTGACAGTGTCACGGAACATTACACCTGTTCCTGGCATACAGCCATACACTACCTTCTGACCGGAAAGTCGGGCCGGCAGCGCCGCAGGCGCTGCCCCCCGTGTTTCCGGCAGGCGCCAGCCTGCCAGGGGTTTTCGCGCGGGCTGACAGGCGGCCTCCACCGCCTGCCCTGTATCACCTGTTTCTGCTGCCCTGTAAGATGTAGTGACCGCCGAGGAAAACCGCCTGCTGATTCACCACAAAATCGCAGATTTCATCAACAATCTGCGCGGTGGTGAGCGGTTTCTGCCCCATTTCACGACGCCGCGCATTAATCACAGCCCTGTAATTACGCAGAATTTCGCGGGTTTCCGTGTTGATATTCATGACATGTGCTCCCCGTCCAGCGCCTGTAACACAACGTCCATTGCTTCGCGTTCTTCCCTGACGAACGCATCACCGTCGCCCCCGTTCTCACTCCCGACGGCATACAGGCGCTTCATTTCACTGCCTGCCAGCGCCATCACTTTTTCCAGCATCACCGCCGGGACTGTCACCTGACGGCTGGCGTGCTTTTCCTCCATCAGTTCACGAACAACGTCGTGAACAACGCTGACATCCGCACCATGCTCAAAGGCATCGTCCAGCCGCTGCATGACGGTTTCCAGCTCATCGTCTGTCAGACTCCAGTCCTGGGCTATGTGACGCACATCCCCACGAGTCAGCACCACGGCAAAAACGCATTCACTGTCCGGCACGTCTGTATCCAGTACATCGCGGATAATTTCTTTAACAGTACAGTACATGTTCTCGTCTCCTTTACAGGGGCGGCATTGCCGCCCCGTCCGTTAATCAGTCCAGCGCCGCGTAAATCGCGTTACATTCGGGGTGAAATTCGATGTGGCTCCACAACTGCGCATCGCGCATCCTGTACAGGTGAGTCAGTCCTGCATCCCCGCTGTCGTGGTACAGCCACAACTGGCGGTTAATCACAAGGGAAGTGAGAATGATTCCTGCGGCATCAGCACTCACGGTACGGTCAAACCAGTTTTCACCGTTAACCAGATGAAAACGGTCGCCATCCGGCATCATGTAACCGCCACCGTCCGGCAGGCGGATGAAGTGCCAGAATCCGCCTTCATATTCCGGCATCATTTTTTTCGCCAGCGCGCACACAGACGCTTCGACATACAGAAAATCCTGGCCAAACAGGTAAGGCAGAAAAAACAGACGGTCGCACTCTTCAACATTCAGAGTGACAGGTTTCGCATACTGCATGGGATTTCCTCCGTTGTTCACATATTCCGCGACACCGGGCGGTGCCGTGCCTCCATCTTTGCCGGGCCTGCAGGGTTGCAAGGGCGCAAGGGAAGCCGCAGCCTGACGCACACGGCTGGCGGGAGTTGGAGGGTGAGACCGCGAAATCTGAGCGGGTGAACGACCGGAAAATCACGGCAGACGGGAAGGAGGGACCGGGTGACCGCAGCGGTTCACCTTACCTTGCAACCCGCCCGCAGAAGCCCGGCTACGATGGAGGCACGGCACAGCCCGCACACGACGCTGAGGCCACATAACTGAAAACCCACAAGGCCATGCCCCGCATGGCCGGGTAAAGCGGAGCCGGCGGCGACATCCTTTTGCTCTTTCCGGGGACCGGCAGAAAAAAAGCGGGGATTTTCCCCGCCATCATCAGCCCCTGATTTTTGCCAGGGCATCCGCCATGCTGCGGATTTCGGTCCGGGCTTCCCGGACCACCTCCCGCAGAACACCACGGTCAAACCAGCGGCGGGGCGGTTCATCCGGTATACGCAGCACATCGCAGGCCAGCCCACTGGACAGGATATGCTCAATACACTCACTGACCAGATACATTTCCACCGACGAAAAACGTGCTCCCCGGTTCACGATGGCATCGAGCACCACGGGCAGGTTTTCGTCATCTTCATCGAGCCAGCAGGGGTGATCGCTTTCCTTCACGACCAGGCAAAAGCGGCGCGTCTGGCGGGTCAGCAACGTCTGACCGGTGGTGGTCAGCGCCGCACGGATACGCCGCGCATCTTCTGCCACCTGGTAACAGATGCTTCGTACCGCATCGTGCACCGCATCAAGAACAGCCCTGATTTCGTCTTCGGTCAGCCATTCTCCGGCATACGGGAAAGACACCTGCGTTCCGTCTGCCGGAAGTACCGGCAGCGACTGCCACTGACTGCCGGACAGTACCAGTTCCGCCCCGGTTCCGGTCAGTCTCTGAATGGCAGAGGCCAGGAGCGGCGGCAGTACGCCGCCGTGACGGTTGATAAGTAACGTCGCCAGCCGGGGCGCATCCAGCCGCACGTAAATGCTGATCCAGCCCGGATACTTCGGGTTCCGCTGGTCAACATCCGTCTCTTCCGGCCAGCCCTGCGCCAGCAGCAGGTTGCGGGCGTGACGACAAATCAGTGCGTTCAGTGTTGTGTTTTCGTTCATGATTAATCGTTCTCCCTGAATCGCCGCCCGGAGGCGGCGATAACATCAGTCGTTTTCGTGTGTGTTGTTTTTCAGCAGGGTGCGGGCCTGATTAATCACCGCCTGACGGCGGGTGACGCATTCCGGGACGGCGAGGCCATGATCCCGGGCGGCCCATTCACGTTTCCACAATGCCTGTTCAGCGGTCTGAATCAGGGACGCCAGCAGTTCAGCAGGGACGGTCACCTGGCGGTTTTCGCTCACGTTATTGATGATCTCCATCACCGCAGCGGAAGAAATACCGGACTCAATCCGCTGTTCTTCCGGGATGTCCTCCAGGCGTGCCAGGACGGTCCTGATTTCATGACCGGTCAGAGAAATTTCCATACCGTCAGCCAGTGCCTGAATCTCTTCCGGGGACCAGACAACCAGCATCAGCGGCGTGTTCTCCGTATACTGCGCTGCCAGCTCACGGCAGAGCGTTTCGCATGTTCCGTACATTCTCGTCTCCTTCTCAATCTTTGAAGCAGGAATCCAGTTCCAGAATTTCGGTATATGCCTCCATCAGGAGGCGGTTTGCGCGAAACAGCGTCTGACGCACCAGACGTTCCGGCAGGGTGTCGGCATTAAAGCTGTACCGCTGCTCCATCTCATTCATGGTTGTACGCAGGTCGCACATGGCATTGGCCACCTCCGCCACTTCGGCGCGCAGTTTTTCGTGTCCTGCATAGTTCATTTACGCAGCCTCCGGCATAAACCAGTCATCATTCGCGGCCCCCTGCTGCATGGCCCGTTGCACGGCGGCAAGGCGTTGCTGCCCGGCACGGTGATACTGCTCAAGCAGCTCGATACCGATATACCGGCGTCTGGACTGGAGGGCGGCCACGCAGGTTGAGCCGCTACCTGCAAACGGGTCCAGCACAATTGCGTTCGGGGGGGTGAAGCTCTCAATCAGCGGTTGCAGGCTGGTAACGGGCTTTTCCGTCGGGTGATGACGATTGCCTGAATATTTCCAGCCCAGCACGTCCGGCAGCGGTTTTTGTGGCAGACGTGGACGGCCTTTTGCCAGGATGTAGGCACATTCGTGGCGATAGCCCACATATGCGGCCTTCGATGTGTAGTTTTTGGTGAAGACCAGGTGACCAACAACGCTGAATCCCGCATTTTTCCAGGCAGACATAAAACGATCGACGCGATTCCAGCCATAGAAGCTCACCATTAACGCGTCTTTTTTGAGTACGCGGTACATCTCATTACAGGCCGGTTGCAGCCATTCATCGGTTTTATCGCCGGCAATGGTACGCCCCTGACGGTCACGAAAACCGACGAGGTACGGCGGGTCGGTGAGGATGAAATCAATGGCGTTATCAGGGATACGGGCCATAACATCGATGCAGTTACCGAGGACAAAACGGGACATACAAAACTCCTTCTCTTACAGAGGGCACCGGGAGGGCACCCCTGTGGTGCCCGTTCCCCGCTGCCTGTGGGCTGTTCACCGCGTCCGGTAACGGGTCAGGCCGACCGTGGAATACCGCAGCCGTCGTCTTTTTGACGGCAAGGTTATGCCGCGAAAGCGGCTTGAAGGGCGTTCATCAGAAAAGGGCGACGGGCTGGCGTACACTGTCACCGACGCCAGCCGGGAGCGGTAAAAGCGCCCGTCCCGTGCCCGCCGGACGCGGGACACTGACCACAGGCAGCGTTTATGCCGCGCCGCGTCAGCCGGCGCAGTAAAAAGAGGAGCACGGCGACATCCTTTACCGGAAAAGAAACGGGCGGTTGCCCGCCCGTCTCCGTCATACTTCATCCGCCATAATGCGCCACATTGTCGACTATCCACGCAGGTCCGGTGACTTCCGGCAGCTCATCGTCATCTGTCGGGGAAGACCATTCCAGTTCCCCCCACAGCACATCAACAAGCTCTCCACGCTCATATCGCTGCCAGCCACAGAAATTGCAGCCCTGTTCGGCATACCAGTGCTCCAGCGTGCAGCTGAAACGGCGGCTTAATTCTGCAATAACGTCGCTTTCCGGCTGACACCACGGCGTGTCGAAATCAACCTGAATGAAGTTGTCTCCCTGACTACTGATATTCAGGTCATACCCACAAGGCCACTTCACGCCATACCGTTCTGTATACCAGTGATATGCAGAAGGAACACCGTTCAGAACACCGCCGTTAAAGCCATTCACTTCAATATCCAGGCGGGTCGGCAAAACCGTCAGCAGGTCAAACGGCATGGTTTTTTCCGGCAGTACGTTGTCACACAGACGGTTCCACCACACCGATACATCCTCGTTACCCCAGATGTCACACCAGTCACCTCTTTTTGCGGTGAAATGCACAGTGATAGTTTCCCTGACATCATCCGGTAACTCTTCCCAGCGACGCTGTCCAGTACCGCTCTGCAGCCAGAGTTCATGCAGCATCAGGCAGTTTTGCTCATCCAGCAGTACACCGTTCTGCAGGTGTGTCAGCCAGCGGGTGAACGCGATATTTTCCGGTGATACAGCACCACGTCCGGCAGCCGTCACTCCGGGGCACTGCTCAGAGCGGATATTTTCAGTGATCTGCAGAAGTCCGGCACTTCCGGCCAGAAACAGCTGAATACCTTCATTTGTGGCGCGGCGATAAAGCGGTGTGACTGCACCGCTGGCCAGTCGTTTAATCTCAGCGATCTGTGCTGGTTCACCAGAAAAATACATACGATTCGAGCACCAGTTTGGCATGGGAATTCTCCTCTCACATGCGGCCTCCATCAGGCCGTGCCGCACCTGTAACCGGGCGACCGCATACGAATGCAGGTGCGGCCCCGAAGCCGCAGCGCGTGGAGGAGGAACGACGAAACGTGACCGGGTGAGGAGGCCGGCGACAGCGACACACTTGCATCGGATGCAGCCCGGTTAACGTGCCGGCACGGCCTGGGTAACCAGGTATTTTATTCACAGAACCGTGCGCAAAATGCTGTGGATAAGCTGGACACAGCAGTCCACAGCAGGCATACAGCCACACTCTCAGAGAATTGAGCATTTTTTAGTCAGAGCAATGACATTTGACTGTGTGCGGACTCAGTTATTAGAATGCTGTATATGCATACAGCAAAAGAAAAGGGAGATGAGAACATGATCCGCATTGAAATTCTTTTCGACCGCCAGAGCACAAAAAAACTCAAATCAGGCACACTTCAGGCGCTACAGAATGAAATCGAACAACGTCTGAAACCACACTACCCGGAAATCTGGCTGCATATGTGGGAATCCCCGTCCTTCAGAGTGAGGAGCTGTCAACCAGCACTCCATTGACTCAAATGACGGGAAACGCGGAAATCTAAAAATTAAGCCGCACACCCCGAGAAATTTTGCAGGTTTCACGGAGCGAGACTTTTTTAGATCAGGTTTTGCATCTTCACCCTAGCCGCTTTCAGACGGGCCTGTTCACCGTCATCCTGAGAGTGTTCTGGTGAAACTGTACTCTGAAGCCCTCCCAACGCCTTCAGTACCTCTTTTAAATCACCGGAGGAGGGTTTCCAGCCTGTTATCCTGGCAATCTGACTAATGACCTCATCCGCATTCAATTCTCTGGTGAATAGCGCGGTTAACACGGCGGGAATTCGCTCATCAAGCTGATGCATTATCAGGCCGGTTATCAAAGCCTGCCGATATAACTCCCCCCGTTTTTTCCGGGGAACAGTTTCGATTTCAGCCAGTGCAAGACAATCGGCAGAGTCCTCCGGGTGAAGGTAGAGTGAAAGTTTTTTCCTTTCTTCGCCTTCGTACATCGATTACTCCTCCGCTTTGAAGCGTGCAATAGCCTGGACCAGCGCTGTCTGAGGTTCATCCATAAGAACCACCTTTTCGCCAAGGTGGTTCCATGCCTTACGAACAGCATCAGCAATGAGTGCAGCCCCGCCACCGACAATATATACGCGGTTTACGTTTCGATACTGCAGCAAATCATCAACAACTAGCTCGCCCAGTTTATTTATCGCTGTATCAATGGTATCCAGCACCAGATTTAGTTTAGAGACCTCATTTACAACCTGCCCCACAAAATCCAGGTTATTCCTGTTTTTGATCAACTCGTCAGCAATCATTGGACTGGTATCACTGCTGGCCATTTTCAGTGCAGTGAGCGTGGCTTTCGTGACCATTGATACACCAATATCAGGATTACCATGTACAGCCGAAACATCCTCAAACTGGCCAACAATAACCCCGACATCCAGAGTTGTACCACCGAGATCGATAACCAATGATTTTTCGTACTGACCAACGTTGTCAGCAACTAGGCGAGTAAATACAGCCGGGAGTGATTCAGGCATCACTTCAACGCTTTTAATGGTAAAAGTTCCCCCTTTGTTCAGGGTGACTTCTCGCATCAGGTTGCGAATTTTTCTCTCAATGTTAAGCGTATTTTTCTGGCAGTCGGCCGTGTAAAACTCGCTGATAGGTAACGTAACGGTGAGATCGATCTCCTGGGGTTCAATGCCACTGTTCAGTAATGCGTGGTGAACTGCCAACACATTTGTATCAGAGTACTGATACTCAATATGAGTCGTGCTGATCGCATCTTCGCTGACCGGGTCGTAGGTATATTTACGGCCATCAAGCAGATAGTTATAAGTACGACTGCTGCCTAAGCCCTCGACTTTCCAGTTATGGCGAAAAGAGTTCACTGATACCGCACTTTTCAGCGTCTTGCCTTCAAACCAGGCAAGTTTCACATTTGTAGAACCATCATCGCAAAAAATTCTCATACCATCTCCATTTATACTCAACTTGAGTATTCATCTTCACACAATAACTACTCACATTAAGTAAATATGCTCATAAACCACAGGTAAGTACTCAAGCTGCGTACTTCACTTGGGCAGTTAACTACTCAATTTGAGCATTATATCATTTATCTTGCAGCAATCTAGCATTTATCTAGCATAAATCTTGCTGCAAGATTGCACACAAAAAAAGAATGCAGCAAGATTGCTGCATCCCGGATTAATAGCCCTGTTTTTCCTTATATGCCTCAACTGCTTTTTCCAGAACTTCCACCAGTTTCAACCCCTCACGCTCTGCGATATCCCGGATCTCTTGGTCGAAAGCAGGTGTGACACGTGTTGCAAATGCCAGCGTCCTGTTTGTTTTTCTGGCAGAACGGCCATCGCGGCGGGTATATACCTCGGTCACTGTTTGCGTAACCACAGGCTCATGGTGCACTGGCGATGAGTCTGCCTGTTGTCTCTGAACATCAGTGGCAGCGACAGCCGGAGCTATCTCAGGCGCATTCAAGCTGGTAGCCACTTCGTCGGGGCCCGGGGGTACCCCCAACCCACTACGGGTTCTTTTAGTTCTAAGTTTTGACGCATCAGCCATTACTCTTCTCCAATCTTATCGATGAGTGCCTGGATAAGTTCATCAGCTCTCTCGTTTAAACCTTTATAACGTGTTTCTGTCACAGCGAGTCCTGAATTCATCGCTTTTCTGTATGCTGGCTTCTCAAAAAGGCATCCAGATAAAGTTTCATAACCTGCTTCACTGATATATGCACGAGCATCCAGCTCTTCCGCTTCGGTACCTACCCGGCTTAAAGCGAAGACCAGTTTTGAACGTGGTATACCTTCTTTTACCAACGCGTTGAAAACTTTAATTGCCGGGACAAGATCGTCAAGGGAGGCTCCCGTTGGCTGGACGATAAGGTCGGCGACCTTAGCAATTTCTGAAGTACCTTTACTTGCACGAGCAGGGCCATCAAGAATCAGAAGGTCAAAATCGCCGGCAGATTCTATCGCCTGCTTTGCTGTTGAAAACACTTCAACGGAAGCAACCGGTGACAAACCAGCTGACAGACGTCTACGATGCCACTCAGCACTCGTTGCCTGTTCCAAGTCGAGATCAGCTAATTTTGTTTTGATACCACAGGCGGATGCTTCACGCGCTAACGCTCTCGCTTTAGTGCTTTTGCCCACACCACCTTTCTGAGAAATAAAACCAACTATCCAGGCCATTTAGCCCCCCTTTACTTGCTGCTATCTTGCAGCAAACATCAATATAAACCAGATTGAGATTAGGTAGAGTAACTCTTCCAGAACAAGATAACAGCTTGCAGCAAGATTGCAACAATAAATAATCTTGCTACTTAGCAGAGTGCTGGAATTGACAGCCGAATACTTGTGTCACGTTAACAATAAAAGAAACCTCATTCAGAATCGCATCGACAGATGAAGCAAGATTGCCGCAAGATTGCAGATAGCATAACATAAACAGAGCGCTAGGCCGTATGTGTACAGCATGATAGCTGCAATCTATTTTATTGCTGCTATCATGCTGAAATATCATTATTAGAATCAGGCAGCCCTCGCCGCAGCCATGTAACTGTGCGTAGCGAGCGAACTGGCGAGGAAGCGTTCCGGCAGATGGCTCTTACACTCGGCACAAGAAGAGTTTCCCATCCAGGCAAGTACTATGGGTTGTCAGCGCCAGAGATATAAGACTGTTCTGGCCTGAGAACGTGGCCTCTATGAGTTTGGTGCTCTATCTTCCATAGATGAATGCACCAGCTCCCCCTTGACTGAACCGCGAATACGGCTTTTTAACGCCTCTCAAGTTGTTTTATCAGCGCTACCGCATCGGCTTCCGGCATGGCGAACTGCACACGATGACGCGCCGCGACATCCAGCGCAAATACCTTCGTGTAGACCTCCGTTGAGCTGATGGACTTATGCCCCATCAGACTCTGCAGGACCTTCAGCGGTATACCGGCATACAGCATGTGCATCGCATAGGAATGGCGGAACGTATGTGGCGTGACCGGAACAGAGAATGTCACACCATCAGCGGCAGCGGCGGCAACCGCTTCCCCAATCCAGGTCCTGACCGTTCTGTCCGTCACTTCCCAGATCCGCGCTTTCTCCGTCCTGCCTGTTCGTTTATTACGCCGTTCCATGGGGATTTTCAGTGTGGCCACCATCGTCTGCAGCTGGCTGACGTACCAGGAGTCGGAGAGTGGAACCAGCCGGTGGGTCTGCTGCCCGGCGGGCATTCTTCCTGCCGTCCTGGCGGCTTTTTCTGACCGCTGCTTCAGAGTGGCCAGTTGCACAAACGGATACGGGGGCGTGAGCGAAAAATCCCCCCGCGTCAGCGCCAGTGCTTCATTAATGCGCGCACCGGTGTTCCACAGTGTGGCCAGCAGCATCTTGCGGCGCAGATCCGGCACGTAATGGAGCAGGGCGCTCACTTCAGGGGCCAGCAGGTATTTTGGCAGTTCATCATGAACCATCGACATCTGGCGGAGTGCCAGCGCTGCCGGATAATCGATGGCAACAGGAAGCTGAGCGGCATCCCGGGCATGGTGGATCGGTGCCGGCAGGTGCTGCATATCAGTGTTCACTCCACGGGGAAACGTCGGGCAGGTTTTCCACAACCCGGTACTTTCCCGGATAACGGAGCTGGTTACCGCCACGCGTCCAGACGGTGACAACAAAACCCCCGCCCTGGTTGTTTTCGGGGGGCAGGCGATCGCACTGCTCACTCAGCATGTGGATCACAAACGGCGCATCGCTGCCGTCTTCAAATACCAGTTCCAGCGCATCGCGGCCATGCAGCGTTCCCTTACTGATGATGACGTAGTCAGCCCCCCGCATCTCCCTGAGTAAATGTTTTGCCGCATCCGGGACAAGCAGCCTGGCTGCGCCAGCATTCCAGCTGAGGTAGACATATCCGGCCTGCGCCTGTACAGACTGCCAGTAATCCGTTCTGACGACAGCCTGACCTTCATTCTCAATAAAAAACATGGGTGACTCCTTTTTTCTTTTCCGGGCAGGGACGGTCATGCGATAACGTCATCCATCATCACTGCCCTTACCGTCACGCCGTCTGATAACATCATGCCGTTATCATCATCACCATGATAACAAGCATCCATATAACCACACCGTTAAATTACCGGAGAGCCGTTTCCGTCAGATCCGACTTTCCGGAATATCACAACTTTCCGGAAGTGTACCACGCTGAGGAAATCATCATATCTCTGTTTTCCGCCCCTGCGCGACGCATCACAGGTCAGGGAGATGACACAACATATAGTGTCATCAGCAGCTGAATCCGGCACCACATGTTGTGCTTACAGGAGGTGGCGTTGTGTGGGGGAGAGGAAGATCCGTGACTACCTTTTTTCGGATCTGGGCGGAAAAATGAGAGAAACAGGCATAGTCTTAACATATCCATATGCCTGACATCTGCATATACTATAAATATGCATATGCTTCACATCTGTAGACTGGCCCCCTGAATCACCAGACAACCAATATCACTTATTTAAGTGATAGTCTTAATACTAGTTTTTAGACTAGTCATTGGAGAGCAGATGATTGAT
>NZ_JAOWIE010000046.1:0-221979 GCF_030332265.1 Citrobacter sp. Cu231 | reverse complement strand
CCGGGTACGCGATCTGTTGCCCTGGAAAGTTGATCTGACCTCTCAGTAAATATCAATACGGTTCTGGCGAGCCGCTTACGTTCAAAACGCGGTGCACCAGAAATACCATCGTTAACGTGGCCAGCAGCGCGACGGTAACGGAAGTGATGCGGTAGAGATCGCTGAATACCAGGTCCTGATCCGGATGCAGGTTCTGCCCGAACATAATGCCGATGGTGGTGATACTGGCAAAACCCACGCCAGCGCCTACTTTTTCCATCACGTGCAGGCGGGCGCTGAACGCCAGTCCAAGGCCAATCAGCGGCATAATCAACAGCATATGGTTGCTGAAATCATAGATAAGCAGCTGCACCAGCAGAATATACAGACAAGCCAGTACCACGCCGACCACACGCCAGAGAGAGCTCAACACCGCGCCGCGATAGTGCATAGGAAACAGGATCAAAATGCCCGCCATCAGCGCCGACAGCGAATCACTCAAGTCACAGATCTGGAAAACCACAAAAATCATTGTCGCCACCGAACCGGAAAGCAGCGACTCGTGGCGAACCCGGGCGTCATCTTTCTCAATGCGCGGCGGCGGCTGGCGGGGTTCCACGTCCGGGATCAGATAATGCAGCAACGCGCTCAGCGCCACCGCCATGACGCAGGCTTCCATATTGGAGAACATCAGCGTATGCCAGTTGGTGGTGGGATAGCTCATAAAGTTGAGCATCGTGCTCTGGCACACCACGCCCATTGAGCCGAACAGAAACAGCGGTCCTTTGCTCATCAAACGAAAACGCATCACGTACAGGCCAAATACCACCAGCGTCATAATCAGCGGCCATTGTGAGAGATAGCCGACAATCAGTACCATTTCAACGCAGTTCACCGCCGCACTGAACACAAACTGTTTTGCCACATGGCGGTTGAACACCGGTACCAGCGACAGCAGCATCAGCGGATAAACCACAAAGAACACGCCGTACTGCACGTTGTAAAAGGTCGAGATACTCAGCGCTATCGTTCCGGCAACGGCAATACGCAGAGTCTGGCGAAAATCATTGGCGGTGTAGACAATATTCCCGTGCGGCGTAAAGACGTGAGCCAGGGTGTTAATAGACATAGTGCAGCCAGCTAACGAGATGGATCTGCGCTCCGGCAAAGGTGCGGGCGAACATCCCCTCGCTGTTGTACAGCTGTACCGTGGCGCGTGCCCCGGTCGGCAACGGCGTGTCGAGCGGTTCGTTCAGCGCGACGTGAATACGCATACGCTGGGCGTCGCGCACCCAGCGGGTAGACTGTTCCGGTTGCGACAGCTGGCCGTTAACCTGCTCCTGACCCGCCAGAATACCGGCATCGCTGCTGGTGACGCGGGCAGAGAAAACCTTGCCCGGCATGGCGTCGAACACTACGGCGGCATCGGTATCCACCCGGGTGTGGCGCAGGCTTTTCTCGCGAAAGTCGGCCACGATATCGGTCTGATGGCTGACCAGCGCCAGCAATGGCGTGGCGGCGGTGGCGTACAGTCCGGGGCTAAGCTGGAGATTGCTCACCGTACCGTCGGTCTGGGCATACACTTTGCTCCAGCCGAGGTTCAGTTGCGCCTCTTCCAGCGCGTTACGGTATTTTTGCAGCGTCACGTTGCGGTTTTCATCGCGCTCGCCGCGTTGGATCAGCAGGTTCTGAATATTGGCATTGAGCGCCGACACCGACTGCTCGCTGGTTTGCCAGGCGGTGCGCACCTTATCGAGATCGGCTTGCGACACGTTCTGCATGGCGCTCAGGCGCTGATAGCGGTCAAAGGTGGTCTTGTCGTTCCGGGCGTTAAATTGCGCAGTGCGCAGATTGGCACGCGCAGAGGCGATCTGCGCATCCAGCTGTTGGTTGCTCAGCTTTGCCTGCTCAAGGGCGATTTGCGCAGCCTCGACCTTATTGATAAACGGCGTCGGATCCAGTTCGTACAGCAAGTCGCCCTTTTTCACCGGGCTATTGTTATGGACATGTACCTGCGAGACGTAGCCGGATACGCGTGAGGAAACAGGCGTTACCACGCGCATCACAGTGGAGTCCGGCGTCAGCGGGATCCAGATATCGGCAACGATAAACCAGGCGAATATTACCAAGAAAGCGGCAATACTCACCCTTACCCAACGGGCAAATTTTTGTTCTGGGGTCATCATAGTTTTTTAGTGTTGATTGTCTTCTTCGCGGATTGTCCGCAAATTGCAGGCGAGTTGATTTAAGGTCGCGCTGAAGGCGGCAAGCTCCGCTTCTGGGATGGTACACGTGACGCGATGTTGGTAGTTCTCAATCACCCGGTTGAGTTCTTCCAGCCTTGCTCGGCCTTGCGCGGTCAGCGTGAGCAGGCGAATGCGTTTGTCATAAGGCGATGTGGAACGCAGCAGATAGCCGTGCTTTTCCAGCTGTGAGAGAGTGCGCATCAGCGGCGGCAGTTCAATACCCTGCACCTGGGCCAGTTCACTGACCGAGACGTTATCTCCCAGTTGATACAACTGCATCAGTACCGTCCAGCTTGACTGCGTCAGGCCTGTGTCAGTAATAGCTGCATCAATAATAGCCCGCCACTGCCGCACCACCATCGCCATGCGCATTCCCATCGGGCGGCGGGCAAACAGTTCATCTTCAGTCATGCTTATTTCCCCTTCATCACTGAGAAGAAAATAATACTTATCAGAGTAAGTATCAAGAAACACATCATTCAGAAGCATGAATTGATAAATGCCGTGAATACAAAAGAGGCCGGGGCGATAACCCCAGCCTCTGTCGATGAAAGAAATCACTCCACCTGATCGCGTCGCAGCCCGACGTCCCGCAGCCGCTCGTCGCTCATCTGTTGCAATACGCGCCGCGTTTGCGCTCGCAGCCGCCATGCCTTGTATGCCCGCCAGATCTGCACCAACCCAATAAACGGCTGTTTTGCGTGGTTCTCGTGAAATTCCATACCCCACCTCCTCACCTTGTCAGAGGCTTTATCTTCTCGGATTTACTGCCTGACAATACAGATTCAAAAAGTACTTTTATTTAACATACAGATTGATTAAAACAGTATCTGCACACGGTTTTTTCCACCGTTCTGTATTGGTTTATCAATCTGTATGGCAATAACGAGGGATACAGCATGACGCGTTACCAACATCTGGCCACACTGCTGGCCGAACGCATTGAGCAGGGGCTGTATCGCCATGGCGAGAAACTGCCGTCGGTGCGCAGCCTGAGCCAGGAACACGGGGTGAGCATCAGCACCGTGCAGCAGGCGTATCAGATGCTGGAACAGCGGCAGTTGATCACCCCGCAGCCACGTTCGGGCTACTTTGTCGCGCCGCAAAAAGCGCAGCCGCCGGTGCCGCTGATGTCGCGCCCGGTCCAGCGTCCGGTGGAGATAACCCAGTGGGATCAGGTGCTGAGCATGCTGGCAGGTCATGCAGATAAATCGATAATCCCTTTCAGCAGCGGCGTCCCTGATATCAATCAACCCAGCCTGAAACCGCTCTGGCGCGAGTTAAGTCGCGTGGTGCAACACAATTTAGGTGCGGTGCTGGGCTACGACGAACTGGCTGGATGCCGTGAACTGCGCAATCAGATTGCCCGTCTGATGCTGGACGGCGGATCGGTAGTGGCTGCGGATGATATCGTGATCACCAGCGGCAGCCAGAGTGGAATGTCGCTGGCACTATTGTCGGTCTGCCAGCCAGGAGATATCGTCGCCGTAGAATCGCCCGCCTATTACGGCACGATGCAGCTACTGCGCGGCTTAGGGATTAAGGTTATTGAGATCCCAACCGATCCGGATACCGGCATCAGTATTGAAGCACTGGAATTAGCGCTGGATCAGTGGCCCATCAAAGGCGTGATCCTGGTCCCCAACTGCAATAATCCCCTCGGATTTATTATGCCGGATGCACGTAAGCGGGCGGTCCTGGCTCTCGCTCAGCGCCACGATATTGTTATTTTTGAAGACGATGTGTATGGCGAACTGGCAACAGAATACCCGCGCCCGCGCACCATCCACTCCTGGGATATCGACGGTCGGGTGCTGTTGTGCAGTTCGTTTACCAAATCCGTTGCACCGGGTCTGCGCGTGGGTTGGGTTGTTCCTGGGCGCTATCATGACAAACTTCTGCATAAAAAATACGCCGTTATCGGCACCAATGTTCCCGCCACGCAGCTGGCAGCGGCAACCTTTGTGCGCGAAGGCCACTATCATCGCCATGTCCGGCGTATGCGCCAGATTTATCAGCGTAATATGGAAATCTACACCTGCTGGGTGCGCGAATACTTCCCCTGTGGAATCTGCGTTACACGACCAAAAGGTGGCTTTATGCTTTGGGTCGAACTGCCATTGCAGGTTGATATGGTCTGCGTGGCTAAGCAGCTCTGTCGGTTGAAAATACAGGTCGCTCCGGGATCGCTGTTCTCCGCATCCGGAAAGTATCGCAACTGTGTGCGCATCAACTGCGCATTGCCGCCTGATGAGAAGCATCGGGAAGTGATGCAAAAACTCGGAGAAGCAGTGAAGGTGGCGATGGAGTAAATCGGTACGCCCGGTTTCGCCTCTGTCTAGTGGCTTAATCCCTGGATATCCTCAGCAGAAAGTCGGGTAATTCTTTGTACCGTGTTGATATCGATACCGTCTGCCAGCATGGTGCGTGCAATACGGAGCGCCTCAGCTCGCTGCCCCTCAATTAGACCTTCTTGTTTACCTTCTTGTTTACCTTTTTGCTGGCCTTCCTGCTGACCTTCGAGCCACCCTTTTTGAAATCCAGCCTCATGCAATCTGTCCGCAATCGTCATCAAATGCTCCTTATGCTGCGGTGAACGTTCGGCAACCCCACGAATAAACTCCCTGAATCGAGGTGCATCGCCTGTACGCAAAATATAATTAAACAGCGTCTTTATCTGACTGTCATTAGTCAGTCCGGTAACTAACAGAGAAACAATTTGCTCAACCAGTCCCATAAGATCGCGCTGGCGGATATGTTTTTGTATTAGCTCTAGCAACGCCATACGCCGATGTTGCACAATCTCATCGTCCGGAATAACCGTAATATCCACCAGCGGAAATGCCGCAGCATACAACTGACGAGCCAATTTCGGACTGGCAAATTCATCTAGCCAGCACAGCGAGTAGGGATACGGGCTTTTAGCGCCGTGATAAAACAACATCGGCACCACCAGCGGCAACTGCTGATGCCCGGCATCTAAATGCTTCTGCATGGCCGCAACCGCATAGCGCATCAACCTGAATGCCATATGCGCATTCGGTGTACTCTGGTGTTCAATCACGACATAAATATACCCATCCCCATCCGTCGTTTTCACAGACCACAGCACATCGGAATAGTACGCACGTAATTCCTCTTCAATGAAACTGTCTGTCTCGAGTTTCAGCGTCTGAAAATCACAAAGTTCACACAGCGAAGCAGGAAGATGTATTTGGAGAAAATCCCGAGCGGTTTCAGGGTGATGCAAAAACGTTTTAAAGACCGCATCATGTGGCGTGGAAGTCGGTGTTTTGTTCATGGCGATCCGTCACCTGGGAATAAGATGCTGTGACTGTAGCGCCGCAAAACCGCCCCCCTCACCTGCAACTTTCTCTCTTTGCGAGACGTTTTCAGAGATAAAAACGTCCCGTTGTAACGTCTGCAATTGTCTGGAACGCATCACGCAGAATCACTATTTCAATGCGCATTCCCGCTTTTTGACCGCACGGCCTGTGTTATAACAAACCATCACTTTCAGGGAGGACACGATGTGACGCATACCCGGGATATTCCACAATCGTTCTGGCGAGACGAACAGCTCCCGTGGCTGGAACTACGCAGCACCTGGCAAAGCCAGCAGGCCTATAAGCGTCATAACCACTCTCAGCTCTCGATTGGGGCGATTCTTGAGGGGGAAACATGCAGCCAGTGCGATGGAAAAGATTATCACCTGAAAGTGGGCGATCTGATTGTGATCCCGCCATTGGTGCCACACAGCTGTAATCCCGTGAACGGACTGTTTCGCAGCTATCACATGCTTTATCTTGATGTCCGGTGGTGTCTTGTCCATCTGCCTGCGCTCAACAACAATCAACTGCTCTGCTCGCGCGATCCCGTTATTCGCGACCCGCAATTATTCCAGCACTATATGAACCTCGTGGCGCTTATGCAGCAACGGCAAACGACGCAGATAACGGATGCCGCACAAGCATTGCTGCGCTCGCTGCCATTGCAATCGGTAACACCGGAAAACCAAAGCACCGCCAGCCAGTATCTGCGTGAACGGTTGCAGACCAATCTGCTGGCTCCGCCCTCGCTGGACAATCTGGCGCAAGAGTGCGGCATGCGTAAAGAAACACTGATCCGTACCTTTAAGCAGGACACAGGACTCACGCCTGCAAGTTATCTGAATATCTTGCGGATTGACTATGCCCGCCAGCGGCTTCGTGCCGGGGACGAGATTGCCGATGTCGGCTATCAGAGCGGTTTTGCCGACCAGAGTCATTTCCACCGCACCTTTGTCCGCTACACCGCAGCTACACCGCGCCAGTACGCGTTGGGACGATCAATTTCAGACAATAAATAGCATTATGCCAGGCGTAGGGTGATCGCAGGTTCATTCTCTGAGGTCGCTATGTCACTGCTTTCTGTACTTTTTCCATCGGCTTTTCCCGCACTGGCGCTGGCACATTTTGTCGCTCTGCTAAGCCCCGGGCCGGACTTCTTTTTACTGGTCGGTTACGCCGCCCGTTACCGGATGCGCGGTAGCACCGGGCTGTGTGTGGGTATCGCCATAGGCAATGGGCTGTATATCCTGCTGGCGATTATCGGTTGGGGGATCCTGCGCCAACGTCCCCTGCTGTTTACGGTTATTGAGCTTGTGGGCGCGTTCTATTTATTGTGGATAGGCAGCCTGCTAATACGCAGCCGCCCGCAAACCCTGTCCGGAGCAGACGCCCCGTCTACCTGCCCGGGATTTAGCAAACAGCTGCTGCTGGGGTTAGGTTCGTCGTTGCTCAACCCCAAAAATGCGCTGTTTTATCTGGCGCTGATGACCGCACTGCTCGGCCCATCGGTGACGCTGCTGCAACAAGCCGTGAGCGGGATCTGGATGACCAGCGTGGTGCTGGTGTGGGATCTGTTGATCGTTATGTTCATAGGCTTACCGCAGATCCAGCGACGGTTAACCAGAGGAATATTGTGGGTAGAGCATATCGCCGGGGGCGTACTGATCGTCTTCGGCGGTGCGATCGCGCTGCGTTTTCTGCAGAGCATCACTTTCTGATAAGCGAGATGAATTTCTGCAAATAAAGCGGATAAACTCGTTTAATTAATATCCAATCCGCATTACACTTTGGGTGGCTATTATCCATTCAACTAATTCTTCCCGAGGTGCGATGTGCTGATTGTTACCTGTAATCGTTACGTTTTCTGACCCGAGTCTGAAAACGTTTCTCCTGCTTGCGCCTTGCGCGGGCAGCGTTTTTGATTACATGAAATTCAGTACATTTGCAGTCTGCATTTTTCTGTCATCGGCCTGACGTCTCAAAGACGGTATTGAATTTTGCTATTCCCGTTGAGGGTTTTCTCCCGACAAGGAGCTGTTTTATGCAACGGATTTTCGCGTTTTTCTCCCAACGCGCCACGACGCTATTTTTCCCCATCGCGTTGATTCTGTACGACTTCGCCGCCTATCTGTCGACGGACCTGATCCAACCCGGCATCATTAATGTCGTGCGCGATTTCAACGCCGATGTCAGCCTGGCACCGGCTGCAGTGAGCCTTTATCTGGCAGGCGGCATGGCGCTGCAATGGCTGTTAGGCCCGCTTTCAGACCGGATTGGTCGTCGACCGGTGCTGATTGCGGGTGCGTTAATCTTTACGCTCACCTGCGCGGCCACGCTGTTCACCACCTCAATGACGCAATTTCTGGTTGCGCGTTTTGTGCAGGGCACCAGCATCTGCTTTATCGCCACTGTGGGTTATGTCACGGTGCAGGAGGCGTTTGGGCAAACGAAGGCCATTAAGCTGATGGCGGTAATCACCTCCATTGTGCTGGTTGCGCCGGTTATTGGCCCACTCTCCGGGGCTGCGCTAATGCACTTTGTCCACTGGAAGTTTCTGTTTGCCATTATTGCCGCCATGGGGCTTATCGCCTTCATTGGCCTGCTACTGGCAATGCCGGAAACCGTCCAGCGCGGCGCGGTGCCGTTCAGCGCGCGTGGCGTGCTGCGCGATTTCCGCGACGTTTTCCGCAACCGGGTATTCCTGTTTGGCGCAGCCACGCTGTCGCTAAGCTATATCCCGATGATGAGCTGGGTGGCAGTCTCACCCGTGATCCTGATTGATGCGGGCGGCATGACCACATCGCAGTTTGCCTGGGCGCAGGCGCCGGTATTTGGTGCGGTGATCGTCGCCAATATGGTGGTGGTTCGTTTTGTGAAGGATCCAACCCAACCCAGTTTTATCTGGCGCGCCGTGCCTGTTCAACTGAGCGGGTTAGCGGTGCTGATCGCGGGTAATTTGCTGTGGCCGCACGTCTGGCTGTGGTCGGTGCTGGGAACCAGCCTGTATGCGTTTGGCATTGGAATGATCTTCCCAACGCTGTTTCGTTTTACGCTTTTTTCCAACAACTTACCGAAGGGCACTGTTTCCGCGTCACTGAATATGGTGATCCTGACGGTGATGGCGGTTTCTGTCGAAATCGGGCGTTGGCTGTGGTTTAACGGTGGCAGGATCTCGTTTCATCTGCTGGCGGTTGTGGCGGGGATCGCTGTCGTGTTCACGCTGGCAGCCTTGCTCAAACGGGTGCGCCAGCATGAGGCGACGACGTTAGCCACAGAGAGCTAACATGCCGGATGGCGCTTACGCTTATCTGGCCTGCATAGTTGCAGCAGGCCGGATATGACGTTTGCGCCACATCCGACACAACTCACATCACCTTAAGCAATACGCGCAAATCCCGCTTCGAGATCGGCAATCAGATCGTCGATATCCTCAAGGCCGATATGCACCCTGACCAGCGTGCCGCTGAAATCCACCTCTCCTGCCGGGCGAATGCAGTTCAGTTCCTCCGGCTGATTCGCCAGAATGAGCGACTCAAACCCGCCCCACGAATAAGCCATATGGAACAGCGAGAAGTTATCGAGGAAATTCGCCATCTGCTCGTCAGTAAGTCTCTTTTTCAGCACGAACGAGAACAGACCTGAGCTTCCGGTAAAGTCACGCTGAAAATACTCGTGCCCCGGACACTCCGGTAAGGCCGGATGATTCACCCGCGCCACTTCCGGTCTGGCCGACAACCAGCGGGCAATATGGATGCTGCTTTCCTGATGCTGCTTCAGGCGTACCGCCAGGGTGCGCAATCCACGGCTGCCGTTGTAGGCCGTATCGGCATCCAGCGTTTGTCCCATCAGATAGGAATTTTCACGCAGGCGATCCCAGCAACGGGCGTTGGACACCGCCGTGCCTAACATGCCGTCCGAATGACCAATGGTGTACTTCGTTCCCGCCTGAATGGAAATATCCACGCCATAATCCAACGCTTTAAACAGCACACCCGCCGCCCAGGTATTGTCGATCATAATGACAATCTCCGGGTTCACCGCGCGGATCGCCTTCACCATTCCCGGTACGTCCTGCACTTCCATGGTGATTGAACTGGGGGATTCCAGGAATACCACTTTCGTTTCAGGACGCAGAAGATCGACAATACCCGGGCCGATCAGCGGATCGTAATAGGTGGTTTCAACGTTGAATTTACTCAGGATCTTATTACAAAAATCTTGGGTTGGTTCATAGGCCGCGCCGGTCATCAGGATATGGTCGCCGCTTTGAACAAACGCCAGAATCGCATTAGTGACCGCCGCCGCACCGCACGGGTAAAGCGCGCAACCAACGCCGCCTTCCAGTTCGCTCATGGCCTTCTGGAAAGCAAAGTGCGTGTATGTGCCGCGACGACCGTAAAACAGTTCGCCGTTCGCACGATTGGCGGTGGCAAATTTCTTGTCCTTCACGGTATCAAACACCAGCGAAGAGGCGCGTTGGATCACCGGATTCACCGCTCCCTGGGTATAACGTTTGTCGCGACCCGCAACAACCAGGTGCGTCTCAAGCTTCATTGCGTCTTTCATAACATCTCCTGTTCTTAATCCGTGTGAAAACCTATACCACCGTAGCAGTAGAGTTTATTTCAGTGTTGATCTGCTTTTTTCCAGCGAACCGTTCAACAATCTGCGCCGCATTCAAATCATGGATTACGTTAATCAACGTGGCTGGCGCATCGGTAATGGTGCCCAGCACCACCAGCATCGGGATCGCTTCCATTGGCAGACCCAGCGTGGTGACGATAAAGATTTCACCAAGGAACGCCCCGCCCGGCACGCCGCCGACGATAATGGCGGAGAGCACCGCAATCAGCATCGTCAGGAAGAAGGTTTCGGTAGTGAACTCCATGCCCAGTACGGAATAGATAAAGACAATTTTCAGCGCGGCAATCATCGCCACGCCGCCTTTGTTCAGGTTAACCAGCAGCGGAATGGAAACATCAACGATTTCCGGGTTAATCCCCATCGCCTTACCGGCACGCAGGGTCACCGGGAGCGTCCCCAGCGAAGAGCAGGTTCCCAGCGCGGTCGCGGAGGGTTCAATCGCGTTTCGCCAGAAGGCTTTGACTGCAGGAACACCGCCGCCAATATACGAATAGATAATCGAGCCAAAAACAAAGTAGACCAACGTGGCGACCATAAACAGGCCGATAGCACGGGCAAAGGTTAACAGCAGTGCAGAGTCCTGACTGGCCATGGTGGCCGCGAAATAACAGCCCAGACCAACCGGTGCCACCTTCATAATGATCGAGACGATCTTCATGATCACGGTATTAGCATCTTCCAGCAGCGACGCAATGCGTTTACCGGCCTGATCTGATTGCCCAATCGCCACTCCGGCGATGATCGCCATTACGATCAGCGCCAGAATATTGGACTTAGAAAACAGTCCGATAAAGTCGCTGGTGGTGATCATGCTGACAAAATCCATCTTGCCACTGCCCGCCTGCACCGACTGCGAGAGATCGATAGTGACGCCCTGCGCCGGGTTATACCATAGCGCCAGCGCGACGATCCCGGCCGCCGGAATAAAGGCCATCGCGATCGAAACAATAAAGATTATTGCCATGATGCGCCCTAACCTTTTCAGGTCGGTCATACTGGCGATGGACGACATGACGCTGATCCCCACCAGCGGCACAATAATCATAAATAACAGGTTCAGGAATATCTGACCTATAGGCTGGAGTTTACCTGCAAACGATGGGGCATAAATGCCTAATAAGCCGCCAATCACCAAAGCAACTAATAAAATAATCGACGATCTGTAGGGTTCGAGTCGTGACCACATAATCGGTACCTTTAGAATAATAATTAATGAGATTAAATTCACAATGTGATGAGTTTCCGTTTCGCCTCCTTTTATTTTGTGACGTAACTCACCTAAGTTGTTATTTTTTCATTTTGCCAGCAAGTTGTTTCCTGTGATTCAATAGTTGCATGTTTAAAAGATGAATGTAACGGCCTATTCGTACCGTTTTTGCAAATCACTTGTGAATTTAAGGAAATTATGAGTACGCCGATTTCACTTAAGCATCTTGAATTTTTTACTAAAATCGTCGACTGCGGAGGATTGTCAGAAGCCGCGGCGCAGCTCAACGTCTCGCCGTCTGCGGTCAGCAAAAGCCTGGCGGCGATGGAAGATACGTTAGGCACGACATTAATTAAACGCACCACCCGCAGTATTACCCTGACCGATGCCGGGCAATATCTCTTTAATCGCGCTAACAAGCTGTTGAAAGAATTCGATGAAACACTGAACACTACTTCCGGTTATTACCATAACCCGCAGGGTGAATTACGTATAACCTGCTCCATTGCGTTTGGTTATTCCCGACTGGTGAACCTGGTGGATAAATATCGCTCCCAGTTCCCGGATGTGAATCTGTATATCGATCTCAACGATAACTTCGTGAACCTGAACGAAACGGATTTCGACATTGCCCTGCGAATTTCCACCGCACCGCCGCAAAACTATGCGATGCGCAAGCTGGTACCTGTTCGCTGGGCGTACTGTGCCTCACCCGGCTACCTTGCCAAAAAAGGCATGCCCCAGCGCCGGAGCGATCTGGTAGATCATGATTGCCTGGTCTACCCGGGCCTCACGCCGGTGCTGAAGGTGGCAGATGAACAGGATCGACTGCATCAGTTAAAACTGCATATGCCGATCCAGGCCAACAGCAGTCTGGTGCTGTTGAAATCGGTGTTAGAAGATCAGGGGGTGGCGTATTTGCCCACTTATCTGATTGGCGATCATATTCAAAAAGAAGAGATCACGCCGCTAATGCTCGACGGCACCATCACCTGTGAAACTCACACCCTGTATGCACTGTACTTTCCCAGCAAGTACAGCAACCCGAAAGTGCGTTCGTTTATCGATTTTCTGGTGGCAGAACTCGGCCCCTTACCCGCCTGGGACAACTGGATCCCGAAGTAAGGTCTCTCCGCCGGAAAATGGGACACGCACCACATTTTTTGCGCGATCCCCCCGTCTGGCTCTATCCTTAAGCCTATGAATAAAATTGCTGAACTCAAACGCGCCAAGCGACTGGCGCTCTCATTGCTGCTGATTGCGGCCGCCACCTTCGTCATCACGCTGTTTCTGCCGCCTAATTTCTGGGTTCTCGGGACCAAGGCGATCGCTGAAGCAGCGATGGTAGGCGCGCTGGCGGACTGGTTCGCTGTGGTGGCGCTTTTTCGTCGGGTGCCGATCCCGTTTATTTCGCAACATACGGCGATTATCCCTCGCAATAAGGATCGGATCGGCGAAAATCTCGGGCAGTTTGTGCAAGAGAAATTCCTCGATACCCAATCTCTGGTAGCTCTGATCCGCCGCCATGAACCGGCGCTTCTAATCGGCAACTGGTTCAGCCAGCCGGAAAACGCCCAGCGTATTGGTCAACATCTGCTGCAGATCATGAGCGGCTTTCTGGAGCTGACCGACGACGCTCGCATCCAGCGGCTGATCAAGCGGGCGGTGCACAAAGCCATCGATAAGGTCGATCTCTCCGGAACCAGTGCTCTGATGCTGGAAAGCATGACCAAAAACAATCGCCATCAGGTACTGCTCGACACGCTCATTGCCCAGCTTATTGCCCTGCTCCAGCGCGACAGTTCGCGGACATTTATCGCCCGACAGATAGTGCACTGGCTAGAGACCGAGCATCCGCTGAAAGCAAAGATCCTGCCGACCGAATGGCTGGGCGAACACAGCGCCGAGCTGGTATCGGAAGCCGTTAACTCCTTGTTGGATGACATCAGCCACGATCAAGCGCATCAGATCCGCCACGCGTTCGATCGCGCCACGTTTAAGCTCATCGACAAGCTCAAAAACGATCCTGAGATGGCAGTGCGGGCCGAAAGCATGAAAAGCTATCTGAAGGAAGACGAAGCCTTCAACCGTTATCTTGGCGAACTGTGGGCAGATCTGCGCCAGTGGGTGAAAACAGATATTAACGCCGACGATTCCCGCGTGAAGCAGCGCATTGCCAGCGCCGGGCAGTGGTTTGGCGAAACGCTGGTTGCTGACAGCGCCTTGCGTGCCTCACTCAATGGGCATCTGGAGCAGGCCGCGCATAAAGTTGCCCCGGAGTTTGCCTCCTTCCTGACACGCCATATCAGCGACACAGTGAAAAGTTGGGATGCACGCGATATGTCACAGCAAATTGAGTTAAACATCGGCAAAGATTTGCAGTTTATCCGCGTTAACGGCACGCTGGTCGGCGGTTCTATTGGGCTGGTGTTATATCTGTTGTCACAAATTCCGTCCCTGCTGACGCTGGCGAATTTTTAAGGAGAAAGGTTTTTGCGTCGTTTATTTTTTACTTTTCATTATCATTTACACATGTAATATAACAATCACCCGACTCACTGTGTGAAATCAAGGTGCGTATGTCTCAGGGAAGTCCAGATTCAAATCGCCATGCCATCCGCGTCGCACTCTTTGGCATGCTGGTCTTAACGCTGGGCATGGGGATTGGGCGCTTTCTGTATACCCCAATGCTGCCGGTACTGCTGTCGGAAGGTCAATTTACGTTTGACCAGCTCTCGTGGATTGCCAGCGCCAACTACGCCGGATATCTGGCGGGAAGCCTGCTCTTCTCCTTCGGGCTCTTCCACCTTCCCTCACGCTTACGCCCGATGCTGTTAATTTCTGCACTCGCCACCGCCGGACTGATTCTGGCGATGGCCAGCTTTACACAGCCTGTGCTGGTCATGCTGATCCGCTTTCTGGCGGGCGTCGCCAGTGCCGGTATGATGATCTTTGGCTCGATGATCGTTCTGCATCATACCCGTCATCCCTTCGTGATCGCCGCGTTGTTCTCCGGCGTTGGCGCTGGCATTTTGATGGGTAATGAATATGTCATCAGTGGTCTGCACTTTGCGCTGTCATCACACACGTTGTGGTTAGGGGCAGCGGCAGCCTCGGCTCTGTTCTTTGTGCTACTGGTTATGCTTCTGCCCTCTCGCGACCATACGCTCCCCGCCGCGCCCCCGGTAAAAACAGAGCATCAGCCGATGTCCTGGTGGCTGCTGGCGCTGCTGTACGGGCTGGCCGGATTTGGTTACATCATTGTCGCCACCTACCTGCCACTGATGGCGAAAAGCGCCGGTTCGCCTCTGCTGACGACTCATCTCTGGTCGCTGGTTGGCATATCGATTATTCCGGGGTGTTTCGCCTGGCTGTGGGCCGCCCGACGCTGGGGAGTATTGCAATGCCTGACGGCGAATTTGCTGATACAAAGCGCCTGCGTGGTCATGACGCTCGCCAGCGATTCCTTGCCGCTGCTGGTGATAAGCAGCGTCGGTTTTGGTGCAACGTTTATGGGCACCACGTCGCTGGTGATGCCGCTCGCCCGTCAACTTAGCGTGCCGCGCAATATTAATCTGCTGGGTCTGGTCACCCTGACATACGGCATTGGACAAATTCTCGGACCGCTATTAACCAGCCTGCTGGGAAGCGGCGCAGTTGCCATCATCAACGCCACACTGTGTGGTGCGGCAGCGCTGCTTTTCGCCGCGTTAATTAGCGCCGCACAATTATACAAACAGCGATTCATCACCGCTAAAAGAATATAATCTTAAGCAGCAACAATATATCCAGGTAAATACCTGTCACGGTTTAAAAAGTATCCCGTAAGCTAATAACTTTGTCAGATTAAACACTCTTGATCAAAAATGGCTATAAATATCTTCCCGATTTACGCCATCAAACTGACTTTCAAAGTGAAGTAGCAAGACATATTTCATTCTTGGGTTTTAAACAAAACCCGGACAGAAAGTCATTACTCTAAACTTTCACTCTTATTAACAGAGCGATGTAACATTAATGCTTCAGCAATAATATCTTGTTTGCTTTTTCGTGTTTCAAATGCCAGCGTTCGCACATATTCCCATAAAGAGGTATCGACACGGGCACTTAAAAGAACCATATCTTTTGATCGGGTCCCTCTGGGTTTTCGAATATCGGGATAGTCTCGAGATGGCATTTTCAACTCCTGAACGTAATGACACGCTTATGGTTATGAAATATGCAGTTAGTGTAAAAACATGTCAACGGCAAAATACAGTCATAATAGTAATGAAACTGTTAATAAAAAGCAGAAAAATGGAACAATGTTTCAAGTGAAAGATGACATGTTTATGGAACAATATGTAATGTTAACTTTACGCTTATTCGATTTTATTCATTTGATTAAAAAAACATGAGAAATTTACGTTAGACATACCACAACTCAAAACATCATAATGGCCAATAAGTTACACACCCTCATTAATGTATACATTTACGCGAAACGCTTGTTTTTATGCGTAGTTATGCCGATATGCCTTATCCTGATAACTGCAGGGATCGCGTTGATTCTCACTTTACCCAGATCCGTTTTGTCTAAAAATAAGCACGGAAAGGTAAAAATAAGGTAAATAACGCATTTTTTTGCACGCGAAAATAAGTTGTTTTTAATTGATATAAATCAATTTTCACCGCAAAAAGACGGCGGAAAAATGATCATTTGAGGCGATGGAAACAATTTTTTACGTGTCATTCAAAACGTGAATATCGGCCTGGTAGGACAATGAATAAGGATACGTAAAAGTGCGGTGCGGGCCGCAATAGCCCGCTTATGAGAGGAAGGAAAATCAGGCATTAACTTTATCCAGCGGCCAGGAATCAAACAGATAACCATCAAAATCAATGTCATCTACATTTGAAAACTCCAGCAGGCGCTGTTTGACATTTTCCAGATGCTGCCACATGGCAAGCTTGGCCGCGCGAGCATCTTTTTTGATTAATGCCGCAAGGATCTGTTTATGGTCGCCCATCCATTCTTTGCGGTAATGAGTGTCGTCGAGGTGGCTATGGAGCTGGATCCACATCGGGTTGTTCTCACGCCACTGCCATGACTGGCGAAACAGCTCCACCAGCATGCTGTTATGCGTGGCTTCGGCGATGGCGAGATGGAACTGCATGTCGCCGCTTTCAGAACCGTTTGGCTCGCTGGACGCCAGCTCCCGCTCTTCGAGCTGCAACGCCTGGCGCATTTTGACGATATCTTCGCGGGTAGCCTGCAGCGCGGCAAATTCAGCGATATTGCTTTCCAGCAGCTGCCGCGCCTGCAGCAGCTCAAACGGCCCCGCATCATTGCAATGATTTGCATCCGTACTGTCGATGGTCTGCGCATCCGCATTATCGAGCACGTAGATCCCGGCCCCGCGCCGCACGTCCACCAGGCCTTTAATTTCCAGCATGATTAACGCTTCGCGAACCACCGTGCGAGTGACATTGAGCATCTCGGCAATTTCACGCTCTGGTGGTAAGCGTTCACCGGGCTGGTACGGCGTCTGAACAATCAGATCGCGGATCATGGCACCCACTTCCTGGTAGGGTCTTTGCTGAGAAGTGTTCGATTTCATCGTGTTATGTCCGTCAGATGCGTGTAATCAGATACGGTGAATAAGTACCGAACTATAGCATTTGCGGGAAGCCAAAAACAGAAAATGGGTCAACCAAACCAATATTTTGATTGACCCGTCATAGTTCGGAGCTTATGCGTCAGCGCTTAATGCCGCAACGCACTCACGTGCGCCGTGTTCACATAACTGTTGATACACCGCAATAATGGTCTCCACAAAGTCGGCGTTTTCCGCCAGGTCATGACCAAAAATGCCAGACAGCCCCAGCAGCGCCGTCACGCGTTCGGCCCCCTGGTACTGTCGGTTAATGCGCTGGAATTCAGCCAGCATTGGGTCGACAACATCAATGGCCTGCCCTTGCTCATCCACACCGTGGGTGTAGCGCATCCAGCCCGCCACGCCCAGCGCCAGGTGACGCCAGCCGCTGGCGTTTTGCAAGTGCAGACGCACCGGATCAAGCAGGCGCTGCGGCAGTTTCTGGCTACCGTCCATCGCAATTTGCCAGGTACGGTGGCGCAGAGACGGGTTGCTAAAACGCTCGATCAGCAGGGTCGCGTAAGCGTTGAGATCGGTGCCTTCCGGCATCGAGAGCGTCGGCGCCTGCTCCTGCATCATCAGCGCAAACGCCGCTTTGCGGTACGCCGGATTCGTCATGGTATCGGCGATAGTTTCATAGCCGCCGAGATAGCCCAGATACGCGAGGAAAGAGTGGCTGCCGTTGAGCATGCGCAGTTTCATCATTTCAAACGGCACCACGTCGGCCACGAACTGTGCGCCAACCTTGTCCCAGTCAGGACGACCGTTGACAAAATTGTCTTCAATTACCCACTGACGGAACGGCTCGCAGGCGATAGCACACGGATCGTAAACGCCCAACTGGTCGGCAATCTCCTGTAACGTTTCCGGCGTCGCTGCCGGAACAATGCGGTCGACCATGGTGCACGGGAAAGTGGCATTAGCTTCAATCCACTGCGCCAGCTGCGGGTCGCGCGCCTGCGCCAGCCCCAGCACCGCGACTTTCGCCACATGCCCATTTTCACGCACGTTATCGCAGGACATCACGGTGAAGGCAGCCAGCCCCTGCTCACGACGCAGGTACAGCGCTTGTACGATGTAACCAATCGCCGATTTCGGCGCGGTAGGATTCGCCAGATCGTGTTTAATCAGCGGGTTATTGAGATCTAACTGACCGCTGGCCGCATCGGTGCAGTAGCCTTTTTCGGTGACCGTCAGCGAAACAATTGCCGTCTGCGGGCGCGCCATAGCCTGTAAAATACCGTCACAGCCGTCAAGGTCCGGATGCAGCGCTTCTTTCATTGATCCGATCACTTTCAGCACGGTGTTGTCCGCGCCTTTTTCCGCCACGGTATACAGCAGTTGCTGCTTGCGCAGATTTTCAATCAGTACGCAGTCGTTACCCGGCATCAGGTTAACTTCACAGATCCCCCAGTCGCTGTCGGTGGTTTCCAGCAAATGATGGGTGTACAGCGCCTGATGCGCGCGGTGAAAAGCGCCGCATCCCAGGTGAACAATGCGGGATTGCAGGCGCGAGTTGTCCCATGCAGGGCGCGCAACCGGCAGGTCGCTATTGGCAATTGTCGTTGTCATTGTGAACTCCAGAACCCGTTGAAAGACCAACGGATGAGAAAAGAAAAAGCCGGCCAGACAGGTGGCCGGCAACTCGCTTTAGCGGCTGAAGAAAGCGCGCTGGATAGCCATCTCAACGCCGCGCACTTCCGCCAGCCCTTTCAGGCGACCAATCGCGGAGTAGCCTGGGTTGGTTTTCTTTTTCAGATCGTCCAGCATCTGGTGGCCATGGTCCGGACGCATCGGGATCAAATCTTCCTTCCCTTCCGCTTTACGGCGTTGCTCTTCTTCAACGATCGCTTTCACCACTTCGTACATGTCGACGTCGCCATTAAGATGCGCCGCCTCATGAAAGGTTTTCGGATTATCTTCACGCAGCGTGGAACGCAGATGGGTGAAGTAAATGCGTGGGCCAAACTGTTTGATCATGTCGACCAGATCGTTATCCGCCCGAACGCCGTAGGAACCGGTGCACATAGTGAAACCATTCGCCATGCTGTTAACCGTATCGACCATCCACTGCATGTCTTCCACCGTGGAAACAATGCGCGGCAGGCCGAGGATCGGGCGCGGCGGATCGTCCGGGTGAACTGCCATGCGTACGCCAGCTTCTTCCGCCACCGGAATAATCGCCTTCAGGAAGACGGCGAAATTCTCACGTAGCGCGGCTTTATCGATATCTTTATAGCGCGCAAGATGCTGGCGGAACTGGTCGAGCGTGTAGCCCTCTTCTGCCCCCGGCAGACCGGCAATGATGTTGCGGGTCAGACGCGCTTTGTCTTCATCGCTCATGGTGGCGAAGCGTTCATTTGCCTGAGCAATCTCTTCGGCGGTGTAGTCTGCTTCCGCGCCCGGACGCTGGAGGATATGCAACTCAAAGGCGGCAAATTCAATCTGGTCAAAACGCAGCGCTTTGGAGCCGTCTGGCAGGACGTATTCCAGGTCGGTACGGGTCCAGTCGAGAACAGGCATGAAGTTGTAGCACACGGTACGAATGCCGCACTGGGCCAGGTTACGCAGGCTTTGCTGGTAGTTGGTGATCCACTGCAGATAGTTGCCGGAACGGGTTTTAATGTCTTCGTGGATCGGCACGCTTTCGACGACCGACCAGACCAGGCCCGCCTGCTCAACAATAGTTTTGCGCTTCAGGATTTCATCAACCGTCCACACCTCCCCGTTAGGGATATGGTGCAAAGCGGTGACAACGCCTGTGGCACCCGCCTGACGAACATCCGCTAAGGTGACCGGATCGTTAGGACCATACCAGCGCCATGTCTGTTCCATGTTTTATTCCTCGTTTACGTTATGGACTCGACGATATGGCATATAAATTCCCCCTTTTGGTATGACATGTCAACCTGAAGCGATAAATTGGTTAACCAAATCACGGTTTATGCCGATTAGATCGCCTAATTAAGGCCATTCAGTTCGGTAAGACTGTAAACATGTAACGCAATATGACATTCATTGCATCAATGGTTAACCAATATATGTAGCATCTCAACCAAAAAATCATAATAGTTCAACCAAGCTGGCGATCCCCGCCGTTACCGCCGCCACCACTCACTCGTTGTTCCCGCCACAGCCGGGGCCGGTTGCGCTGGTTAACGCCTACGGCGCGGACATGGGCATGGCCTACATCTATGGCATTCTGGTGATGATTCCGAGCGTGAGCTGCGCCGGGCTTATCCTGCCAAAGTTCCTCGGCAACCTCGATCGCCCAACGCCGTCGTTCATGAAAGCCGACGTACTGGTTGACCAGAACAATCTGCCCTCCTTCGGCGTGTCTATTCTGGTACCGCGCGTGGTCACGACATGCAGTGGGTGATGAATGCCTTTGAAAACGCAGTGAAAAGCATCGCCATGGTGCTCCTGATCATCGGCACAGGCGGCGTACTGAAGCAGACCATTATTGATACCGGCATTGGCGATACCATCGGCATGCTGATGTCGTACGGCAATATCTCTCCGTACATCATGGCGTGGTTGATAACCGTGCTTATTCGTCTGGCAACCGGTCAACTGGTTGGCGTCGACCCGGCGTTACTGGAGCCGGTGAACTCCGTTATTGGCCTGATTATCGTATTGATCATCAGCTTGATTGCATACGTCGATACCGCTCTGGCTCTTCACGCCAGAGCGGTTCTGAATCCTGCCTCAACAATCCTCAATAATCAGATATACCGCCTTCACCGGGCCATGCACCCCAACCACCTTGATAAGCTCAATATCTGCCGTCGAACTGGGTCCACTGATAATGTTAATGCACGATGGCATACGCTCACCGGCCTGCGCCTTCTGATGCAGTTTCTCTGCCAGCTGGGCAACGCGCGGCAGGATAGTGCTTTTGCGCAGCACGAAAATCGAGGACTCCGGCAGCAGGCTAATTGAACGTCCGCGCTCCGGCGCGGAAAACAGCACCACGCCGCCGGACTCGGTCAGGCCATACTCGGCATACACCACCCCCACTTTCGCCTGCTCAGCCTCGGCAATATTTTCGCTGCCTCGCGCCGGGTCCCAGACCACGGCGTTGCATTCCTGCTGCAGACGTTCCGTGATGCCCAGTTCCACCAGTCGACTGTCGCCGCTGATAACCACCGGCTGACCCAACTCTTCGCACAGGCGTCGCGCGGCTTCTGCGGCCTGTTCCTCGCGGGTCAGTTCGCAGCGGGCCAGCATCACCTCGCTGGCAAACTGGGTAAACGCATCGCAACGCTGTTGCGGGCTCAGCTCGGTCAGGCGCTCGTTGGCATAGTTGTTCACCGGCGCGGCATCCGCTTGCGGCTCAAAACGTAGAGGGCGGCCCAGCGCCTGGGCGATAGTGTTTAAAAACGCGGTACGGTTATCCATTCTTTTTCTCCTGCGCCTGATGTTTCTTAAACCAGCTGCGGAAGCTCTCACCGTCGGCATCAGGAAGATCGCGCGCCTCCATCCAGTCACCAATCGCGCCAACCTTAAGCGGAGTTTTGCCACCATTGATAAACCAGCTCGCCGCATGTGCGCCCGCCATCATCCCGACTTTCCACAGCCCCGGATGGCTATTGGCATACGCGAACATTTTTATCGCCCGACGCTCGGCTTTCGGGGTGATGCCCTCCTCGGCCATCACCCGACGATGCCGCAGGATCAGTTTTGACAGCGGAATCTTTACCGGACAAACGCTGTCGCAGGCCGTGCATAATGAACAGGCGTAAGGCAGATCTTTAAAATCTTTATAGCCGCCGAGCAGCGGAGAGATCACCGCGCCGATAGGGCCGGGATAGATAGAACCATAGCCGTGTCCGCCAATGTGACGGTACGCCGGGCAGGTGTTCATACAGGCCCCGCAGCGGATGCAGCGCAGCACATCGCGAAACGCCGAACCCAGCACCTGCGAGCGGCCATTATCGACAATCACCAGGTGAAACTCTTCCGGACCGTCGACATTATCCGCCTCACGCGGGCCGGTCAGCCAGGTGTTGTAGCCCGTCAGACGCGCGCCCACGGCGCTACGCGCCAGCATGGTGATCAATACATCCACATCGGCAAAGGTCGGCGCGATACGTTCCATGCCCATCACCGCAATGTGTGTTTTTGGCAGCGTGGTGCACATCCGTGCGTTGCCTTCGTTGGTCACCAGGCAAACAGAGCCGGTTTCCGCCACAGCAAAGTTACAGCCGGTAATACCGATTTCAGCACTGAGAAAATCCTCGCGGATCTTCTGACGGATAAATAAGGTCATGGCTTCCGGGGTTTCCGGGCCGTCGTAACCCAGACGCTCGTGCAGCACGCGGCGGATCTGATAACGATCTTTATGAATAGCCGGGACCACAACGTGCGAAGGCGGATCCTGATCCAACTGCAGGATATATTCGCCGAGATCGGTTTCGATCACCTGAATTCCGGCATCCTGCAGCACATGGTTGACGCCGATCTCTTCGGTCACCATCGACTTGGACTTCACCACTTTCTTCGCGTTTTTACGCTGCGCAACCTGCAAAATGTAGCGGGTAGCGTCTTCTTTGGTCTTTGCGAAATAGACGTGGCCGCCGTTTTGCGTCACTTTCTCGGAGAGTTGATATAGGTAAGCGTCGAGGTTACTCAGAACGTGATCGCGGATCTGGCTGGCACGATCGCGCCAGTCTTCCCAGTGGCCTAGCTCATCAACCATTCTCTGCCGATTCGCACCAATACGCTCCTGCGCGTTGGCCACGGCTTTGCGCATGATTGGATCTTCGATCTGCTGACGAATGCGCAGTTTAAACTCTACATCGCTGGTTTTTATCGACATCTCTTTCCCCTCAGCGGCTCATCAGCACTTCAGCAATATGCATCACTTTGACCGGCTGGCCCTCACGTTGCAGCCGACCGCCAATATTCAGCAAGCAGCTGACGTCCGCGCCAATCAAATATTCCGGCTTCGCATCCATCAGATGTAAGACTTTCTCTTTCACCATCTCACCGGATATCTCGGCCATCTTAACCGAGAACGTCCCGCCAAAGCCGCAGCAGGTGTCCTGATCGGCAAATGTCATCAGCTCCAGCCCGCGCACGTTTTTCAGCAGCGTCAGCGGCTCTTCCTTCACCCCCAGCTTGCGGGTCAGGCTACAGGAAGGATGATATACCGCACGGCCCTGCAGGCTGGCACCGACATCCACCACGCCCAGTTTGTTGACGATAAAAGAAGTGAGATCCTGCATACGTCCGGCAACCTTCTCGGCGCGCAGCGCCCATTCAGGTTCATCCGCCAGATACGTCGGGTAGCTTTTTACCGCGTAGGTGCAGGAGCCTGCCGGAGAGATAATCGGATCGTCGTTGTCTTCCAGGGCGGCGATCAGGTTTTTCATTCCGGGGATCGCCTCTTTGATGTAACCGCTGTTGATGGCTGGCTGACCACAACACCCTTGCTTCTCAGGGAAATTAACGTGACAGCCCAGTTTTTCCAGTAGCAATACGGAGTCTCGTGCCATCCGTGATTTCAGGGCGTCACCAATACAGGTAACAAAGAAATTTACATTCACAATAACTACTCCATTGCTTCATTTCTGTTTATTGCGCTTGATATCGCTATATCACGCCCAGTCTTCTGTTTGCTGGTTTTGTCGATGTCTGGGTTCATGGTGTTTGTCGGATCATGCTCCTGAGATGGCCGCTCTCCGCTTCTTATATCAGGATCATCTTAAATACCTGTATTTTCATTTGTATGACAAAACCAAATAATCCTCCAATCAACTCGTACATGCAATACCCTGGTTTATTTCTTTCGGCCTCGCTCACATTTTTATATTGAAAATCACCGTGTTATGAGTCGGTTAAAAATAGTTTCAGGTGATAATTATTCCTGTCACTACCATTATTAAAAGAGTTATCAAATAACTATTTATAGGTATTCAACTTGCTCTTTAGTATATTTACCTGGCATTGAATTTTAATTAAAAGATTACAATAGTTACAAAACCATTAATCATAATTACTTTATTCACTGAAGCGATTCAGTTTGCATCTTTTATTTATACAGCAATATAGCCTTCCCGACATAAATATAAATCAGGTTTAATAAACCAATCAGGAATAGCAATGAACGAATATTCTATGTTTGCCCTGGCACTTTCTCCTTTACTACTGATGGTATTTTTAATATTAAAATTGAAAATACCTATCCATTATTCCGTACTGATCTCTTTAGTATTCACTGCTGCGCTATCGGCTCTGTTCTGGGAGATGCCCGTACAGAATCTCAAAGCCGCGATAGGCTATGGTGCGCTGAAGGGATTATGGCCGATTGTGATTGTGATCCTCGGCGCTATCTTCAGTTATAACGTCATGCAGGCAACCAAAGCGCTGGATATTCTGCGCGATATCCTCGCCAGCATTAGTGAAGATAAGCGTATTCAAGTGCTGCTGATTTCATGGTGCTTTGGTGGATTTCTTGAAGCCGCGGCGGGTTATGGTACAGCGGTCGCCATTCCGATCGGTATACTTATCGCACTGGGTTTCAACCCACTGAAGGCGGCAATAGCCTCTCTGGTGGCAAATACCGTTCCCACCGCATTCGGCGCAGTCGGGATCCCAGTTTCTATTCTGGCGGAACAGGTTAACCTGCCGGTTTATACCCTGGGCGGAACCATTATTCTGCAGCTTGCGCTGTTTAATATCCTGCTGCCATTTGTGATTATCTGCATTATTGGCGGCGGCCTGAGAGCCATTCGCGGCGTATTTTTAATTACGCTGATTTGCGGTATTACCACGCTGGTTCCGCAGTATTTTGTCGCTATTCATCTCGGTGCTGAATTACCCGCCTTTGCCGGTAGTCTGGTCAGCCTGTTTGCCGTGGCGATGGTTAGCCGTCTGCGCAAAGGGAAAACCGCTCCCGAGTGGCGAATTGAAGTCAGCCATAACCGCGAAACCACGCCGCGTTCGGCAAAAGTGTTGTTCCGCGTGGGTTCTATCTATCTGTTCATATTTGTCTTTATCCTGTTGTGTTCGCCGCTATTCCCGACGATAAAAGGCGCAGCCTCACAACTGGCCTCGGTGCTGCATTTCACGCTTGCTGACGGCAAAACGCTGGCGCTCAAGGTTGAATGGGTGACCACGCCGGGGATGCTGATCATCTTTGCGACCATTATCGGCGGTTTTATTCAGGGGGCGTCCGCGTGCGGGATGCTGGAAGTGTTTATCAAAACCGTTTTCCAGCTTAAAAATTCCATTGTGGCGATTATGGCGATCGTCGCACTGGCCACGGTGATGGATCTCAGCGGGATTATCTCCACGTTGGCCCAGTCGATTGTCGATCTGACCGGCAGCTCGTACGTCTTCCTCGCCCCGGTGATTGGTGCGCTGGGTACGTTCGTTACCGGCAGCGATACCAATTCGAACATTCTGTTCGGCAAACTGCAAACCATTGCCGCCAGTAAACTGCATATCGATCCCAACTGGCTGGCGGCGGCCAACACCTCTGGCGCAACAGGAGGGAAAATGATTTCGCCGCAGAGTATCGCCATTGCGGTTTCAGCCACTAAAATGGACGGCCAGGCCAACCAGATTATGTCTGGCACCATGAAATACTGCTGTGCCTACATCGTAATCCTCGGCCTGAAAGTCGGTCTCTTTTATTACTGGTTTATGGCGTAACCCATTGTCAACCCCGTCAAATTCGCGGCAATCGTATTTGACGCAATGGTGAACTAAAAGGTTTACACCGCCCCGGAATCGGAACGATGTCACTGGCTTTACGATTTGTCGGCGCTGACTACAATAGCGCCAATGTTTCAAATCGAGGATTGTTGTTATGTTGTTCTGGAAAAAGATGGTGAAGAAGTTCGACGCCTTTTCCGCGTTGATCCCACCACGCTACTTCCGGGTGTAATGCCAGGCAGGCCTGTCAGCGACAGGCCTGAGTCTTATTTCCCGCTTTTTTCTTACGCAGCCCGCACGTTCTTAACACCACCACCCGCAAGCGCAGCCACGCAAAGTGATAAACCAGCGGATGCTGAAATCGTAGCAATGTCAGAAACATAATTCCCCCGCACTAACGAAACGTTGGCAGCAGACCAAATACATCCAGAACAACCGTCAGATAGACAATCGCCCCGCAGATTATTACCAGATTGAGCACGGTGTTATTACACGGCGCGGTATAGCTGGCAGTCGGAAAACGTTTTCGCGCGGCTTTCACCAGGAACGGCGGCAGGATCACGCTCCAGATGGTAAAGGCCAGACCGGCATAGCCAATCGCATGCACAAAACCGTTCGGGAAGAAGAAGCACACTGCAGCAGGTGGGAAATAGGTCACCAGCGCGGTTTTCAGACGGCCCATACCGTCATCCGGGAAGTGGAACAGGTCGGCGATATAATCGAACAGACCAAGCGTTGCCGCCAGCAGTGAGCTGGCTACCGCGAAGTTGCCGAAGAAGGTCAGGATCAGATCCATATAACGGCTGGTGAACAGCCCGCTGATAGCCTCGACAAACACGTCGATATTGCCGCCTTTGGCAATAATCGGCGGGAATGAGGCACGGCTGATATTACCCATCGTCACACCCAGCCAGAAAATATATAACAGCAGGGCAAACAGCGTGCCGATGATAATCGAACGCGTAATATTCGAGATCCCGCTCGTGCCATACAGCTTGACCAGGCTCGGTACGTTACCGTGAAAACCAAACGAGATGATGCAGAACGGCAGCGTCATCAGGATATAGGGCAAATACTGCGAATTGGGCAACGCCACCGCCACGCTGTCGATAAGTTTTGCCACTTCGATATGGCCAATCAGCCCGGAGAACGTGGCAAAGAACGCCACAAACTTACCGATAATCAGCACGGTAGTGATGCGTCCAACCAGCAGGGAGCTGTACCAGGCAATCGCCCCTACTAACATACTGACGATCACCACCGAAATATTCGCCGGAAAGCGCACGCCGCTGTATTTGAACACGGTTTGCGCCATCACCGCCGACGAACCGGAGATATAGGCATAGGTCAGAATATACAGCACAAAGCCGAAAGCGATACCGACCACGATATTCCACTTTCGGCCTAATAAATCCTGAGTAAAGGTATTAAAACTGGCACCGGCGCCATAATGCAGATTGACTTCAACCAGCATCAGACCGGTTAATAACATCATGATGGCGATAAACAGAAGAATAACAGAGGCACCGGGAAACCATACGCCGGCCATCGCAATCGGCAGGGAAAACATCCCGCCACCCACTACGGTTGCGATAACCAACATGGTTCCGCTAATCAGTCCGGGGGTACTACTCTGTCGCTCAATGGCATTAATATCCATGATAAATGTTCCTGTAGACTATTCGTTATAATTACAGCTGTCATTTGTACATCATGCGGATAATAAAAATGTCGGAGTCAGGGTTTACTTTTTTTAGTTATGCCACGGTAACGGGCACCGCAAAGGCTTCCTGTTCATAGAAAAGGAATACAAAAAAGCCCCATCCTGAGATGGGGCCATAATGATTATTTAGATATAATCAAAGCGCGCAGTAAAGAAACGCAACTGCTTCGGCTCGTAAATAAACTTCAGCCCGCGAATATCTTCTTTGTGCTGGTAAAGTTTAATAATGCCGTCAGCCACGACATCCATATGCGCGTAGGTATAAACGCGGCGTGGAATAGTCAGACGCACGGTTTCCAGTTTCGGTCGGTGGTGTTCACCGGTCACGTTATTACGGCCTGCAGAGATTATTCCGCGTTCCATACTGCGCACGCCAGTTTCCACATAAATGCTCGCCGCCAGGCTTTGCGCCGGGAACTCGTCCTGCGTCAGATGCTCGCAGAAGCGACGCGCATCGAGGAATACCGCGTGACCACCTACCGGTTCAACAATCGGTACACCAGCGGCCTTCAGCTTGTCGCCCAGGTAGCGAACCTGCTTCACGCGGTGCTCAATGTACTCATACTGCATGGCTTCGCGCAGGCCAATCGCCATCGCTTCCATGTCGCGTCCGGCCAGGCCGCCGTAGGATGGCATGCCTTCGTACACCACGACTAACTCTTTGGCGGCAGAGAACATTTCGTCATCATTCATGCACAGGAAGCCGCCGATATTCACCAGACAGTCTTTTTTACCGCTCATGGTACAACCGTCGGCATAGCTGAACATCTCATGCACGATCTCGGCGATGCTCTTGTTCTCAAAGCCCTGCTCTTGCTCTTTGATAAAGTAGGCGTTTTCAACGCAGCGGGTGGCGTCGTAGAACACTTTAATGCCGTGCGCTTGTGTCAGTTCACGCACCGCACGCATGTTCGCCATCGAGACCGGCTGGCCGCCCGCGAGGTTAACCGTCACAGCCAGGCAGATATAGGCAATATTTTCTGCGCCTTTTTCATCAATCAGCTTTTGTAATTTTTTAAGATCAATATCACCTTTAAACGCAATATTCAGACCGGCGTCGTGTGCTTCGTCACGAACGATATCGACAAACACTGCACCATTCTTTTCCTGGTGATAACGGGTGGTGGTGAAATACATATTCCCGGCAACATATTGCCCGGGTTTAATTGCCAGCTGAGATAACAGGTTTTCTGCGCCGCGCCCCTGGTGAGTCGGAACAATATGTTTAAAGCCAAACAGTTCCTGCACGGTTCTTTCCAGATGATAGAAGTTTTCGCTGCCCGCGTACGCTTCATCACCCATCATCATTCCGGCCCACTGCTTGTCGCTCATGGCGTTGGTGCCGCTGTCTGTCAGCAGATCAATATAGATATCTTTCGAATTTAACAGGAAAGTATTGTAACCCGCTTCTTGCATTTTTATCAGGCGTTCATCACGCGGGATCATAGATACAGTTTCAACGCTTTTAATACGGAAGGGTTCTGCCGGATAATTCATTTTGTTTCTCCAGTAACAGTGGTCATGTACGTATTAATGTGACGTAAAGCATATCGGGTTCATCAATAAAGTATGATGAAATATAACTATTCGCCTCCTGGGCCAGGGGGAGAAATAATGTGGAGGCACTATGCAAGATTTAATTGATTATGGAAATAGTCCGGTCAACATTAATCACTGGCAATAATTTAAAAAGCTGTAAATGTGAGTGATGTAAATCACACGTCGTTTTTTTACCCGTTCATATTCAACAAGTTTTTTTTTGCGTATTGATTTGCCATTCGCGGTAGTGCGCCCACTGAGGGGGAAATACTGAAAACTTAACTTTCCAGGCTGTGCGCATAATGTATTGGTGAATGAGTACACCCCATTTTGTGAGAGTCGGATCACTTCACGGGGTTATATTTGTGATTCACATCACCAAAAGTGTAAAGTAAAGTGTACAAAACGGTGTTGTTTCAGAGTTTGCTATTTGCTTCAGTGAGTGAGATCTCATTTTTGGCCTGATACAGAGGGGCGTTGTTTTCTGGAAATGGTAGGTATTTGGTGGATTGAATGAGAATGAATTTATACGGTGAATAATACCGAATCTATTGTGATGAGTGGGTTTTCTATTTATTCCGAAAGCGTTCTATTCGCGCTTATTTCATCTTATTTACATCTGGACTTCCCCCAGGATACTGGCGTAATTCACAGGGGTTTTACTAGCGCGATGCGAAGGTGCGCCAACACCTCCGCATCGCTGATCACAGTAACTATTTCACGAGAATAGCCATCATGACTGATACGCATTGTATTGCAGTTTCATTTGATCCAGAAGTCCACACCGCAGATAACCGTCGCCTGAAGGTAGGTTATGCGAGCCGTTATCCTGATTACAGCCGTCTGCCAGTGAAGTACGTCCAGTTTCCGTCCATCTTGATGAAGGGCCAGTGGCTGAAAGCCGCCGGATTCGACACCGGCACCGACGTTGATGTGCGGGTAATGCAAGGCTGCATCGTATTAACCGCCCGCGCCGCCGAAGCCGAAGAGTCAGAACTAATGAAATCCCTGCGCGCCGTGGAAAAGCTCTCCGTGCGTAAGCAAAAACAGGTGCTGGAGTTTATCGGGGTGATTGCGGGGAAAGCGTTGGAGGGGTGAGTGTGTGATTGTAATTGAGGCGTCTGCGGGCGCCTTTATTGGTGACGAATTTTCATGTGATTTTTTATATCACCACCAGAATATTTATTTCAAGAATAAATACCTCTAATTAATAATCCATATCGATATCCTTAATGTTATTTGAGAAACTGTTACTCAGGTCAACTATTCCACCATCAATTTTTGTTATTTACATGCTCTCATTTCTAGCTATCTTACTTTATTAAAGGATTGCCATGGCCGATACAGAAGGCATTGCAAGAAGGATCTATAACATTATCATTCCACCTGATACAGTACAATCTTTTGTTGATTCTATACATACTGGACATACAGAAGACAAGCCTTTTTTATAAAAATAATTGAGTTAGTGGGAGAACATTTAAACGGTAAGTCTAAGGACTGGTAACATGAAAAAACTTATCACACTAATAATAAACTCATTGTTTTGCGGGTATATTGCCACCCTTTGTTTAATTTCTCTCATCGAATTCGATTCATGGCAGGATAAAATCCTTGCCATTATTATCATCGTTGGAAGCGCTTATATTATCGCCTTTATAGCCAACAGGTTCTTGCCAACAAAGATACACCTGATGGGGGGAGTTCTTGATCTATTATCCGGTCCATTGCTAATCGCAGGAGGCCTCGCCTGTTTCGCTTTTCTTGAACCCTGGCCCGTAAAAATTATTGGAACATTCGTTTGGATTCTCATCATGCTTTATTTCCCTTCCCGTATAAATATAGATAAGGACTAATCATGTCAAACCCAGCCTATCTGTGGTTAACCGATGTAAATGGCTCCCCCGTAATGGGAAGCTCACAAGTCGCTGGACGCATTGGTGCTATTGAACTGAAAGCAGTCACTCATCACTTGTCTGTCCCTGTAGATGGAAATACAGGTAGACTAACAGGAACGCGTGTGCACGCGCCGATTGCAATACAGAAGGAGTTTAATAAAACAATGCCCCTTTTGTATAAAGCGTTAAGTGAAAGCCAGACATTAAAATCAGCCACAATAAAAATGTATCAAATTCTGGAGGTTGGTATTGAAAGTGAATATTTTAATATCATTTTAGAAAATGTAAAAGTGACAGGAATCACAGAGTAATTTCGTAACTGCCATTGAGTATTTCACCAGTACAGAAAGAATGTGCTGGTGGTGAAAGCATACGTTTTATGAACAAACGAGGTCATTCCTCTCTAATAAACAGCGAGATACACCACCAAAACTTTTGAGTAAACTGATACTGCCATTATTCTTCGTATAATTATTTCCCAGATTTTGTCGATGCAATCAACATCTAATTGCGTCAGTATCCTCTGTAAGCATACAGTCAATCATATAACCAGTAACCTGCTCTGGCTGATTCTGCGAACATACGCACAGTAAGCGGTTTTGACACTTGTTTGATGGGTTCTTTGGTAAACCACTTTCGATAGACCGACTCTCTTTCCCACGGGTAATAGGCCTCGAAATTAATCACAGAAACATCAACGTTATATTTCTCTCCAAAATCTTCAATGGCATACGGTAATTCATCCCATTCAGCGTAACCTTGCAGCGGCGTATCAAGTTCAATCGGGATAGGCTTGAAAGTAAACGTTACCGCGAGAGATAACTCTCCCCGAAAAAATTCTAATACCTCGTTATCCTTCACCATCAAAGATCCTTCGATATGCAATAATTTGCTTACTTATTGTACTCCTGCGTCTCCAGTTTGGGGGACGGTAACCGCCATGGCGTATGTGTTTTTCAGAAAACATAAAAGTGATGTTGGTAGCGCATCAACCCGTCTTTGCTTGATCAGGTGATATTTTGCGAGCATCATCGCAATTATTTACCTGATAATGAAATCAATGACTTCCAGTAAAAACCTGCAACAGGCAATTGCCGACATCACCATCTGGCGTAAAGGCGAGCAGCGTGCGCCGCACAAGCCTCTGCTACTGCTTCATGTGCTGGCGGGTTATCAGCAGGGTCACGGTCGCCTGTTTGACTACGGTTCGGAAGTTCGCGACCCGTTGCATAGTCTGCTGGAGCGATTTGGACCACAGCGCGCGCAATACCGCCCGGATATGCCCTTCTGGCGCTTACAGGGAGATGGGTTCTGGGAGCTACAAAACGCCGAGCACTGTTCAACATCCGGCAGCAGCAAACAGCCCCCTGCCGGGGAACTGGTAACGCACAACGTTGCCGGAGGTTTTGATGAACAACATTTTTCCCTGCTGAAAAAGAACAAAAACCTCATTAATTCCCTGGCCCAGCAAATCCTCGAGGCGCACTTCACCGAAAGCATTCAGGAAGAGATCGCGGATGAACTGGGATTTGATATCCTGCAAATCCGCAAACAGCGGGACCCATTGTTCCGCCAGCAGGTTCTGCGTGCCTATAACTATGAATGCGCCATTTGTGGCTTCAATATGCGCCACGACAGCACCTCAGTCGCCCTGGAAGCCGCCCATATCAAATGGAAACAGCACGGCGGCCCGTGCGAAATTTCAAACGGACTGGCGTTGTGTGCAATTCACCATAAAGCCTTTGATAAAGGTTCGATTGGGCTGGATGAGCGTATGCGGATTCAGGTATCTCCCGCAGTGAATGGCAGCAGCATAGTGGGCAGACTGTTCAGGGATTTCGACGGTAAATCGATAGCGCTACCGATGATGCGCGAGAATTACCCAAAAGAAGGGTTTATGGAGTGGCACAGGAAGGAGGTGTTTAGAGGGTGAGTGCGAAGGCCGGACTCGAATTTCACACCCAATAGACTGATATCAATGTAGTTTATAATTAGGAATAAGTAATTATACCCGCACTTGTACCCACAAGTTAAAATCCGTACAAAAAGTAGACATTGAAAGTGGGTATAAAGCCATATCAGTAGAACACCAATATAGCTGTCGAAGCAAGATTCAGGCAGGCAGGAACGTTTTCTTCAGAGGCAACAACTCCCTCAGGGCAAAGTCAGCTGTCGGTGTAAAACGAACACTCACTGTTACTATGCTAGTTCCCATGGCAAATCTCTGCGTCTATTAACAGGTTTCAGAGTGCCCCCGTTTCTCAATTGTTGAGCGGCCCAACGAATGTCATATTGCCACGTATACAACATATCGCCGGAATCCCTAAGCTCAGCCTCGTAGCTGTCCCATACATACTTTGAGACTTCACGTGGCCAAGCACTACCGCCCCGTTTCTGAAGACACTCGATGATCCATTGTTTCATGCTTTCCCTAGTTACCGTCATATACCCTAGCCTTCACTCGTTGTTCGATATATCACAATACTAGCATTGACTACTTCTGGCACAAGATGGACAGAATCAAGGCGCTTGTTGTCTGCTATGAGCGAGATGCAGACAGTAGTAGCGTTAAGCACTCTCAACATCATTATGATTTTTAATCCAATATTGTCGATGATTTATCAGATGAGTTGTTAACGGCCAGTTTTGCTTATCTTTAGGTAACCTGAGATATCGGCCATCTAACTCTGCATATTCTGTCCCGGCCAACTGTTCTGATATCCTTATTTTCAACTCGGTATCAATCCAGAGCAAACCTCGGTCAAATAGAGTATGGATATCTGTTTTCAGTAACAGGCCATGCTGAGCACGGGTATGCCAAGCTCCTGCGTAGGGGGTGATATGTGCAGCTTCAAGCAACACTTGGATTGAACAGCCCGTTACTGCGCATTTACCCTCATAAGCTTCAATGAGCTTTCGTCTAAATACTGGTTGCCCTTCTCGAATAATGACCTCACGTAGTGCTTTGAGGCGAAAGTCACCTTCATCGTCAGGCAATTCATTGAATAATTCATCTCTCGCTTCAACTACCATCCGATCGCCTGGCCTTGGGGCGGCAATCTGAATTGGCGTCCTACCATCATCGCCAATGTCCCATATGCCGTGCAGCTCCTGCACATACTGTTGATACCGTGTATTTTGTAGGTTTCCGCTACGAAATAACAAGTCGTATGGGCTACCCAGGTCAGTCCGGGCGCTTTTTCGGCTACCAAGATATCGATATCGGGAGTTGCTATTAACGGTTAATGCATCCAGTTGAATACGAATCTCGCTCTCTTTCAGGGGGGCGTTGCTGTTACGGATCCACTGAACAATATTTTTAGCAGAAGCGGAATTTAGTTGTGTCACGGCATACCATACGCGGAGATATTGCGGATAATGCATTTCTTCCAGAATTATACTTGGAATATCAACAATATATGTTGAGAAATTATGATGACGCATCCATTCTCCCCACTGGCGGGAATGGGTGCTAATACCTATGCGATGAGGTTCGCGTTTGCCAATTTCATCATTGAATTCCTGTCGCGAGGGTGCTCGACCTAGTTTCTGATAAAGCTCATCACAGCAATCCCACACAGCTCGTACTAACGGGCCCTGTGGATATCCATCTTTGCTCTGGTTCAAAGTGTTCTCCGTCAACGAACATATCATGAGAATAGCAATATCCAATTCTGACACTAAATCCCCTGCATAGCATCAGGGGATGATGCGCGAGAAACAGACATAAAGTGCTGTAAATGGTTGGGTAGTGCTAGGGTTTTCAATAGCCACCAAAGATTTCATAGTGTCACTTTTGAATAACTAAAATTTTAGGTAAATTATTTTTAATTTGCATTATAAATGGTTCCATCCGTAAATATGCTCTCTTAGATAAGGCTAACTGATAATCTAAATTTTTTTTAATTTCAGCATGAATATGAATGGCATTTCTAGCTTCATATAGTTCAATTATCTCATCCCTAAGTTTTGCATCAATTAAACCTAACTTTTCTGCGCATTCTGCTTTCTTATCAAATCGAACTTTTGTAATATCTGTCTTTCCAATGGCTTCATAAGTTGGAATGATGTCTTTTCCATCATGTTTAAGCGCGTTAACTAGGGCTGTTTTTTTATGCGTTGGTATCGATATTTCTTTTTTGGTTTTAAACTCTGTTAATGATTGAACATTCGGATTTGATGAAAAACATGTAAATAAAATATGATGGAGTACTGCCTCATAGATCGAAGCGTAAGATAGCACCTGTAGGCGAATCTGAGCTCTCAAAAGCCAACCATCAGCACTCATACCTTCTAACATTTTGTATACATAGCGAGTAGAGATAAATTCGTCCGCAAGGCGGTGCTGAAGGTTCTCGTCTGAAATGAAATCGAATCTTTCTCTATGCCAATCCAAGTCAGCCAAATGCCCGTCAATATAATCTTTTATTGCTAACTTTGTTTCATCCAAAAATGCCATGTTATTATAATTCCTTGATGTTAGTGGTTAGGTATTTGATAAAATCTTACTGATTGAATCGAAGTTACTGATTAATATTGAAATTACAGTGGATAAAACGATACTTATAATCGCCCATTTAACAGTTGCATTCACCCCAGAACGCCCCTCTTCCTGAACAGGCCGAATGATGTTTTTGTATATATCTTCATAACTAGAGGACACAATGCTAACACTATTAAAATGATGCATAATTTCTTTCAAGGGCTTTGCAATTGGCTTCAAAAGCTCATTGTTAGTTACGTGCATATGTACTTCTTGTAACTTACGTTGAGTTTCAGATATGGTCATAGAAAGTTGTTTAGGATTGAACGTTAGAATTTCTGAAATTCTATTCTCCAAATGATCAAACTCTAAACTCACCGAGCTTACTAATGTTAGCAAGTAGTCATGTGTTTTTTTAGATACACTGGAAATTATAATTGGTGCGAAACCATCCTCACCGACTTCCTCATAAAAGATAGCGTCTGATTCATTCAGTTTATATAGAGTTTCACTTAATTCATTCCCATTGCAAATTAATCCCGCCAACTCCGCACCTATTTCTTCTTTATTAAAGTCCACATTCCCCTTTTCATCAGAATATCTTATTAAGGTCAATAATATTTTAATTTCTTGGAACTTTGACGTGTATTTTTCCATGTTTGATTTTGGTTTTTATTAACAAATTAGTTATTGAGAAAATACATTTAACTTATGTACTATCTCGACCTTGTAATTCTAACACGCTACTAATAGCGTAGACTTTAAAATCCGTCAATGCATAACTAACAGATTGGCCAATAAAAAATCCATGCATTTAATTTTTGTCCAATACAACTGCAGTGTCGTGAGTTTACATGAGGTTGTGTCTCTTGCCCGTTTTTGGCACTAAACGGTCCTTCACAACAGCTACTATTACCCGAAACAAACTATCTAGACAATAATGAGGGCGCTGGGTTAGCATTTCATGATGAAGTACTTTCGCTTCGTCCATCTTCGTAGGGAATCGAACATGATCGATGAACTTCAAGCCAGCAAATCTTGCTATTTCTATCGCCAAAAAGCTTCAATCACGACAGTTACTATAACGGCATTGTTCCGGGCTATTAGAAAGGCGCAAACTTCCCCTTCTAACAATCTTTTCTCTTTCATTCGGCAACCCCACGGGGCGTCAATTTGGTCTGCTTTGTGCTTCCAGTTTGACAAGGCACCGGCTTTTCTGCCTGGCACTCAAAGTGTGATCGACCGGGTAACCGGATATTTTCTGATCGTCGAGCATCGCGATTATATTGCCATTTTCAAATCCCAGATCGATATCCCTGCTTATTTCTCCAAGCGGCACTTGCAGCGTATAAGCGCCCAAGATATCGACCGGGGACTGACAAGTAAGGACTCGGTGTTTGCCCGTGTCCGACTGAGGCATATGAATCTATCCCGCTTTGCATTGCGCAGCAAGACGCTCGAAGGCGAGAACCTCCAGAACAATGTAGGTATGGCATCCTCGGCTCGATTTGCCCCGCTGGGTTACAGCTTTACTGAAGAGGACGAACACTTTTCAACGACGCCGCGAACCGGGCGGATCTCGCTTCGCGCGGATCGCTCGGGCTATTTGGATTTAGTTGATTATGCCTGCCAAATCATTGATCGCTTACACCCTCGTCCAGGAAGACCATCCTCTTCCCCTTTCCTGGCAGCTTTCGCGCGGCCGATGGAGCTATCAGATCTGACGGCTAGCCCTACCCAATTTGCTGTTGATACCGCTATTCTCAGACAGGCCATCTTTGATGACAAAATCATCCGCTTGGTCAAACCTGACGGAGGGGGCTATCGTGAGTTGCCAAAGGCTGAAGTCGATTTGATACTCACGGAGCTAACAGATATCTTGTACGTCGCAAAAAACGATACTGGCAAACACATGGTTTCCCAGCAGGAAACTGGTGTAGAAGTAGGTGAGATCGCGATCAATAAAACGCGTATAGCTTTGAAACGCCTTACACTGCCTTTGCTCGTCGATGTATACGTAGAGGATACTCAATTTGCACTTGGTGCAGACGATAACTGCACCCCGCTTAAGCAGTTTATCGACAAACAGGACACGTTTATCGTCTTATTTGACCAGCCGAAATTTGCCTATCTAGACGGTAGCCTTTACCAAGACGACTCATTGGTCAACGGTGGCACACAGTTCTTGGGCTATCTTTTCGGTAATGCAGAGTTAGCGACTGTCACAGATGAAAAAGGTACCTTTACTGCAGCCCATCGTACGTTCGATCCAGACTCTACATTTGGTGCTGTACTGTCGACGATCGCCCACGAAGACGATGTTATAGTCTGCGATGATCTTGGTGATGAATGGGCGGATTTCGTTGGATTTAGAACGGATCCTGCTTCACCAAGAGTCACCTTCTATCATGCAAAGCACGGTGAACTGACTCTTGGTGCTGGAGCATTTCATGTATCCGTAAGCCAGGCTATCAAGAACCTAGGCAACCTCACATTACCCGCCCCAGCCATGGGTAAAAAATTTGCACGTTGGGAGCGATTTTACACCAACAACAAAGTAAGGACTGGCATTCATCGGACATGCCGTGGCGCAGCTGCTGAGTTAAGGGCTGCTGTGGAGTTTTGCAGGAATGCACCTCACACCTCCAAACGGGTGGCTATCGTGACTTCATCACTGAGCAAGGCCGCTGTTGAGCAAATATTCAAGGACATTGAAGCGGGTCATACTGCCAATCCATATTTCGTCCAGCTATATTGGTTGCTATCATCCTTTTTCGCTGCCTGTACTGAAGTAGGAGCATTCGGGTGCGTAATATGCCAGGAATAATTCAGCGGGATTAAAAGAACTGACTTATTCAGCCTCAATCGCTGACTATATTTCTGGCCACCACCTAGTTCCCATTTGATTTAAACCTAGTGGTGCTAGGCAATGTCCGCTTCTGCCAAGAAGCGGACTCTAAGTCACTGTATACAGTAATCTTGGTAAAGGCTATGCCAATAGCAGACGAGCTCGCCGCTGATGAGCATTAGTTCCAGTTGTTTGAGTGCCTGGTCCAAGCTCAAGGCATTCTTGTCGCTGAAAGTACCGTTAAACCCGGCGCGGTCAGCGAGAAAATGCACCCGACTGCCTTCCTGTACCAGACGAGCGCCAAAACAGGGTGTAACAGCGCGTTTAAGCCCCCACTGCTGACAGGCGGGATTCTCCGGTTTGGTACCGGGGTCTGAGTGATTGTTCATTATTGTTCCTGATTAAAGGGAAGGATTAATTGAGAGTGACACTTCTAAGAATGACATAGGGACCATTGCGATCCTGACGGCTCTCAGCAAAGACGGCCAGAACGCCGCGTATATCCTGAACTTCCCGGCCAGCATAATGGCAGATACTGCCAGACCATTTATATTTGCCGGTACAGAAGCGAAACAATCGGGAGCCTGAATGCTGTCGGTACGAGGCCATTGCCAGGCGTTTACTGATGATTTTCATATCCAGCCTCGCTCCGCAAACGACACAATGCCATCCTGACCGACAATCAGGTGATCGAGCGTTTTCACATCAACCAGTCCCAGCACCTCCTTCAGTTTGTCAGTCATCTGGTAATCGGCTCTGCTGGGCTCCGGATCGCCGGATGGATGGTTATGCGCCAGCACGACCGCTGCAGCATTGAAACGAAGCGCTGACTTCACCACCTCACGCGGATGGACCTGTACCTGGTTAACCGAACCGGTAAACAGTGTTTCGCTCTCCAGTAAACGGTGTTGGTTATCGAGATAGAGCACCATAAACACTTCCCGTTCTTGTCCTGCCAGCTGTAACCGAAGCCAGTCACGGGCTGCCGTACTTGAGGTAAAGGATATGCCGGGCTGACGAAGATATTTATCCAGCAGGTTGATAGCGCGGCGGATGGTCCGTTGGGCATAGGGCGTCAATCCAGATGTCGCGGGGAGCAGACAACCATGCTGGGCCATAACCGTCAGCGGAAAGAGTTCAGGCTGCGATGACACCGGGGATAATACGGTATTCATGTCAAGCATTCCTCAGTCAATGAGATACATAATGGTGCTGCATTCCGGATGGTTCAGCGCGTAGTCGCGTAAGCGATAATAGTGCTCAGTCATCGCGTCACATTCGGTACGACAGGCATGGTGGCTGTATGCCATCAGGCAAACGACTATCCCTGCAGCTTCGCGGGTGAGCCCTGCCCCGTTACCGTTCATCCTGTTAAACAGCGTCCATTTATCTTCGTTGTCTTCGCCAGCCTCCGGGGCCATAAACGCGCCCCCGTTGTTAAGCGTATAAATGGTCCAGATACCGCCGTGATAATCGGAACACAGACGGTCCATCCAGGCGAAGATTTGGGGCTCAAGTGTTATCCATTGCGGGATGCTGCCAAAGTGCTGCGGCCAGAAGTGGATACGCTGCTCGTCGGCAACAACAGCGGCGGAAATGGTGAGTTCAGTTGTGGTGTCAGTCATGGGTTTCTCCGGTAATAAAAAAGCCAGCGGTTCAGGCTGGCGGGTCAAGGGAAAAATGAATGCTTGGCAATATGGTTAATAGGGCAGGCGGCTGAGAGGGCCCTGCAGGATGCCGTAGTCCCGGATGTACGCATTAAGCCCGGTCCCGGCCTCCGGTTCAAAGTTTCAGGCCCGCCACAGCATCCGGCCATCCGCATCGCGCAGGACCAGCCGAAAATGGCTTCCCTGGTCATCCTCGATGAAGATGTTTTGGTATGCCGCGGTGACGTACTCCGCCTGCTGGCGGGTAAAAGGTCCGGCCGGAAGCAGACTCTGGCCCTTTTCTTTCTGCGCGGTCATGATGCGAGCTCCAGCATGTTTTCAGCCATGACCCAAAGGGCACGATTGAGCTTCACATCCCCATCGATGCCTTTGACTGCGCGGGTATGGGCCCGTTTGCCTTTGGTCGTTCTACCGGACAGACCGCCTTTAATCAGGTTTTCCTGAATGCGCTGGTACGTGGTCCACAGGTCATTGCTCTCATCCTGCCAGCGGCGTGGCGCAAGAATTTGTGACTCCGTGACCGGCTGATGCTCCTCCCCGAAACGGTAAGTCAGTGCCGCTTTCGCCATCGCCTGCTGAGCATGTGGCGGTAGCAGGAGTGAATGCATGGCATCGCGCCTCTCCTCCACCCGGTCAAATATCCCCAGCACTTCATAAGCCCCTTCAATGACTTTCTCCACCACGTTGCCTTTATGCGGCACACGTACTTCTCCAAAACTCTCCCCGCATATCAGCCCATTCTGACAAACAGCACGAAACAGCCCCGGCAGCATCTGATAGGAACTGGACCCATCATGACTGTTCAGCAGGATAATTTCCGGTACCTGCTTACCGGTGATTTGCCCTTCACGGCGCAGGCGCAGCATGTGTTTGGTGTGTTCACGTTTGCCGGGGTCCCGCACGCGGGTCTGACAGGCAAAGAAGGGCTGGAACCCTTCACGCTGCAGGTTTTCAAGAAGGGTGATGGTCGGAATATATGAATAACGTTCTGAGCGGGATTCATGCTTGTCTTCACTGAACACGCTCGGCACATAGTGCGCCAGCTCCTCGTGGGTGAGCGGGCGGTCACGGCGAACGAGGTTCACCGCGCCAAAACGACTGGCTAATTTCATGGTTGTTTCCTTATCTGAAGGCACAAAAGAAAACGCCCCACTCGAATGAGCAGGGCGTCGGGTGTGATGCTGATCTGATGGGGTTTAAGGATTATCGAGGATGAAGATGTTCCGCTTCCCGTTCGCCCAGATAATGTTGAGCCGGGTCTGGCCGTCAGCCTCTGTCACGGTGATGTGCTCTGCGGATGACAGTGCTGAATTATCGTCGTCAAAGACAATGCTGTTCAGCGCCGGGGTGGATGATTGCTTATCGATGTACCAGAAATCCGGCGTCTGATTCGCCGCAGTCGCCGGGGCATCCGAAGACATCAGAAAGGTGTAGCGACTCATATCCCGGACCAGGTGATAATTCACGGATTTCTCCCGCGAGCCCGCCGGATACTCCGCCATCAGGTAGCTGTCCTTATGGTCCGGGCCACACCGATAGCAGACCAGATATCCGGCCTCATCTGTAATCAGTCGGGACTCATTCCCGGCGGGTGCCGCAGACACATCGGCGCTCATTGCGAGGCAGGCCAGTATCAGCAACGAGACTATCTTTTGGGTCGTTTGTTTTATTTTCATCATGGTTTCAGCTGTAAGTGAATACGCCCAAGTCAGTGAATATCCGGGCTTCAATAACATTGCAGGTAATACCCTTCTGCCAGAGCGTGTTGCCAAATCGCCAGGTCAGGCTGTCAGCAAACTGCATCGTACGGGGCGTGAACGGGTCTTTATTGGGCCACCATCCCTCCATCTTCTGACCCTGAATGGTGGTCACGCCCTTCTTCAACTGCGGGCATTTGCCCCGGTTTACATCGATATTTTTTATCTGAATCCGCTCCGTGCGGGCAGTCACAGTGACGTAGACACAGTCATTGCACTCCCAGCCACTTTTCTGGATATCGACTTTGATGACGTCATTTTCTGCGCTTACCGCAGATGAGACGAGGCCCGCCAGCAACGCCATTACGGCGGCGGCGGCAGAGAACATGTTCATATTGGCTCCTTGTGATGCGACAGGTGCGCTGTCGCGCTGACTCAGTGAATGTGTGCCCGGGGATTTTATAAGTGGGTTTTTCGCCTGGATAATGAAGATATCCGATCGGGTCGATCGAGAATTTCGATCGTGTATGAACGAAAAAACTTATCGAAATGTGGGATGCACGGAGAAAGTCAACCGAAGAAGAAGGACCAGACCGTGCGGGCGGCGCGGGCCACGGTATGCGTCACGGCCTGAAGGGCCGAGCGGGCAACCTGCGGTAGCGGGGCCAAATCAATGATGCGGTCAATCACCTCCACGACCGCCTCGCCAAAGCCGGTGCGGGCGCTGCTAATCACGACTTCAGTGCGATAGCCGGTTTGCAGGTGCGGCACCAGCGGGCTGCGGGCCTGCTTTGGGAGACGGGTAATCATGGCCTCCACCAGGCGCGACAGCCGGTAACGCCCCCTGACGGAGATGACCAACAAATCACGCTCTGCAATTCCCAGTTGGCGGGCGACAGCCTGTTGTTTCTGAGCAATATGTTCAGCCTGCAGCACTGAGGGTTGCGCGGAAGACCAGTTCCATTGCTCTGCCGGTTCGGTCTTGTCCGCCTGATTCAGTACCCATATCAATGGAGGCTGCGGCCCGTTGTACCCGACAAAGACCGCCTGATAAAACTGCTCCTCTATCGTGAAGGCGCGGTCATCCGCCTTTAACACCCACAGCACCATATCAAGCTGTGGCATCAGTTCCCGGTAGAGTTCGCGGTACTCGTCATCACGTTGCAGACTTTCTCCCACGCCGGGCAGGTCAATCAGCGTCAAATAGTGAGAGCCAAAGCGCAGACGAACCCGTTGAGGCTCGCGGGTACAGGCTTCAACCGCGTTAACAGCACAGACTTCACTGCGAAACAGCGCGTTACAAAGCGACGATTTGCCTACGCCAGTTTTGCCCATGATGCCAATCACCGGTTCGCAGGTAACAAGCTGGTCCAGCTCATGGATTAAGGACTGGCGTAAAGAACTTGGATAGCACCGCAGGTGACGGCGGATCAGGGCATAACCCGATGGTTTTTTCATAGTGGCTTCCAGATAGCAAAAAGGCCATCCGGGGTGGATGGCCTGTTGAAGTGATACGGGAGGGAATTCAGTAAGATGATATATAACTGTAATTTTTTTACTTCTGGGTTTCTGCTTTTTTGCGTTTCCCCGAAGAGGAATAAGTAAAATTATCGGAGAATACTTTCGCCCTGGAGCCCGGGATCGTGTTGTATTTCTGAGCCTGAAGACGGAAGAATTGTTCATGCCTTTTACGGGTGGCCTTTAATGGTTCAGGGCTGTTGTACTCATCATTAGTAAAAAGAATTTTTAATGCGTCATTCCCTTGAGCATCATAAAGACTGTTGATTCCACCCTCTGGGACATGAAACACTAATCCTCTCACGTCATTTCTGTCAGGTTTATGCTCATCATCAAATGCATAAAATACAGCCTGCTCGTTTTCTTTGTTAGAGGAGCTACTTGTTGCCAGCCATTCGTGCCAGATATCCTCAGCAAAGTGCGCATTGAGATCGTCGACACTGAAGAAGAAGTTAACTAAATAAAAGGGTTTAAAATTTTCATCAATAAGGATAAGTCTGGAGTATGCACAAGCCGGATCATATTTAGATTGCTGCTTTAGTTTTTTTATCATTACATCAAAACGTCGCTGAAGCTCTTCCAGCGAAATTTTCAGGGCATTATGAGAAAATATTTTGGTACGTGGCTCTTCGTTTTTCTGAATCCAGTCATCAGGAAGATAGAATGCAAATGGTAGCAGAGTAACTTTTTTGTGTTCAGCCAAAAGCGCTTTGTATTTATCACACAAGTAAGTGGCTGCATCCTCTTTTTCTGCTACTGATTTTTTTAGCCACTCCTCCTGCCCCACCGTCATACCAACATTAATTTCACACCGTTCTTTCTCTCGCAAACGCCCCCTCTGATGACCTACGCGACTGGCTTTCTGTTCGGTATAGAGATAGTCCAGAAAATCGAAGGGTATTTTATTTTTTTCTACTGAATTTCTATTCAGAAGAGTTTGAGGCTGCTGGTTACCTATCACTTTCTAGTCAAAACAGATGAATGTATAACTGGCTATAATTTCACCATATGTTAACAAACTCACTTTCCGGCCTGTATCTTTTTTACGCAACCTGAAAGCTCTCAGATCGTCCATCATGTCCGACATTTCGTTCTCCCTGTTCATCGCAAGATGAAATTCGTTGTTATCACCGCTACGTTCAAAATCCGTGTTACTTTACTCAATTCTACTCGCACGAATGCTCATTTTTAGCTAAAAACGTGAGTATTTTAGTGTAAAAAAGCAGGTTTATTGCTGAAAAATAACAGGTTTTTTAGGTCAATAAAATGTTGAGGGAAATGCAAGGAGAGGTGTGTTTCAATCTGCAATCAGACGAACCCTTTGTTCTTTTGGCAACGCCACTGCGTCTGCCTGTCTGGCGGACCGCCAGCATAAGTGTACGTCAGATAGTCTTTTTTTACGCCGACCAGTCATCATACGACAGTTCTCAAGTGCTGCTTTCTAAATCTACAGGTCATCGACTGTCAGTATAAAAAATGCGGGATAAATGCCACTGGCTCAGCCGCAAGCGTGAGCAGCATCATTTCCCTGGAGTATCCCAGGATGGCATTCCTTCAGAACGACCACCGGCTATATTTAATTTAGGTATTATTATTCTTACTTAAAGAAGTACTCAATACCCTAATCATCACTCCATGTAGTAATACCCACTCTGTCAGTACTCTGATGACCCTTCTGACATCACTATCGGGTAGATGAATCAAACTGACCCATTATAACTGAATCATTCAAATCTGAAGAATATCTCTCATCCAATGTTAACCACATTGAGAGAGCCCACATGACTTATCGAATTAACCTGAACTATACCATCGACAATGAACTCTTCTCCACATTGACAGACCACATGGAAAGGCTACGTGATCGTTATTCAGACATCATCCCGCTGCGTATGGACTTCGCCTATAAGTCTACCAGTCAACGCTTTATCGACCGCTATCAAGACCACTGGGATATGGACATGTACCGGCTGGCTGAACGCGTGTTACGTTCTGGCTGCGTTATTGGCTACGCGTGGGTAATGGAGTTCACTCACCAGCATGGTTTGCATTTCCATGCCGTGTTTTATCTCAACGGTCAGCGTAAACGCAACAGCTATCGCTCGGCGAGAGTCATTGCTGAGGAGTGGCAGAACATTACCCATGAAGCCGGGATATTCGACAACTGCCAAAAGAAGATTTACCACAAGGTCAATGGGGGGAGGAGTTTGCACCATCTGGACCGAAAGGGATATCGGGATTTGGCGTTTATCCTGAGCTATCTGGCGAAGGAGGAGCAGAAAGGCATGCAGGATATCAAGGTTTGTTGGGTTAGCGATATACCTGTGCGAAGAGCTGGTGGTAGACCACGTTCATGTGCCTCTAGGCGTTAATCCAGTCTTACCTGGCGATTCAACGAATAGGTATAACGAAATTTATCGCCGTAGATGGATTCCGTATCCAGCACAAAGTCCAGCTGTTCTGGGTCCTGTGAGGCCCACTTCAGGCGCAGCAGGTCTTCCGCACAGTTTTTATCTGACCCTCTGGCTTCCACCAGAAATATTTCCTCTCCCACCTTGAAGGAATCATTCGGGCGCGGGCCGCCAATCACAAAACACTCAGCGTGAAGGCCCAGTGCCTGAATAGCCCCGACGAAGATATTGTTGTCAACGGCATCCACGGGTTTGCCATTGACCTTCACGGTGAGCCCGTTAACAAAGGCCGTTCCCATACCGTTGTTGATGGCATAAATTCCCCACTGATTTTTGCGACCATCGTTAGAGAAATAGGCATTAATCCTTGGCTCTACAGAAATATGGTTGTGCCTGATTTCCTCTCTGCCCTGCCAGATAGCGAACCCAAGTGAGATAATGGCAATGATGATGCCTGCAGATGCGAGGATCGAGTCCCGGTACGTTGTCAAAAAATGGCGCATTTATTGTGTTTCCCTACGATAAATCAGTTGCTCCGATGCAATGTTGCTGCTCAGGCACACGCTGTAATCAAGGTAAATAATACTGTTTCTAAAGAAAAGACATTTCTAATTATCATTCTTTCAGCTGATTTGTCTCCACATTACCCCCAACGCTGATGGATGATGCTATCCCAACATGATTACCTTTCTCCCTTATATCGAGCCGTACTCCAAATTAAATGAATCGGCACTGTATAGCGATATATCAAGGGGGCTGGTGGGCTAAGTATGGGTACTGGAACAAACCGAACAGCATGGTTTTCACATCCACGCCGCGTTTTACTCAATGGTCAGAAACACCGCCGTGCATGGACAGTTTTTGAAGCACTCAGGGATACCTGGAAATACGTGACATGGGGAGAAGGACATACACACCGGTGAGAGCCCAGGGAGGAGTACAGAGCACGGGGTGAATGGGTAACGGCCTACGACGACATTAAGGGCCGCAAGAGCATGCAGTACATCTTGAGCTATCTCAGCAAGCAGGAGCAGAAGACTTTGGGCGTTATCTGCAAGTTAAGTGACATCCCTGCTCCACCGGCAGCGGGCAGACGGCGGAAGCTCAGTTAAAAAATACGCCAGTGCCTCATCGTTTGAAGGAGTTTGCGTTCCCCATACCTGGCTCCTTCTCCCATTCACTCAAGGAGAAAAACGATGACAACTGATTACAACGTTCTTAACGACCAACTGGTGACGATGGCGTTTATCACCCAGCTCACAGGCCTGACGGACAAATGGTTTTATTTCCTTATAAAAAACGGCGAGTTCCCGAAGCCCATTAAGCTGGGCAGAAGCTCTCGTTGGTTGCAAAGCGAAGTAGAAGCCTGGCTACAGCAACGTATCGACCAATCCCGCCAGTGATATCAAATCAAACCTTACCTCCTCTCATGTTTATCTGAATTCCCCCACAGCATACTCGCCAGACTGCCTGACATAGGCGGCTTTCGCCTGCGTGCTGTATGGCGAAGGTCCCATACTATGAAACTAAAGATGCTTATTGAATCGGCACAACGGGAGGCATCGTCATGATGCAATTCCGTGCCATTGAACACGCCATCACCGAAGACGGTGAGTGGGTGACGCCAGAAGAACTTCCTCTGGATTATCGGGGACGACTGCTATGCGATTCCTGTCATGCCGAGGTTGTTATCGAGGAAGACAGGTCAGGGAATGAGATGTTTGTTCACTCCCGACATAATCGCAGCGAAAGAATCAAAAATCAGAGCTGCCGCTACGCAATCCGTCAACCTAAGCAACCAGCATCGACAAGCGCCGGTCACAGACGAAAACAACCACCTGCAGGTTACGCTGGACTACGAGGTCCGTTGAATACTCGAAGAGGGCTGTGGCGATGCAATCAATGTAAGCGTTCCTACTACGGCGGTAAGAAATGCCCCCATTGCGGCGAGTGGGTTTATACGATATCGCGCTAATCGGTTGCCAGAGGTCTGGCGAATCAGGAGGGCATTATTGCATTCCGTTGTGTTCGGATATATTGCCCTCCTGCTCAGCTTGAGATGTAACTGCTGACAATGAACATCATTCACTTCTTCTGAGCCTGTCAGTTCGGAGCTGCCCATACATTCTCCCTTTGCGATGTGGCCCATGTCTGGCAACGTGCTGATGCTGGTGGCTACTGCGCTGATACAGACGCATTCTCAAGAGCATTCCATTTAGCAAAACGCTCTTTTTCATGGACTGACTCCGTGGACATACCTATCGCTTAACCACACTTGTTATCGATCGGCGCCAACGATCAATATCGAAAAACTGATCTATCAAAACGATTATCTTTCATGCGCCCTGCCTGGTTATCCTTGTCTTAACTTACTCGCAGAAAAGCCTTTTATTACGGTTAGTTATCTAGCTGAGGCTTGCTACGTCCATTTTTTATGTACCCAAAATCACGAGGTTACTAAGGCGCGGAAAGATGAAGAGATGTGCACGTTGCAACAAAAAAAGAAGCGTCCTTGAGCGGTGGCTCTCCCTCGATAAAGAATTCTGCGACGAGTGCTTATTTGATATCGACCAGGAAATCAGGGAAAGACGAATTATCCCGATCAGGCGTCAGAATGACGGTAACGAAAGGAAGTCGTAATTCAGCATGAAAAATAAAATCGACGTTAGCATCATTATCCCTGCTTACAACGCCGCTGCGACCGTTGGTTGTCTGGTCAATAAAATCCTCAGCGAACCCCACGTAGCGATTGAACTTATCGTTGTCGACGACGGTTCTACCGATGGTACCGGCAACATTATCCGCCAAATCCACGATGACCGGCTCATTCTGATAGAGCAGGCCAATAGAGGTGTCTATGCTGCCCGAAATACTGCTCTAGCCTTGCACCAGGGAGAGTGGGTTATATTCCTTGATGCGGACGACGATATAGCAGATGGGTTCATTGAAAAAAGATGGCAAGCAGCTAGTACGTCGCAAGCCGACGTCATGATCTTTAATGGCTGGCATTCTGATGCTGATCACCATCGAAGAGCAGTCCACCGAAAGCAGCCATATGGGGCGACTCTGTCAGGTCATGAGTGGATAAGGCACTGTGTAACACGCCGCGAATGGCCACATTACCTGTGGCTGCAAATGATCAGATCATCCTATGTCAGGCAGCATTCACTGCGCTTCCAGCCCGGCAGGAGCCATAAAGACATTCTTTGGACGGTTCATCTTGCAGCGAGCAATGGCCGGTTCTGCGTGTTGGATGTTAAGGACTATATCTATATCAGTACTAAGACCTCTATCACGCACCGACCGGATTACTATGATGTTCGTGCGTTGAGCTATATCGAGGTGATTGCGGAAGTCATCCGACTGGCGAGCCTTGAGCAAAACAAAAAAATAAAGCTTTTTTTGTACCGGCACGCACTGGTGGAAGCGCGTCATTTTTTGGGGTTGTATCGCAATCGCGTCCGGGATAAATCGAGTGTGAAGTATAGCTTTGAGGCAAACATCACACTCGGCAGTTTATTCCGAGGCATCAACAGTTTTAGCGATGTTTTTTTCTTTATCAAACTGGCAAGCAAGCTGTTCTAAAATTACTAACAAGAATAAGCTTCCCCTCGTAATTCCCTGCTTTAGCGTTGTTACTTTACCTACCAAACCGCCGGCATAGTCTCAACGCTTCCAACTTGGTAAACTCTTACCCAATTTCTCACGCCACAGGCAGCGTTTCAGCACTGGTGCTTGTTATCCCCTGTCGCGTTCTCAGTATTGTTTTCACCGGACACCATATGGCTATCAAGAAGAACGAACTTTACTCCTCCCTTTGGGCGAGCTGCGACGAGTTACGTGGCGGAATGGATGCTTCACAGTACAAAGACTATGTGTTGACCCTACTGTTTATGAAGTACGTCTCTGACAAAGCTAAGGGTAACCCTTACGCGATGATTGAAGTGCCGGAAGGTGCAAGTTTCGACGATATGATTGCTCTCAAGGGCAACAAAGAGATTGGCGAAAAAATTAACAAAACCATCAGATTACTCGCTGAAGCTAATGACCTGAAAGGTGTTATAGACATTGCCGACTTCAATGATGAAGACAAGCTGGGTAAAGGCAAGGAGATGATCGACCGCCTTTCCAAGCTGGTGGCAATATTCGAGGGGTTGGATCTCTCAGCCAACCGTGTTGACGGAGACGATCTGCTGGGTGATGCGTACGAATATTTGATGCGTCACTTTGCTACAGAGTCAGGTAAATCTAAGGGGCAGTTTTATACCCCTGGAGAGGTGTCACGCATTTTGGCGAAAGTGATTGGTATCAGCAAACAGACACCACAGGATGCTACCGTTTATGACCCTACCTGTGGTTCAGGCTCATTGTTGTTGAAAGCCAGTGACGAAGCAGGTCCCAAGGGGCTAACCATCTATGGGCAAGAGATGGATTATGCGACCAGCGCACTGGCACGCATGAACATGATCCTGCATGACAACGCCACCGCTAAAATCTGGAAAGGTAACACCCTGGCCGATCCACACTGGAAGGATGGCAACGAAAATCTGAAAACCTTCGACTTTGCTGTAGCCAACCCCCCTTTCTCCAACAAGAACTGGACCAGCGGGCTAGATGCTGCGAATGATACTTTTGACCGTTTTGTCTGGGGAACTCCACCTGAAAAGAACGGCGACTACGCTTTCCTGCTGCACATCATCAAGAGCCTCAAGAGCACCGGTAAAGGCGCAGTGATCCTGCCTCACGGCGTTCTGTTCCGTGGCAATGCTGAAGCACGTATTCGTGAAAATCTACTCAAGCAGGGCTACATCAAAGGCATCATTGGCCTGCCCGCTAACTTGTTTTACGGCACGGGTATCCCAGCATGCATCATTGTCATCGATAAAGAAGATGCCCAGCTCCGAGCGTTCAACGCTAATGGCGAGAGTCAGCAAGGCATCTTTATGATCGATGCCAGTAAGGGCTTTATTAAAGACGGCAATAAAAATCGCCTGCGCGCCCAGGACATCCATAAAATTGTCGATGCGTTTAATCGCGAGCAGGAAATCCCCCGTTTCAGCCGCATGGTACCGCTCTCAGAAATTGCGGCCAACGACTTCAACCTCAATATCCCTCGCTATATCGACAGCAGTGATCCTGAAGATCTGCACGACCTTTCTGGCCATTTGGCTGGAGGTATTCCCGATCGCGATATTGATGCTCTCAGTACTTACTGGAAAATTTTCCCGACTTTACGTCAGGATCTGTTCGAACCTGCCCAGCCTGGTTACAGCGATGCTCGAGTCGAAGCAGGTAAAGTTAAGAGCGCTATTCTGGCGCATCCAGAATTTGCCGCTTTCAGAGCCGGGGCACTGATCCCCTTTGAAAAGTGGTTTGCAGGTTGTCAGCTTGAAGAAATTGCTCGTGGGGACTCACCGAAACAGTTAATTGAAGAAATTGGCGAGCGACTTCTCTCTGCATATGCGTCTGAAGCCACTGCTGACACTCCGTTGATCGAGAACTACGCTATCTATCAGTTACTAATGGACTACTGGATGGATGTGATGCAGGACGACGTTTATGTCCTGAGCCAGGATGGCTGGCAAGCCGGCAAAGTACTACGTGAGTTGGTTGTGGAAAAAGGCGAAAAACTCAAAGAAACTCCTGATCTGGTAATAGGCAAGAAAAAGTATAAGGCTGAAATTTTGCCGCCAGCACTTTTAGTGGCTCGTTATTTTGCTAACGAGAAGCTGGAACTTGATCAACTTCAGGTCGTTTATGATGAAGCTACCCAAGCACTTGAAAGTTTCCTTGAAGAAAACAGCGGTGAAGATGGGTTACTTGCTGATGCAATGAACGACAAAGAGAAAGTGACTGCTGCCAGCGTTAAGGCACGACTTAAAATTGCCACAGATAAAGAAGAAAAGGCAGTACTGAAATCTGCTCAGGAATTGTTTGATTCTGAAACCAAAGCCAAAAAAGCGCATAAAGAAGCAGAGGAAAAACTGGATCTTGCTGTATTCGCTTATTATCCAAAGCTCACTGATAACGAAATAAAAATTCTGGTGGTACAGGATAAATGGAAAGCAAGTCTGACTAGTGCTCTGGAAGCGGAGATTGAGCGTGTCACACAGCGGCTGGCCAAACGAGTTAAAGAACTGGAGGAGCGCTATAGCGTATCTTTGCCCGTTCTTACTCAAAATGTTACTGAACTAGAGTCAAGAGTTGCAGCTCATCTGAAGATGATGGGGCTGGAGTGGGTATGATGGAGAATCAGAGTAATATGCATACCGACAAACAAATTCCTGCAGGATTTAAAATTACGGAAGTGGGTGTAATTCCCGAGGATTGGGCTGTTGAGCCGTTATCAATGATTACTGAACCTAAAAGGCCAATCTCCTATGGAATCGTGCAAACTGGTCCTTCTGTAGCTAATGGTATCCCCTGCATTAGAGTTGTCGATATATCAAACGGAAAAATCCAAACTGATAACCTAATAACAACATCAGAAAAAATCAGTGAATCTTATCGTAGAACAATACTTCAGAAGGATGATATTTTAATTCCCCTTCGAGGTAAGGTCGGCGAGATAGCTATTGTTGATAAATATACTCAAGGTGCAAATCTCACGAGAGGTGTGGCGTTAATTGCACCAAAGAGCACATATGATTCAAGATATGTAAAACAATATTTATCCTGTAAAGATTCAGCAGACCGATTCCTCGCATCTATGAACGGATCGGCTCTCCAAGAAATAACAATAGCAACACTAAGACATTTCTCTCTTGCCTTACCAAGTTCGCTAAAAGAACAGATCGCCATTGGTAATGTGCTATCCGATATTGATGACCTAATTACCGAGTTTGAGAAGTTAATCACTAAAAAACAGGCCATCAAAACCGCTACTATGCAGCAACTGATGACTGGTCGCACTCGCCTACCGCAGTTTGCTAAACATTCTAATGGCACACTCAAAGGTTATAAATCAAGCGAATTGGGTCTAATTCCCGAAGATTGGGATGTGTACACATTCGATGATCTCATTGAATCCTGCTCCAGCGGAGCTACTCCCTATCGTGGTAATAAAAATTTTTATAAAGGCAGGAATAAATGGATTACCAGTGGTGAATTAAACTATTGTGTTATTAATGATACATTAGAAAAAATAAGTGATGAAGCAGTTAAGCGCTCAAATCTAAAAATACATCCAGCAGGAACCTTCTTAATGGCTATTACCGGTTTGGAGGCTGCGGGTACGAGAGGAGCCTGTGGGATTGTAGGACAACCAGCAGCGACAAATCAATCTTGCATGGCTATATACCCAAATGAAAAATTGCTTTCAGCATATCTCTATCATTGGTATGTATACAATGGTGAGGCATTAGCATTTAAATATTGCCAAGGGACTAAGCAGCTAAGTTATACCGGCGGGCTACTGAGAACGATTCCATTATATATTCCTAATATGGTAGAAGAGCAAACCGCCATAGCCACCATTCTTTCAGATATGGATGCTGAGCTCACAGCGCTAGAACGAAAACTCGCCAAGTTCCGCGATATAAAACAGGGCATGATGCAGCAGCTGCTGACTGGCCGTATCCGTTTACCGTTGGAACAGCAGCCATGAAACATGCCCTTGATAAGACAGTTCTGTCGGTCAAGGGTCTACTGAGCCTGACTGACGTATCCATTCCGGCCTATCAGCGTCCTTATAAATGGACGGTAAAAAATATCAGCGAACTGTTTGCGGACATAAACAGTCATCTTGATAAATCGGCCTACCGCTTGGGCTCAGTAGTGTTTCATCAGCCTGAGAGCAATGAAGAACATAGACTGAATATCGTCGATGGTCAGCAACGAACTTTGACATTAATACTGGCAGTATGGGCCATTATCGAAACCCGACTTGCTGAGTTGGAACGTCAGGATTTGCAGGAAGCGCTAACCCAGCTAAAGCCCTCCGTTGAAGGTTTTATGGGACGGCAACGCTTTGCCAGTCAGGTATCGGAATACAATCTGTACCAGAATTATCAGGAGCTAAAACGTAGGGTTAGCCATCGAGAATTCAGCGAGCAACATATTGATTTTCTCCTCAACCGCTGTCAGTTGGTGGCCTTTGTGCTGACTGACCTGTCTGAAGCCTTTCAGTTCTTCGACTCACAAAATGCCCGAGGGCGAGATTTGGATCCCCACGACCTTCTTAAAGCATTCCATCTACGTGAATTCGCCAGCCATGAGGTTGAACTGAAAGCTGCATCCGTTGCCCATTGGGAAAGATTAGCTAGCGATGATTTAGCTAATCTTTTCGCAGCCTATCTCTATAGAGTACGTCAGTGGTCGCAGGGAAATTCAGCTCGTTTCTTTGGTAAGGATGAAGTCGGCCTATTCAAAGGAATCAACCTTGATCAGATTGGTCAGTTCCCTTATGTGGAATCTTTGCGCATAGCTCACCATTTTGTAGATGACTATAACAATCAGTACCAGCGCAAGATTGATGGCCAGAAAATGCGTTTTCCTTTCCATCTCGATCAGATGATTATCAATGGAAGACGCTTTTTCGAAATGGCAGAACACTACCAGCAACAGGTATCGGCAATTATCGCCAGTGAACATGCCAGCACTCATACTCAAAAGCCGTTAATGATTCAGGGCGTAATCCTTGGTGAAATGGCAACTCAGATACTAAGAACGTTAAATAGCTATCGCAATCGCTATCGAACAGGGGATCAATATATACGCACTATGTTTGATTGTGCCCTGATCTTTTATATCGACAAATTTGGTGGGCAGTCGTTATCTGCAGCGATTGAAAAAAGCTTTATCTGGGCCTACAGATGCCGAATCCGACAGCAGGTGGTACAGCTAGCAACTATGGATAAGTACGTGCTGGAAAATAATCTGTTCCGGGTAATCAAAGAAGCCAGAGTACCTGGTGATGTGCTATCTATACCATTACTCACAATTCGGGCTTCAGAAAATAATAATAACCGCCGTACCGGTAACCATGAGCAAGACGAGCTGGTGAGGCTGTTCAAGGAGATGAACTACTATGAGTGATGCAAAGGTAACATCCTTTACGGTCAGATCATTACTGGGTGATGCATCTCGTTATCTTATCCCCATGTACCAGCGTAACTATGCCTGGGGAGAAGGTGAGATCACTCAACTTGTGCAGGACATACTCGACTACCAGCAAAAAAGCCTGCATAGCCCTCTCCCTCAAACTTACTACATCGGTACTTTGGTGGTGTTCACTCGCCCTGATGGGCAGTCAGAGATAATCGACGGGCAGCAGCGTTTCACTACCCTATCCCTTCTTGCTAGCTGGTTAAAAAAACATGCGGGACCCACGCTGGATATGAGCTGGTACCAAGGGATTAACTTAGGGTTTGAGAGCAGACCCAAGTCTGGCGAAACCTTTGCTCGACTCTGGCAAGGTGTGGAACCGCATAAACTGCGGAGCAAGGAATTTAACGAGGGACTGATCAATGGCTATGAACTTATTGGCAAGGTACTACGCGACTTGAAACTAGTTGGCGAGTCATTAACTCATTTTTGTACCTATCTGTTCGACCATGTACAAATTGCCCGAATAGAAGTGCCTGCTGATACCGACCTCAATCATTTTTTTGAGGTGATGAACAACCGAGGCGAGCAACTTGAAAAACATGAAGTGGTGAAAGCGCGACTGATGGCTGTGCTCAACGAGATAGCGGACCAGCAAGCTCGGCAGAGCAGCCTGAACACCCTCTCACGAGTTTGGGATGCTTGCTCTAACATGGAACGTTATGTCCAGTACGGTTTTACACCAGCCGAACGTCATCAATTATTTGGGCAGCAAAATTGGGGACAATTTGTGCCTGCTGATTTTAATTCCCTAGCTGACATGCTTATCCCACCGGCTTCGGAGCTTGGCACAAGAGAAAACCAAACAAACCGCACACTGGCTGACATTATCAAGTCATCTTCAAACTTCAGTGGTGATAGAGGTGAAGAAGATGAAGGTAGCTCAGAGCGTTTTAATAGTGTTATCAACTTCTCCAACTTCCTGCTCCATGTGTTGCGTGTCTGCAGCAACATAGGCAAGAACAGAGTAGATGTTCCGCTTGACGACAAACAATTAATCGAACAGTTCGAACTTCGGCTGTTAAAGCAGAATGAACCGGTTAAAGCGGTACAGGATTTCGTCTTTGCACTTCTCAAATGCAAATATCTTTTTGATCAGTTCGTGATAAAACGAGAGTTCGCCAAAGGTAGCGATGGCTGGAGTTTGAAGCGCCTGCGTTGGTATTCGGAAAAGAGCACCAGCTATACCAATACGTTTAATGAAGATGATGGTAGCTATGTAGACATCAACCGACAGATTCTGATGCTACTTTCCGCATTCCATGTTTCAACCCCTACTCTGGTTTATAAACACTGGTTGAATGGAGCTTTGTATTATCTGTTTAATTCCCATTCCGCTGAAAACCTGATAGATGCAAGAAAGTACCTCGAGTATCTGAAACATCTCGCCTCCGCGTTTGTCTTTCAAAACTTCCTGACAGAGCAAGAACCGAAATCATATTTTGAGATTATCTACGGTAAAGAGGCACATCTCCAGCCTGCGGTACTGCCGGACAAGATTCAGAAGAAGATGCGCTTTGGGGTGATAGCAAACAACCTGGTATTCAACTACCTGGACTACTTACTCTGGTGTCGTGACAGACATAAAGCTGAAGTAGTCAAACGCTTTGAATTTACCTTCCGAAGTTCGGTAGAGCATTTCTACCCTCAACATCCCATAGATAGCTCTAGGACATTACCAGATACATCGTTGCACTCCTTCGGCAACCTCTGTCTGATTAGCCACAGCAAAAATTCGCGACTGAGTAATTTCCAGCCAAAACAAAAGCAGGAGCACTTCGAAGCGAGTCTCGAACGGGATGAAATCGATAGTCTGAAACTGCTCGCCATGATCGAGCTGATGAAAAAGAACAATAAGTGGGGGGAAGATGAAATCGCCACTCACGAAGCGGAAATGCTGGCAGTGTTAACCAGTGGTAGTGATAGCGTATTTAAGGAGGTGTTATGAACAGTGTTGGTCAACGTGAACGCATGACACAAAAACGTGTTATCCAGTTATTCACCGATCATCTCGGTTATCACTATCTTGGTAACTGGCACAAAAGAGAAGACAACCAGAACATCGAACCAAGCCTAGTTTCTGCCTGGTTAACAAAGCGCGGCGTTTCAGAAGTCCTAATCGCCCGAGCATTACGGCAACTGGATCGAGCCGCAAGCCTCGGCGAAGGTCGTATCCTCTATGATGCAAACAAAGAGGTGTATCGCCTGCTACGTTACGGCGTGAAGGATAAAGAAGGTGCCGGTGAGCAAAATCAGACTGTCTGGTTGGTCGACTGGAAAAATCCAGAAGCCAATGATTTTGCTATAGCTGAAGAAGTAACCTACAACGGCGAAAATAAAAAGCGCCCGGATTTGGTGCTGTATGTTAACGGCATTGCGCTTGGTGTAATTGAGCTGAAACGTTCTACAGTGTCAGTTTCAGAGGGCATCCGCCAAAACCTCGATAATCAGCAAAAAGCCTTCATCCGCAACTTCTTCACTACCATCCAACTGGTGATGGCCGGTAATGATTTAGAAGGGCTTCGCTATGGTGTAATCGAAACGCCGGAGAAATATTACCTTCAATGGAAAGAAGCCGCTGTATCACCTCACACCAACATGCTTGATCGTCACCTGGCTCAGATATGCAATAAACAGCGCCTGCTGGAATTAATCCACGACTTTATTGTTTTCGATGCTGGAGTGAAGAAAACCTGCCGTCATAACCAATATTTTGGCGTCACTGCAACGAAACCGTTTATTCAACGCAATGAAGGCGGGATTATCTGGCATACCCAGGGCAGCGGTAAAAGCCTGACAATGGTTTGGCTGGCAAAATGGATCAGAGAAAATATTACCGACAGCCGAGTTTTGATCATTACCGACCGTACAGAACTTGATGAACAGATCGAGAAAGTGTTTAACGGCGTGGAAGAAGACATCCTTCGCACCAGGAGCGGCGCGGATCTGGTGACTCGCCTGAATCAAACCAAGCCCTGGCTTATATGCTCACTCGTACATAAATTTGGTCGTCAGGAGGAGGATGACAAAGACGCTGACACTGACGATTTTATAGAACAAATGAAACGAAATATCCCTGCCGATTTTAGTCCGAAGGGAAAATTATTCGTGTTTGTGGATGAGTGCCACCGAACCCAATCCGGCAAATTGCATTTGGCAATGACAAGCATTTTGCCAGATGCACAATTTATCGGTTTCACCGGTACCCCGCTGATGAAGAAAGATAAGAAGAAGTCAGTGGAGGTCTTCGGGCCTTATATCCACACTTATAAATTCGATGAAGCAGTAAATGATGGGGTTGTTCTGGACTTGCGCTACGAAGCTCGTGACATCGATCAGCGGGTCAAATCTCAGAAAAAAGTCGACCAGTGGTTTGATGCTAAGACATCTAAACTTTCTCGTCTTGGCCAGCAGCAACTCAAGCAGAAATGGGCATCAATGCAGAAGCTATTGTCGAGCCGCTCGCGACTAGAACAGATTGTCGCGGACATCCTTCTCGATTTCGAACAAAAACCACGGCTCGCCGACGGCCGTGGTAACGCCATGCTGGTTTGTTCCAGTGTCTATCAGGCCTGCAAATGCTATGAGATGTTTAGTGAAGCTGGTTTTGCCGGTAAATGTGCGATTGTGACGAGCTACCAGCCAAATGCCAGTGAGATTAAAGGCGAGGAGAGCGGCGAAGGACTGACTGAGAAACTGGCCAAGTACAACATCTATCGCAAAATGCTTGCGGAGTATTTTGAACAGCCTGAGGCTGAAGCAGCCAAACGAGTGAGTGATTTCGAAAAAGAGGTCAAACAACGCTTCATCAAAGAACCAGGCCAGATGCGCCTTCTGATAGTCGTTGATAAGTTATTGACTGGTTTTGATGCTCCGTCAGCCACATACCTCTATATTGACAAGAAAATGGCCGATCACAACCTTTTCCAGGCGATATGTCGCGTTAACCGGTTGGATGGTGAAGATAAAGAATACGGCTATATTGTCGACTATAAAGACCTTTTCCGCTCATTGGAAAAAACAGTGCAGGACTACACCGCAGAAGCCTTTGACGGCTACGACAAAGAAGATGTAGCCGGTTTACTGAAAGATCGATTGCAAGAAGCCAAAATCGATCTTGATGGTGCTCTGGATGCCGTTCGCACCCTTTGCGAACCAGTAAAAATGCCACGCAATCAACTTGATTATCAGCATTATTTCTGTGGGGAAACAGGAGCATCGATAGAGCAGTTATCTGAGAAAGAAGCTTTACGTCTGACATTGTATCAATCAGTGGCGAAGCTTATCCGCGCTTTTACCAATCTGGCAGGTGAGCTAACAGATGCTGGTTATAGCGAGCAGCAGGCAAATCAAATCCGTATTGATGTTGAGTTTTATACAAAAGTCCGCGACGAAATAAAAATAGCCAGTGGCGATTTCGTGGACATGAAGCAGTTCGAGCCAGGTATGCGGCAGATGCTGGATCTTTGGGTTGATGCCGATCCTAGTGAAACCCTTATGGATTTTGAGGAACTAGGGCTGCTTGAGTTGATTATTGAACGCGGAGAAGAAGCACTGGATGGACTTCCAGCCGACATGCGTGGTAACCAGGAGGCGATGGCTGAAGCGATTGAAAATAACGTTCGCAGAACTATTGTTGATGAAAACCCCGTCAACCCGAAATACTACGAAAAAATGTCGGTATTGCTTGATGAACTGATCGCCCTTCGTCGTCAACAGGCTATCTCCTATCAGGAGTACCTAGAACAGGTACGCGAACTTGCAAAGCAGGTAAAACATCCGCAATCTGGAAGTAAAAATTCTTATCCAGTGAGCATTGATACTCTCGCTAAGAAAGCGTTGTATGACAACCTCGGGCAGGATGAAGTCTTGGTGATAAAGATAGATACTGCAGTGCGTCACACCAAAAAGGCCGACTGGTATGGGGATCGTTTTAAAGAACGCGAGATTAGTTTCGCTATCGCTGAAGAGATCGAAGGCTATTCAGTGACGGTCGCCGATGTAATGGCCCTGGTGAAGGCACAGAAGGAGTACCTCTGATGCCATTGGTTACATTTGGTGAGCTCACTCTAGATTTACAGCGTAAGCCAATCAAAAACTTGCATATCAGCGTACTTCCTCCGGATGGCCGAGTAAGAGTATCGGCTCCCGTCTCACTGTCAGACACAGCTATCAGGATGGCTGTTGTCAGAAGGCTAGTATGGATCCGACAGCAGCAAGCACAATTTCAGGCTCAGCCGCGCCAGAGTGAACGAGAAATGTGTAGTGGCGAAACACACTATCTTTGGGGAAGAGGATATCGGCTGGATGTAGTTTTAGTAGATAAGCCCGCTGAAGTGAAACTTCAGGGTGGTTGGATACGCATGAAAGTACCTCCACATTATGATACGGCCCAGCGGGAAGCGGTTCTCAACCAGTGGTATCGTGGTATTTTAAAACAAAGACTGCCTAAGTTAATGGCAAAATGGCAGCAGGAAATTAAAGTTGCAGCCAGTTATGTTGGCATCAAACGAATGAAGACTAAATGGGGTAGCTGTAACCCCCAAACCGCACGTATCTGGATCAATCTCGAACTGGTAAAAAAACCACCTGAATGCCTTGAATTCATTGTGGTTCACGAGCTAGTTCATCTACACGAACGCAAGCACAATGAGCGTTTTATCGGCCTGATGAGTATTCATTTGCCAAACTGGCGTGAACACAGAGCTAAGTTGAATAAAATGCCCTTGGCTTATAATCATTGGTCATATTAAAGCCAATATATTTAATTAATAATATTAAAAAAGCTAGTACCGATAGGTACTAGCCAAACACTTAAAAATGGATATACAATTTCATATCTTTTTCTAAAGAACGAAGCTCTTCTTGCAATTTTTCTTGTTCATAGATTAAAGAGTATAGATCAATATCTTGAGTTTCCTCTTCACGCTTTACATATCTGGTAATATTGAGATTATAGTCATTAGCCTTAATTTCACTAAAACTGACAACGCGTGAAATATTTTCCACATCATGTCTTTTATGATAAATATCAGATATTTGTTCAATATTTTCGACAGTTAAATAATTCCGTCCCTTTGATTTTAAGAAAAACATAGTTGAGTCAATAAACAATACATTTGAATCATTTCTATTTTTTTTGAAAATCAAAATCACCGTTGGTATATTAGTTGACGAAAATAAACGTTCAGGAAGACCAATAACAGCATCCAACAGATTCTCTTTAATTAAATTCTCTCTAATCAAAGCTTCACTAGCACCTCGAAATAAAACCCCATGTGGGGCAACAAGTGCCATTCGCCCTGTCTTATCTTTCATAGATGCAATCATATGCAAAATAAATGCATAATCCGCTTTGGATTGTGGCGGAATTCCTAAACCAAACCGACCAAATCTGTCTTTTAATGCCTCTTCATATCCCCAATTGGATACTGAAAATGGTGGGTTTGAAAGTACAACGTCAAACTTTTCTAGTTCGCCTTTAGAGTCATGAAATTTAGGATCCAGCAGAACGTCGCCCCATTTTATGCTACAGGAGTACACACCATGTAAAAACATATTAATACAAGCAACATTCCATGATGACTTCAATATCTCTTGGCCATATAATTTATAATCCTGAAACTGATTACGATATGCTATTTCTTGCATAGCTCTTAATAAAAGTGAGCCAGTGCCGCATGCTGGATCATAAATCGAATCACCTGGAACGGGTGTAACCAACTTAGATAACAATACCGAGACGCCATATGGCGTATAAAAACCACCACCTCTTAGACCTGCATCAGATGCAACTTTCTCAAATAAAAAACCACATATTGCCTTTATTCTATCATGGCCATTATTGTAACTATCAAATTGAAAGACTTTAGAATTGAGGGCATGCATTAACTCACTTAAAAAAGCCTCTCTCTCTTTACGAGGTCCAAGCTTGTCAGATGTAAAGTCTATATCACTAAAGACATCTCTTTCACATTTGTACAATTTCTGAAAAATAGCTTCATCATAATAGCTGAGTGCTGTATTAATCCTTTCACCTATCCCTCTATCATTAACACCTGAATATATATAATTGAAACTCATATCCTCAGGGGTATTAGACAACAGCACCTTTAATTTCAAGTCATCATCAACCACTCTATCTTCATGGATATCACATATTAAATCAGATACATACTTTAGAAATAACAAAGAAAGCATGTAATCAAGGAACTGTATAGAATCCAAACTTCCTCTGTAAACACTGAATATGTCCCAAACAACATTTTTAATTTCTTTATCATCAACTGTTGACATAGTTAATTACCTTCTTTAAGCAGTTTGAAGCAAATATTGAGGTAGAGTAAGTTACCATTATTGATAATCTTCCTATGAATATCCCTTTGCTTTTCCCAGTTATTTTTTATTCTAACGATATTATTTTGAACCTCTATAGGAGGCAATTTAATCTCCATATCAGAAAGGGTTTTCAAGCTAACTTTAGTGATGTTAGTCCCCTCACTCATCCTGTTAAAATAATCCTGACCTAAAGGTGAATTAATGTACCATTGTAAATAATCAGGTAAAACATTATTCTCTTTGCATTTAATTATTGCGTTTTGATTACTTGTAACACTAGGTAGTTTTTTTGAACCCGTAAACATTCCAGCTGCAAAAACTGGCCCCCTCAAGCGTAGAAGAATGTCCCCGGCCTGGAGATAGTGTTTTTTAGGGTCAACCGGAGGAGATACTCTGGCAAGTTCATCCATACGCAAAAGCCCTTCTGTATCAATATCTTTCGTCTGTATTAAATAACACTTACCATCATCGCCAAGGTCTTTTATAGCCGTTTTAAACGGCATCCCTAAACGGATGTCTGCAATTTCTTCCAATCTAACGATAACGCTCATAGGCTTTTAGGGGAGAAGCCTCTCCCCTCTCCATTAGTTAGTTTTTAAAGTGATTGATTGCTTGATGTTCGTATCACCCGAGTGAACTTCCAAGTCCATTTGAAATGATAAGGCAGGCACAACGTATAAAAGTATTGCTAAAGGTGCCATACGGAGTCTTTTTGCAGTTGCATTTAACAGAGTAGGCTGGTATTTTTTAGTATTCATATTTTTCATTCCTCTTCGATTAGCGATTTCTATCAGAGTAATGAGAGTGAACTGTAGCCCCACTACATGGACACTCCCCTATCGTCGTAGGTAGCGTACTACCTAGCGATAGGGTAAATATACGTATGTGCACTAAATTTTGCAAGAAGTACATAGCCTACTACGTGAGTAATTGTTCCAGTTACATACCGAAAAACGAGTAAAGTCACTGTTTTAATTGAACAATTTTTTTTTTACTTTTTTCGAAAATTAAACGGTTCTTCTCTGCTTTCTCGATTGGCATCCAAAAAATCAGCCCACCACTGCAACATCAACCTTCTCTCTCCCAGATGTTCAGCCTTATGGATATAAGCCGCCCGCACAGAGTTACGTTCCTGGTGGCTCATTTGCCGCTCCACTGCATCCCTCGACCACAATCCCGACTCAATTAACGAGCTACATGCCATCGTCCTGAAACCATGTCCGCATACTTCCGTTTTCGTGTCATAGCCCATCACTCGCAGAGCCTTGTTAACCGTATTCTCACTCATCGGCTTACGTGGATTGTGATCGCCCACAAAGATCAGCTCTCGGTTCCCATTCATGTTTTTGATCTTTTCCAAAATAGCTAAGGCCTGACGCGACAAGGGAACAAGATGAGGCGTCCGCATCTTTGAACCACGCTGAGAATGTTTGACGCCTTCCAACGGTTCACGCTCTCCCGGAATCGTCCACATGGCCGTTTCAAAATCCACTTCTGACCAGCGGGCAAAACGCAGCTCACTTGAACGGATGAAGACCAACAAAGTGAGTTCAACAGCCAATCGAGTTAAGGGTCTGCCAGAATAGTGATCTATGCGATGAAGTAATTCAGGAATGCGGTTCAGTTCGAGAGCAGCACGATGCTGTCTTTTCGCCGTAGCAACCGCACCGGCAATCTCTTGCGCAGGGTTGTAGTCGATTAAACCGCTCTGCACAGCAAAGCGCATGATCGCGGTAGTACGCTGTTGTAAACGGGCGGCAACTTCGAGCCGTCCGGATGACTCGACTGCTTTGATGGGTGCAAGTAGGTCTCGCGTTTTCAGTTCTGCAATGTTCCGCTTACCAATGGCAGCAAAGAGATTATCTTCAAGGCTTTTCAATACACGCGCGCTATGCGATGCAGACCATTTCTGATTGCTGGCATGCCAGTCTCTGGCGACCACTTCAAACGTTATCGCCTCTTGCTCCTGCTCTACCTTAACGGCTTTCTTGTTTTCACTGGGATCGACGCCATTAGCTAACAGCTTACGGGCTTCATCCCGGCGTGCCCTGGCATCCGCCAATGACACTTCAGGGTATTTCCCCAGCGCCAGCATCTTCTCTTTGCCGCCGAAGCGATAACGTAGCCGCCAATATTTGGAACCGTTCGGGTGAACCAGCAAAACCATACCTTCACCATCAGTCAGCTTATAGGCTTTTGCTTCAGGCTTAGCCGAACGAACCTTCACATCACTCAGAGCCATGATGAGTATCCTTTCAATAGTTCTGTGTGGGTACAAACATTATCGAACCGGGATATACCCGCAGTTGTACCCGCATCAGTAAGTTGATGTAGATTGAATCAGGTTGACTTAGGTTGAGTGAAAAAGCGAGGAAAGCCTTGCGGATACTGGATTTCAGGCACAAAAAAAGACGTCCATTGACGCCTATTGATGTTCCGATGGTGCCGAAGGCCGGACTCGAACCGGCACGTATTTCTACGGTTGATTTTGAATCAACTGCGTCTACCGATTTCGCCACTCCGGCACGGAAGGGATGCGGAAAACGTTGTGGATTATACCTGTCGTGCGCCACCATGCAAGCGCCAGCGTGTATCTGGCCTGCTAAGTGTTGAAAATTTCAGCATTACCTTTCCCACCTGCAACCCTCATCACAGTTTGCCCTCTTCTTAATCCCCCCTTCTGCGAAGCGTCCCGTTTCCCCATGCTCTACACTTCCAGTTCAACACCACACTGAGGGAAACACGATGTCGATGATAAAAAGCTACGCCGCAAAAGCGGCGGGCAGCGAACTCGAACTCTATGAATATGATGCGGGCGAGCTCAAGCCGGAAGATGTCGAAGTCCAGGTCGATTACTGCGGTATCTGCCATTCCGATTTGTCGATGATCGACAACGAATGGGGATTCTCTCAGTATCCGCTGGTTGCCGGGCATGAGGTGATTGGTCGCGTGGCAGCGCTCGGCAGTGCGGCGCAGGATAAGGGTCTGAAGGTTGGTCAGCTCGTTGGGATTGGCTGGACGGCGCGCAGTTGCGGACATTGTGACGCCTGTATCAGCGGCAATCAAATCAACTGTCTGGAAGGGTCCGTTCCCACTATTCTCAATCGCGGCGGCTTTGCCGAGAAGCTGCGAGCCGACTGGCAGTGGGTGATCCCCTTGCCGGAGAGCATCGACCTGGCGGCAGCTGGTCCCTTGCTGTGTGGCGGCATCACGGTGTTCAAACCGCTGCTGATGCACCATATCACTGCCACCAGCCGCGTTGGGGTGATCGGCATCGGTGGCCTGGGACATATCGCCATTAAGCTGTTACACGCGATGGGTTGTGAAGTGACCGCATTCAGCTCCAATCCGGCGAAAGAACAGGAAGTGCTGGCGATGGGGGCGGATAAAGTGGTCAACAGCCGCGATCCGGATGCGCTAAAAGCGCTGGCGGGCCAGTTCGATCTCATCATTAACACGGTTAACGTCGATCTCGACTGGCAGCCCTATTTTGAAGCGCTGGCCTACGGCGGTAACTTCCATACCGTCGGTGCAGTGCTGAAGCCGCTGCCGGTGCCGGCATTTACCTTAATTGCCGGGGATCGCAGCATCTCCGGTTCGGCGACCGGGACGCCATCTGAGCTGCGCAAGCTGATGAAGTTTGCCGGGCGCAGCAAGGTGTCGCCTACCACCGAGCTGTACCCGATGTCGCAAATTAACGAAGCTATCCAGCACGTGCGTGATGGCAAGGCCCGCTATCGCGTGGTGCTGAAAGCAGACTTCTGATGCAGGGCTCAGTCCCGCAAGGGGCTGGGCTTATTGCCCGTGACGAAACGCGAGCACCGCCTGGCGGCACTGTTCCGTCACATGCTCGATGTCATGGTTTACATCGATGCGGGCAATATCTTTCTCATCGTCCTGTGGGCACTCCAGCGCGTCGAACTGACTTTTGAGTAATCCCACCGGCATAAAATGCCCTGCCCGACGCTGCATACGCGCCAGAATAGTCTCGTAGTCGCCGTCCAGCCACAGAAAATGCACATTCGGGCTCCCCTGACGCAATATATCGCGATACTGTTTTTTTAATGACGAGCAGACAATAAACCCGGTCTCGTTCTTTTTATATAAACTGTATGAGGCGTCATTTAATCGCGCTAGCCACGGCAATCGGTCTTCATCGGTTAATGGAATACCTTCAGACATTTTATCAATATTTTTAGCCGGATGGAGATCGTCACCATCAATAAATTTAGCCGATAACACTGCGGCAATTTTGCTACCAATTAAAGATTTACCGCTACCAGAAACACCCATCAAAATATAACTTTCCCCGGCCATTGAAAAAACTCCTGATTCATATTCCATGGCGCGATACTACGCCTTCCACATTGCAGAATTCACCTTTTTTCGCCGCGACTGAACAGATTTACAGGGCGCATCACGTTATGCGTAACATTGTAGTGTAACAATTTCTCAGCGTGACCTGCATCACAAATAATAACAATTAAAACCGTTTAAATGCTGCCGAGGTTACTACCTGACCAGTGAGGCATTTATGCAAGTCAAAACCCAATCCTGCGTTGTCGCGGGGAAGAAAACTGTTGCCATTACCGACCAAAATATAGAATGGAATAATAAAGGGACGCTGGTAAAAATTACCCGAGGCGGTATTTGTGGTTCCGATTTACATTATTATCAGGAAGGAAAAGTCGGTAATTTTACCGTTAAAGCGCCGATGATTTTAGGCCATGAAGTTATTGGTAAAGTAGTGCACAGCGATTCAAAAGAATTACCTGAAGATCAGTCAGTGGCGATTAATCCGTCGAAGCCCTGCGGCCACTGTAAATACTGTCTTCAGCATGAAGAAAACCAGTGTACGGAAATGCGCTTTTTTGGCAGCGCCATGTATTTTCCCCACGTCGACGGCGGCTTTACTCAGTATAAAACCGTCGATACTGCGCAGTGCGTCCCCTACCCTCAAGAGGCGGATGAAAAAGTCATGGCCTTTGCCGAACCGTTGGCGGTCGCGATCCACGCCGCACATGAAGCGGGCGACCTGCAGGGCAAGCGCGTGTTTATCTCCGGCGTTGGGCCTATCGGCTGTCTGATTGTCAGCGCGGTGAAAACGCTCGGCGCGGCAGAGATTGTCTGTGCGGATATCAGCTCACGTTCGCTCTCGCTGGCGCAACAAATGGGAGCCGACACGCTGATTAACCCGCAGCAGGACTCGCTCGACGAGTGGAAAAAAGAGAAAGGCTACTTCGACGTCAGCTTCGAGGTCTCCGGCCATCCGTCCTCAATCACCACCTGTCTGGAAGTGACCCGCGCGAAAGGCGTGATGGTGCAGGTCGGCATGGGCGGCGCGGTGCCGGACTTCCCGATGATGATGTTGATCGGCAAAGAGATCGCGCTCAAAGGTTCGTTCCGCTTTACCACCGAGTTCAACACCGCGGTGTCGTGGCTGGCGAATAATGTTATCGATCCACTGCCGTTACTCAGCGCCGAATATCCGTTTACCGAGCTTGAACAGGCGCTGAACTTCGCCGGGGACAAAACCCAGGCAGCGAAAGTCCAGCTTGTTTTCGAAGACATAAAATAAGGAATAGCATGATGAACGATCTTTTTTCACTGGACGGCAAAAACATTCTGATCACCGGTTCGGCTCAGGGCATTGGTTATTTACTGGCGACCGGTCTGGGTAAATATGGCGCGCAGATTATCGTCAATGATATTACACCGGAGCGCGCGGAAGCCGCCGTCACTAAACTGCAGCAGGAAGGGATCCGCGCCGTTGCCGCGCCGTTCAATGTTACGCATAAACAGGACATTGATGTCGCCATCGAGCATATCGAAAAAGACATTGGCCAAATTGATGTGCTGGTGAATAACGCCGGTATCCAGCGTCGCCATCCGTTTACCGAATTCCCGGAACAGGACTGGAACGATGTGATTGCCGTTAACCAGACGGCGGTATTCCTGGTCTCGCAGGCGGTAACGCGTCGCATGGTGGAACGTCAGGCCGGGAAGGTCATCAACATCTGCTCCATGCAGAGCGAGCTGGGCCGCGACACCATCACGCCGTACGCCGCCTCTAAAGGCGCGGTAAAAATGCTCACCCGCGGAATGTGCGTTGAGCTGGCGCGCCATAATATCCAGGTCAACGGTATCGCCCCGGGCTACTTTAAAACCGAAATGACCAAAGCGCTGGTCGAGGATGAAGCCTTCACTTCCTGGCTGTGCAAACGTACGCCAGCCGCACGCTGGGGCGATCCGCAGGAGCTGATCGGCGCGGCGGTATTCCTCTCTTCTAAAGCATCCGATTTTGTTAACGGGCACCTGTTGTTTGTCGATGGCGGCATGCTCGTCGCCGTCTGATACAACGCAACATCACGCAGCGCCCAGGCGCTGCATTTTTGGCACACCACTCTAAATAATTTAAAGAGAAACGATTATGCCATTAATAATAATTGCGGCAGGCGTCGCGCTGCTCCTGGTCCTGATGATTGGCTTTAAAGTTAACGGCTTTATTGCTCTGGTCCTGGTGGCGGCGGTCGTTGGTTTTGCCGAAGGGATGGATGCCCAGGCCGTTCTGCACTCAATACAAAATGGGATCGGCGGCACGCTCGGCGGGCTGGCGATGATCCTCGGCTTCGGCGCAATGCTCGGTAAGCTGATTTCCGATACCGGTGCGGCTCAGCGCATCGCCACCACGCTGATTGGCACGTTTGGTAAGAAACGCGTGCAGTGGGCGTTGGTGATCACCGGTCTGGTCGTCGGTCTGGCGATGTTCTTCGAAGTCGGCTTTGTTCTGCTGCTGCCGCTGGTATTTACGGTGGTGGCCTCGTCCGGCCTGCCGCTGCTGTATGTCGGCGTACCGATGGTCGCCGCGCTGTCCGTGACCCACTGTTTTCTGCCGCCGCATCCGGGACCCACCGCGATTGCCACCATTTTCGAGGCCAATCTCGGTACCACTCTGCTGTACGGATTTATTATTACTATCCCGACGGTGATTGTCGCCGGGCCGCTGTTTTCTAAGCTGCTGACCCGCTTTGAGAAAGCACCGCCGGAAGGGTTGTTCAACCCGCATCTGTTCACCGAAGAAGAGATGCCGTCGTTCTGGAACAGTATCTTTGCGGCGGTAATCCCGGTCATACTGATGGCGGTCGCCGCGGTGTGCGAAATTACACTGCCAAAGACCAACAGCGTGCGGGTGTTCTTTGAGTTTATCGGTAACCCTGCGGTCGCGTTATTTATTGCTATCGTGCTCGCCATTTTTACCCTTGGTCGACGTAACGGACGTACGACCGAGCAAATTATGGATATCATTGGTGACTCTATCGGCGCGATCGCGATGATTGTGTTTATCATCGCCGGGGGCGGTGCATTTAAGCAGGTTCTGGTCGACAGCGGCGTGGGACAATATATCTCACACCTGATGACCGGCACGTCGCTTTCTCCGTTGCTGATGTGCTGGACGGTTGCCGCTTTGCTGCGCATCGCGCTCGGTTCAGCCACCGTGGCGGCTATCACTACCGCAGGTGTGGTACTGCCGATTATCAACGTCACTCATGCCGACCCGGCGCTGATGGTGCTGGCTACCGGCGCGGGCAGTGTGATTGCCTCCCACGTTAACGATCCGGGATTCTGGCTGTTGAAAGGCTACTTTAATCTCAGCGTGGGGGAAACGTTGCGCACATGGACGGTAATGGAGACGCTGATTTCCATTATGGGTCTGCTGGGTGTTCTGGCGCTGAACGCCATCCTGCATTAAGACGGTCATCACCGGGGAGCACAGGTCAGCGCTCCCCGGCACTGGAGAGAAAATGAGGAACCACAGAATTTCTTTGCAAGATATCGCCACGCTGGCGGGCGTGACCAAAATGACGGTGAGCCGCTACATTCGCTCGCCGAAAAAGGTCGCAAAGGAAACCGGTGAACGCATTGCGCAGATTATGGAGGAGATTAATTACATCCCCAACCGCGCGCCCGCGATGCTGCTGAACGCGCAAAGCTATACGCTCGGCGTGCTGATCCCCTCGTTTCAAAATCAGCTGTTCGCTGACATTCTGGCCGGTATTGAGTCAGTCACTTCAGACCATAACTATCAGACGCTGATCGCCAACTACAATTATGACCGGGAATCCGAGGAAGAGTCGGTGATCAACCTGCTGTCGTACAATATCGACGGCATTATCCTGTCCGAGAAATATCACACTCTGCGCACGGTTAAATTCCTGCGCTCTGCCAACATTCCGGTGGTCGAGCTAATGGACATTCAGGGCGATCGTCTGGACATGGAAGTAGGTTTCGATAACCGTCAGGCCGCGTTTGATATGGTCAGCACCATGCTGGATAAACGCCAGCGGCGCAAAATCCTCTACCTTGGTTCGAAAGACGACGTCCGCGATGAACAGCGCTATCGCGGCTACTGCGATGCCATGACGCGTCGGGGTCTGATGCCGCTGCGCGTCAATCCGCGCTCTATTTCGTCCATTCATCTCGGCACCCAGATGATGCGGTACGCGCTCACCGCGCATCCGGATGTAGACGGCGTCTTTTGCACCAACGACGATATTGCGATGGGCGCGCTATTGCTGTGCCGCGAGCGTGAGCTGGCCGTTCCGGAGCAGATCTCGATTGCTGGTTTTCACGGACTGGAAATGGGCAGGCAGATGATCCCCAGCCTTGCCAGCGTGATCACCCCACGTTTTGACATTGGCCGCATGGCGGCGCAGATGTTGCTGAGCAAAATCAAGAACAACGACCATAACCACAACACCGTGGATCTGGGGTATCAGATTTATCACGGCAATACGCTTTAAGTCATTTTCTCTCGCCATCGCATACTCTCTTTGATGGACATTGCCTATACTCCAGGCAGGATAAATGGAGGAAATCTCAATGAGCGCACCCCTGCTAATTGCCCGCACGCCGGACACAGAACTGTTTTTGCTGCCAGGCATGGCCAACCGTCACGGGCTGATTACCGGCGCGACCGGGACCGGCAAAACCGTCACCCTACAAAAACTGGCCGAATCGCTCTCCGGGATTGGCGTACCGGTATTTATGGCTGATGTGAAAGGCGACTTAACCGGCGTGGCCGAGGAAGGACAAACCTCTGAAAAGCTGCTCGCCCGCCTAAAAAACATCGGTATTACCGACTGGCAACCGCATGCTAATCCGGTCACGGTGTGGGATATCTTCGGTGAGAAAGGCCACCCGGTGCGAGCCACGGTATCTGACCTCGGGCCGCTGCTGCTGGCCCGTCTGCTGAACCTCAACGACGTGCAGTCTGGCGTGCTGGATATTATCTTCCGCATTGCCGACGACCAGGGCCTGCTGCTTCTCGATTTCAAAGACCTGCGGGCCATCACTCAGTACATCGGCGATAACGCCAAATCCTTCCAGAATCAGTACGGCAATATCAGCAGCGCTTCGGTCGGGGCTATCCAGCGCGGACTGCTGTCGCTGGAGCAGCAGGGTGCGGCGCACTTCTTTGGCGAACCGATGCTGGATATCAAAGACTGGATGCGTACCGACGCCAACGGCAAAGGGATGATCAACATCCTCAGCGCCGAGAAGCTCTATCAGATGCCCAAACTGTACGCCGCCAGCCTGCTGTGGATGCTCTCCGAACTGTACGAACAGCTGCCGGAAGCAGGCGATCTGGAGAAGCCAAAACTGGTGTTCTTCTTTGATGAAGCGCATCTGCTGTTCAACGACGCTCCGCAGGTGCTGCTGGATAAAATCGAACAAGTCATACGCCTGATCCGCTCGAAAGGGGTCGGCGTGTGGTTCGTCTCACAAAACCCGGCCGATATTCCGGACAACGTGCTCGGCCAGTTGGGTAACCGCGTGCAGCACGCCCTGCGCGCGTTCACGCCAAAAGATCAGAAAGCGGTGAAAAGCGCGGCGCAAACCATGCGCGCCAACCCGGCGTTTGATACCGAGAAAGCCATTCAGGAGCTGGGTACCGGCGAAGCACTGGTGTCGTTTCTGGACGCCAAAGGCAGCCCGTCGGTGGTGGAGCGGGCGATGGTAATTGCCCCGTGTTCCCGCATGGGACCGGTGACCGACGACGAGCGCAACGGGCTGATCAATCACTCCTCGCTGTACGGCAAATATGAGGAAGAGATCGACCGCGAATCCGCCTATGAGCGTTTACAGCAAGGCGTGCAAGCCAGCACCGAGCAGCAAAATACGCCTCCCGCCAACGGTAAAGCGGTCGAGGTTGACGACGGTATTCTCGCTGGATTGAAGGATATTTTGTTTGGCAGTACCGGACCGCGCGGCGGCAAGCGCGATGGCGTGGTACAGAGCGTGGCGAAAAGCGCGGCGCGACAGGTCACTAATCAGATAATCCGTGGCATGTTGGGCAGTTTGATGGGTGGGAGAAAACGCTAACAGGAAGCTCCCCTCCCGCACAGCGGGAGGGGTAGATATTACGATTTACGCAGCATCAGCCACAGGCTTATCAGGAAGAAGCTGGCGCTTGGCAGCAGCGCGCCAATAATCGGCGGAATGCCGTACACCAGCGTCAGCGGGCCAAAGATTTGGTCCAGCACATAAAATACAAAACCGAAGCTAATCCCCGTCACTACACGCACACCCATCGGGACGCTACGCAGTGGGCCGAAGATAAACGACAGCGCCATCAGCATCATGACCGCCACCGACAGCGGCTGGAACACTTTGCTCCACATATTGAGCTGGTAGCGTCCGGCATCCTGGCCGCTCGACTTCAGGTACTTCACGTAATTATGCAGACCACTAATCGACAACGCGTCAGGATCCAACGCCACGACACCGAGCTTGTCAGGCGTCAGGTTGGTTTTCCAGGTGCCGCTCACTGTCTGCGAACCGGTGATTTGTTTCGGGTCGGTCAGGTTGGACTCATCCACCTGCGACAAACGCCAGACCTTTTGCTCCGGGTCAAACGTCGCGCTGGCAGCATAGCGAACAGACTGCAAACGACGTTTGTCGTTAAAGGCGTAGATGCTGATTCCACCTAGCTCAGCGTCACCTTTCACCCGCTCGATGTAAACAAAGTTGTCCCCGTCTTTCGCCCACAACCCCTGCTGGGTAGAGAGCAGCGAGCCGCCGTACATCTGCTGGGCACGGTAGTTACGCGCCATCTGTTCACCCTGCGGCGCAACCCATTCGCCGATGGCCATCGTCAGCAGCACCAGCGGAATCGCGGTTTTCATCACCGATAACGCCACTTGCATACGGGTAAAGCCGGAAGCCTGCATCACCACCAGTTCACTGCGCTGGGCCAACATGCCCAGCCCCAACAAAGCCCCCAGCAGCGCCGCCATCGGGAAGAAGATCTGGATATCTTTCGGCGCGCTGAGCAGGGTATACAGCCCGGCACCCATCGCATCGTAGCTCCCCTGCCCGGCTTTTTTCAGCTGGTCGACAAACTTGATGATCCCGGAGAGCGACACCAGCATGAACAATGTCATCATGATGGTGGTGAAAATGGTTTTACCGATATAGCGGTCAAGTACACCAAAGGGCTGCATTATACCGCTCCTTTACGCATAAAACGGGCACGTAAGCGGCGCATCGGCACCGTATCCCAGAGGTTGAGCACAATCGCCAGTGCCAGATAAGCCAGGTTAACCACCCACATCCAGAACACAGGATCCAGCTTACCTTTGCCACCGTTCGACTTCAGCGACGTCTGCACCAGGAAGAACAGCAAATAGAGCAGCATGGCTGGCAGCATGGACAGTACACGCCCCTGACGCGGGTTTACCACACTCAGCGGAACGACCATCAGTGCCATCATAAATACGGTGAATACTAACGTGATACGCCAGGTCAGCTCCGCGCGGGCGCGATCGGTGTCGGTCGCCAACAGCGTACGCATGGTCATCTGTTCGGTATCGTTTGGATCCAGCGCCACGGCCTGATGACCGATAATCGCCTGATAATCCTGGAAGTCGGTAATGCGGAAATCGCGCAGCAGCGCGGTCCCTTCAAAGCGCGTCCCCTGGTTTAGGGTTACGACCTGGGAGCCATCGCGCATCTGCGTAAGATGTCCGGAATCAGCCACCACCACCGAAGGACGGGCGTTACCTTTCGGGCGGATTTGCGCGAGGAACACATCTTTGAAGTTACTGCCGTCAACGCTTTCGATAAACAGTACCGAACCGCCGTTAGTCGCCTGCTGGAATTGCCCCTGAGCGAGCGCCGCCATACCGGGGTTGGCTTTCGCCTCCGCCAGTACTTCATCCTGATGCCGGGAGGACCACGGTCCGGCCCACATCACGTTGACCGCCGCAATAATACTGGTAAACAACGCCAGTACCATCGCTGCTTTAATAAGCACAGTCTTGCTCAGCCCACAGGCATGCATGACCGTAATTTCACTTTCGGTATACAGTTTGCCCAGCGTCATCAGCAGCCCGAGGAACAGGCTTAAGGGCAAGATAAGTTGCGCCATTTCTGGCACGCCCAGCCCCAGCAGCGAGAGCACCAGATTCGCCGGGATGTCGCCGTCAACAGCCGCACCAAGGATCCTGACTAACTTTTGACAAAAGAAGATCAAAAGCAGGATGAATAGGATCGCAAGTTGGCTTTTGAGCGTTTCCCGAACCAGATATCTTATGATTATCACTTTAAATACGCCCGTAAAAACCCGTCTTTTGCCGGAATTTAGCTTGTTTCATGGCTTAAACGTCATTTATTCTCTTGAGTCGTCGAAATCGTCGCTAAGATCATTATACTCAACGGATCCACCTCTCAGAAATTGTTCTGACGTGCCAATGCCGTAATAACGTTAAGATTAACACGAAGTCACCGCAACAGCGGGTATGAGTTACGAAAGCTTGCAATTCTATCCGTAGCCACCGCTGTTGTCTTTAAGATTCAGGAGCGTAGTGCATGGAGTTCAGTGTAAAAAGCGGTAGCCCGGAGAAACAGCGGAGTGCGTGCATCGTCGTGGGTGTCTTTGAACCACGCCGCCTCTCTCCGATTGCAGAGCAGCTCGACAAGATCAGCGACGGGTACATCAGCGCACTGCTGCGTCGTGGCGAACTGGAAGGCAAACCGGGTCAAACCCTGTTGCTGCACCATGTTCCTAACGTTCTGTCTGAGCGAATTCTCCTTATTGGTTGTGGCAAAGAGCGTGAACTTGATGAGCGCCAGTACAAGCAGGTCATTCAGAAAACCATCAATACGCTGAATGATACTGGCTCAATGGAAGCCGTCTGCTTCCTGACTGAGCTGCACGTCAAAGGGCGCAATAACTACTGGAAAGTACGTCAGGCCGTTGAGACGGCCCAGGAAACGCTGTACAGCTTTGACCAGTTGAAGACCAACAAAAGCGAGCCGCGTCGTCCGCTGCGTAAAATGGTCTTCAACGTACCGACCCGCCGTGAGCTGACCAGCGGTGAGCGAGCTATCCAGCACGGTCTGGCGATCGCCGCGGGTATTAAAGCGGCGAAAGATCTCGGCAACATGCCGCCAAATATTTGTAACGCTGCCTATCTGGCTTCTCAGGCGCGTCAGCTGGCAGACAGTTACAGCAAAAATGTGGTGACCCGTGTGATCGGCGAGCAGCAGATGAAAGAGCTGGGTATGCACTCTTATCTGGCCGTCGGTCACGGCTCGCAGAACGAGTCGCTGATGTCGGTCATCGAGTACAAAGGCAACCCGTCCGAAGACGCGCGTCCGATTGTGCTGGTCGGGAAAGGGTTAACCTTCGACTCCGGCGGTATCTCCATCAAACCTGCTGAAGGCATGGATGAGATGAAGTACGACATGTGCGGCGCGGCGGCAGTGTATGGGGTGATGCGTATGGTGGCCGAGCTTAAACTGCCCATCAACGTCGTCGGCGTACTGGCGGGCTGCGAAAACATGCCGGGTGGCCGCGCGTATCGCCCAGGCGATGTGTTGACCACCATGTCCGGGCAGACCGTTGAAGTGCTCAATACCGATGCCGAAGGCCGTCTGGTGCTGTGCGACGTGCTAACCTACGTCGAGCGCTTTGAGCCGGAAGCGGTGATTGACGTCGCAACCCTGACCGGCGCGTGCGTGATTGCGCTGGGCCATCACATCACCGGCCTGATGTCGAACCACAACCCGCTGGCGCATGAGCTGATCGGCGCGTCCGAGCAGGCTGGCGATCGCGCATGGCGTCTGCCGCTGGGTGATGAGTTCCAGGAACAGCTGGAGTCCAACTTTGCGGATATGGCGAACATTGGCGGACGTCCTGGCGGAGCCATTACCGCAGGCTGCTTCCTGTCGCGCTTTACCCGTAAGTACAACTGGGCGCACCTGGACATCGCCGGCACCGCATGGCGTTCCGGGAAAGCCAAAGGCGCTACTGGTCGTCCGGTGGCGCTGCTGTCGCAGTTCCTGCTCAATCGCGCCGGGTTTAACGGCGAAGAGTAATGTGTAAATGCTGGATGGCGCTACGCTTATCCGGCCTACAAAGCAACACGCTGTAGGCCTGATAAGACGCGCAAGCGTCGCCATCAGGCGATAAGGCCGGGTCACCCGGCCTTGTATTTAAATTCACCACAAGAAGCCCCATATATGAAGAATGCGACGTTCTATCTTCTGGATAATGACACTACCGTTGATGGCTTAAGCGCCGTTGAACAACTGGTGTGTGAAATTGCCGCAGAACGTTGGCGGGCTGGCAAGCGCGTGCTGATCGCCTGCGAAAGCGAAAAGCAGGCTCTTCGACTGGATGAAGCTCTGTGGGCAAGACCGGCAGAAAGCTTTGTTCCGCATAATCTGGCGGGTGAAGGCCCCAGAGGCGGCGCCCCGGTAGAGATTGCCTGGCCAGAAAAACGCAACAGCAGCCCACGTGACCTGCTCATCAGTTTGCGCGTTGGCTTTGCAGATTTTGCCACCGCTTTCACAGAAGTGATAGACTTCGTCCCTTACGAAGATTCTTTGAAACAATCGGCACGTGATCGCTACAAAGCTTACCGCGTGGCTGGTTTTAACCTGAATACGGCAACCTGGAAATAATGGAAAAGACATACAACCCACAAGATATCGAACAGCCGCTTTACGAGCACTGGGAAAAGCAGGGCTATTTCAAACCTAACGGCGATGAAAGCAAAGAGTCCTTCTGCATCATGATCCCGCCGCCGAACGTCACCGGCAGTTTGCATATGGGTCATGCTTTCCAGCAAACCATCATGGATACCATGATTCGCTACCAGCGCATGCAGGGTAAAAACACTCTGTGGCAGGCCGGTACCGACCACGCGGGTATCGCCACCCAAATGGTGGTTGAGCGTAAGATTGCCGCTGAAGAAGGTAAAACCCGTCACGACTACGGTCGCGATGCCTTCATCGACAAAATCTGGCAGTGGAAAGCGGAATCCGGCGGCACCATTACCCGTCAGATGCGCCGTCTCGGCAACTCCGTTGACTGGGAGCGCGAGCGCTTCACCATGGACGAAGGTCTTTCCAATGCCGTGAAAGAAGTCTTTGTTCGCCTGTACAAAGAAGACCTGATTTACCGTGGCAAGCGCTTGGTAAACTGGGATCCGAAACTGCGCACTGCTATCTCTGATCTGGAAGTGGAAAACCGCGAGTCTAAAGGCTCGATGTGGCACATCCGCTATCCACTGGCCGACGGCGCGAAAACCGCAGACGGTAAAGATTACCTGGTCGTGGCGACTACCCGTCCGGAAACCATTCTGGGCGATACCGGCGTGGCCGTGAACCCGGAAGATCCGCGTTATAAAGATCTGATCGGCAAATTCCTGATCCTGCCGCTGGTTAACCGCCGCATTCCGATCGTCGGTGACGAACACGCCGACATGGAAAAAGGCACCGGCTGCGTGAAGATCACCCCGGCACACGATTTCAACGACTACGAAGTCGGGAAACGTCACGGCCTGCCGATGATCAACATTCTGACCTTTGACGGCGACATCCGCGAAACGGCGGAAGTGTACGATACCAAAGGCGAAGAGTCTGACGTTTACTCCAGTGAAATCCCGGCTGAATTCCAGAAGCTGGAACGCTTTGCTGCACGTAAAGCGATCGTTGCAACCATCGACGCGCTGGGCCTGCTGGAAGAGATCAAACCTCACGATCTGACCGTACCTTACGGCGACCGTGGCGGCGTGGTTATCGAACCGATGCTGACCGACCAGTGGTACGTCCGTGCCGATGTGCTGGCGAAACCGGCGGTAGAAGCGGTAGAGAACGGCGACATTCAGTTCGTACCGAAGCAGTACGAAAACATGTACTTCTCCTGGATGCGCGATATTCAGGACTGGTGTATCTCCCGTCAGCTGTGGTGGGGTCACCGTATCCCGGCATGGTACGACGAAGCGGGTAACGTCTACGTTGGCCGTACCGAAGATGAAGTGCGTCAGGAAAACAACCTCGGCGCCGACGTTGCGCTGCGTCAGGACGAAGACGTTCTCGACACCTGGTTCTCCTCCGCGCTGTGGACCTTCTCTACCCTGGGCTGGCCGGAAAATACCGACGCGCTGCGTCAGTTCCACCCAACCAGCGTGATGGTTTCCGGCTTCGACATCATCTTCTTCTGGATTGCCCGCATGATCATGATGACCATGCATTTCATCAAAGATGAAAACGGCAAGCCGCAGGTTCCGTTCCATACCGTCTACATGACCGGTCTGATCCGTGACGACGAAGGCCAGAAGATGTCCAAATCCAAGGGCAACGTAATTGACCCGCTGGATATGGTCGACGGTATCTCCCTGCCGGAGCTGCTGGAAAAACGTACCGGCAACATGATGCAGCCGCAGCTGGCTGAGAAGATTGCCAAACGTACCGAGAAGCAGTTCCCGAACGGCATCGAGCCGCACGGCACCGACGCCCTGCGCTTTACCCTGGCCGCACTCGCCTCCACCGGTCGCGATATCAACTGGGATATGAAGCGTCTGGAAGGTTACCGTAACTTCTGTAACAAGCTGTGGAACGCCAGCCGCTTCGTGCTGATGAACACTGAAGATCAGGATTGCGGCTTTAACGGCGGCGAAATGACCCTGTCGCTGGCGGACCGCTGGATCCTGGCTGAATTCAACCAGACCGTTAAAGCGTACCGCGAAGCGCTGGATAACTTCCGCTTCGATATCGCCGCGGGCATCCTGTACGAATTCACCTGGAACCAGTTCTGCGACTGGTATCTGGAGCTGACCAAGCCGGTAATGACCGGAGGAACTGATGCTGAACTGCGCGGCACCCGCAATACGCTGGTGACGGTGCTGGAAGGTCTGCTGCGCCTGGCGCACCCGATTATTCCGTTCATCACCGAGACCATCTGGCAGCGCGTGAAAGTAATTTGTGGCAACACCGCAGATACCATCATGCTGCAGCCGTTCCCGGAATATAACGCCGCACAGGTTGATGAAGCGGCGCTGGCCGATACCGAATGGCTGAAGCAGGCGATCGTTGCCGTACGTAACATCCGCGCGGAAATGAACATTGCCCCGGGTAAACCGCTGGAGCTGATGCTGCGTGGTTGCAGCGCGGATGCGATGCGTCGTGTGAACGATAACAAGAGCTTCCTGCTGAACCTGGCGCGTCTGGAAAGCATCACCGTGCTACCTGCCGATGACAAAGGTCCGGTCTCCGTGACCAAAATCATCGACGGTGCCGAGCTGCTGATCCCGATGGCGGGTCTCATCAACAAAGATGATGAACTGGCGCGTCTGGCAAAAGAAGTGGCGAAAATTGAAGGTGAGATTGCCCGTATCGAAGGCAAACTGTCCAACGAAGGTTTCGTTGCTCGCGCTCCGGAAGCGGTGATCGCCAAAGAACGTGAGAAGCTGGACGGCTATGCGGAAGCGAAAGCGAAGCTGATTGAGCAGCAGGCGGTTATCGCCGCGCTGTAAAATTGTTTGCAGGATAAGCGTAGCGTATCCGACACCGCAGACGATAAAAGCCTCTGACGCACCCGCGCAGAGGCTTTTTCTTGAATTATCCTCGCTTGCACTTCCCCTCACCGCAGTGTTATTAACTGCATATGTCTCACTTTTATGTCATGAGTTCGCTATGAGTGTTATCACACCTGTCTCAACGACGCTGCGCCGCATTACCGCCGACGACAACGCCGCTATTGCCCACGTTATCCGTCAGGTTTCCGCCGAATACGGCCTGACCGCCGATAAAGGCTATACCGTTGCCGATCCCAATCTGGACGAGCTGTTTCAGGTTTACAACCAGCCGGGCGCAGCCTACTGGGTGGTTGAGCAAAATGGTGAAGTCGTGGGCGGCGGCGGCGTTGCGCCATTAGGGTGTAGCGAACCGGACATTTGCGAACTGCAAAAGATGTACTTCCTCCCAAGCGCACGCGGTCAGGGGCTGGCGAAAAAGCTGGCGCTGATGGCGCTTGACCATGCCCGCGAGCAGGGTTTTAAGCAGTGTTATCTTGAAACGACGGCATTTCTGACCGAGGCTATCCGCCTGTATGAACATTTAGGGTTTAAGCATATCAGCGAAGCGCTCGGCTGTACCGGACATGTAGATTGTGAAGTGCGGATGTTAAAGCCCCTCTGACCTCACGCCGAGGGGCTCTGGTTACGTTACTGCATTTCGGCTGAGAGCATCAGCCGAATAACGCCGGCCGCGCGCGCGGTTGGCAGCTTCAGCACCTGTGACCATAAATCTTGCACCATTTCACAGACGACTTTCTCTTTGCCCACGCCTTTACTCGGATCGGCCATGATTTGGATATCCGGTCCAAAGCGCTGTACCAGCCCCGGGCTGATGGATTGCAGATCCTGAAGCGCCAGCTGTTTTTCTTCTGCCGTGACCGTATGTTTTTTTGGGCCATGTGAGGCATACATCATGCTCATATCACTCGCCATACGACGATCCATGATCTCACGCGGAATAATACGCACTGGGTTAATCCCACCTTTCACCGCCGGGAACAAAAAGCGAAAACATTCGTCATTGCCCACTTTTGCCACCGCGGAAATCTGCTCGAGATTAATCTTCATATACTCGATCACATTGGCATCAGGCGCCTGCTGCAAACGCGCCATCTGTACCTGCAGGATCTGCGGCTGAATAGCGTCGATAATCTGTTGCTCGCTTTTCCCCGCCTCTTTCAGCTGCGTTGCCTGGGTGAGGATGTTCTGCCACAGCGCAGGCTCCTGCTCCTTAAGCACCTGATAAACGGGCATGGACAGCATCGCGTTTTCAAATTTCTGCGCATCCGTCAGCCCATAATTCGGGCTTTCCCGCGGGATCAGGTAGTGCACATCAAACAGATTCCACGCGACAATTGCCACCACAAAAACCACCGCGCCGGAGAGCTTGCCCAGCCAGCCTTTTTTGCGAAACATGCCGATGACGATAGCAATCACCGCCCCGATATACCCCGCCAACAATACGTGTGTCCAGTTCATTAACCATCCTTATGCCAAATCGTCTCTGTTCTGGGGATATATTTCCCCTTCGCGCGTTTTGATTATTACGGCAGCAGTGAGCGATTGCCAGCCACCAGATTTTGTTAACAGCAACAGGAAGGGTTAAATCGCGCGGCAATGTCTGCCGCGCGTCAGAGAAGGAGGCTAAGCGGGCACCCCGCTGTGAAAACGGAATTCATCGTCGGGAGAGGTAATCAACGCGGCTTCTACTTCGCCAAAGAACCGCACCCGGCTACTGATATCGTCAGCAGAAACCTGCTGCGCCAGCGCCAGATAATCCTGATAGTGCCGCGCTTCAGAACGCAGCAGTGACAGATAAAATGACTGTAAATCGTCATCCAGATACGGCGCCAGCGCGGCGAACCGTTCACAAGAACGTGCTTCAATGTAAGCCCCGCAAATCAGCTTATCGATTAGCGTTAATGGCTCGTGGGTTCGCACCTCTTTGAGCATGCCTTTGGCATAACGGCTGGCGGTGATTTTGACGTAGGGAATATTGCGGCTCATCATCATCTCACGCACCTGCCAGAAGTGGTGAAGTTCTTCTTTGATCAGCAAAACCATGCTGTCGATAAGCTTGCGTCCCCACGGGTCGTCAGTTTGCGGCATCACACTTTTGCTAATCTGTTTATTCAGTGCGATAAAATCCGGTTCATCCCCATCCCTGAAAGCATACGCCTCATAGGGTTTCAGCCAGTCCAGCAGCGCCTGCGATCCCTGTTTATCTGCGACATACTTACGCACCAGCAGCATAGCCGTTTGCGCCGCTTTCAGCTCGCAGACGAGGTGATCGGTCAGTAACAGAGGGAGATTCGCCGGGTCTCGCGCTTTATCAAGCCAGGCCTGGGGCGTTTTACAGTGCAGGAAGTTGTGGATCGGGGAGAGTATTTGCAGGTAATCCATACGTTGTCCTTGGCCTACGGCAGCATACGCCACCGTAGGTCAGCAGATGACTTAGTGACGCACGCCGTCATCATCTTCGTCGACGAGGTCTTCATCGTCGCCGTCTTCACCTTCTTCGCCGTTTGGGTCTTCGAAATAGGTGCCCCAACCGTCGTATTCCACATCATATTTCTCAGCCAGGTTCATCAGTTGCTCAACCTGAGCGTCGATCAACTCGGCATTCAGAGCGCATTCGCTCAGAATGTCACAGCAAATAACCGTGTCACCTTCTTCCACTTCCAGCTCTTCCGGCTCGGTCACTTCATAGCCCAGCTTGAAAGCTTCTACTGCCGCTTTTTCCAGGGTTTCAAAGTCATCCGCAGAAAGGTGATGCTCGATGGTGTACAGCGCGTCTGGATCGCTGCCATCTTCGAGTAACTCTTCAATAATCAAGCGCGTTTCTTCACGCTGTTCTTCCAGTAGTTCCGGGTTTGCCATGGCTCGTTCCTCATAATGTCCTGCCGATACTCTTATTGTCACATACCGCTGTCATTGCCTCCACCTTTCCAGGAAAGATTTGTTAAACAAGGTTGCAAATGAATAAACATCCATATAAATTGAATTTTAATTCAATAAATGGCCTAAGCCATGTGAGGGAACTATGTCTACCTTTTATCAGAAACATTTTTTGAAACTGCTTGATTTCACCTCTGCTGAACTGACGTCACTGCTCCAGCTCGCCGCGCAGCTCAAGGCGGATAAAAAAAACGGCACAGAGGTCGCTAAACTCACCGGTAAAAACATCGCGCTCATCTTCGAAAAAGACTCAACCCGTACCCGTTGCTCTTTCGAAGTTGCCGCATACGATCAGGGCGCGCGCGTAACGTATCTCGGGCCAAGCGGCAGCCAGATTGGTCATAAAGAGTCGATCAAAGACACCGCCCGCGTGCTCGGTCGTATGTACGACGGTATTCAGTATCGGGGCCATGGCCAGGAAATTGTCGAGACGCTTGCGGAATACGCCGGAGTTCCGGTATGGAACGGATTAACTAACGAATTTCACCCTACCCAGTTGCTGGCAGATTTGCTCACGATGCAGGAACACCTGCCAGGTAAAGCGCTCAATGAAATGACGCTGGTTTATGCAGGCGATGCACGTAACAATATGGGTAACTCCATGCTGGAAGCCGCCGCGTTAACCGGGCTGGATCTGCGCCTGGTCGCGCCGCGAGCCTGCTGGCCGGAAGAAAGCCTGGTTGCGGAGTGCAAAGCGCTGGCACAGAAAAACGGCGGCAATATTACGCTGACCGAAGATATCGCCGCGGGCGTGAAAGGTGCGGACTTTATCTATACCGACGTCTGGGTATCAATGGGCGAAGCGAAAGAGAAATGGGCCGAACGTATTGCGCTGCTGCGTAAGTATCAGGTTAATAGCGCAATGATGGCGTTGACTGGTAATCCGCAGGTGAAATTCCTGCACTGCCTGCCGGCGTTCCATGACGATCAAACCACACTTGGCAAACACATGGCGCAAGAGTACGGACTGCACGGCGGTATAGAAGTGACCGACGAGGTCTTTGAATCACCCGCCAGCATCGTATTTGATCAGGCAGAAAACCGGATGCACACCATCAAAGCGGTGATGGTCGCAACGCTCGCAAAATAATGATGTTTGTAGGCCGGGTAAGGCTCCGCCACACCCGGCAATCTGCGCCGTTGTGCCTGATGGCGCTACGCTCATCAGGCCTGGCGTCCGTCACTTAACCAACAGCTTAACTACGGCTTTACGTACCAGCGCCGGAGCGCCGACCGCGCATAGCGGTTTATGCACTTCACCCGGATAAAACACCACGAAGTCACCCTCATTCAACACCACCGTTTTCTCCTGTACGCCTTCCGCCACGAAGGCGATGTCTTTATCCGTCAGCCAGTCAGTTTCCGGCGCGCCCGCAGGCTGCGTGCTGAAAGTCATACCTTCCTGACCTTTGAGCAGGATCTGAATATCCAGATACCGGGCGTGATACTCGGCGCGGCGCTGTGCGAACGGCTCCGTCATATCTTCAGCAATCAGATAAAACAAACGATCGCCGTCGATATCATGCTTGCCCTTTTCCGTCGCATCCGTCACATGCGCTTTAATATGCTCAATCGCCTGGCGCAGCTCTTCCGGCAGCCAGGCATCCAGGTTGTAAATATTGCCGACAATCATCTCAAACCCCTTAATTAAAACAATGTTTCATTTTGCTTGTTATACGAAAAAACGACCTGCCATACCACTGCTATTTACCGATAATTTGCGTCAACGCATGTTTATCGCTGATGGTGTTAAAATATCGTTAACTTGCCACAACTGCTTATGCATAAACACTGCATAACTTCCACCTCGTCTTTTTCGAGGAGTTTACTAACACATTGTTATAAAATGTTTTTTATAAAAACCGGTCTTTCATCACAGTTCACTCCCTTCTCTTTATCTTTGTGCAGTGACATATTTATTTGGTAATCAACACCAGCGTGCAAATAATAAAATCACAGGTTCGCATAAATATGTATACCATAATAAAAAATACACTAAAATCAGCACCTTATTGAATTGCTTTATTTTTAAATAAGTACAAAAAATTAACATGAATAAATAACAAGACATATTCATGCGTAGTAATTCAGTTACTCTTATTTTTATTTTTTAAATTCTCAGAGCCATCTCATAAATTAAACAACAAAAGCCAACCATCAACCTGACTGTGAAATAAATCACGTTTCTCTACCAAATAAGATCTAAATATAGACTCCGAAATCAGCTGAAAAATCATGACTGCAATAAATATTATTTGCAGGCACCTCCTCTTTATTTTTTAAAATCGTATTAAAGGAATAATGATGGAAAAGCATTATGTCGGGTCTGAAATCGGTCAATTACGTAGCGTAATGCTACATCGCCCTAATCTCAGTTTAAAAAGGCTGACGCCATCTAATTGCCAGGAACTGCTTTTTGATGATGTTCTTTCGGTAGAACGTGCAGGAGAAGAGCATGACATTTTCGCCAACACGTTACGTCAGCAAGGGATTGAGGTTCTGCTACTCACTGATTTATTGACACAAACCTTAGATATCCCAGATGCCAAAGGCTGGCTACTGGAGACACAAATCTCTGATTATCGCCTTGGCCCCGCTTTCGCTGCTGATATTCGCGCATGGCTTGCAGATATGCAGCACCGGGAGCTCGCCCGGCATTTAAGTGGTGGGCTGACCTACGGGGAAATTCCTGCCTCAATAAAAAATATGGTGGTCGATACACACGATATTAATGACTTTATTATGAAGCCATTACCAAACCACTTATTTACTCGCGATACCTCCTGCTGGATATATAACGGTGTATCCATTAACCCGATGGCAAAAACCGCACGCCAGCGGGAAACCAATAACCTGCGAGCAATTTACCGTTGGCATCCACAATTTGCCGATGGTGAATTTATTAAATATTTCGGCGATGAAAATATTAATTATGACCACGCCACTTTAGAAGGTGGCGATGTGCTGGTCATTGGTCGCGGCGCGGTACTCATCGGTATGTCGGAACGTACCACGCCGCAGGGTATTGAGTTCCTTGCCCAGTCGCTGTTCAGGCATCGCCAGGCTGAACGCGTCATTGCGGTCGAATTGCCGAAACATCGCTCTTGTATGCACCTCGATACCGTCATGACCCACATCGATATCGATACCTTTTCCGTCTATCCGGAAGTAGTGCGCCCGGATGTCCAGTGCTGGACCCTGACGCCAGACGGGCGGGGCGGCCTGAAACGTACCCAGGAAAGTACGCTGGTACACGCCCTCGAAAAAGCGCTGGGTCTCGACCAAATAACGCTTATCACCACCGGGGGTGACGCCTTCGAAGCTGAACGCGAACAGTGGAACGACGCCAACAACGTCCTGACGCTGCGCCCCGGCGTGGTGGTGGGCTACGAGCGCAACATCTGGACCAACGAGAAATACGACAAAGCCGGTATCACCGTTTTACCCATTCCTGGCGACGAACTGGGACGCGGGCGCGGCGGTGCGCGCTGCATGAGTTGCCCGCTGGAACGCGACGGTATTTAAGGAGACGTTATGGAAAACAAACCTACCCTGGTTGTGGCGTTGGGCGGCAATGCGCTGCTCAAACGCGGAGAGCCGCTGGAAGCTGACATCCAGCGCAAGAACATTGAGCTGGCAGCAAGAACTATCGCTCAACTCACGCAGCAATGGCGTGTGATTCTGGTGCACGGCAATGGCCCACAGGTTGGACTTTTGGCGTTGCAAAACAGCGCTTATGACCGTGTCACACCTTATCCGCTCGACATTCTCGGCGCGGAAAGTCAGGGAATGATTGGCTATATGCTGCAACAAGCGCTGAAAAACCAACTGCCACAACGTGAAATTAGCGTCCTGCTGACTCAGGTTGAAGTCGATGCCCACGATCTGGCTTTCAGCAATCCGACCAAATATATCGGACCGATTTACGACGATGCACAGGCTAAAACGCTACACGCGGAAAAGGGCTGGATTTTCAAAGCCGATGGCAAAGCATTCCGTCGCGTTGTGCCCTCTCCACAGCCCAAACGCATCGTTGAAAGCGACGCCATTCGCACACTGATCGCCCGAGATCATCTGGTGATTTGCAACGGCGGCGGCGGCGTACCGGTGGTGGAAAAAGCCGATGGCTTCCACGGCATTGAAGCGGTGATCGACAAGGATCTCTCCGCTGCCCTGCTCGCCCGCCAACTCCATGCCGATGCGTTGTTGATCCTCACTGATGCCGACGCCGTATATCTCGACTGGGGCAAACCTACCCAGCGCCCGCTGGCCCAGGTGACGCCGGAACTGCTCGGTGAAATGCAATTCGACGCCGGTTCAATGGGCCCTAAAGTCACCGCCTGCGCGGAATTTGTCTCTCACTGCCACGGAATTGCAGGCATCGGCTCACTGGCCGACGGCCCGGCCATTCTCGCCGGTGACAAAGGCACATTGATTCGCCTGGAAGCCGCCAACGCATAACCCAACATTAAGGATATTTTCATGACTGTTAACCTGAAAAATCGCAATTTTCTCAAACTGCTGGACTACACCCCAACGGAAATCCAGTACCTGATCGATCTGGCTATCGAGTTAAAAACGGCAAAAAAAGCCGGGCGCGAAAGGCAAACGCTGGTCGGTAAAAATATTGCGCTGATCTTCGAAAAAACCTCAACGCGCACCCGCTGCGCCTTTGAAGTCGGTGCTTTCGATCAGGGCGCACAGGTGACCTACCTCGGTCCAAGCGGCTCGCAGATCGGTCATAAAGAGTCGATGAAAGATACCGCTCGCGTGCTGGGTCGCATGTATGACGGCATCGAATACCGCGGCTACGGCCAGGAGATCGTTGAAGAATTGGGTGAATTTGCTGGCGTGCCGGTCTGGAACGGGCTGACGAATGAATTCCACCCTACGCAGATCCTTGCCGATCTGATGACCATGCTGGAACACGCGCCAGGGAAAACCTTACCCGAACTGAGCTTCGCTTATCTTGGTGACGCTCGCAACAACATGGGCAATTCACTGATGGTCGGCGCGGCGAAAATGGGGATGGATATTCGTCTGGTCGCGCCAAAGTCCTTTTGGCCGGACGAGGCGCTGGTTGCCGAATGCCGCGAAATCGCCAGCGTAACAGGCGCACGCATTACGCTCACGGACGATGTTGCGGAAGGGGTATACGACGTAGATTTTCTCTACACCGATGTCTGGGTTTCGATGGGCGAACCTAAAGAAGCGTGGGCAGAACGCGTCAGCCTGATGACGCCTTATCAAATTAACCAGCAGGTCATCAATGCGACCGGCAATCCTAACGTGAAATTCATGCACTGCCTGCCCGCTTTCCATAATGAGCACACCAAGGTGGGCCGTGAAATCGAAGCGGCTTACGGCCTGAAAGGGCTTGAAGTCACGGAAGAGGTATTTGAGTCAGCACATTCCATCGTCTTCGACGAAGCGGAAAACCGGATGCATACCATTAAAGCGGTCATGGTAGCGACACTCGGCGACTAACCCCTGCGGGCATGTGTCGCCTGGCGGCATATGCCCAAGCTATCCGGAGAACATCATGGGCAAATTCAAATTTCCCAGCGCGTATACCATCCTGTTTATTCTTATTGCGCTCGTCGCCGTTATGACCTGGATTGTCCCGGCAGGGAAATACCAGATGGCGATGAATGCTACCCTCGGCAAAGAAGTGCCGGTTGCCGGTACCTATGCCCCTACAGAGGCGCATCCGCAAGGCATAACCGCTGTCCTGCTGGCACCGATTGACGGGCTTTATAACCACGAAACCTACACCGCAGGCGCAATTGATGTTGCGCTGTTTGTCCTGATCATCGGTGGGTTTCTCGGCGTGGTAAACAAAACGGGCGCCATTGATGCCGGCATCGAACGCGTGACGGTCAGGCTGAACGGAAAAGAAGAGTGGATGATCCCCATTCTGATGGGGCTTTTCGCCGCCGGAGGCACGATTTACGGCATGGCGGAGGAATCACTCCCATTCTACACATTGCTGGTTCCGGTCATGATGGCCGCGCGCTTTGATCCACTGGTTGCTGCTGCGACCGTGCTACTCGGCGCAGGCATCGGCACGCTCGGTTCGACCATCAACCCTTTTGCGACGGTCATCGCCGCAAACGCCGCCGGGATCCCTTTCACGCAGGGAATGCTGATGCGCATTCTGCTGCTGGTCATCGGCTATGTTATCTGCGTGGTGTGGGTCATGCGTTATGCGCGCAAAGTCCGTAATCACCCGGAGTTGTCGATTGTGGCGGATAAAATGGAGGAAAACCGCGCCCATTTTCTCGGTAATCGCGGCAATGCTAACCTTGAATTCACGGCTACGCGTAAGTGGATCCTGCTGATATTCGCCGCCGCCTTTGCGGTAATGATTTATGGCGTCGCGGTACTCGGATGGTGGATGGCAGAAATATCCGCAGTCTTTCTGGCCTCAGCGATTATCGTCGGTGTGATTGCCCGTATGAGTGAAGAGGGCTTCACCAGCACATTCATTGACGGCGCGCGGGATCTGCTCGGCGTGGCGCTGATTATCGGCATTGCGCGCGGTATCGTCGTGGTGATGGATAACGGTATGATTACCCACACCATTCTGCACAGCGCCGAAAATTTAGTCTCCGGTCTGTCCACCACCATTTTTATCAATGTGACCTACTGGCTGGAAGTGTTGCTCTCCTTCCTGGTCCCTTCCTCGTCTGGCCTGGCGGTGCTCACGATGCCCATTATGGCCCCACTGGCCGACTTCGCCCATGTGCAAAGGGATTTGGTCGTCACCGCGTACCAATCCGCTTCCGGCATTGTGAATCTGATCACCCCTACTTCAGCCGTCGTGATGGGAGGGTTGGCCATCGCTCGCGTTCCTTATGTGCGCTACCTGAAATGGGTCGCCCCGCTGCTGCTGGTTCTGACGGTGCTGAACATGGTCGTCCTGAGTATCGGCGCGATGCTGTAGCCGTTTTGGCCGTCGGATCCCGACGGCTTTTTTGTGCGTGCTCTCGTTTTTCTGCACAACCGCCCGTTTGAGCCGTTATTGATACTGCAAATGTGGTGAATTTCGCCATCACATTGATACAAATGATAAATTTAGGGTGTTTTTATGAAAGAACTCGATGATTACTCGACCAAAGAGCAGAAACAGCTGGCGATTTGTCAGCGCCTGATTAGCGAAAAAAGCTACCTGTCCCAGGAAGCGCTTCGCCGCGATCTACAACAGCATGGTTTTACCGGGATTAGCCAGTCAACGGTATCTCGTCTGCTAAAACTGCTGGGTGCGATAAAAATAAGAAATACAAAAGGGCAAAAAATTTATTCTGTAAATCCGCAATCGCGACCCGCTCCTGATGCTGCCCGCTCGATTGCTGAAATGGTGGTCAGCGTGGAACACAATAGCGAATTTATCCTCATCCACACGGCGGCAGGCTATGGCCGTGCCGTTGCCAGAATCCTCGATTATCACGCGTTGCCAGAAATTCTCGGCGTCATTGCCGGTAGCAGTATTGTCTGGGTCGCACCGCGGGTTGTACAGCGAACAGCCCTGGTTCACAAACAGATTAATTATCTATTTAAAATGAATTAAAATTCATAAGAACCGTTTGCGATGAATAAATTGTGCATTTTTCGCTTGATCCCATAACGGAGCTGAGTATAATCGCGGACAATTTGCCGGGAGGATGTATGGTTCAGTGTGTACGACATTTTGTCTTACCGCGTCTGAAAAAGGACGCTGGCCTGCCGTTTTTCTTTCCGTTGATCACCCATTCCGAGCCCCTCAATTGAGGGGCTTTTTTTTTGCCCAGGCGTCAGGAGATAAACATGGCTAACCCGCTCTATCAAAAACACATCATTTCCATAAACGACCTCAGCCGCGATGACCTCAATCTGGTCCTCGCAACGGCGGCGAAATTAAAAGCGAACCCACAGCCGGAGCTGTTAAAGCATAAGGTCATCGCCAGCTGTTTCTTTGAGGCGTCGACCCGCACCCGTTTATCCTTTGAAACATCGATGCACCGCCTGGGTGCCAGCGTGGTGGGTTTCTCTGACAGTGCCAACACCTCGCTGGGTAAAAAAGGCGAAACGCTGGCCGACACCATTTCCGTCATCAGCACCTACGTCGACGCCATCGTGATGCGTCATCCACAGGAAGGTGCCGCGCGTCTGGCAACAGAATTCTCTGGTAACGTTCCGGTTCTTAACGCGGGCGACGGCTCCAACCAACACCCGACCCAAACGCTGCTGGATCTGTTTACCATTCAGGAAACGCAGGGTCGCCTGGACAATCTGCACATCGCCATGGTGGGTGACCTGAAATATGGCCGTACCGTCCACTCCCTGACGCAGGCGCTGGCGAAGTTCGAAGGTAACCGTTTCTACTTCATCGCCCCGGACGCGCTGGCGATGCCGCAGTACATTCTGGATATGCTGAATGAAAAAGGTATTGCCTGGAGCCTGCACGGCACGATTGAAGAAGTGATGGCGGAGGTCGACATTCTCTACATGACCCGCGTGCAGAAAGAGCGTCTGGACCCATCCGAATACGCCAACGTAAAAGCACAGTTTGTTCTGCGTGCCAGCGATCTGGCGGGAGCCAGAGAGAACATGAAGGTGCTGCATCCGCTGCCGCGCATCGATGAAATCACCACCGACGTCGACAAGACGCCGCACGCCTGGTATTTCCAGCAGGCTGGCAACGGCATCTTCGCCCGCCAGGCGTTACTGGCACTGGTACTGAATAGCGAACTGGCACTGTAAGGGAGAAAAAGAGATGACACACGATAACAAACTGCAGGTTGAAGCCATCAAACGTGGCACCGTGATTGACCACATTCCCGCACAGGTTGGTTTTAAGCTACTGACGCTGTTCAAACTGACTGAAACCGATCAGCGCATCACCATCGGACTGAACCTGCCGTCTGGTGAGATGGGCCGTAAAGACCTGATTAAAATCGAAAATACGTTCCTGACCGACGAGCAGGTCAACCAGCTCTCCCTATACGCTCCGCAGGCAACGGTAAACCGCATTGATGATTACGACGTGGTGGGTAAATCACGCCCTAGCCTGCCGGAGCGCATCGACAACGTACTGGTGTGCCCGAACAGCAACTGCATCAGCCATGCTGAGCCAGTTTCTTCCAGTTTTGCAGTGAAAAAACGCGCTGATGATATCGCACTCAAATGCAAATACTGTGAAAAAGAGTTTTCGCATTATGTGGTGCTGGCCAACTAATTGGGGTTGGTTATGAGATCCCGGCTCCCGTTACACATAAGCATTCGCAATGCATCGAGGCGGCAAGTCCGATTATCACTGGGAGCATAGTAAACTATGTGACCAGGGTAAGAGGACGTAGCCAACGAAGAGGCAGTGTGAAGGATGACGTGTATAATGGGCGGGAACATTCTACTACCGCTGTAATTCAGGAGAAATCATGAGCAAGACTATCGCGACGGAAAATGCACCAGCAGCAATCGGCCCATACGTTCAGGGCGTTGACCTGGGTAGCATGGTAATCACTTCCGGTCAGATCCCGGTCGATCCGAAAACCGGTGCCGTAGCGGAAGACGTGTCCGCTCAGGCACGTCAGTCGCTGGAAAACGTAAAAGCTATCGTTGAAGCAGCTGGTCTGAAAGTGGGCGACATCGTAAAAACGACCGTCTTCGTTAAAGACCTGAACGATTTCGCTACCGTCAACGCCACCTACGAAGCGTTCTTCACCGAGCACAACGCGACCTTCCCGGCGCGTTCTTGCGTGGAAGTTGCCCGTCTGCCGAAAGACGTGAAAATCGAGATTGAAGCGATCGCCGTTCGTCGCTAAATCTTATTAGAGAGCCCTGCTCTGGCAGGGTTCCTTAAGTATTGCAGCCTATAACTGAAAAAATCAATTCTCTTCCATTATTCTTTAAGGTGATGGTTTCATTTTCGATTATCCCCACTCCCCAATTATATAATTCCATTTCCCCTTTTTGCTGTGATTCTATATTCTCTGAGAAACAGGTTTGTCCTAAAACCCAGTACAACCTTGAACTATAAACATTAATTTTGAGATCATCATCATTATCATTTTTCATCTTTTCCAATGTATAAACTATCTTATTGTGAATTTTAAAACTAACAATATTGTTATATCTTTCAACTGAATTAATAGAAAAAATACAGATAAACATTATAATTAGTAAACAAAATGTTTTTATAGTAGCTCGTCTTATAAAAGTGTTCATTGGTGATGTCTCCATAAAAAAGAATAACCAGATGAACCAATGAGCGCTTTATTTTTTTCCTGACACTTAATTAGCCCCCATTTCTCTGCGACCAAGGATATATCATTTTCATGTGCAATTTTACGGTAAACGTACCGGTAAGACTGAAATGGATCGTGTAGAGGAGTGTTCATTTCCCTTACAATAATATCCCCAGACGATTTCTCCAAATAAACATATAAACCATGCCAGGATAAATTCTTTGCATAGTGGGTATTTGAATCATCGTTACGGCACCATTGTACAACCAGAAGATAGTGACTTTCACGCACAGGTAACCAGCAAACCGAAATAATATACAGCATATAACAAAAGGCACAAACTAAAGCGAAAGTAAGTATTTTTTCCATGTAAAATAGAGTGCTATGCTCAGTCATGCCATTTTACCTCTGACTCAATGGCACCAAAAATATTGTACTCTCTGGCCAGACACTCCTGATGAAACCTCCCCATAAAAGTATCATTCACCGGAACGATACTACCTAAACGAACGCCAGAATTTGCGACACTAATATTCCAGTTATACCTGTCAAAAAACTTAAACTGAAATGTCAAATCATAACTACATAATCTACTACCATTGCTCATCGTATTTTTATACTTATCTTCGGTAATTTGCACCTGACCTTTGCCCCAGTATTGATAACCTCCTATAGCATAAAACAAGTCTGGATCGCTAGAAATAAAATCATCAGTATTAACATGCTCAGAAGTAAACTCATGCTGGCCTGGCGATAATGTTTTACAAAAACTCTTTGCTGCATCCAATAATTGCACATAATTATCATTTAACTGGGCTGATTTTCCCATCATATCAGTTAAGTTAATATGTATGTCTTCACCCGTATTTTGCAAATAATGCAGTAAATTTTCTCGAGCAAAAGGATAGCGATACTTTAAATATAAGCTCCCATCAATCAACTGTTCCAGGTAATATTTATAATAATAAAATTGATCTGAAAAATTCCCCGCACTGCACCATTCACCACTTCCAACATCAATACTATATTCAGGATCATCTCTCCCCAATATATAACCGTTCATAATACCGCCTAAGAATAATTAACATGACAAGATGTTAACATTTATAATCTGGCGTATTCTGTTGGAAGACACTGGCAATGCCATAATTCAGAAAATATTTAGCTGTATTGGGCGAAAGACAAAAAAACGGGCATGGAAGCCCGGAGTGAATTTAGGTTGGCCCGGTAAGCGTGAGCGCCACCGGGCATTTATCACATTACACCAAACAGTTTCGGCAGGAATAGCGAAATCGCCGGAATGTATGTCACGAGCATCAGCACCAGGAATAGCACGAGGTAGAATGGCAGCATCGCCTTTACGACCTGCTCTATTTTCTGCTTACTCACCGCACTGGCCACAAACAGCACCGAACCCACCGGCGGCGTAATCAGGCCAATCCCTAAGTTCACCAGCATGATCATGCCAAAATGGACCGGATCAATGCCGAGCGCGTTGGTCACTGGCAGCAGAACCGGCGTCAAAATCAGGATCAGCGGCGCCATGTCCATCAGCGTACCGATCAGCAGCAGCATGATGTTAATGCACATCAGAATGACGTATTTGTTGTCCGAAATACTGGTGAAGGCTTCGGTGATACGCATCGGCAACTGCATATAGGTCATGACGGCCCCAAACGCGGCGGCAAAGCCTATCAGGATCATCACGATGGTGACCGTTTTCACCGTGCGGAACATCAGCTTCGGCAGCTCAGACCATTTATAGTCACGATAGATAAACATGGTGACAAAGAAGGCCCAAAGACAGGCTATCGCCGCAGACTCCGTCGCGGTAAAGATACCTGACAAAATGCCGCCCATGATGATCACAACCGTCATCAAGCCCCACAGCGTATCGACGAAAATCTTCAGCGCCTGGCGAAACGGTACGCGTTCCCCTTTTGGATAACCGCGCTTGTGCGCAAAAGCCACGCACATCACCATCAGGCTGAGGCTTAACAGCAGGCCCGGCAGGATCCCGGCGATGAACAGTGCGGCAATCGACACCGTGCCGCCTGTAGCCAGCGAATAGATAACCGAGTTATGGCTGGGCGGCGTAAGAATCGCCTGCACCGAACCACTGGCCGTTACCGCCGCGGCAAAGTCGCGCGGATAACCTTTTTTATCCATTTCCGGGATCATTACCGAACCAATGGATGCGGTATCAGCTACAGACGATCCAGAAATAGCGCCAAAAAAGGTTGATGCCACAATGTTTACCAGCGACAGTCCGCCGCGAATAAAGCCAACAAAAATATAGGCAAAGTTCACCAGTCGCCGCGCAATTCCCCCTTCGGCCATAATAGCCCCAGCCAGAATAAAGAATGGGATCGCCAGCAGCGAAAACTTATTCACCCCGCTGGTCAGTTGGATCATTACCGCTTCCAGCGGAATATCTATGTACCAGGCCCCAATGATGGCGCTAATGCCAACCGCATACGCTACCGGTACCCCAATTGCCAGCATAATGCCGAGCGTAAAGACGAGAATAAATGCATCCATCTGCTTTCCTTTCTGAAATGGGGGCGGTAACTAGCTGGTCGATCCCAGCATGACAACAGGACGTTGGTACTGCGGACCACGGAAAATCTTTTCTGCGATAAACAGCAGCGTTATGGCAGAGCCAATCGGTAATGGAAGGTAGTTTTGCCCGGCGCTTAAAAGCGGGAATTCGGCCACGGGCTGGCCCCACAGTTCAAGACAGAGATTGGTTCCGTAGCAGAGGATAAAAAGGCTTATCGCCACTAACATAACGTCAGCGATTACCGAGCAATAACGGCGGGAAGCCTCACCCAGACGGTCAATCACCATACTTACCGCAATATGCGAGCCTGCACGATAGCTCACCGCCGCGCCAATAAAGGTGAATGTCACCATACACAGAATAGCGACGGGTTCAGGCCATGACAGGGCGTTATTCAGAACATAACGCGCGAATATACCAATGGGGATAATGGCGACCATGACCAATAATGCGATACCGGCAATCCACATTGACACCCGATAAAGAAAATCCATTACCGATGAATAGCATTCACCCATAATCATCACCTCGAATTAATCAAAAGATTCAGGCAGAGGGTTGATATCCTCCACCTGATGAATTACTTCACATCCTGAATTCGTTTGATCAAATCCTGGTGGTCTTTACCGTAATTATCCCGCACTGACTGCGTGGCTTTATAGAAATAGTCCGTATCAATATCGTGGAACTGAACGCCATTGGCTTTCATGGTCTCCAGCGATTTCGCATTATAATCCTGCCAAAGTTTTCGTTGCTCTACCTGTGCTTCTTTGGCGAGTTTAATAATGAGGTCCTGGTCTTCTTTTTTCAACTTATCCCATTTGGCTTTCGAGAACAGAAAAAGCTCAGGAATAATAAAGTGTTTGCTCCAGGTATAGTTTTTCACGACCGGCAAATAGTTATGCGCAACAAACGTTGGCGGGTTATTTTCCGTGCCATCAATAACGCCGGTCTGCATACCGCTAAATACTTCGCTGACGCCCATGACAACGGAATTAGCGCCCATCGCTTTCAGGGTATCCAGCGCTATCGGACTCCCTTGAACACGGATTTTCATACCGTGTAAATCTTCCGGTTTCACCACCGGATTTTTGGTGATCAGGTTGCGCGTTCCGGCATCCATCCAGCCGAGGAACACCAGCCGCGATTTGGTGTTGGCCGTCAGGCGGTCGCCAATCTCCTGACCAATCATGCCGTCGAGAACCTTATGCAGATGGTCTTCATCACGGAAAATATATGGCAGGGTAAACACGTTAATTTCAGGGAGAATAGCGGCGACTGGCGTCATTGAGACACGAATAATATCGATAGCACCTAATTGCGCCTGCTCAATCATCTGCTTTTCGTCGCCTAACACGCCACCGGGAAAGGTTTTAATCTCCAAACGACCGTCGGTGGCAGCGCTAAGTTTTTCCCCCATATGTTTCACGGCAACAACGTTCGGGTAATCAGCCGGATGCACATCTGCGGCGCGAAAGGTTTGTGCCAGCGTTGCATGACTCGCCAGTAATACAGACGCGCCAATACACAGACTTAACAGGTTTTTTGTCAGTTTCATTTGTCCTTCTCCAGAAGTTCATAATATCCATTAACAGGAATAGCTTGCAGAGCAAATGACTGCCGGAATTAAAAACGGGCAGCGAGAAACTTTCTTACCGACGTTACCTGCGCAGACTAACTGGTGTAACAATTTATTTCGATGACTACGTTCACAAAAAATCGCAGACACTTAAAATTTTTAGCACACTGTTTCATTTTTGCAATGCAGATCGTTTTATTGATAAATAAACAACGCAAGGATGGCGATTTGATACTAACAACCCGCGTTAGCATTTCAATAAAAATAAAACACCAATATTTCGGGAGAATATCTTTCGAATGAAAAAGTGAAATGCAGGATGGTATTAACACCATCCTGCAGAGATGTTGAGGATTACTGCCAGCCGTAGCGGCGGCTATAAAAACCTTTCACTAATTGGGTCAATGTCATGTAACCCGCCAGAATCGCAATCAGCCACGGGAAGTAGCTCAGCGGCAGCGCCTGCAATTGCAGGTAGCTGGCCAGCGGCGAGAATGGCAATGCAATACCCACCACCATCACCACCAGCGTCATCAGCATCAGCGGCCATGCGGCGCGGCTTTGGATAAACGGCACGCGACGGGTACGGATCATATGCACAATCAGCGTTTGCGACAGCAGCCCCACCACGAACCAGCCCGACTGGAACAACGTCTGATGTTCTGGCGTATTCGCATGGAAGACGAACCACATCAGGCAAAATGTCAGAATGTCGAAAATGGAGCTGATCGGCCCAAAGAAGAGCATAAAGCGGCCCAGATCGGCGGGATTCCAGCGCTGTGGCTTTTTGATCTGCTCTTCGTCAACGTTATCAAACGGAATCGCCACCTGGGATACATCGTACAGCAGGTTCTGAATCAGTAAGTGCAGCGGCAACATTGGCAGGAACGGTAAAAAGGCACTCGCCACCAGCACACTAAATACGTTACCGAAGTTAGAACTGGCGGTCATTTTGATGTACTTCAACATGTTAGAAAAGGTACGGCGTCCTTCGATCACCCCTTCTTCCAGCACCATCAGGCTCTTTTCCAGCAGGATAATATCTGCCGCTTCACGCGCAATATCGACCGCGCCATCAACAGAGATACCGATGTCCGCCGCGCGCAGCGCCGGAGCGTCGTTAATGCCATCCCCCATAAAGCCGACCACATGACCTTCACGCTTGAGCAGCGTAACAATGCGCTCTTTGTGCATTGGCGTCAGGCGGGCAAACAGCGTGGTGCGCTGGGCCAGTTTTGCCAGTTCGTCATCGCTTAACCCTTCAATGCTGCTGCCAATCACCACATCGCCCGCATCCAGTCCCACTTCATGACACACTTTCGCCGCCACCAGCTCGCTATCGCCGGTGAGGATTTTCACCGTAATACCGCTGGCTTTCAGCGCTTTAAGCGCCGGTGCGGTGGTCTCTTTCGGCGGATCGAGGAACGCGATATAGCCTTCGAGGATCAGATCGGATTCATCAATACGCTGGTAATCGCCCTCACGCGCGGGCAGATACTTCGTTGCCACCGCCACTACGCGCAGCCCCTGACGGTTCAGCGTGTCCGTGACGCGTTTCACCCGACGCAGCATGTTGTCGTCTAACGGAACAATCTCACCATTGTGGCGTACCTGGGTGCAGACGCTAAGGATCTCCTGCAGCGCGCCTTTACACACCAGTTGATGTACATCGGTTTCTTCAGCGACCACCACCGACATGCGGCGGCGTTCGAAATCAAACGGGATCTCGTCGATTTTTTGCCAGCGGGTAGAGAGACGGCGGGCGGATTCTTCGTCCACGCCTTCCAGCACCGCCGTATCCAGCAGATTCTTCAGCCCGGTCTGGTAATGGCTGTTCAGCCACGCAGAATGCAGGACGTGTTCACTGGGCTTGCCGGAGATATCGGTATGATTCTCCAGCACAATTTTATCTTGCGTCAGCGTGCCGGTTTTATCGGTACACAGAATATCCATCGCACCAAAATTCTGGATGGCGTCGAGGTGTTTGACGATGACCTTTTGTTTTGACAGCTTCACCGCCCCGCGTGCCAGCGTTGAGGTGACGATCATCGGCAACATCTCTGGGGTCAGTCCCACCGCCACAGACAGCGCAAACAGCGCCGCTTCCCACCAATCGCCTTTGGTATAACCGTTGATGATCAGCACAATCGGCGCCATCACCAGCATAAAGCGGATCAGCAGCATACTGACGCGGCTGATCCCTTTCTGGAAGGCATTCTGCTCGCTTTCTTGCTCGCTGACGCGGCCCGCCAGTTGCCCGAACCAGGTATTAGCTCCGGTCGCAATCACGACGGCCTGCGCCGTACCGCTCACCACGTTAGTGCCCATAAAGCACAGGGTATCGCATTCCAGCGGGTTGCTTTGCTGCGGGTCGCGGCTGGTGGCGACTTTCTCCACCGGCAGCGATTCGCCGGTCAGCGAAGCCTGTGCCACAAACAGATCACGAGCCTGCACCACACGCAGATCGGCTGGGATCATATCCCCTGCTGCCAGTTTGATAATATCACCAGGAACCAGCTGGTCGATCGGCAGTTCAACCCAGCCGTTCTCCCCTTTCTCGTTGATGACGCGTAGCACCGTCGCGGTGTTACTGACCATTGCTTTCAACGCATCCGCCGCTTTGGTGGAACGCGCTTCCTGCACAAAATTCAGCAGCGTGGAGATGATAACCATCAGCGCGATGACGCCCGCAGCAAACAGATCCTCGGTGGCATAGGAAATCGCACCGAGGATAGTCAGCAGAATATTAAACGGGTTGCGGTAGCAGACCCACAGATGTACCCACCATGGCGACGGCTTCTGCGCCGGTAGCTGGTTCTCGCCATGTAACTCGCGAGCGTTTTCCACTTCTGCAGCGTTCAACCCTTCCGGGTGCGTGCCGAACGTTTTCCACAACGCTTCTTCGTCCATCAGCGCCATTTTCAGGCAATGTTCGCTCAGCGAAGGCGGGATCGGCGTGCTGGCAACGGTCTGCGCATTGGGTAGCGGATCGCGATGCACCAAACGATACGGTAAATGTCGGTTTAGCCGGGCAAACAGCTGGCGAGTAATATTTTTGAACATAGGCAGTCCCTCTGCCCCCGTATAAACAGGGCAGTAAATCCTTCAGGCGTGGCAAATCCTTGCCTGATGGCAATCTAATAATCGTAACAGGGACGTCAGAACGTCACTGTCTTACTGTTCCGGTAAGACAGTGAAAGACAAGCTTACCGGAAAGGGTTGTTTCTCCATTTAGGGAGAGGGGTGGGATCGGGATCCATATAGCCTCCGGTAAGTGAATGATTTGCGCCGCGGATTATACGCAGAAAACCATAAGGTTTGTGGCAATTATGGCGGTATGATAAACCATGGAAACTAAACCAAACGTATACCAGACTTTGCCCATTGCACTGCGCGTGAGTAAAGTTATTCTTTCTTTGGCATAACTTCGCACGCAACACGGGAAAACAGGATGCAAAACCGGCTGACAATTAAAGACATCGCCCGCTTAAGCGGCGTGGGAAAATCAACCGTTTCCCGCGTTCTCAACAACGAAAGCGGCGTGAGCGAACGCACCCGCGAACGCGTTGAAGCCGTGATGAATCAGCACGGATTCTCTCCTTCCCGCTCCGCACGCGCCATGCGCGGACAAAGTGACAAAGTGGTGGCGATTATCGTCACGCGTCTGGACTCGCTTTCGGAAAATCTCGCCGTCCAAACCATGCTGCCCGCCTTTTATGAGCAGGGTTATGACCCGATCATGATGGAAAGTCAGTTCTCGCCTGAGCTGGTAGAGGAACATCTGGGTATGCTCAGACGCCGTAATATTGACGGCGTGGTGCTGTTTGGTTTTACCGGTATTACTGAATCCATGCTCGCCACCTGGCAAGATTCGCTGGTGCTGCTGGCAAGAGATGCCAAAGGCATTGCCTCCGTCTGCTATGACGATGAGGGCGCTATTCTTACCCTGATGCAACGTCTGTACGATCGCGAGCATCGCCAGATCAGCTTTCTTGGCGTTCCCCATAGCGACGTGACCACCGGGAAGCGCCGCCATGAAGCCTATCTGGCATTCTGTAAGAAACATAAATTACACCCCGTCGCCGCGCTGCCGGGTCTGGCCATGAAGCAGGGTTATGAGCAGGCCGCCAGTGTTATCACCCCGGAAACCACCGCATTAGTCTGCGCGACAGACACCCTCGCCCTTGGGGTCAGCAAATACCTGCAGGAGCAGCGAATTGAGAACCTGCAATTGGCAAGCGTGGGCAGCACGCCGCTGATGAAATTCCTCCATCCGGAAATTATCACCGTCGATCCAGGATACGCCGAAGCCGGACGACAAGCGGCCTCACAGCTGATCGAGCAGATCAACGGCCGTAGCGAACCACGACAAATCGTTATTCCCTCCAGCCTCTCCTGATTGCTTTCTGAGCGTCAATTTGTGATCTTCGCTGTGTTCCGGGAACGTTCCCATTTTTAAATTTTCATCAACGATATACTCTGGCGGCAGGTCAACAATAGGGCTTAATAATGAGCAAAATTAAACAAGCAGACATCGACCGGCTGATTGAGCTGGTAGGCGGGCGCGACAATATCGCCACGGTGAGTCACTGCATTACTCGCCTGCGTTTTGTGCTGAATCAGCCTGCTAACGCCAGGCCGAAAGAGATCGAACAGTTACCGATGGTCAAAGGCTGCTTCACCAACGCCGGACAGTTTCAGGTGGTGATTGGCACCGAGGTGGGCGATTACTACAAAGCGCTGTTGGCGACTACCGGACAAGCCAGCGCCGACAAAGAGCAGGCGAAAAAAGCGGCGCGGCAGAATATGAAATGGCACGAACAGCTGATTTCTCATTTTGCGGAGATCTTCTTCCCGCTGCTGCCCGCGCTGATTAGCGGCGGCTTGATCTTAGGTTTTCGTAACGTGATCGGCGATCTGCCCATGAGCAACGGCCAGACGCTGGCACAGATGCATCCTTCGCTGAAAACTCTTTACGACTTCCTGTGGCTGATTGGCGAAGCAATCTTCTTCTATCTGCCAGTCGGGATCTGCTGGTCGGCAGTGAAGAAAATGGGCGGTACGCCAATCCTCGGTATTGTGCTGGGCGTAACCCTGGTTTCACCGCAGCTGATGAACGCCTATTTGCTCGGTCAGCAGGTGCCGGAAGTGTGGAACTTCGGCCTGTTCAGTATTGAGAAAGTGGGTTACCAGGCACAGGTTATTCCAGCGTTGCTGGCCGGTCTGGCGCTCGGGTTTATTGAAACGCGCATGAAACGCATCGTGCCAGATTATCTGTATCTGGTGATCGTCCCGGTGTGCTCGCTGATCCTTGCAGTGTTTCTCGCGCATGCCTTCATCGGTCCGTTTGGTCGCATGATCGGCGACGGTGTCGCGTTTGCGGTCCGTCATCTGCTGACCGGCAGCTTTGCCCCGATCGGCGCGGCGTTGTTCGGCTTCCTGTACGCCCCGTTGGTGATCACCGGCGTGCATCAGACCACGCTAGCCATCGACATGCAGATGATTCAGAGCATGGGTGGCACACCGGTATGGCCGCTGATCGCACTGTCGAATATCGCTCAGGCCTCTGCGGTGGTGGGCATCATTATCTCCAGTCGCAAACACAATGAACGTGAAATCTCAGTCCCTGCTGCCATCTCCGCTTATCTCGGGGTCACTGAACCGGCAATGTACGGCATCAACCTGAAATACCGTTTCCCGATGCTGTGCGCGATGATCGGCTCCGGTCTCGCCGGACTGCTGTGCGGCCTGAACGGTGTGTTGGCAAACGGGATTGGTGTCGGCGGTTTGCCGGGCATCCTCTCCATCCAGCCGACTTACTGGCAGGTATTTGGTATGGCGATGGCCATTGCGATTGTTATCCCGATGGTACTGACCTCATTTGTTTACCAGAGAAAATATCGTCTGGGCACATTACAAATTATCTAACTTTTCTTCGGGGCGCAGTTGCGCCCCAACGTATTTCCAGGAAACAACCATGACTATTCCCCACTGGTGGCAAAACGGCGTTATCTATCAGGTTTACCCCAAGAGTTTTCAGGATACCACCGGCAGCGGCACCGGCGATTTACGCGGCGTGACGCAGCGTCTCGACTATCTACAAAAACTGGGCGTTGATGCCATCTGGCTGACGCCGTTCTATGTTTCACCGCAGGTTGATAACGGCTACGACGTCGCGGATTACCTGTCTGTCGATCCGGCCTACGGTACGCTGGAAGACTTTGACGAACTGGTGGCACAGGCGAAAGCGCGCGGCATCCGTATTATTCTCGATATGGTGTTTAACCACACCTCAACCCAGCACGCCTGGTTTCGCGAAGCGCTGGATAAAGACAGCCCGTATCGTCAGTTTTATCTCTGGCGCGACGGCACGCCAGACAGCCCGCCGAATAACTGGCGCTCCAAATTTGGCGGTAGCGCCTGGGGCTGGCACGCCGCAAGCGAGCAGTATTATCTGCACCTCTTCGCTCCGGAGCAGGCAGACCTGAACTGGGAGAACCCGGCGGTCCGCGCCGAGCTAAAAAAAGTCTGTGAGTTCTGGGCCGATCGCGGCGTGGACGGCTTGCGACTCGACGTGGTGAATCTTATCTCTAAAGATCAGGACTTCCCGAATGATCCCGACGGCGATGGGCGGCGTTTTTATACCGATGGCCCGCGCGCGCATGCGTTTTTACGCGAGATGAACCGCGACGTCTTCACGCCACGCGGCCTGATGACGGTGGGCGAGATGTCTTCCACCACACTGGAAAACTGCCAGCAGTACGCCGCGCTCGATGGCAGTGAACTGTCGATGACCTTTAACTTTCACCACCTGAAAGTGGATTACCCCAATGGTGAGAAGTGGACGTTAGCCAAACCCGACTATGTGGCGCTGAAAACTCTGTTCCGCCACTGGCAACAGGGCATGCATAATCAAGCGTGGAACGCATTGTTCTGGTGTAACCACGACCAGCCACGCATCGTGTCGCGTTTTGGCGATGAAGGTAAATACCGTGTCCCAGCAGCTAAAATGCTGGCGATGGTGCTGCATGGCATGCAGGGCACGCCCTATATCTATCAGGGTGAAGAGATCGGCATGACCAACCCGCACTTCCGCCAGATTACCGATTATCGCGATGTAGAAAGCCATAACATGTTTGCCGAACTGAACGGTCAGGGGCGAGATGCCGACGAATTGCTGGCGATCCTCGCCAGTAAATCCCGCGATAACAGCCGCACGCCGATGCAGTGGGATGCCAGCCAACACGCGGGCTTTACCGAGGGCGAGCCATGGATCAATCTTTGTGACAACGCGGTGGAGATCAACGTGGCGGCAGCGCTGAGCAATGCCGACTCAGTGTTCTACACCTATCAGAAGCTGATCGCATTGCGCAAAGCGGAGCCAGTTATTACCTGGGGCGACTATCAGGATCTGTTACCGGACAGCCCGCATCTGTGGTGTTACCAACGCGAGTGGCAAGGGCAGCGGCTGCTGGTCATTGCCAATCTGAGCGATACCTTTCAGAGCTGGCAGCCAGCCCAGACCGATGGAAACTGGCAGGTGCTGATGCACAACTATGCCGAGGTCGCCAGCCAACCTGGGGACATGACACTGCGTCCTTTTGAGGCCGTCTGGTGGTTGCAAAAATAGCTTGCAATTGGCGTCAGGCCCGGTTCATGTAGTGTTGCCGGGCTTCACTGCTGACACTACGTTTACCCTACTGTTTTTGTTGAATAATTAATCAGAATTTTCTGCCTACAATTTACAATCGCTGTACTGCCCGTCATCTGTACGCTCCGATTTTTACTTTGCGCTACATCAAATAAATCGTAAACATCCTTGATGCAAATCACTACATATAGAACTTAAAATGCACGCCGACCCAACATGTTGTATTAATCGACTACAATTGCTACAACTACAATGCACCGTTTAACGGAGAAATTGTGGATAAAGTGGGTCAGGATTGCGGGAAGTCATTGGCAATAGAGATGAATAAAGCCATGTCCGCTTCCCCAACCTCTGTGGATAACCTGTTCTTATAAATATGGAGTGATCATGACACCGCATGTGATGAAACGAGATGGCTGTAAAGTGCCGTTTAAATCAGAGCGCATCAAAGAAGCCATTCTGCGTGCAGCTAAAGCAGCGGGAGTCGATGACGCAGATTACTGTGCCACCGTCGCAGAAGTCGTTAGTAGCCAGATGAATGAGCGCAGCAAGGTCGATATCAACGAGATCCAGACAGCGGTAGAAAACCAGCTGATGTCTGGCCCGTACAAACAACTCGCCCGCGCGTACATCGAATATCGCCACGACCGTGATATCCAGCGTGAAAAACGTGGCCGTCTGAACCAGGAAATTCGTGGTCTGGTTGAGCAAACCAACTCCGCACTGCTGAATGAAAACGCCAACAAAGACAGTAAAGTGATCCCAACCCAGCGCGACCTGCTGGCCGGTATCGTTGCCAAACACTATGCACGTCAGCACCTGCTGCCGCGCGATGTGGTTCAGGCGCACGAGCGTGGTGATATTCACTATCACGACCTCGATTACTCGCCGTTCTTCCCGATGTTCAACTGCATGCTGATCGACCTCAAAGGCATGCTGACGCAGGGCTTTAAGATGGGTAACGCGGAGATTGAGCCGCCAAAATCTATCTCTACCGCGACCGCCGTGACCGCGCAAATTATCGCGCAGGTTGCCAGCCACATTTATGGCGGCACCACCATTAACCGTATTGATGAAGTCCTCGCGCCGTTCGTTACCGAGAGCTTTAATAAGCATCGTAAAACCGCTGAAGAGTGGCAGATCCCGGATGCCGACGGCTATGCACATTCTCGTACCGAGAAAGAGTGCTACGACGCATTCCAGTCCCTTGAGTATGAAGTGAACACCTTGCATACCGCCAACGGCCAGACGCCGTTCGTCACTTTTGGTTTTGGTCTGGGAACCAGCTGGGAATCACGTTTGATCCAGCAATCTATTCTGCGTAATCGCATTGCGGGCCTCGGTAAAAATCGCAAAACCGCGGTGTTCCCGAAACTGGTGTTCGCGATTCGTGACGGTCTGAACCATAAGTTTGGCGATCCGAACTACGACATCAAACAGCTTGCGCTGGAGTGCGCAAGCAAGCGCATGTATCCGGATATCCTGAACTACGATCAGGTAGTGAAAGTGACCGGTTCGTTCAAAACACCGATGGGCTGTCGCAGCTTCCTCGGCGTGTGGGAAAATGAGAACGGCGAACAGATTCACGACGGGCGTAACAACCTCGGCGTTATCAGCCTCAACCTGCCGCGTATCGCGCTGGAAGCACACGGTGATGAAGCCACCTTCTGGAAACTGCTTGACGATCGCCTGGTGCTGGCGCGTAAAGCGCTGATGACCCGCATTGCGCGTCTGGAAGGCGTGAAAGCTCGCGTGGCGCCAATTCTGTATATGGAAGGGGCCTGCGGCGTGCGTCTGAAAGCGGACGATGACGTGTCAGAAATCTTTAAAAATGGCCGCGCGTCTATCTCGCTGGGTTACATCGGTATTCACGAAACCATTAACGCACTGTTTGGTGACAAACATCTGTACGACAGCGAGGAGCTGCGCGCCAAGGGTATCGCCATTGTGGAACGTCTGCGTAAGGCCGTTGATCAGTGGAAAAACGAGACCGGCTACGGCTTCAGCCTGTACAGCACGCCGAGCGAAAACCTGTGCGATCGTTTCTGCCGTCTGGATACCGCCGAGTTTGGCGTGGTGCCGGGCGTCACCGACAAAGGTTACTACACCAACAGCTTCCACCTCGACGTGGAGAAGAAGGTTAACCCGTACGACAAGATCGATTTCGAAGCGCCGTATCCGCCGCTGGCGAGTGGAGGCTTCATTTGCTACGGCGAATACCCGAATATTCAGCACAACCTGAAAGCGCTGGAAGATGTCTGGGATTACAGCTATCAGCACGTGCCCTATTACGGCACCAACACGCCAATCGATGAATGCTACGAGTGCGGCTTTACCGGTGAGTTCGAATGCACCAGCAAAGGCTTCACCTGCCCGAAATGTGGTAACCACGACGCCGCGCGCGTGTCGGTCACCCGCCGCGTCTGCGGTTATTTAGGCAGCCCGGACGCCCGTCCGTTTAACGCCGGTAAGCAGGAAGAAGTGAAGCGCCGCGTTAAGCATTTAGGTAATGGGCAGATAGGTTAATTTCGGCAGTATTATTGCCTGGCGATGCGACGCTTTTCGCAAAGCAATTGGCGCCAGGACAAGGCGGCAAGCAAGTGAATCCCGGGGAGTTTACATAAGTAAGTGACCCGGGTGAGCGAGCGCAGACAACGCAGTAATGGCGTCAATTGAGAAGCGAAAATGAACTTTCACCAATATTACCCCGTCGACATCGTTAACGGCCCAGGAACCCGCTGCACCCTGTTTGTATCAGGGTGCGTGCATGAATGTCCCGGTTGCTATAACAAAAGCACCTGGCGGCTCAATTCCGGCCAGCCGTTTAGCAAAGAGATGGAAGACAAGATCATTGCCGATCTGAACGATACGCGAATCAAGCGCCAGGGGATCTCGCTCTCAGGCGGCGATCCGCTGCATCCGCAAAACGTGCCGGATATCCTGAAACTGGTACAGCGCATTCGCGCTGAGTGCCCTGGGAAAGATATCTGGGTGTGGACCGGCTACAAGCTCGATGAACTCAACGCCGCGCAAATGCAGGTTGTCGACCTCATCAACGTGCTGGTCGATGGCAAATACGTGCTGGATCTCAAAGACCCGGCGCTAATCTGGCGCGGCAGCAGCAACCAGGTCGTACATCGTTTGCGTTAATTTTCAGGCGGTAAACATTCTGTTATCCACCTCTCAAAAACGGCTCACGCACTCCATGGCGACGGTTTTGAACTCGCTGAAATTCTGACATGCGCAGAGCCGCGTCATGGCGCGCTCGCGCAGGAAGGTGACGAAAATATCGTAGATCGCCATCGCTTCTTCGTACTCGCTTTTACTGATGGCGAGGAGGAAGATCACGTGCGCCGTTTCATCGCCCCAGGCAATACCCTGCGGAGCGAGGATAGTGTAGACCACCGTTTTCTTTGCCAGCAGACCGAGGGCGTGCGGCAACGCGATGCCGTCGCCCAGCATCGTGCTGACGATGGCCTCACGTTCAACCACCGAATCAAGAAACTCTGCATCGACAAAGCCTTCATTCTGCAACTGCAGACATAGCGTGGTGAACAGCGTTTGTTGATCCATAGGACCGTCGATCACACGAAAATGGGCGGCATCGAAAAATTTATTCAGCATCCACGGACGAGTTCTGTCCACCAGCACCAGTTTGCCAATTTGCTCCAGTTGATAATCGGTCGGGAACGGCGCAATCATCGCTACAGGCTTATCTTTTTCCCCGATCCGCGCGGTAGAGATAACAAAATCTTCGCTAATGCTTTCCCGCTGTTCGTAGTCACGCAGCGTGACGGTATCGACAATGTCTATCTGCGGATACTTACGCGCCAGCACCGCTTCAATCATCCGCGCCATCGCGTTTCCGGCATCGCATACCAGCAGAACTTTCGGCTGTCTCTGGTAACCGATGTTGTAACTACGTTCCAACCCAACGCCAATATGCAGGACCAGAAAGCCAATCTCATTTTCACTGATGGCATATGGCGTATATTTCCCCCATCCCGAGACGGCGGCCAGCGTCATATCCCACGCCATAGGATAGTGCTGTTTAATATTTTCCAGCAGCGGATTGGGGATCATTATCTGGTAACGTACGCGGGTGATCATCGTCTTAATATGCGTCAGCAGATCGGCATGTAACTGTTTGTCATTCAACAGGTTGTAGTTGTACTGCGTGTTGATAAAACGCAGGATGTAATTAACCAGCGCTTCGTCATCATCCGCATTGATGGCGCTGGGGGCGATCTCTTGTACCTGACGGGCGGCGATGTGCACCTGTAGCCAGTTCTCTTCGAAAACAGAAAGCGGTTTGTCTGCCAGTCGGTGCAGGACCGCCGCAATCTCACGCGCGGCAAGGCATACCGATTGATCCGTTTCTTCTGCGGCAAACTCCGGCAATGGATACCCTTCGCTAATCCGCCGTACCGCTACTGCGCTGTACAACCGCAAAAATAGCTCGCCCTCATCGGTCAGGCGAATATGAAAACGAGCAAAAATATCCTGTAAAACGGGCTGTAGCTGCTCAGGGATCCCGGCATTCAGCGCCTCTTGCATCACTAGTGGGTGCTGCGGATCCTGCTGCGCCAGCGTCCACAGCAGATCGGTCAGACAGGCGCGGATCGCCATCTCGCTGCCAAACAGCTTCATGCCGTGACGGGGGCGCGTTTCCAGCGTGAGATGATAACGTTGCAGATGTTCACGTACCTCAGCCATATCGTTTTGCAGCGTCGCACGGCTGATAAACCATTCATCAGCCAAATCTTCAAGCTTTAGCGAGAAGGCCGACGTCAGAAAACGAACCACCAGCCAGTGTATCCGTTCCTGGCTGGTTCGCGGGATGCGCAGCAACCCATCAGGCTGCTGCGTTTGCAGGGTATGATAACTTGCCGGATCGTCAATTTTGAGCTGATAACCGTTGCCCCGGCTGAGGACAAACTGCGCGCCGTACTGGGTGAGCAGCGCGTTTAGCGCAGTGATGTCAGCTCGTACGGTGCGTGTGGAAACCGACAACCGCTGCGCCAGCTCGTCCTGTGGAAGCGCTTCGTTTTGCAGCATGCCAAACAGCTGCGCTAAACGTTGGTTGGGGAATCGCACGTCAGTCTCCTCATCTGTCAGTTAGCCTACGCAAGCCCGGGTCATCGCCATCAACTGGCGCACGTCATCCGGGCGGGTGTTACCACTCACCTTATCAATAATCGAACTATAGATGTGAGGAATGATTTTGCTCACTCCGGCATCCAGAGCGATCTGCAGGATTTCAGTGAAATTATCCAGATCGATACCCCCGGTAGGCTCCAGCCAGAAGTCATGCCGGGCACAGGCCTGCGCTACGGCAATGTACTCATCACGGCATTTCAGGCCGCCCATCGGGAAGTATTTAATCGAGCTACCACCCATATCTTTGAGCAACGCAATCGCGGTTTCTACCGGTACAATACCGTCCGATGTCTGGCTGCTCAGCGGACCGGTGGAGATTTTCACCATCCCCGGCGTACCCGTTGGCGAGACCAGACCGTTGACTACCGTCTCCTGCTGGCCCAACAGCGCACGACTGGTTGCCACACCGGTAAAGACTTGATTAACATGCTGCGGCTGTACCTGACGAGAGATCTCACTGACCATCGCCGACTGGTTTGGGTCGCCTGCCCCCAATCCCACGGAGAGCGCATTGTCGATAAGCGCTGCGTATTCACGCATATCCGCGACCGCGCTTGCGACATCCGGATAATTTTTTGACAACACGCCGACCAGCACGTGTCCTTCCGCTGCCGCGTAAATATCCCGCGCATTTTCTTTGGAGCCAGCCAGCACGTTCAGGCAGACGCGGTCGCGATAAAAGTTAGGGGTCAGTTTCATGCGTTTTTCTCCTGTGAAATCACTTCACCAATTCGACGGGCCACAATTTCCAGTTGCGCGCGATCGACGCTGCGCACATCGGCCTCGATAATGCCTTCGTTGGCTTTGTAACCACGGAAGTAAATCGCGTACTCGCCTTGTTTCAGGGCTTCAACCAGTTCGCCCGTGGCGATACCGGTTACCGCTTCGTCAAACTTAATTTCCGTACGGGCGATGTCGCGCCCAGCGCCATCCCACACCACGCGGGCACTGACGCCATTAAAGGTATTCAGCGCATTAATGAACGGCGTCATTTTCTCGACCATCTCCGCGCCACTCTCTTTTTGCGCGTTCAGATACAGTTCGATAGCGCAGGTCAGGCCAAGAATACCCTCTTTGCCCACCTTCATCGCCCGGCCAATCCCCGCCGTCTGGCGCTTCACCCACTCAACGTACTGGGTTTTGCCGATCACCAGACCGCTGGTTGGCCCTTCAATCGCCTTTGCGCCGCTGTAAATCACCAGGTCCGCACCAAGGCGGTAGTAGCACTGCAAATCTTCTTCCGCCGCTGCGTCCACAATCAGCGGCAGATTATGCGTGCGCGCCACCACCGCGGCCTGCTCCACGCTGAGCATACTTTTCTGTACACAGTGGTGAGATTTGATATAAAGAATCGCCGCCGTGCGCGGCGTAATGGCCGCCGCCAGCTGTGCCGCGGAACATTCATTGGCATAGCCCGCTTCCACCAGCTTACCGCCGCCGAGCGCCACCATAGTGCCTACCGGTGCGCCAAAGTTGACGTTGTGGCCTCTGGGCAGCACGATTTCGTTGTTCTCGATGGGCGTAACGTGCAGATTTTCCAGCAGCCAGTCGCTATCTTTAACCAGCACCGCAGCCACCGACTGGGCGATTCCCGCCGACGCGCAGGAAACGACTGTCGCCCCTTCCACTTCCAGTAATTTCGCGATGTAGTCGCCGGTTTTATTGACCAGATCTTTCATTTCGAAGTACTGATTCATTCCCGCCATCGCGACCTGAACCACTTCTGGTCGCGGCGTGGAGACGCCAAGTGCCGTCATACGGCCTGATGTGTTAATTACCTGTTTTAAATCGTATTTCTCAAAAATCGAAGGCATGTTCCGCGCTCCCTTGTTCGGTCATATAGCCCTTGCCCGCACGTATTGCGGCAAGCGGCACCAGCAGTTGTTCAGCCTGCAGGCTGTCGTTTTCTGCATCTACCAGCACGGTTGGCTGGCGCTTAAGCGTAAAGAGGGTCAAATCAGCATCCAGACCAACCTGCAGTCGCCCTTTCTGTTTCAGACGCAGGCCGTCAGCGGCATTGGCGGTCACGCACTCGATGACCTGCGGGAGCGACATCCCAATGGCGAGAAATTTCGACATCACATTCGCCAGGGAATACACAGGACCGCTGATACGGTTGCGGCAATAAATATCGGAGCTGATGGTGTGCGGCAAAATGCCAAGACCGATAGCGCGTTTTGCCACCGCAAAGCTCAGGCTGGCGGTGCCGTGGCCAACGTCCAGACGGACTCCACGTTGCAGCGCCCGCGTGACAGATGCGCGCAGCTCGCCTTGCGGCGTCAGAATGCGGTTCGGCTTACCGTTGTAGCAGTGGGTAATAATGTCGCCCGCACTCAGGCGTTCGGCGATCTCATCGAGATTCGGCGGGTTGTTGCCGATGTGCACCATCAGCGGCAGGTCGCCATTCTCTTTTTGCATCTCTTTGGCACGATCCAGCGGGGTGATGCCGTTTTCACCGACCACGCTGCTGCTCATGCGTGCCTTCAGGCCGACGATAAAATCAGGATAGCGTTTCACTGCCTGCCGCACCGCATCGGCGTCAATATTGGCCATGTTAGCCAGCTCATTCTGGGCAATAAGCCCAACACGGGAGATGTTCAGCAGCGCATACACTTCAGTCGTCGCTTCCCGGGTCAAGGTGTAAAAATCGTCGATATCATCCGCCCCGGTACTGCCCGCATCCACGACCGTGGTGACGCCAGTCGCAATACCGACGCTGTCCGGCTGGTCGTGATAAATCGGGGATTTCGGGTAACAGTGAACGTGGGAATCAATCCAGCCTGCGCTGACGTAGCACTCGCCGCCGAGCTCAATGGTTTTCAGCGCTGGGCCATCAACGTTGCCCAACGCCGCAATTTTGCCGTCTTTCAGCGCAATATCGCTCACCGTATCGTCAACGAGGCGCGCACGGCGCAGGAGTAAATCAAACATCGCTCTCTCCTTTGCCGGATGGCGGCGTAACCGCCTTATCCGGCCTACAAATCAACAGTTAGCTAATGGCAATCGGGAAGATTGAACCGAGGATCATTGCCCCAAGGATCGCCCCGCCGGTGATCGGTTTTTGCCACAGGTAAAACAGCAGCGCACCTGCCAGCGAACCGATGCCGATAGGGATAGAAGCGGTCATCGCGCTGAGGATAATCAATGGCCCGAGGAAGCGGCCAGAGGCGTTACCGGCCCCCATCATGACGTCCGCCCCGTAGGTTGAATCGCTCTGATTGATGGTGAACTTACGCGCCAGGATGATGATGTAGCCAATCGCCAGGCCAATCACCAGGCCGGTGACCAGAGAGGCGGCGAAGTTGGCGACCGGGAAGATAATGCCCGCGCCCAGCAACAGCGCCGGAACACCTAACCCGACTCCGGTCTGAATCGCGCCGCCGATATCCAGAATCCCCACCAGCGAACCTTCAATGATGCGGGCAAACAGGAAGCTTGCGCCAAATGCCGCCACCGCTCCGTAAGAGCCGGTGTCCATTCCCGCCTTTAGCATCGCCACAAAAGCGACTTCGTTAAATGCGCCGATACCGTACAGGTAGTACATGTGCGTTCCGGCAAATACGCCAGAGGAGAGCAGGCCAACGAAGATCGGGAACGACCAGTCAGCGAACCAAAAACCTTTATTCTGTTCCATGATGGCCTCCGTTATTTGCCGCTGAGTGAGTTATGGATAAGTTCCAACCAGCCAGGCACAGTCAGATGGAAGGATTCGATCATCTTCATATCGAAGCCGCGGAAGAAGCCGCTCAGGACAAACAGTGCAACAATAGCCACCATCATGACTTTGGTAACGTGGTTCCAGCCGCTTTCTTCCACGCCTTTACCGATCAAAATACCAAGGACCAGACCCGGGACGGCGTTGCCCATAATCAGTTGCGCCGCGCCGCCAAAAACGGTGGCCCAGAAACCTGATTTCTTACCGGCATCGATCGCCGCCAGCCAGAAAATCACTGGCATCACGGTGTTAACCAGCAGGTTAGCCGCAGGCACCAGTACCTTGACGGCAGTAACTTGCAGCGCTTCCGGTACGGATGACGCGGTGAGGTTCAGGAAGGTCACGACAATCATCCCGATAACGCCACAGGCAATCGCCATGCGTTTGGGATCGTGCAGCGTTTCGCCGACGTTGCGGTTTTTAACCATCAGCGCGGCGGCGCCCCAGTTGGGGATGATGCGATGGTCAACGTCCTGCGTGAACGCTCCCGCCGCAACGGAAGAAGCCCAGGCGTTAAAGAAGAAGCCCAGGCCGAACGAGAAGTGAGAAGCCGGATCCCCTTCACAGGAATTCAGTTCTCCCAGAGTACGAAACGCGCCCATCCCTTGAGTGGTAGGCGCATGAAACATGCGTGCAGCCCCAGCGCCGACACCGACGCCAACCAGGCCACCAATGATGAGCGATTTTATTAATATTATCAGGAACATATTTATGCCTTTTAATAAAGAATCAGCGTTGCGTAACGAAATCCACCTTGTCGAGATTGATGGCAGTCACGTTGACGGTCACATCCAGCTCCACGCTGAAGGTGCGTCTTTCCCGGCGCAGAAAGAGAAATAAAAACGCCTCTTTGCGCACCGTTTCACGCGCTTGAACAACCTGCACATCCTGTGGCTCAATACGCAGTAAGATATGCGGCGACGCTTTCATCACCGCAGCCTGAACGTGGTTCAGGGCGTCGGCAAAGGCGCGCGCTTTTGCCTCGCCCTTGCCAGTGACTCTCACCGTGGTGGTGAATTGCTCTTTCATGCTTAAGCGCCGTGTTTCTTTTGCCACGCCTGAACCAGGCGTTCACCGAGCTCTTCTTTGTCCATAAAACCGAACCCCAGCACGTTGCAACCTTCGTTGATGGCGGTGACGCCTTCATCAACCGAGCGCATGCCGTATTTCGCCTTGTAGCCGTATTTGTTCTGCGCGGTAATTGCCCCCGCCCCACCGCTGCCGCAAAACGAGATACCAAAGGTGGCGTTTTCCGCTTTCATTACGTCACCCAGCTTCATGTCAGCCGCAACGCCTGGTACCACAACCGCACGGCCACCCGCTTTCTCAACGCCTGCCGCCACTTTCTGGCCTTTACCCAGACGATCGCCAATCACTACGGTAATCTGTTCCATCTTTTGCTCCTTAAAGGTTGTCTTTTGCGACTTCGAAGTGCACCGACAGCAGCCAGGCCTCTTCCTCAGGAAGGTTGCCAAACTCGGCAACCACGTCGCGGGCAAGCGCCATTGATTCGGCAGAAATTTCATCAAACAAGCTGGCATCGACTTCAGGTAAGGGTTCACCCGTTACCGAGCGGTGCGCCATGGCGCGAACATGCGACGTCAGCATCTGTTCCTGTACAGCGTTGGGAATAATGTGGCGTTCACGCAGCAAGGCATACACCTGCGCCAGCATGCGGTCGGCCAGTTCCACCGATTCCCCCATGTCATTCATTACAGCTCCGTTATTCACTCGTCTTACCCCACTAATGGCTCTGGGGATAAATTAGCGGTGGGGGTTAAAAGTTTGTAGCGAGTTGTTTTCCACTTCGAAGTGGAAAGGGGGTCAGCGTTAGTGATCTGCGCCGCAAAATGGGTCGGGTTCACGATTTATCACTGGAAGAATGTGATTGAGATCGCAAGAGTGAGCCGAAAAATGGACGGCGATACGAACAATGAATGGACGATAAAAATGAAAAAATGTGATGGGTATAGCGTTTACTTATGGGGTGTTGTGACGCAGCGTCTTATCCGGCCCACGGTTATGCAGGCCGGATAGCGTAGATTAGCGGAACTTCTTGTGGTTTTCGTTGCGCGTGGTTTTCATGTCTTCCGCAACGGCTTTCGCCTCTTTGACTTTACCTTCGTTCGCCAGCTTAAGCGCGCCATCAATCTGACCGATCAGTGTGTCAAAACCGTGGCGGAAATCCTTCATCTCCGGGCTGTCCGGGGATTTGCTTTCCAGCTTCGGCGGTGTTCCTTTTTGAGCGTCCAGCGCGGCTGCACGCATTTTGGTTAACGCATCTTTCAGTTCAGTCGCATTATCCGTTTTTTCGACGATCTTCAGGTTGTCGTTGAGGATCCCCATGTCATCTTCGAGATCGGCTGCAAACGCAGAAGAACCAAGAACCAGCGTTGAAGCCGCGACGATCGCTAACAGGTGTTTACGCATTGCTCACTTCCTTTTTTATTATTAAAAAATTTACGCCTTAACGAGTATCATTGCCCGGCGATTTTCATCTCCGGTAACAATACCGAACCACACTGAATATTACTGCGCGTTTCAATATCGTTCCCTACGGTCACAATATTGCGCCACATCTCTTTTAAGTTCCCGGCGATGGTAATTTCACTTACCGGATACTGAATTTCGCCGTTTTCGACCCAGAAGCCCGCCGCACCGCGCGAGTAATCCCCGGTAATGCCGCTTACGCCCTGGCCCATCAGCTCGGTAACCACAAGGCCTGTACCCATCTCTTTGAGTAGCTGCTCGAAGCTTAGACCTTGTCCCGGAATTCGCCAGTTGTGGATCCCCCCCGCATGCCCGGTGCTCTTCAGCCCCAGCTTACGTGCGGAATAGTTGGTCAACAGCCATTGAGTCAGCACGCCGTCTTTAATGATGTCGCGGCGTTCAGTCCGTACCCCTTCACTGTCGAACGGCGATGACGCCAGTCCCTTCAGCAGGTGCGGATGTTCTTCAATAGTCAGCCATTCCGGCAGAATTTGTTTACCCAGCGAATCCAGCAGGAAGGTGGATTTGCGGTACACCGAACCACCGGCGATCGCGCCGACCAGGTGTCCGAACAGTCCGGTCGCCACTTCGTTGGCGAAAATCACCGGCGCTTTCATGGTGGAAAGCTTACGCGGCGACAAACGAGATAAGGTACGGCGAGCACAGTCTGCCCCCACCCACTCCGGCGTTTGCAGATCGCCCATCGCCCGACCAATGGTGTAGGCGTAATCGCGTTCCATATCGCCATTTTCTTCCGCGATCACACAGCTGGAAAGGGAATGACGAGTGGAGCAGTAGCCCTGCAGCATGCCGTGGCTGTTGCCAAATACTTTGATGCCATAGTGGCTGTTAAAGCTGCCGCCTTCGGTATTGGTGATACGCTTATCAGCCTGCAGCGCCGCCTGTTCAGCGCGGGCAGCCAATTCGATAGCTTCGTCAGGCGAGACTTCCGCTGGGTGGAACAGATCCAGATCGGGCGCATCAAAGGCCAGTAATTCTTTATCTGCAACGCCCGCGCACGGGTCCGGTGAGGTGTAACGCGCAATATCCAGTGCAGCCTGCACGGTACGGGCAATCGCCTGCGGACTTAAATCGGTGGACGATGCGCTACCCTTACGGTTCTGGTGATAAACCGTAATCCCCAACGCGCCATCGCTATTGAATTCTACGTTCTCCACTTCACCATAACGGGTGCTGACACTAATACCCGTGGTCTTGCTTACAGCGACTTCCGCGCCATCCGACTTACCTGACGCTAATTCCAGTGCCGTCGAGACCGCTTCTTCCAGAATCTTACGCTGCGCTTCAACTTGTGAGATTACTTTCATCGCAAATGCCATAATGTAGAGAGAGTTTCTCTGAAGTCTAACAGAGAACCGTTTTTCAGTGCGCATCTTAACTGGTAACATTAGCCTCTTTTTTTAAGGAGCCTGACATGACTAAGCAGCCCGAAGACTGGCTCGACGACGTTCCCGGTGATGACATCGAAGACGAAGACGATGAAATTATCTGGGTCAGTAAAAGTGAAATAAAACGTGACGCCGAGGAGTTAAAACACCTGGGCGTGGAACTGGTAAAACTGGGGAAAAACGCGCTGGATAAAATCCCGCTTGATGCGGATTTACGTGCCGCGATTGAGCTGGCCCAGCGTATTAAGATGGAAGGTCGCCGCCGCCAGCTGCAGCTGATTGGCAAAATGTTGCGCCAGCGCGATGTTGATCCTATCCGTCAGGCGCTGGATAAGCTGAAAAACCGCCACAACCAACAGGTCGTTGTCTTCCATAAGCTGGAGCAACTGCGTGACCGTATGGTTGACGGTAACGATGAAGCTATCGAAGAAGTGATGAACCTGTGGCCTGACGCCGACCGTCAGCAACTGCGTTCGCTGGTGCGTAACGCCAGGAAAGAAAAAGCGGGCAACAAGCCGCCAAAATCTTCCCGCCAGATCTTCCAGTATCTGCGTGAACTGGCGGAAAACGAAGCGTAACCTCTTCATCTGCCGAAAGTGCCGGATGGCGGTGCAAATACCTTATCCGGCCTACGATCCGTTGTAGGCCCGGTAAGCGTAGCGCCACCGGGCATTTTTTTACTCTTCCGTTTCTGCCTGAGCTTTCTTCGCCAGGCCATCCAGCAGTTTTTGATGAATACCACCAAATCCGCCGTTGCTCATCACCAGAATGTGGTCGCCAGGCTGTGCGGTTTTCACCACCATATCTGCCAGTGCATCCACATCGCCACTCCAGTGGGCTGGCTGAACGCAGGCTTCAGCAACTTCTGCTACTTGCCACGGAATATGCGGGGGTTGCAGCAGGAACACTTCATCCGCACGGCCTAACGACGGCGCCAGATCGTCTTTGCACAGGCCCATTTTCATGGTGTTCGAACGGGGTTCCAGCACCGCGATGATGCGCGCCGTACCGCCCACTTTACCGCGCAACGCCGCAAGCGTCGCCAGAATGGCCGTTGGGTGATGGGCGAAATCGTCATACACCGTCACGCCATTGGCTTCACCCCGCAGCTCAAGACGACGACGAGCGTTGATGAATGAACCGAGCGCGTTGGCTGCATCCGCAGGCACGACGCCCACATGGCGCGCGGCCGCAATCGCCATCAGACCGTTATGCATGTTGTGCTCGCCGACCAGGCCCCACTTCACCTCACCGACTTTTTCACCGTCCAGCCACACTTCCCACTCGGAGGCATCGGTGGTCAGCTTTTTCGCCTGCCAGTGGCCTTGTTCGCCCACCAGCTCTTGTTCGCTCCAGCAGCCCATCGCCATCGTCTGTTTCAGATTGATGTCGTTTTCCGGGTAGATGATGCGTCCCTGGCCCGGCACGATACGCACCAGGTGATGGAACTGTTTCTGGATCGCTTTCAGATCGTCAAAGATGTCCGCGTGATCGAACTCAAGGTTGTTGAGGATCAGCGTACGCGGGCAGTAATGCACGAATTTGGAACGCTTGTCGAAGAAGGCGCAGTCGTACTCATCTGCTTCAATCACGAAGAAGTCGCTTTCGCCCAGACGCGCAGAAACCTCAAAGTTACCCGGTACGCCGCCGATCACAAAGCCAGGCTTATAGCCGCAGGCTTCGAGGATCCAGGTCGCCATTCCGGCGGTGGTGGTTTTGCCATGCGTGCCCGCAACCGCCAGTACCCAGCGATCGCGCAGCACAAAGTCATGCAACCACTGTGGGCCGGACATGTACGGGATGTTCTTCTCGAGCACCGCTTCCACGCACGGATTACCACGGGTCATGGCATTACCGATGATCACTAAGTCCGGCTGCGGGTCGAGCTGGCTGGCATCGTACCCCTGAATTAAATCAATACCTTGCTTCTCAAGCAAGGTACTCATCGGCGGATACACATTGGCGTCCGAACCGGTTACTTCATGACCGAGCGAGCGCGCCAGCATCGCCAGACCGCCCATGAAAGTGCCACAAATTCCCAAAATATGAATGCGCATACGTCACTATCCTTTTTTAATCTGGGGGCCATTTTACGCACATGTCCGGCAAGTGAGAAACGCATTTCAGGATATTCCGTAGTTTGCTGGCGCGATTCACCTAAGCGCAACAATGGAAATATTTGTTAATATTGTTGCGGTCGCTTTACTCCACATAAATTGCAGGGAAAGTGTTATGAAAACGTTAGGTGAATTTATTGTCGAAAAGCAGCACGAGTTTTCTCATGCTACCGGTGAACTCACTGCTTTGTTGTCGGCAATAAAGCTGGGCGCCAAGATCATCCACCGCGATATCAATAAGGCCGGTCTGGTCGATATCCTGGGTGCCAGCGGTGCTGAGAACGTGCAGGGAGAGGTTCAGCAAAAACTCGATCTGTTCGCGAACGAAAAACTGAAAGCTGCACTGAAGGCGCGCGACATTGTGGCGGGCATTGCCTCGGAAGAAGAAGATGAAATCGTCGTCTTTGAAGGCTGTGAACACGCAAAATATGTTGTGCTGATGGATCCGCTGGATGGCTCATCCAACATCGATGTTAACGTCTCTGTCGGTACGATTTTCTCTATTTATCGCCGCGTAACCCCCGTCGGCACGCCGGTCACGGAAGAGGATTTCCTGCAGCCGGGCAACAAGCAGGTTGCGGCAGGTTACGTGGTTTATGGTTCTTCCACCATGCTGGTGTACACCACCGGCTGCGGCGTACACGCCTTCACCTACGATCCTTCTCTGGGCGTATTCTGCCTCAGCCAGGAACGTATGCGCTTCCCGGCGAAAGGCAGCACATACTCCATTAACGAAGGCAACTACATTAAATTCCCGAACGGCGTGAAGAAGTACATTAAATTCTGCCAGGAAGAAGATAAGTCAACCCAGCGCCCGTACACCTCGCGCTACATTGGCTCTCTGGTTGCGGACTTCCATCGCAATCTGCTGAAAGGCGGAATCTACCTGTACCCAAGCACCGCCAGCCACCCGGAAGGGAAACTGCGTCTGCTGTACGAATGCAACCCAATGGCCCTGCTGGCCGAGCAAGCGGGCGGCAAGGCGAGCGACGGTAAAAATCGTATTCTGGATATTATCCCGGAAAGCCTGCATCAGCGCCGCTCCTTCTTCGTGGGTAACGACCATATGGTTGAAGATGTAGAACGCTTTATCCGCGAGTTCCCGGACGCGTAATACGTTTTGCCGGATGAGACGTGTTAACGCCATCATCCGGCAAATTTATCCGCTACGCCGTTTGTACTTTAAACACTGCCATTGCTTCAAGCAGCGCATGTGACTGCTCTTCCAGCGAGCGGGTAGCTGCTGACGACTGCTGTACCAACGCCGCATTTTGCTGCGCCGTTTCATCCATCTGAATCACCGCAATATTCACCTGCTCAATGCCGCGACTCTGTTCCTGGGACGCACTGGCAATTTCACGCATCAGTTTGGTCATACGCATGACCTCGGTCGCAATCTCATCCATGGTTTCACCCGCCTGCTGCGCCAGCTCACTGCCTTCACCTACGTGCGTGTGCGAATCGCTGATTAAGGTGCGGATCTCTTTTGCCGCTTCAGCACTGCGGCTGGCCAGATTTCGGACTTCACCTGCGACAACCGCAAAGCCCCGCCCTTGCTCACCGGCGCGCGCCGCTTCAACGGAGGCATTAAGCGCCAGGATGTTGGTCTGGAAAGCAATACCATCGATTACGCTAAGGATGTCGGCGATTCGGCTGGAACTGCCTGAAATATCGCGCATTTTCTCGATCACATAGCACACCATCTCGCTACCGCGATCGGCGGTATCCGACACCGATTTTGCCAACTGATGCGCCTGTTCCGCGTTCTGCGCATTCTGTTTCACGGTCGCCGTGAGTTCTTCCATGCTGGCGGCGGTCTGCTCCAGCGACGTGGCGGTCGATTCAGTGCGTTGCGCCAGATGCTGGTTTCCGGCAGTCAGCTCACGGCTACCAATATCAATTTGCGAACTGGCATCGCGTACGCGTTGTACCGAGTCGCCCAGCGAATGGCGCATTTCATCCATCGCTGCGCTCAGGCGGTTGAATTCAGCGCTAGCCGACAGCGCCGAAACCGGCGACAAATCCCCCGTCGCCAGGCGTTCCAGTTGCTCCACTATACTATCCAGCGGCTTGAGAAACTTATTTCGCAGCATGAACCAAATCACGGCCAGTAGCGCGATAGCAGCCAACATTGCCCCACTCATAATAGCGTGGTAAATCAATGAAGTAATAATACGAGTAGAGGCATATAGCCCCATCCCTCCAGTCAGTAACAGAAGGAACGTCAGCAGCGACAATAACACCAACAAACTTGATCGAATTGAAAGGGATTTTGGCATTGTTATATTTCCGGTTGTAGGGTTAAAACAGACCTGTACAGAACCTATCGACTACAACCGGAAAAAGTTTAGGTATTTAAATGTTTTTAGTAAAATCAGGATGTTACTTTGGTGTTGCTGTCGTACCCACTCGGGTTACCGGCGAGCTTTGACGATTTTCCCATAGCACCGTCAAACCGCGTTGTAACGCTATAAAAATAAACAATAAAATACCAATCGCAATCTTCGTCCACCAGGAACTTAATGTGCCGTCAAAATTAATATAGGTTTGAATTAATCCCTGAATAGCGACGCCAAACAAGGTACCTAACACCGTACCGACCCCGCCGCTCAGTAGCGTTCCGCCGATAACAACCGAAGCAATCGCATCCAGCTCAACGCCAACGCCCGCCAACGCATAACCCGCCTGGGTGTAAATTGAAAACACAATGCCGGCCAGCGTAGCAAGCCCGGTAGACAGCATATAGATACGAATGGTCGTGCTACGGGTTGAGATCCCCATCAGGTTGGCCGAGGTGGCGTTGCCACCAATGGCGTAAACCTGATTACCAAACCGCGTACGGTGCGCAAGGAAGATGCCAATCACCACCACGCCCAGCATTAACAACCCCATCGCGCTCAGGCGACCGCCGCCGGGAATTTTCCATGCCAGGCTTGAGAGCGTGTCATAGATCGGATGGTTAATTGGGATCGACTCTTCAGAGACCAGATAGCTGACGCCACGCAGGAAGAACATTCCCGCCAGCGTAATAATGAACGCAGGGATCTTCAGCGCATCAATCAGTAACCCCATAAATGCGCCAAACGCGCAACCCATCAGCAAAATCAGGGGAAACGCCAGCAGCGGGGAAATACCCCAATAACCAATAGCCTTCGCCAGAAATACGCCAGTAAAGGCGATGACCGAGCCAACGGAAAGGTCGATCCCGCCAGAGAGGATCACGAAGGTCATGCCCACGGCAATAATCCCTAAAAAAGCGTTATCGGTCAGGATATTGCAGATTACCCGAGTTGAAGCAAAAGCCGGAAACTGGGTCAGGCAGTAGAGATACCCCAGCACAAACACGCCGAGAGTAATCATTAGCGGTAAATTACGTTTTATCATGACCACGCACTCCTTTTATCAGGCTGATAAAGCGTTGTGACTGCACGACCAGTACACACAACACCACCACGGCTTTGACCACCTGGTTCAGCTCCGGCTGGAAGCCCGACAGTAAAATCCCGGTGTTCATTCCCTGAATAATCAATGCGCCGATCACCGACAGCAGCAGGTTAAATCGCCCGCCCATCAGCGAGCCACCACCGATGACCACCGCCAGGATGGCATCCAGTTCCAGCCACAATCCGGCGTTATTGGCATCTGCCCCACGGATATCCGCCGTGACGATAATACCGGCGATAGCCGCACACAGGCCGCTCAGTACATAAGTGAGCATCACAATGATGCGGGTATTCACCCCGGCATTTTTCGCCGCACGAATGTTAATGCCCACCGCTTCAATAAACATGCCCAGCGCCGTTTTACGCGTTAGCAGCCAAAAGGCGACCAGCGTCAGCAGCGCGATGATCACCGGCGTGGGGAACAGAAAGAGCGAGCCGCTGCCAAACCACGACAGCTCGGGCGAGTTGAAGGTGACGATCTGCCCGGACGTGATAAGCTGCGCCACTCCACGCCCGGCCACCATCAGGATGAGCGTCGCAACAAACGGCTGGATCTTGAGGATTGCCACCAGAATCCCGTTCCACAGCCCGGCCAGAATGCCGGAACCTAAGGCAGCAAGCAGCACCACCGGCAGACTGTGCCCGGCCACCGTCATCGCCGCGGTGGTCGCACCGGCAATCGCCATCACCGCGCCAACGGAAAGATCAATACCGCCGGTGGCGATCACCAGCGTCATACCAATCGCCAACAGCGCCACGGGAGCGGCACGGTTGAGAATATCAATCGGGCTGCCGAACAGGCGTCCATCCTGCAAAATCACCTGGTAGAAGTGTGGGGCCACCAGGCTGTCGACCAGCAGCACCAGCAGTAGCGCCACCAGTTGCGGCATACCTTTTGGCCAACGGAACCGTCGTTTCGCAGTGTTGGATTGAGGGAGAGATTGAGGCATCACCATAGTCTCCTTAGGCCGCAATGGCATTCATGATCGCCGGTACGGACAGTTCAGCCAGCGGGATCTCGGCCACCTGTTTGCGATCGCGCATAATAATGACGCGATCGGCATAACCCACTAACTCCTCCAGTTCGGATGAAATCACCAGCAGCGCCAGGCCATCCGCGCACAGCGTTTCGATCAGGCGGATGATCTCAGCATGTGCGCCGACATCGATTCCCCGCGTGGGTTCATCGAGGATCAGGAACTGCGGTTTGGTGAGTAACCAGCGCGAGAGCAAAACTTTTTGCTGATTACCGCCAGAGAGAAACTCGATTGGTTGCTCGGCGTTGGGGGTACGAATTCCAAGCTGACGGATAAAACGCTCGGCAATCTCGTTTTGTTCTTTCCTCGCAATAGGCCGCAGCCAGCCACGTTGCGCCTGCAAAGCCAGAATGATGTTTTCCCGCACCGAGGCGGCGGCGATAATACCATCCGTTTTACGATCTTCCGGACAGAAGCCGATCCCCAGGCACGAAGCCTGATGTGGGGATCGTAAAATCTGCGGTTTACCTTTGATCAGCGCACTACCGCTATCGGCAGGTTTAATACCGAAGATCACCTCCGCCGTTTCCGTGCGCCCGGATCCCAGCAATCCGGCAAGACCAACAATCTCACCGGGACGCACCTGTAGATCAAACGGCGCGATGGTGCCTTTCTTGCCAAAACCGCTAAAGGCCGCCACCGGCTTATCGCTCAGTAACGTGCGTCCCGCACGCTGTAGCGCATGGGTATCCAGTTCGCGGCCCAACATCATTTTGACCAGTTCGATCTGTGGCAACTCGCGGGTTTCGCGGCAGCCAACGAAGCCGCCGTTACGCAGAACGGTGATGCGATCGCTGACCTGATAAACCTGATCGAGGAAATGGGTGACGAAGATCAGACTGACGCCCCGATCGCGAAGATGGCGCATCAGGCCGAACAGCATTTCAACTTCCTGGGTATCGAGGCTGGCTGTGGGTTCATCGAGGATCAGCACTTTCGCGGAGAGATCGATCGCGCGGCAAATCGCGACAATCTGCTGCATCGCCACAGAAAAGCGGTTCAGCGGCTCGCGTACGTCGAGGGAAAAACCGTATGACGCCATCAGCTCCGTGGCGCGTTTTTCCATCTGCTTACGCTGTAGCAGGCCAAAACGCCGTGGTTCACGGCCAATAAACAGGTTATCCGCGACCGACATATTGGGCAGCAGGTTTACTTCCTGATACACGGTGCCAATCCCCAGTTGCTGGGCATGGGCGGTATTTTTCGGGGAAATCTGCTGGCCTTCGAGCCAGATAGTGCCGCGATCGGCGTGGTAAACACCGGTCAGCGCTTTGATTAGCGTCGATTTACCGGCTCCGTTTTCACCCAGCAGCGCCATAATCTCGCCACGACGCAAACTAAAATCCACGTTATCCAGTGCTTTGACGCCGGGAAAAAATTTACTTAATCCTTCGGTGCGGAGGATCTCCTGATGTTGGTCGGTGGTCATGGCATTCCTCCGGTGCGAAATCACGGCGTTTCGTAGGCCTGATAAGCGCAGCGCCATCAGACCTACAGAAGACCGACAGCAAAACTAGTAGCCCATGTTTTTCTTCTTCTCTAACTCTTCTTTCGCCGTATCTGGCAGGTAGAGGATCGACTTGGTGATGGTCAGCTTCTCAGGCATCGTGCCGTCTTTTTTGAATTTCTCCAGCGCATCGAAGGCCGGACCTGCCATATTCGGCGTCAGCTCGACGCTGGCGTTAGCTTCACCATCAATCATCGCTTTGTAGATATCCGGTACGCCGTCGATGGAACCGGTAAGAATATCTTTACCGGGTTTCAGACCCGCTTCTTTGATCGCCTGAATCGCACCGATCACCATGTCATCGTTGTGGGCGTAAACCATGCAGATGTTCTTGCCGTTGTTTTCAGCTTTAATAAAGCTCTCCATCACTTCTTTCCCTTTACTGCGGGTGAAGTCACCGGACTGTGAGCGGATAATTTTGATGTTAGGTGCGTTAGCGATGGCTTCAGCAAAACCTTTTTTACGATCGATCGCTACACTTGCCCCGACGGTCCCTTGCAGCTCAACAACGTTACACGGCTTGCCGTTCACTTCTTTAATTAGCCAGTCGCCAATCAATTTACCTTCCAGCACGTTGTCAGCGGTGACGGTGGTCATATAGAGAGATTTGTCTTTTACATCGATGGAACGATCGAGCAAAAAGACGGGAATGTCGGCATCTTTTGCTTCTTTTAAGACCGGCTCCCAACCCGTTGCCACGACCGGGGCAATAAAGATGGCATCAACGCCCTGCGCCACGAATGAGCGGACTGCCTTAATCTGGTTTTCCTGCTTTTGCTGGCCGTCAGCGATTTTCAGCGTAATACCCCGCTTTTCGGCCTCGCTTTTCGCAACGTTGGTTTCTGCGGCGCGCCAGCCGGATTCAGAGCCAACCTGTGAAAATCCTACGGTTAAAGGGGCTGCCATTGCCATAGACGACATGGCTGCCGAAACTGCTGTGACTAAAAGTAAGCGCTTCCACATAAGTGCGTCCTCGTAGGGTGATTATTGTTGGTTAATAAACCGTCGCGAAAAACTATAGACAATTGAGCATGTAACAGATTGCGTTACATCACACTTCAAAAAAGTAAATAAAACGTTAATCACAACTTTGTAATCGTTTTCATCTCGCTATGAAAAATGCGGCTGAAGATATGGATTTTTCTGTCATCAGAGAGGGGTAAAAAGAAGAAAATGCACGTAGATAAAGCGAAAACAAGCGGAGACATTCAGCGCGAGTTGGCTATAATACCCGCCACTTGTTTGCCATAGCATATTTAAAGGAAACAGACATGAGCTTACTCAACGTCCCTGCCGGTAAAGATCTGCCGGAAGATATCTACGTTGTTATCGAGATCCCTGCCAACGCAGATCCGATCAAATACGAAGTTGACAAAGAGAGCGGCGCCCTGTTCGTTGACCGCTTCATGTCCACCGCGATGTTCTATCCGTGCAACTACGGTTACATCAACCACACCCTGTCTCTGGACGGTGACCCGGTAGACGTTCTGGTCCCGACCCCGTATCCGCTGGAACCAGGTTCAGTGATCCGCTGCCGTCCGGTTGGCGTACTGAAAATGACCGACGAATCCGGTGAAGATGCGAAACTGGTTGCGGTACCGCACACCAAGCTGAGCAAAGAATACGACCACATCAAAGATGTGACCGACCTGCCGGAACTGCTGAAAGCGCAGATTACCCACTTCTTCGAGCACTACAAAGACCTCGAAGCAGGCAAATGGGTAAAAGTTGACGGTTGGGACAACGCTGAAGCCGCTAAAGCTGAAATCGTTGCTTCCTTCGAGCGCGCGAAAAAGTAAGTTTTACTTTTGATGCTTAGCCCCGCATGTCGGGGCTTTTTTATGCCCTGATGCGAGTACGATTGGCACAAAAAACAACGCCACCCGAAGGTGGCGTGTTCACATCAGTACTGGTCTCTGTCTAACCAGTTGCCGCTTTCAATCAGCGTTAAGCCATCAACCGGACGTTGGTACACGTACATCCATGCACTTCCGTACGGCGTTTGAATTAACTGGCGTGCGTATTCACCGCCACGGGTACGCAGAGCATCAAGCTCTGCCAGCGTGGCGTTATCAATACGATAAACTTCCCCGTGTACTGTTCCCTTTCCCGGAACGGCGCCTGGATAGTGGCCCAGGCTATACAACTGGTAGTTGTCGATACTGAAATTCCCCAGCAACAGGGCATTGGTCATCCAGTGGCTGTTGCCTTGTTTGGTTCGTAAACTGCCGTAGACAAATATTCGCATTGCTAAAACTCGAACTGATAGAGCAAATCAAGTGCCTGATCTACGCCAGACACTGCTTCCAGATATAGCTTAGGCATCAGACGATAACGTAGCGTGAGTGTCGCTAAGGAGTCAAATATACCCACACCATATTTCACCTGCAGACCTGGCAGTACGTATCCGCTGACAACTACCTGAGATGAATCGCCCACCCCTTGCGTGTCCAGTGCCAGATTGCTTACGCCAAATGTCTCCCCGATTTTACCCACAACCTGACCACTTTGTGCAACCCCCAGACCAATAAGCATTGAGGTCATCGCCGCGCTGTCACTCTGTTCGCTATCAAGTCCTTGTCCGCGAAGTAGGTAGGAAAGCGCCATTTGCTGCGACATTGCCGGGTCGGAGAAGATCTCCGCCTTCGGTTCATCGGCAGTGCCGGTCACGCGAACACCGGCGATCACGTCGTCTTCGGTGGCATCCGGGTTACGAATCGCTTCAATATTGAGCAACGGCTGATCCGGCGGGCCGGAGAACAACAGCTCGCCCTTACGCACAATCAGATCCTGACCATAGGCATGGAAGCGACCGCTCGGAATATTAATTTGTCCGTTCAGCCCCAGCCCCTGCTTATCCTGTACCACTTTCAGGTCGCCCGTCAGACGCGCTTTCAGACCAAAAGCGTCAATACGCACGTTGTTACCGACGTGGATGTTCAGGTTGCTGTTAATCGGAATACTGGCTGTCTGCGGTTTCTCCGGCTGCAGATTGTTGTTCAGCATGACCATGTCGCTGGAAACCCCTACCGCGCTCTCCGGCAGGTCGTGTACCACGATACGCGCCCATGGCACATCTACGTTGCCATCCAGGGTAAACAGGCTCGGCGTGGCTTCAAAGACCACGTCCGGCGAGACATCCAGGCGAACCATCGGCGGCACGGTAATACGTACCCTGCTGCCTTTAGCCGCCACCCGCGCCCGCCAGTTGTCTATTTGACTCCAGTCGGCATCGCCGCTCAGGTTAATTTCTCCCTGCTGCGTGCGCACCACGCCCGCCAGCGTGGAGCGTGTTCCGGTGAAATTAACGGCTAACTGGCTTGGCTGCATGTCGAACGGCATAAAGTTACCGTCGATATCCAGACCGCTCAGTTGCAGTTGTCCAAGCAGTTGTGGGCTTTGCACATCACCGCCCAGTCGCAGGTTGGCGTTGATCACCCCAGCCGCTTTTTCACCGCGCGAGAAGATGGGGTTCACCATCGCCAGATTGAAGTTGCGAATATTGACGTTACCGCCCAGGTTGCGGCGTCCTTGCGGATCCGTCACCTGTACCTGGCCGTCAAACTGCCCGTTGTTGGTCAGGCGAATCAGCCAGCCCAGCTCGGCACGGTTATTATGCAGGTCAGCAGTCAGATTCAGCGTGTCAAACGCCACCGGAAGCGATGCATCGTTCACGCTTTGCGTGACCTTCACGTTACGTCCATTCAGCGTCACTTGCCCCTGCGGCAGCCCTTCTTTGGTGGTGTCCCAGCTCACATCGGCTTTGCCAGTGAACACACCGCTGGCCTGGGTTGCATCCGGCATAAACGGTTTCAGCATTGCCAGATCGAAGCGATTCAGGTTCACCACCGCGCGCCCTTCTGCACCGGCATCAATGGCTTGCGGTACGCACAGTTCCGCATTCGGGTTGTTCCAGCAGTGCGGCCCAATGCTGATTTTCTGTTCCTGATTACGGTAATCCAGCGCAATAGGGCGGTTCAACGACCACGGACCCACCGGCGTCTGGAAGCGCGTATTGCTCAGCGTCCCTTTCCAGCGCTGTTCTTTACGATCAAAGCTACCCGCTAGATCAAGCTGTCCGGAAACCGGCTCACCCTGAATGCGCAGTTGCAGCTCATGCTGCTTTTCACTGCCTTTGGCGTTAAGCGTCACCAGGCCAATATTCACGTCAGGTTGTACAATCCGCTCTACGCGAACATTGAGATTACCGGCGATTTGCTCGGCCGATTTCACATCGCCTTCGACGCGTACCTGAGCGACGGAAAGCTCTTGCCAGCGCAGACCGCGAGCGGTGATATCCGCCAGCAGCTGCGGCGCTTCAACCGTACCGCGAACTTTTACCAGCCCTTTCGCCGTACCGCCCAGTCCAGGCAGCGCGTTATCCAGGCTCGGGGCATCAATCGTCGCGTCGAGATTGAGGTCTTTGACCCCCAGTTCCCCTTTCACATCCGCGCTGTTGCGCCCCAGTTCCAGATGCAGCCCCGGGATCGTCCACTGCAGGTAACTGTTACCCTTCAGTGAACCATTCACATTGACCTTGTTCTGCTTCACGTTGCCGGTCAGCTTCAGCTCCGGAACCTCCATCTGCCAGCTTCCACCGTACAGACTGCCGCGCGTTTTCACCAGGCCATTCAGTTTTGACGGCCAGTCTGGAATCGCTTTCGCGGTGTTGATGCCATCCAGCGTTAACTCCCCGCGCCAGCTGATCGCCTGCTGCCAGTCCACCAGCGCTTTCAGCTCGGTTTTCCCTTCCAGCGCCGCAACGCTGAGTTTGTCGAGATTGATCTGCTGTTCGTTACCTTTAGCGTCCAGCGTGATGGTAGCCGGAGGAATATCCTGCCCCTTCACTGCGGTACGCATCGACAACGTGTAGTCGGTCATCTTGCCGGTCAGTTTGAGCTTGATGTCATCAGCCTGGAACTGCTTGTCGCCGGTAAACGGCCAGTATATTTGCTTACTCACCACTTCCAGATTGAGCGGCAACCCGGCTTCCGCCAGACGCGTTTGCGCCCGTAGGTCCATATCCACCGGACCAGACAGATTTACGCCGACTTCCAACTGGTCACGCAGTGCGCCGCCGACCTTCAGCTTCACCTTTTCGCCTTTTAACGGGTCGATGTTCAGCGTGCTGTTTAACGTAATATCGACCGGCCATGTGTCGGTGAGCTGCGCCGTACCGCTGGCTTTTACCGATCCCTGATTCGAGTCGATATCCAGCGTATCCAGCTTCATGTTGCCGTCAATGCTGCTCACTTTCAGCAACAGGTTATGGACCGTTAAATCCGTATCTCCGGTCACGCGCAGCTGCTCGCCGCGAAACTCTTCAATATTGAGATTGAGCGGCAGATGGACATCGGTCATTTCCGGCAGCACCGGCTGTGAGAACAGATCTTTTAGCGTTTCGCCGAGCGGCTTTTCATCCGGCTGCGGGTTTTGAATCTTTGGTTCGACGACCTCTTCCTGCGCCACTTCCGCCACTTTAGGCAGGGCAATCAGCAGCCCCTGCAATGACGTTGGCTTCAACGTCAGCGTTTTTTCCTGCCAGTTCAGACCAGAGGTAAAGTCCAGCACGGAAACCGTGGTGTCATCGATTTTAATATTGATGTTGTTAAGTGCCACGCGTGAAAGCGTGATTGGGTAAGGCGTGGAAAGGTTAAGCGGACCGTTCTCTTCTTCCTCAACCGGCGCTGATGGCGGCATTTTTTTGCTGTCGATCGCTACGTTGATATTTTTCAGCGACAGATCGTTGACGCACAGACTGCTATTCCACAGGCAATTAAGCCCAACGGCCAGATGTACTTCGCCAGCATTTACTGCCACGCCGGGCTGGTCATAACGGATATTTTTAAGTGATAAATCCCGCCAGCCGCCGGTGACCTGACCGATCTCCAGCCCCGGAACCCAACGATTAGCTGCTTTGAAGATCAGATGCAGGCCGGAGGTGGTACCGACGAGGAACGCCACCGTGCCTAACAACAGCAGGATAAAAATCAGCACACCGAGGCTTATCTTCTTCCATAAACTCATAATTCAGGCCCCAGACCGATGTAAAACTGTAAACCATGTTCATCTTTGTCGCCGACCGGGACGGCAAAGTCGAGCTTGATAGGCCCCACTGGTGATTGCCAGCGTACGCCGACCCCGGCACCGGTTTTGAAATCGCTTCGGCGAATATCGCTGACCGCTTCACCGCTATCGACAAACATCGCGCCCCACCATTTACCGGTCACGTTGTACTGGTATTCCAGCGAGCCAGTTGCCAGCTTGGAGGCCCCTTTCAGCTTGCCGTCGCTACCTTCCGGCGAAATAGATTTGTATTTATAGCCGCGAATACTGCGATCGCCCCCGGCGAAGAAACGCAGATCCGGCGGTACTTTGTCGAAGTCTCCGGTCTCAATCCAGCCGAGATTACCGCGCATCACAAAACGATGGCGATCGTACAGCGTGCGGATCCAGACGTTTTGCGCCTGGAAAACGGAGAAATCAACATCTGACCCCCAGGCGGTGTTGGAGTAATCAATAGAATAACGCTGAGAGTCGCCCCAGACAGGCATCAAGCCGCCGCGTGAGCGCGTCCGGCTGATCATCACGCCCGGATAGAGCAGCATAGTAGTGTTGGTGACGTTACCCTGGGTAAAGTGGTCGAGGCTCCAGCGCAGGTTAATCGCGCGCTGCCAGCCGCTGGAGAGGTCCCAGTAGCGGGAAACCGCAAGCGTTGTGGAATCCTGCTCGGTGTCATTTAAATCGGTTCGCTTAAAGCCGCCCTGTACCAGGTAATACTGTTCCAGCGGGTTCTTTAACAGCGGCATTTTATAGCTGAAATCAAGCACCTGCTCTGGCGCCGAGATACTGGCGCTGGTTGTCAGGCTGTGGCCGTAGGAGTTCATCCACGGCTTTTTCCACGAGGTCTTCACCCGTGGTCCGACATCAGTTGAATAACCAACCCCGGTTTCGATGGTGTTTTCGGTGCGCGGTGAGACCACGCCTTTCAGCGGCAGCACTTTGGTTTTGCGGGCTTTATCAAACTCCGGCGCGACGACCACGGAGTTAAACCATCCGGTCGCCGACAGACGACGGTTCAGTTCGCCCAGATCTTTCGACTCGTACTCTTCACCTTCTTTAAAGGGCACCAGATTTTGCAGATACTCATCGCGAATTTGCGAGCCTTCAAAGGTGACATGCCCAAAGCGATAGCGTTCACCGCTGTTGTAATCGATATCCCAGAACGCCTGGCGGCGCTCAAGCGCTATTCCAAGCTGGCTTTTATTAAATTCACTGTCGAAATAACCTTTGCGCAGCGCCACGCTGGTGAGTGACTTTTTGAAGTTGTCATAGTCACCCTGATTCAGCACAGTGCCGATTGCCGGGCGCGTTTTCAGCAGATCCAGGTAATCTTTATCCGTACGTGCGCCACCGCGCAGAATCACTTCTGTGCCGCCAATCAGCACTGGCTCGCCAGGAGTGACTTTGGCAATCAGCACCTGGCGTCCTTTTGCCGGCGGTGGACGTAGTTCAAAATCAATGGTCGGCTCAAAGTAGCCCAGCGCTTTTAGCCCTTCGCGGATGGCATCATCAACGCGCGCACGAAAGCGTCGGTCTGGAGTGACTTCATCACTTTGAATCGTGGACAGCTGCGCACGGACGTTTTTCTCCAGCGGTCCTGATAATCCTTCGACCTGTAAGCGAACATTCGCGGCGGCGGCGGAGCCACTTAAGCACAGTAATCCCACCCAACATAACTGACGGATATGTGGCACATTTTCTCCTGAATATCCTTTTTTCCCACCCCTGGAAAAAATACTATGCCGTTCCTCGGCTTAACAAAAAATCAACAATAAGAGTTGAAAAACAGACGGCAACCCAAATATTTCTTATGTTTAACTCTAGACGCATTCACGCTGTTTATTGTGGGCAAAGACGCGTCTCGTTACAACCTTAACCCAAATGACTGATTTCGGGAGAACGGCCATGAGTTTATTTGATAGAAAGCATCTTGTTACTCAAGCAGATGCCCTACCTGGACGCAACACCCCGATGCCAGTGGCAACGCTGCATGCGGTTAACCAACATTCGATGACCAACGTGCCCGAAGGTATGGAGATAGCTTATTTCGCCATGGGATGCTTCTGGGGCGTTGAACGTTTATTCTGGTCATTACCCGGCGTATATAGCACCGCAGCCGGATACACAGGTGGTTACACCCCAAACCCAACTTATCGGGAAGTCTGTTCCGGCGATACCGGACACGCCGAAGCGGTACGCGTCGTCTATGACCCGCATGTTATCAGCTACGAACAACTGCTGCAGGTGTTCTGGGAAAATCACGATCCGGCGCAGGGCATGCGTCAGGGGAACGACCAGGGTACGCAGTATCGCTCCGCCATTTACCCGTTAACGCCGGAACAAACCGCCGCCGCACAGGCCAGCCTTGAGCGTTTTCAGGCAGCAATGACCGCCGCAGGCGACGAGCGCACCATTACCACAGAAATCACTACGGCAACGCCTTTCTACTATGCCGAGGACGATCACCAGCAATATCTGCATAAAAATCCTTATGGATATTGTGGCATTGGCGGAATTGGCGTTTGCCTGCCGCCACAAGGATAATTTCCCCCCTCTGGCGACTTTACAGTACCTTACGCTATACTAGCTTCTGAAATTACCGGTCCACTCCCTTCGGACCGGTTTTCATTGAATATTCCATTGGATTTATACTCTATGGATTTCGAGTTGCAGGCAGGCGGCAAACTCGTGAATCCCCAGGAGCATAGATAACTATGTGACTGGGGTGAATGAGTGCAGCTAACGCACCTGCAGCTTGAAAGACGACGAGTATCAACTTCTCCCTTCCGAGGATCTGACCTGAACGGTCGGATAAGATATGTTAAACAGTATTTTAGTCATTCTCTGCCTGATCGCCGTGAGTGCGTTTTTCTCGATATCTGAGATCTCGCTTGCTGCATCACGCAAAATAAAACTTAAACTGCTTGCCGATGAAGGCAGCGTGAACGCACAGCGTGTTTTGAAGATGCAGGAAAACCCCGGCATGTTTTTTACCGTCGTGCAAATCGGCCTTAACGCGGTCGCTATTCTCGGCGGTATAGTCGGTGATGCGGCATTCTCCCCGGCTTTTCACAGCCTGTTCTCAAAATACTTCGCTCCAGAGCTGTCCGAACAGTTAAGCTTTATTCTGTCATTCTCGCTGGTTACTGGCCTGTTCATCCTGTTCGCGGATTTAACCCCGAAACGCATCGGTATGATTGCGCCAGAAGCTGTGGCTTTGCGTATCATCAACCCGATGCGCTTCTGCCTGCTGGTCTTCCGCCCGCTGGTGTGGTTCTTCAACGGTCTGGCAAATAACATTTTCCGCCTGTTTAAGATCCCGATGGTGCGTAAAGACGATATCACTTCGGACGACATTTACGCCGTGGTCGAAGCCGGTGCGCTGGCAGGTGTTTTGCGTAAGCAGGAACATGAGCTGATTGAAAACGTGTTCGAACTGGAATCGCGTACCGTACCGTCTTCTATGACCTCCCGCGAGAATATTATCTGGTTCGATCTCCACGAAGATGAGCAAAGCCTGAAGAACAAGGTGGCGGAACATCCGCACTCCAAGTTCCTGGTGTGTAACGAAGATATCGACCACATCATTGGCTATGTTGATTCAAAGGATCTCCTCAACCGCGTACTGGCGAATCAAAGCATGGCGCTGAACAGCGGCGTACAGATTCGCAATACGTTGATTGTTCCGGATACATTGACGCTCTCGGAAGCGCTGGAAAGCTTCAAAACCGCAGGCGAAGATTTTGCCGTCATCATGAACGAGTACGCGCTGGTGGTAGGGATTATCACGCTCAATGACGTGATGACCACGCTGATGGGCGATTTAGTTGGCCAGGGTCTGGAAGAGCAGATTGTGGCGCGTGATGAAAACTCATGGTTAGTTGATGGCGGTACGCCGATTGATGACGTTATGCGCGTACTGGATATCGACGAGTTTCCGCAGTCCGGCAACTATGAAACCATCGGCGGCTTTATGATGTTCATGCTGCGTAAAATCCCGAAACGCACCGACTCGGTGAAGTATTCTGGCTACAAATTTGAAGTGGTGGATATCGATAACTACAAGATCGATCAGTTGTTGGTAACGCGACTGGACAGCAAACCTACCGTTCTGGTACCAAAGCTGCCGGATGCAAAAGAAGAGGCAAAGGCGTCTTAACGCCTGACAAAAACATCAACGGCTCCCATCCAGGAGCCGTTTTTTTAACTACCGCATAGCACTTTGATCAAGCCATCTCAGTTTGCAGACGCAAGACCTGACGGTTAACTTCGGACATCACGGAAAAATGCAGTTTGTCCTTCACTTTTGGGATAAGAATCTTACCCTTATCAAATTCAAAAGCGCCTACATCCTTGATATATAACCGTCCACGAAACAGGATCTTCACGTACTTCGCCACCTGCAGCGGGTTGTATCGTTGGAAAATTTTCATTGTTGTCTCCTGCTGAGCATTACGCCTTTGCGGTACCACAATCGGTCCGACAATCCTCAGGCGCAAATTTTAATGCCCTATGACTATAGACTATCTCGTTGATGTTTCCAGCGTGTATAAGTTTATTTACCTTCAGGTTACAATTATTCAGAATTATCTTTTCAACGCTTCGCTGTCTTCAGTATAAGCCTTCATTTTTTGCAGGATTTGTGCGCCCGTCCGCAAACTGGCATCGCGCTTGCGGGAAAAAGCATCAATCGCACATATGATTAAATTCCAGACCCAAGTGGTCGGATCACCTGCAAAATAAAAGAAAGAAGGAAAACCTATGACCTTACGAAAACTGTTGGCGCTGTCGTTTCTGCTGCTGCCGATGATTGCCTCCGCACATAAGTTTGAGGCTGACCAACGCGTACCACCGGTGGGGATCGCCGATCGCGGCGAACTGATTCTCGATAACGATAAGTTTAGCTACAAAAGCTGGAATAGCGCGCAGTTGCCTGGGAAAGTGCGAATTGTGCAACACATTGCCGGACGCACCTCCGCCAAAGAGAAAAATGCGACACTGATCGAGGCAATCAAAGCCGCCAACCTGCCGCACGACAAATACCAGACCACCACTATCGTCAACACAGATGACGCCATTCCCGGCTCCGGTATGTTTGTGCGCAGCAGTCTGGAGAGCAATAAGAAGCTCTACCCGTGGTCGCAATTCATTGTCGACAGCAATGGCATTGCGCGTAAAGCCTGGCAACTGGATGAAGAGAGCTCCGCTATCGTCGTACTCGACAAGGACGGACGCGTGCAGTGGGCAAAAGATGGCGCATTAACGCAGGAAGAGGTGCAGCAGGTAATTGCCCTGCTGCACAAATTGCTCAGTAAATAGAAACGCGGAAGCCGGGGTTGAGGAACGATTCACGTGGGGTGTAATCCAGAGGTTTCCCCTGCCAGTCGTGAACGTGCGCTCCGGCTGCGGCGGCAACAGCGTGGCCCGCGGCGGTGTCCCATACGTTAGTGGGCCCAAAACGCGGGTACAGCTGTGCGTGCCCTTCCGCCACCAGGCAGAACTTCAACGATGAGCCAATCGACGTGGTCTGGTGCTCGCCCAACTGTTGCAGATACTCTTTTAACTCATTATCGGCATGCGAGCGGCTAATGACCACCAGCGGCGGACGCGCGTCACGAACCTGAATTTGTTTACGTACGCCGCACTCTTCTTTCCACGCTTTACCTTCTGCTGCGCTGTACATCACTTTCATTACCGGCGCGTAAACCACGCCCAGAACCGGCTTTCCTTTCTCGATCAGCGCAATATTGACGGTAAATTCACCGTTACGCTTAATGAACTCTTTGGTCCCGTCCAGCGGGTCCACCAGCCAGTAGCGCTGCCAGTGCTGGCGAACATCCCAGCCAGGAGGCGCCTCTTCAGACAGAACCGGAATATCCGGCGTCAGAGCCAGTAATCCTTCGAGGATCACCGTATGCGCGGCGATATCTGCCGCCGTGACCGGAGAATCATCCTGCTTGCTGGTAATCTCCATCGGTTTGATTCCATCGTAGACCTGCATAATGGCATCGCCCGCGTTCCGTGCAAGCTGGCATACATGTTCTAGCATTCTCCACCTCGTTTCTGTCAGTGGTGTTAACTCGTTGTTTTACTTATACCCGATCGTCAGGGGATCCGCCAACTGTGATAGCGTCTGCGGTTTTAAACGCTATATTCATGTCATGATTCACAGTTCTGTAAGCAAGAAGATTTATATACATTTTCTTTTGTGGCTTAGATCTTAAAAGGATGCCCCTGATGATTAAGTTTAGTGCAACGCTTCTGGTAACGTTGATTGCAGCCAGCGTCAATGCCGCGACCGTCGATCTGCGTATAATGGAAACCACTGATTTGCATAGCAATATGATGGATTTCGATTATTACAAAGATACACCGACTGAAAAATTCGGTCTGGTACGTACGGCAAGTCTTATCAACGCTGCGCGTGGAGAAGTCAAAAACAGCGTGCTGGTTGATAACGGCGATTTGATTCAGGGCAGTCCACTCGGGGATTATATGGCAGCCAAGGGGCTGAAAGCGGGCGAAACTCACCCGGTCTATAAGGCGCTAAACACGCTGGATTACGCGGTGGGTAACCTCGGCAACCATGAATTCAACTACGGTCTAGAGTATCTGCACAACGCGCTGGCAGGGGCAAAGTTCCCTTACGTTAACGCCAATATCATCGACGTTAAGACCAAAAAGCCGCTATTTACGCCTTATCTGATCAAAGACACTGAGGTTGTCGACAAAGAAGGGAACAAGCAGACGCTGAAGATTGGCTATATCGGTTTTGTACCGCCGCAGATCATGACCTGGGATAAAGCCAACCTCAGCGGCAAAGTGACGGTGAATGACATCACCAAAACCGCACGTAAATACGTGCCGGAAATGCGAGCCAAGGGTGCCGATGTGGTGGTGGTGGTTGCTCACTCCGGGCTTTCTGCCGACCCATACCAGACTATGGCAGAGAATTCCGTTTACTACCTCAGTGAAGTCCCGGGCGTGGATGCCATTATGTTTGGTCACGCCCACGCTGTTTTCCCCGGTAAAGACTTTGCCAACATCAAAGGTGCAGATATCACAAAAGGTACGCTCAATGGCGTTCCGGCGGTGATGCCGGGTATGTGGGGCGATCATCTGGGGGTGGTGGATTTAGTGCTGAATAACGACAGCGGTAAATGGCAGGTCACCCAGGCGAAAGCCGAAGCACGTCCGATTTATGACGCGGCAGCGAAAAAATCACTGGCAGCAGAAGACAAAAAAATCGTTGAGATCCTGAAAGCCGACCACGACGCCACGCGTGAGTTTGTCAGCAAACCGATCGGTAAATCCGCCGACAATATGTACAGCTATCTGGCGCTGGTACAGGATGATCCGACCGTACAGGTGGTGAACAACGCGCAGAAAGCCTATGTGGAACACTTTATTCAGGGCGATCCGGATCTGGCAAAACTACCGGTACTTTCCGCCGCCGCGCCGTTTAAGGTCGGTGGGCGTAAGAACGATCCGGCAAGCTTTGTCGAAGTCGAAAAAGGCCAGTTAACCTTCCGTAACGCCGCTGATTTGTATCTCTATCCCAACACTCTGGTGGTGGTGAAAGCCAGCGGTAAAGAGGTGAAAGAGTGGCTGGAATGTTCCGCCGGGCAGTTCAATCAGATTGATATCCACAGCAGCAAACCACAGTCATTGATTAACTGGGACGGCTTCCGTACCTATAATTTCGACGTGATTGACGGCGTAAATTACCAGATTGATGTGTCGCAACCCGCCCGCTATGACGGTGAATGCCAGACCATCAATCCGCAAGCAGAGCGTATTAAAAATCTGACCTTCAACGGCAAACCTGTCGATCCAAATGCCACCTTCCTCGTCGCGACGAATAACTACCGTGCCTACGGTGGTAAGTTTGCCGGAACTGGCGACAGCCACATCGCGTTTGCTTCTCCGGATGAAAACCGCTCGGTGCTGGCGGCATGGATAGGTGCCGAGACGAAGCGCGCCGGTGAAATACATCCGGCAGCGGATAACAACTGGCGTCTGGCGCCGATTCACAGCGATACCAAACTGGATATTCGCTTTGAAACATCACCAACCGAGAAGGCCGCCGCGTTTATCAAAGAGAAAGGACAATATCCGCTGAAAAAAGTCGCGACCGATGACATTGGTTTTGCGATTTATCAGTTGGATTTGAGTAAGTAATTTTCGTGCCGGATGTGACGCAACTGCGTCTTATCCGGCAATACTTTACGCCGCCCGCTCTTCCCGCTGCGCCAGCACCTGCGGCAAATTCAGTTCTATCCAGTCCGCCAGTGCGGCGACTTTATCGCTCACCTGCTCCCCCAACGACGTCAGGCTATACTCCACATGCGGCGGTACGACCGGATACGATACCCGGTTGATAAACCCGTCCTGCTCCAGCGCCTGCAGGGATTGCGCCAGCATCTTTTCACTGACGCCGCCCATCTTACGGCGCAGATCGCTAAAACGGTGCGTACCGTCGCGCAGCGCCACCAGAATCAACACCCCCCAGCGGCTGGTAACGTGTTTTAACACCTCGCGGGAGGGGCACTGCTCGGCGAACAAGTTGCCATCGCGTAACTGCTGAGAAAGCGTGGGTGTGGCCATTTTCATACTTACCTTTTTGTGCGTACTTACTAAAAGTTAGTTTAGGTGTTAGCGTGATTAAACACAAGACTAATACCAAGGAGTCACCCCATGATCGCGATTACCGGCGCCACCGGCCAACTGGGCCAACACGTTATTGAAACTTTGCTGAAAACCGTTCCTGCCAGCCACATTGTGGCCATTGTACGTAACCCTGCGAAAGCGACGGCGCTTAGCCAGCAGGGCATTACCGTTCGTCAGGCGGATTACAGCGATGAAGCCGCCTTTACAACTGCCCTACAGGGTATCGACAAGCTACTGCTGATCTCGTCGAGCGAAGTGGGACAACGCGCCCCACAGCATCGCAACGTAATTAACGCGGCAAAAGCTGCCCACGTGAAATTTATCGCCTACACCAGCCTGCTACATGCCGACACTTCCCCGCTGGGGTTGGCTGACGAGCATGTCGCAACCGAGAAGATGCTGGCTGAATCCGGTATCGCGTACGCGCTACTGCGTAACGGCTGGTACACCGAAAACTATCTCGCCAGCGCACCGGCCACGCTGGAACATGGCATCTTTATTGGCGCGGCAGGTGAGGGCAAAATCGCCTCGGCGACCCGTGCCGACTACGCCGCCGCTGCCGTGCACGTCATCAGCGAAGACGGTCACGCCGGTAAAATCTATGAGCTGGCGGGCGATGACGGCTGGACACTGAGCCAACTGGCTGCCGAACTGGCAAAACAGAGCGGTAAAAAAGTGGTGTATCAGAACCTGAGCGAAACTGACTTTGCCGCTGCGCTGAAGGGCTTTGGTCTACCTGCCGGGCTGGCGGACATGCTGGCTGACTCAGACACTGGCGCCTCCAAAGGCGGCCTCTTCGACGACAGCCATACGCTGAGCAAACTGATTGGTCGCCCGACCACATCGCTGGCTGACAGCGTCAAAGGCATCGTGCAAATGTTAAAAATTAGTTAATTGTGGTGGCATCCCCGCGCATCCTCTCTGATAATGACAGAATGATGCGTGGGGAGAGAAAACGTGCAAGGTGTACCTGAGCAGTTTATTGATGAGAAAGACAGCGCCCGCTTTCGCCATCTGGCGCAGGTGCCCGGCGTTGAGTTGTATCATGCGCATATCTCGCGTTACGCCTTTGAGCCGCACACTCATGAAGCGTTTGGTATTGGCGCGATAGAAGCCGGAGCCGAACGCTTTCGCTATCGCGGTACGCAGTACGTGGCCCCCGCCCAGTCCGTCGTCACCATGAATCCCGATGAGCTGCACACCGGCGAAGCCGAAACCGCCGACGGCTGGCGCTATCGGATGATCTATCTTGAACCCGATCTTCTGGAGGAGGTCACCGGGATCCGCCACTGGTGGTTCCATGACGTAACGCGTCACGATCCGCTGCGCTCGCGTCAGATCTGTTCATTGATCCACGGTCTGTGGAACACGGAAGATCCGCTGGCGCAAAAAGGATTATTACTCGATCTGATCGACACGTTCCAACCGCTGGCCCGCCATGCGCCGGTATTGCCGGAGGGGGCGCATCGCTTTGAACGAGTCCGCGAGTATCTGCACGATAACTATATGCACCCGGTCACGCTCGACGAACTGGCGCGGGTGGCATCGCTGAGTCCCTGGCATTTTCAGCGCCAGTTCAAATTGCATTTCCACGTCACGCCGCACCAGATGCTGATGGCGATCCGCCTGTGGCGAGCTAAAGGTTTTCTCACTCACGGTATACCCGCCGCAGAGGTCGCCGCCGCAACCGGCCTCACCGACCAGTCGCATCTCACCCGCGCGTTTACCCATCGCTACGGCATTACGCCGGTGCGTTATCAGAAACAAGTCGTCCGGCGTTGATCAGCAATCTCATACAATACCGCGGCATTTTTCCTGCCTACACTCGACTTATTGTTAAGCGATGTGGATGTCAAAAATGATTAGCGGCGTGTTGTATGCCCTGCTGGCAGGGCTGATGTGGGGATTAATTTTTGTTGGGCCGCTGATCGTACCGGAATACCCGGCGGTGTTACAGTCGATGGGGCGTTATCTGGCGCTGGGGCTGATAGCGTTGCCGATCGCCTGGCTGGGGCGTGTGCGCCTGCGCCAGTTGACGCGTAAAGACTGGATAACGGCGCTGGCACTAACGATGATGGGTAACCTGGTCTATTACGTTTGTCTGGCAAGCGCCATCCAGCGCACCGGAGCACCGGTCTCAACCATGATAATCGGTACCTTGCCGGTGGTGATCCCTATCTTCGCTAACTTGCTCTATAGCCAACGCGACGGCAAATTATCATGGTGGCGTTTGTCGCCTGCGCTGGTGTTAATTGGCATGGGTCTGCTGTGCGTGAATATTTCGGAGCTGAATCAGGGCCTCCCCGACTTTAGCGGCTGGCGATATGGCTCTGGCATCGCGCTGGCGCTGATTTCGGTGGTGTGTTGGGCGTGGTATGCACTGCGTAATGCCCGCTGGCTACGCGAAAATCCGGATAAGCACCCAATGATGTGGGCGACGGCCCAGGCACTGGTGACGCTGCCTGTATCCCTGTTCGGTTATATTGCCGCCTGCCTCTGGCTGAACGGGCAAACGCCGGACTTCGCTCTGCCCTTCGGCCCGCGTCCGGGCGTGTTTATCGGCCTGATGATAGCCATTGCGGTCTTGTGTTCGTGGGTTGGCGCACTGTGCTGGAACGTCGCCAGCCAGAAGCTGCCGACGGTGATCCTCGGTCCGCTGATTGTGTTTGAAACACTGGCAGGCCTGTTGTACACCTTTATACTGCGCCAGGAATTTCCGCCGTTGCTGACGATAAGCGGCATTGCGCTGCTGATGGTTGGGGTAGTGATAGCCGTCAGAGCCAAGCCGCAGAAACCCAGCGTTGTCGTGGTACCACAATCATAATGTGCCGGATGGCGCTGCGCTAATCCGGCCTGGGGAATAATACCTTGCAGGCCGGATAAGGCGTTTACGCCGTCATCCGACGCGACACTTTAAACACCGCCACTGTCTGATTCAATCGTGCAGCCTGCTCTTCGAGCGCAGCGGCAGCGGAAGCAGACTCCTCCACCAGCGAGGCGTTTTGTTGCGTGACGCGATCCATCTCAGCCACCGCCTGGCCTACCTGATCGATACCCCGACTCTGTTCATCGGAGGCCGAGGCAATCTCGCCCATAATATCGGTCACGCGAGTCACGGCGCTGACAATTTCCGCCATCGTTTCACCCGCTTCATGAACCAGCGCGGTACCGGCATTGACCCGATTCCCCGAGTCATCAATCAGCGCCTTAATCTCTTTCGCTGCTTGAGCGCTACGCTGCGCCAGCGTGCGAACCTCGCCTGCAACTACTGCAAAGCCACGCCCCTGTTCACCCGCTCGCGCCGCTTCTACCGCCGCGTTCAGCGCCAGAATATTGGTCTGGAAAGCTATGCCGTCGATAACATTGGTAATTTGCGCGATTTTGCTGGAACTGGTAGCGATTTCATCCATAGTACGCACCACGCTATCAACCACTGTTCCGCCTTTTTGCGCCGTCTGTGAGGCGTTTTTTGCCAGACTGGTCGCCTGACGCGCGTTATCCGCATTCTGTTTCACGGTCGCGGTGAGTTGTTCCATGCTGGCAGCGGTCTCTTCCAGAGAAGCGGCCTGCTGCTCGGTACGTGAAGAGAGATCGTTACTGCCAGCGGCAATTTCACCCGCACCGGTATAGATGGTGTCAGCCCCGTCACGCACTACGCTGACCGTATTCGCCAGCGCCTGCTGCATCTCGCGGACGTTGCCTGCCAGCAGCGCCATTTCATTACTGCCATCGGCGTTGATGCGGTGCGTCAAATCACCCGCGGCAATGTGGCGAATATGTGCCATCACTTCGTGGAGCGGCTTGAGTAACACTCGCTGCATCGCCAGCCAGCTGGCGATAATCACGCCGACAACAATTAGCATCACTGCGGACAGCAACCAGATAATCTTCTGATAATCACTTTCATTGTCCTGCACTCCGGCAGTGGCCAGCGCCGTTTGCGCGCTACGCCATTCCCGATAAACGGCCTGCATCGCCGTTTGCTTTTGCTCGGCATTCTGTTTGAACATCTCCTCCAGCTTACCTTCAGCCAGCAGCGCGTTCATTTTAGCCAGCGTTGCAGAATAGATACCGTACTGTTCTTCCAGTCGATCGGCCAGATGCTCATCCAGTCCCGGCGTTTCCGGCAAGGCGTAGTAGGTATCGTAATGCTCTTTCGATTCGGCCAACAGACGATTTGCCGTGTTCACCAGTTCCTTCAACTGACCACCATTGATATCGCTGGCCATCGTTCCCTGTAAACGCAGCATGCCCCTGTTGAGCGTGACACGAGCCTGGTTCAGGCTAATCCACGCATCGGTAAACTCAGCCACGTTCTGGCTGGAAAGCTGCGAGACGTTAAAGTTTTGTTTATCATTATTGAGCGCGCCAATAAACACGCCCGCGGAGATGAGCTGCATTGCGCCCAGGGCGAGTAACACAGTGATAAGTAAGGTTATCACTTTAATTCGTTTGAACATCTGTAGCCTTTTATTATGCAGGTATTGTCTGAGGTCTAACTATCGGCAGCGGCGTGCGCTTATTTAACACTGTCGCGTGGCTTTTTTCGCCGTCCCCCTCCTTTCCAATAAGATTCAGCACCTTAACGAAATAAGAAATTCTTGTGACATTCATCACAAAAAACCCCACCCCGAAAGGGTTATATCCTTCACCATAACTTGTATTTAAAATGCATCTTATATTATTGAGAATGAGGTAACGGCAATGTCTTATCGCGATCAACCTTTAGGTGAACTGGCGCTCTCTATTCCTCGCGCTTCGGCCCTGTTTCGTAAATACGATATGGATTACTGCTGCGGCGGTAAGCAAACGCTGGCACGCGCTGCCGCGCGTAAAGAGCTGGATGTCGAAGCCATCGAATCCGAACTGGCAAAACTCGCTGAGCAGCCGCTGGAAAAAGACTGGCGTACCGTGGCGCTGGCTGAAATCATTGACCATATCGTTGTGCGTTATCATGACCGACACCGTGAACAGCTGCCGGAACTGATTCTGCAGGCCACTAAAGTTGAACGCGTTCACGCAGACAAACCGAACGTACCGCGCGGTCTGGCGAAAAACCTGACCATGCTGCATGAAGAGCTGTCCAGCCACATGATGAAAGAAGAGCAGATCCTGTTCCCGATGATCAAACAGGGCATGGGTAGCCAGGCGATGGGGCCAATCAGCGTGATGGAAAGCGAGCATGACGATGCGGGTGAACTGGTGGAAGTAATCAAGCATATCACCCACAACGTGACGCCGCCGCCAGAAGCCTGCACCACCTGGAAAGCCATGTATAACGGCATTAACGAAATGATCGACGACCTGATGGAACACATCAGTCTGGAAAACAATGTGTTGTTCCCGCGTGCCCTCGCAGGTGAATAAAAAAGGCGCCCGAGAGCGCCTTCCTGAAGTCCGCATTCGGCCACTGTTTATGTGGCCTTTTTTGTGCCCGAGATGGCAACGCTTAACGCATACCTGCCATACGTTTCTTACCGATAAACAACCAGCCCAGACCCAGCACGATGAACCACAGCGGTGTCACCATCAACGCCTGACGGGTATCATCTTCTAGCGTCAACAGCACAAGTACGAAGACGAAGAACGCCATACATACCCAGCACATCAGCTTGCCTAACGGCATCTTGTAGATTGATTTTTCATGCAGGTGCGGACGTTGCTTACGGTACACAAGGTACGAGCAAAGAATGATGGTCCAGACGAACATGAACAGAATCGCCGACACGGTAGTGATCATGGTGAACGCGCCAATTACGCTCGGGTTCACGTACAGCATCACCACGCCGCCCAACAGACAGATACAGGAGAAGGTTAAACCTTTCGCCGGAACTGCGCGTTTAGACAGCTTGGCAAACGCTTTAGGCGCAACGCCTTCCTGTGCCAGGCCGAACAGCATACGGCTTGTCGAGAACACGCCGCTGTTTGCGGAAGAGGCCGCTGAAGTCAGCACCACAAAGTTGATCAGGCTCGCTGCGGCAGGCAAACCAACCAGCACAAACAATTCAACAAATGGGCTCTTGGTTGGCACGACCGAGCTCCACGGCGTGACGGACATAATCACAATCAGCGCAAAAACGTAGAACATGATGATACGGATCGGAATCGAGTTAATGGCGCGCGGCAGAGATTTCTCCGGATCCTTGGTTTCCGCAGCGGTCGTTCCCACCAACTCAATACCCACAAACGCGAACACAGCTATCTGGAAGCCAGCAAAGAAACCGCTCAGACCTTTCGGGAACCAGCCACCGTCATTCCACAGATGCGTAAATGATGCCTGAACGCCGGTTGGCGACTGGAAGTGCGTCAATACCATCACCAGACCGACGACGATCAGGCCGATGATGGCGACGATTTTGATCATCGCAAACCAGAACTCCATCTCCCCAAACATTTTTACGGTGGCGAGGTTGAGGCTCAGAAGCAGCACAATCACCGCCAGCGAGGCGACCCAGTCTGACAGCTCGGGGAACCAGAATTGTGCATACGCCGTAATGGCGACAACGTCCGCCATCCCGGTAACGACCCAGCAGAACCAGTAGGTCCAGCCGGTAAAATATCCGGCCCATGGCCCGAGCAGGTCGGAGGCGAAATCACTAAACGATTTGTACTCCAGATTCGAGAGCAGCAATTCCCCCATTGCCCGCATCACGAAAAACAGCATAAAACCGATGATCATATACACAAAGATGATCGACGGCCCGGCGAGGCTGATAGTTTTACCTGAGCCCATAAACAGGCCGGTGCCGATAGCACCACCAATGGCAATAAGTTGAATATGACGGTTTGTGAGATTGCGCCGTAGCGACTGTTCAGTCGATGCCTCTTCAGCGGCGTCGACTTTTACCTGATCTACCATGTTTTTTCTTCCTGTACCTGTCTGTGTTGTTCAGGCTCTACGGCCTTTAGTGTGTCGATGATACGACGATCCTGTTATCAGGACTCATCGATATTAGGTAAGAATTGGCGGGATGAATACTAAGATTTAGATATAATGTTAATTTAATGTTTAAAGTGAGTGTCATATCACTCTGATAGCGCGAAACAGTTCACAAAAATACACGCTGATGCGGCATTTGCAAGATAAAATCTCGACATCGACGTAACAATAGCTTTTCACGCTATTTTTTTGCTCCCCCCGGCCTCGGGGGGAACAGAGTTCACTGCTTACAGGATCTCAAGCAGCTCAACGTCGAACACCAGCGTACTGAACGGAGGGATGGACGCGCCAGCGCCACGCTCGCCGTAAGCCAGTTCCTGAGGAATAGTCAGTTCCCATTTGGAACCTACCGGCATCAGGGTCAGCGCTTCAATCCAGCCTGGGATAACGCCGTTAACCGGGAATTCAGCCGGCTCACCGCGTGCGACAGAACTATCAAACACGGTACCGTCGATCAGTTTACCGGTATAGTGAACGCGAACGCGGTCAGTACGCGCCGGAATAGCACCTTCGCCCTGAGTCAGAACGCGGAACTGCAAACCGGATTCAGTGCTGTTCACACCTTCTTTCTCACGGTTTTCTTCCAGATATTTGACGCCATCAGCCGCCATAGCCTGGAAACGCTCGCGACGTACTGCATCAGCACGTTCGTGGATTTCACGCAGTGCGCGATGCACAACATCGACCGGCACTGCCGGGTGCTTACCTTCCAGCGCGTCAGCGATACCCGCTACCAGCGCTTCAGGCAACAGTCCTTCCAGTCCGGATTCGCTCAGCTGTTGTCCTACCTGCAAACCAATGCCGTAGCTTGCTTGCGCTTCGATAGTGTCAAAAGTCGGGTTAGCCATCATATTTCCTTTCATCGGATGTAAAGTAGCGGGCAGCATATCAGCCATGCCGCATCCGGTAAAACTTTGTCTCGGGAACAGATGACAAATCGCGAGGAAACATAAACAATAGGAATATCCCGCGTTGACGTCACGAAAGCGGGTAATATGACGAACATCATAGCGTTAGCCATCTATACTCTATGATCGAGGAACGAGACGCGGAGCAGGAGGAAAGCCATGCCCGGGCGCTTTGAATTAAAACCAACCCTGGCGAAAATCTGGCATGCACCGGACAATTTTCGCATTATGGACCCGCTACCGCCTATGCACCGACGCGGCATTATTATTGCTGCTATCGTGCTGGTGATCGGTTTCCTGCTTCCTTCCAGTGACACTACTGATGCCCCTGTGGTGACGCGTACTGCCCAACTGGATTTACAGTCACAGTCGCAACCGCCAACCGAGGCTCAGCTTCAGGCACAGTTAGTGGCCCCGCAAAACGATCCCGGCCAGGTCGCTCCGGTTGCACCGGAACCGATCCAGGAAGGAGAACCGGACGCGCAGCCGCAGGTTCAGCAATCTCAGCCGCAGACGCAACTTTTCCAACAGGATAACGGAATTGAGCAACAGTGGCGTTCTTATCGCGTCGACTCGGGCAAAACGCTGGCCCAGGTCTTCCGTGACCATAACCTCCCGCCAACCGATGTGTATGCAATGGCGCAGGTTGAAGGTGCAGGAAAACCGCTAAGTAATCTGAAAGACGGTCAGATGGTGCAGATCAGGCAGAATGCCAATGGCGTGGTGACCGGGTTAACCATCGATACCGGTAATGGCCAGCAGGTACTGTTTACCCGCCAGCCGAACGGCAGTTTTATTCGCGCCCGTTAAGCAGCACACATGTAAGCCTGATAAGCACAGCACCATCAGGCATCAAGGTGAAGCATCAGCGCTTCACCTTATTCACCCACCAGATCCCTGAACAAACCAGCACCAGCGCCAGCGCATATTTCCATTCGAGAATGTTTTCGCCGAGGAATATCGCCGACAGCACCGCTCCCGAAACCGGGATCAGAAAGTTAAACGGCGCAATCATCCCCACGCGGTTATGCTTGAGCAGAATACTCCACAAGGCAAAGGCGACCGAAGAGAGTAACGTCAGGTAGCCCAGAATCGCCACTGAAGATGCGCCATGTAAGGTCAGCGAGCCCCCAAAAGCGTAGCCGCCGATAACCAGCGCCAGACCGCCACCGCCCAGTTGATACCCCGTCATTACCGTCGGATCTACCGTCTGAGAAATGCGTTTACCGTATAACGTGGCGGCCGAAAGAATAAAGGCGGCCATCACCACTGAACCGTCACCTAACAGGCTGAAACTAAAATCCATTCCGCTGCTAAAGTTCACCACCATCACCCCAGCAAAGCCGAGGATACAGCCCAGCGCTTTGTTGTAGCTCAGTTTGTCATTATGGTAGATAAAATGGGCCAGCAGCACGCTGAAGAAGGTCCCGGTCGCATTCATGATGGAGCCTTTTACCCCCGTCGTGAACGCCAGGCCAATATAGAAGAAGATGTATTGCAGCGAGGTTTGCGTCAGTCCCAACAGCGTGAGCTGACCGTATTGACGCGGGCTTAACCGGCCAATCGGTTTACGCTGCGCCATCGCCAACAGTAGCAGCAATAATCCCGCAAACAGGAAGCGATAGCCGGCAAAGACAATTTTTGAGGGAATATCATCCGTGGCAATCTGGAAGATCTCATATCCGCTTTTTATCGCCGGATAGGCGCTCCCCCACAGCAGGCAGCAGAACGCCGCGCTCAGGTAGACAACATTTTTACGCGCAAACAGAGGTTGGTGCGTTGGTTCCATTCCATCACCACTTTGAAATAATGTTTTATTTTTGTGATTATCCCGAAAAGGATAAAGAATAGCCAGAGCGAAAAGCGGGGGGAAACAGAAAAGCAAAACGCCGGCACAGGGCCGGCGCTTTTACGCGGTTATCAGAATAAAAACTTATTCTGCAACTACGTTTACAGTCAGCTTAGCAAACACTTCGCTGTGAACCTGGAAGCTCACTTCGTGCTCACCAGTGGTACGCAGAACACCGTTCGGCAGACGAACTTCGCTCTTAGCAACTTCAACGCCAGCTGCAGTTACAGCGTCAGCGATGTCGCGAGTACCGATGGAACCGAACAGTTTACCTTCGTCGCCAGCTTTAGACGCGATGGTTACGGTTTCCAGTGCGTTGATTTTCTCAGCACGAGCTTCAGCAGCGGACAGAACGTCAGCCAGTTTAGCTTCCAGCTCAGCGCGGCGCGCTTCGAAAAATTCAACGTTTTTCTTGGTAGCAGGAACAGCTTTACCCTGTGGTACCAGGAAGTTACGAGCATAGCCCGCTTTAACGTTAACCTGATCACCCAGGCTACCCAGGTTTGCTACTTTATCAAGCAGAATAACTTGCATTACCTTATCCTCTCAAAGTCGTATTAATGGACCGTGACCGATTACTGATGACGATCAGTGTACGGCAGCAGGGACAGGTAGCGAGCGCGTTTGATAGCGCGAGCCAGCTGACGCTGGTATTTTGCACGGGTACCGGTGATACGGCTTGGGACAATCTTACCGCTTTCGGTGATGTAGTTTTTCAGCGTAGCGATATCTTTATAGTCGATCTCTTGAACGCCTTCCGCGGTGAAACGGCAGAACTTGCGACGACGGAAATAACGTGCCATATGGCTAGTCTCCAGAATCTATCAATTCAATCTGCTCGGCATGCAGAACCATTTTGCTCAGGCCGTTCTTTGCCTTGTGGCAAGAGATGAACCCCTGAACGGTCACTGCGCTACCGACCGTTATACTGTGAGTAATGGCCTGGTTTTCGTGTCCGCTAATAATAACGGGCATTTGGCACCACGCCTGCCGGTGAAACCCGGCTTCCTCCTGCACAGAACGATGCTCAAGCACGAACTGGCAATGAGGAATTCCTGATGGACTGACCTTTCGAAGGGGAGCCCTGCACACGGTGCCGGACAACGCCAGACGGTTGGTCATCAGAAATTACTCTTCAGAATCCCCAGCTTCAGCATCATCTGCGGTTTCGTTAGCGAAATCATCGCGACGCTCACGGCGCTCGTCTTTCGCTTTAACCATCGGAGATGCTTCGGTAACAGCGTGTTTAGTACGCATAACCATGCTGCGGATAACGGCATCGTTGAAGCGGAAGGTAGTTTCCAGCTCATCGATCACTTCCTGCGGCGCTTCAACGTTCATCAGAACGTAGTGAGCTTTGTGCAGTTTGTTGATCGGGTAAGCCAGCTGACGGCGGCCCCAGTCTTCCAGACGGTGGATCGTGCCTTCTGCACCAGTGATGGCAGCAGTGTAGCGTTCGATCATACCCGGAACCTGTTCGCTCTGGTCAGGATGGACCATAAAAACGATTTCGTAATGACGCATCGAATTGCTCCTTACGGATTATTCAGCCTCCTGTCTGGGTCAGCCGAGGCCCATGGAGGCAAGGAACGTGTTAAAGGTCGGCTGAAAAATGACGCGTCATAATACTGGGGTCAGCCGCTAAACTCAAGGTGATTGTACGATTATTTACCATGCCGCAATTAATACATATCAAGCAGCATTTTGATGCTGATACAAATGGAGACAACGACAATCATCGGCCGGATAACTTTCTTCCCGCGCGTCAGTACCACCGTCGCGCCAAGACGTGCGCCAAGGGACTGACCAGCAAACATCACCAGCCCCAGCGACCAGATCATTTTACCGCCGAAAATGAAGAACAGAATCGAGGCGATGTTCGACGCCAGGTTGATAAAATTCGAGTGAATTTGCGCCTTATCGATGCTGTATCCCCACAGCAGGATGTAGCAGAGCGTATAAAAGGAGCCTGCTCCGGCACCGAGAAAACCATCATAAAACCCAATTCCTCCCCCGCAGATCAACGAGAAGAGAAACAGGGATACCTGCTGCTTTCTTTTCGGTTCGCTAAGATTAGGCGCAGAAATAAAGTAGATGGCGACCGCAATAATCAGGATCGGCAGCAGTTTCTTCAACACTTCTGGTTCAATAAACTGGATAAGCGTCGTGCCCAACGCAGAACCGATAAAGGCAGATAAAAAGACATATTTGTGTTCCTGCACATTAATATGTCCCCGGCGTAAAAAGTAAATTCCGGAGGTCAGCGAGCTGCCCAACGCCTGAATTTTATTGGTTGCCAGCGCATTGGCGGGGGGTAAACCAGAAATTAAGAGAGCGCCAATAGAGAGAAAACCACCGCCGCCCGACACTACATTAATAAAGCCTGCCACCAGCGCGACCATAAACATAATCACAAAGTAGCTGAAATCCATGAATGAAGTATCCATAAGTTTTTGCCTTATTATCATAAAGTTATATTAATTATCCGGCTCACTATAAACGGCGTACTCACCCGATTAAATTGACTATTTGGTAAGAGCTTATGCGCGCGAGGCAGGTATTTTTAACCGCAGCGGAAGGCTTCAGCTGATTGTTAATTAAAGAAAAGATGGCTTTGCGGTAATTTTTTGAACAACTGCATCAGAAATGGTCGCTATCGACTGCGCCGGGAGCGGTTAAAATTAAATCAGAAGTTATCCACTCACAGGAGAGAGCTAACCAGAGACCGCAATCGAGGAGGTACATATGCGAGCCCGTATTTTGCCCCTTCTGGCTGTACTTTTGCTCAGTGCAAATGCAACGGCAGCCATCAAAATTGACAATCATCAGGCCAGGAATATGGATGATGTGCAGAGCTTAGGCGTTATTTACATAAATCATAACTTCGCCACTGAAAGTGAAGCCACTCAGGCCCTGAATGAAGAAACCGATGTACAAGGCGCAACCTACTATCACGTGATCCTCACCAGGGAACCCGGTAGTAACGGAAATATGCATGCCAGTGCAGATATTTATCGCTAGCATCAGAAATAACCAACGAGAATATTGCCACAGTTTGATTTGCCCCCTTATCGGGGGCTTTTTTTTGCAAAAAAGTCCTGAAGCCAGACCGCTCTCATCCCCATGAAGAGTTGGCTCCGGAACGTTTTTTTCTTACTTCTGGCCGTAATAGGCATTTGGGCCGTGCTTTCGCATGAAGTGCTTATTCATCAGGTAACTGTCGATGGGGCTGAGCGCCGGGTTAATGCCACGCGCAATCCACGCCATTTTCGCCACTTCTTCCATGACCACCGCGTTGTGTACCGCATCGTGAGCATCTTTACCCCAGGCAAACGGACCGTGCTGATACACCACAATACCCGGCGAATGTAATGGTTCTACATTGCCCAGCGTTTCAATGATCACCTTGCCAGTATTCAGCTCATACTCGCCCTGCACTTCTTCTTCCGTCAATGCCCGGGTACAGGGAATATCGCCAAAGAAGTAGTCCGCGTGAGTGGTTCCCAGAGCCGGGATCGCCAGCCCTGCCTGCGCCCAGGCAGTGGCATGAGTAGAGTGCGTATGCACGACTCCGCCCAGCGACGGATAACGCTGGTAGAGCGCCAGGTGGGTGGCGGTATCGGAAGAAGGACGAAAGCCGCCTTCTATCACCTTCCCTGACATATCGACCACCACCATATCATCAACAGTCATGTGCTCGTAGGCGACACCACTGGGCTTGATCGCTACCAGCCCACGTTCACGGTCGATGGCACTGACGTTACCCCAGGTAAATGTCACCAGCCCGTAGCGTGGCAGATCCATATTGGCTTCAAAAACCTGCTGTTTAAGTTTTTGCATTACACCGCCTCCATCAGACCTGCGCTGGCCATACGCGCTTTCACCCAATCGCGCGCTTTCGCGACTTCACGTACCGGATCGTCCGCTGTTTCACTCCACATCTCAATCAGGTATGGCCCGCAGTATCCACTCTGTTTGAGCGTCACAAAACAACGCTCGAAATCAACGATCCCTTCACCAAACGGCACATTTTTGAATACACCTGGTTTAGTATCCTTCACGTGTACCGCGACGATATGGCCTACCCCAGCCTGCAGCTCCATCTGCACGTCGTTGTCCCACGCCGACAAATTACCAATATCGGGATACAGCTGGAACCACGGATTGTTGAGATAGTGAGCATAACCCAGCGCCTTGCTGATCGAATTCATCAGCGGATAATCCATGATTTCCATCGCCAGCGTCACCTGCGCACGGCTCGCCATCTCCACGCTCTCTTTTAGTCCATCGCGAAACCGACGACGCGTTTCGTTATTGGCCTGCTGGTAATAGACGTCGTAACCCGCCAGTTGAATAACGCGAATACCGATATCCTGCGCAAACTGAATGGCTTTACGCATAATCTCCAGCCCCTGTTCGCGCACCCGATCATCTTCGCTGCCAAGCGGGAAACGACGGTGGGCGCTCAGGCACATGGACGGTACGCGTATTCCGGTTTCGGCGATAGCCGCCACCAGCGCCAGTCGCTGCTCGCGACACCAGTCAAGGCGCGCCAGGCGTGCGTCGGTTTCATCAACCGACATTTCGACAAAGTCAAAGCCCAGTTCCTTCGCCAGTTGCAAGCGTTCCAGCCAGCACTCCCCGCCAGGGAGCGCTTTTTCATAAATACCGAGCGGGACCTCTTTCGACAGCATAGCCGCTCCTTATCCCCACAGCTGGGCGATGGAACGTTTGAACTGACGTGCGGCCTCAACCGGAGAAGCGGCGTCGCGAATGCTGCGACCAGCGATAAAGACGTGAATCGGGATCCCCTGGAACAACGGCAGGTCCTCCAGCGCCAGACCGCCGGTCACGGTAACTTTAAAGCCCATATTGGCCAGACGCTTGATCGCGCTGATATCCGCCTCTCCCCACGCCACGCCTGCCGCCTGCGCATCACGACTGCGGTGATAGACAACTTGCCCAATACCCGCGTCACGCCACTCCTGCGCCTGCTCCCAGGTCCAGTAGCCGGTCAGTTCAATCTGTACGTCACCGTTAAATTCTTTCGCCACCGCCAGAGCACCCTTGGTGGTGTTGATATCGGCACAGCAGATGACGGTTACCCAGTCTGCGTTGGCTTCGAAACACATGCGGGAGAGGATTTTGCCCGCGTCGGCAATTTTAGCGTCCGCCAGCACAATTTTATGCGGGTAAAGCGCCTTCAGATCGCGAACGGCACGAACGCCCTCTGCCACGCAAAGAATAGTACCCACCTCAATGATATCGACCTCTTCGGCAATCAGACGCGTCGTTTCATACGCGGAAGACATTGATTGGTTGTCCAGCGCAACCTGCAACATAGGTAATGACATTTTGGTATCCTTTTAAACAGCCGCCGCGGTGGCGTTATCAATTAAATCCAGCACTTCCTGCGCGGTGCAGCAGGCGCGTAAACGGTCGAAATTGGCTTCGTCGTCAAACAGATTCACGATCTGCATGATGCCTACTTCCTGATGCGTGTTGGCATCAACTGCCGCCATCGTTATCAGGATATCGACCGGGTCGTTATCTTCGTGGTTAAACACCAGCGGAGTTTTCAGCGTTACCAGCGCGAAGCCCGTTTTTTTGACGCCTTCTTCCGGGCGACCGTGCGGCATCGCCAGACCGGGTGCGATCACAAAGTACGGACCAAACTGCTCGACTCCGTCGAGGATCGCCTGGTAGTAACGTGGTTCAACCACATCAGCCTTAACCAACAGATCCACGCCAAGCTTTACCGCTTCCTGCCAGGTGCTGGCCTCAGCCTGTAAAAGGATTGAATTATTGTCTGCCAGCGAATCACGTAATTTCATGGCGTGTCCTTACTTCACGTCCTGTGGGAAATGCGCTTTGATCACTTCCAGCAGTTTTGGTCCAAAATCGGCGGGAGACAGCATGTTGCGCACGCCGACAACATATTTATTGCCAGATACGGTAATCTCGCCGGCAATATGGGTAGAGGCGATGATGATATCTGCGCCGCTCAGTTCACTTTTGTATTCCCCCACGGCACAGCTGTTTACCGTATGGTCGATATTTGACTGGGTTAAAAACTGATCCACCTTCATTTTCATGATCATGGAACTGCCCTGCCCATTGCCACATACAGCCAGAATACGTACGGTCATAATCGGAACTCCTTTTTAAGCAGAGTGTTCTGCCAGTTGTTTTTCTGCGTCTTCCTCAGCGCGCAACGTGCGCCCTGCGAAAAACATATAAGCCAGTGCAATCAGAAGAATGACGACCATAAACACGATGCCGATGGAGGCGAAACCCTGCATCATCGGCGGCGCCAGAATTGACCAGTCCGCCATGCCCATCCAGGCGCTCATACCGGTAAGCTTCACCGCCCAGACGCAGCCGAAGATTTCGATCATCCCCATCACCAGGCAAATCTTGAGCGCCGCTCGCCAGCCGCCAAAGTGATTAGCAAATACGCCAATAGTGGCGTTCGAGAAGAACATCGGGATAAAGCCTGGGATAATCAGGATGGAGGAGCCGCAGCCCACAAGAATGCCCACTGCTATCAGTTGGCCAATGGTGCCCCACATAAAACCCCAGACCACCGCGTTAGGAGCAAAGCTATAAATCGCCGCGCAGTCGATGGCCAGCACCGCGCCGGGAATCAAACGCTGAGAGATACCGTTGAACGCTTCTGAAAGTTCAGCAACGAACATGCGTACGCCCTGAGTGATGATGAAAATAGCGACGGCGAACGAAAAACCAGTTTGCAAGATATAGACCGTCCAGTGGGTTTTACCCGCCATCGCCTGAACCACATCAATGCCAAAAGAGAGCAGGATAGCGCCGAAGAAAATGGTCATCACAATCGCGGTAGAAACGATGTTGTCATGGAAGATATTCAGCCAACCTGGCAGTTTGAGATCTTCCACGCTCTCCTCTTTCTTACCTAAGTAAGGCGCGACTTTGTAGGCAATCCACGAGGCAAACTGCTGCTGGTGACCGATGGAAAAACCGCAACCGTCGGTCACTTCCTGGGTAGGCTTGTACATCATATTGGAGGTAATGCCCCAGTAGAGCGACACCAGCACCGCTGTACAGATGATGGTCGTCCACATGGAATAGCCAAAGATGTAGAAAGAAACGGCGATCAGGCCCGCCTGCTGGAACATGATGTGCCCGGTCAGCATGATGGTGCGAATACCGGTAATCCGCCGTAGCAGTACGTAACAAATGTTTAGCGCCAGCGCCAACAGCACGGCATACCCTACCCAGCTATAGGCATCCCCCATACGTTCGATGGTTGCCATCATGGAAGCATAGGTATCGGAAATCGCACCGTTGATACCGTAAACCTCGGACATCTTCGCCACCACCGGTTTGAACGTGCTGGTGAGAATGCCAGACCCCGCCTGCAGCAGCATAAAACCGATAATCGTTTTGATCGTGCCTTTAATGATAACGCTGACACTTTTACGCAACAGGATATAGCCAAGACAGGTCACAATACCCAGCAACAGCGGGGCGTTGGTCATAACCTGATTAAAAAAGACGGTAAAGATGTTGTAGAGGATCTCCATAACGATCTCCAGTAGACGAAGTTGCCGGGCTTTCCAGATGCCCAGGATGTTGTCCACTCACTGTAATTTTCAAAAGTAATCACAACAAGATTAAATTTGATTAAATGTGATGCAGTACGCAAATAATTACCACATTTAAAGAGTGGATAATTAAGCAGTGCGACGAAAAATACTCAATGTTAATTAAATCAATAAATTACAATAAACCCCATAGCGTAAAACCACCTAAAATCATTACATTACCTTTTCTGTCATTGGTGCAAAGCTCAAAAATCCCCCATTGCCAATATGAAAAAATAATGTCAGGATTAATCAAAACAAATCACACATTGATTCAATTTGAGTAAACATGAAGGTAAATGCGATGAGTAAAGTAAAAAGCATCACGCGTGAATCATGGATCCTGAGTACATTCCCGGAGTGGGGAAGCTGGCTGAATGAAGAGATCGAACAGGAACAGGTTGCACCAGGCACTTTCGCTATGTGGTGGCTTGGCTGTACCGGAATTTGGCTGAAATCAGAGGGCGGGACTAACGTCTGCGTCGATTTTTGGTGCGGTACGGGTAAACAGAGTCACGGTAACCCGCTGATGAAAACCGGCCACCAAATGCAACGTATGGCAGGGGTGAAAAAACTGCAGCCGAATCTGCGCACCACACCGTTTGTTCTTGATCCGTTTGCCATTCGACAGATCGATGCGGTACTCGCGACGCACGATCATAACGATCACATTGATGTGAATGTTGCGGCAGCCGTCATGCAGAACTGCGCCGACGACGTGCCGTTTATCGGACCACAAACCTGCGTGGATCTATGGATCGGTTGGGGCGTACCAAAAGAACGCTGCATCGTAGTGAAACCGGGCGACGTTGTTAAAGTAAAAGATATTGAGATTCACGCGCTCGACGCGTTTGATCGTACGGCATTAATCACCTTGCCTGCAGATCAAAAAGCGGCAGGCGTGCTGCCGGATGGTATGGATGCCCGCGCGGTAAACTACCTGTTCAAAACGCCGGGGGGTACGCTGTATCACAGCGGAGACTCACACTACTCCAACTATTATGCAAAACATGGCAACGAGCACCAGATTGACGTCGCGCTTGGATCCTACGGTGAGAATCCGCGTGGGATTACGGACAAAATGACCAGCGCCGACATGCTGCGTATGGCTGAAGCGCTGAATACGAAAGTGGTGATCCCCTTCCATCATGACATCTGGTCAAACTTTCAGGCTGACCCTCAAGAGATCCGCGTCCTGTGGGAGATGAAAAAGGATCGGCTGAAGTATGGCTTTAAGCCATTCATCTGGCAGGTAGGCGGCAAGTTCACCTGGCCGCTGGACAAAGATAACTTTGAATATCACTATCCGCGCGGCTTTGATGACTGCTTCACCATTGAACCAGATTTACCGTTTAAATCCTTCCTGTGATCCACACAAAATGCCGGGTCATCCCGGCATTTTTCCCTTTTACTTTAGTATTTCCAGGCTATTTCAAATATCATCTTTTCAAATCAATTTGTATCGGAATAGCTCATGACTGAAGCACAAAGACATCAAATATTGCTGGATATGCTGGCGCAGTTGGGCTTTGTTACCGTTGAGAACGTGATTGAGCGTCTGGGGATTTCACCCGCAACGGCCCGTAGGGACATCAACAAACTCGACGAAAGCGGCAAACTCAAGAAAGTCCGCAACGGCGCAGAAGCTATTACGCAGCAGCGTCCGCGCTGGACGCCAATGAATTTGCACCAGGCGCAGAACCACGATGAAAAAGTACGTATTGCCAAGGCGGCATCCCAGCTTGTGAATGCGGGTGAAAGTGTGGTGATCAACTGCGGATCGACCGCTTTCCTGCTGGGTCGTGAAATGTGCGGCAAGCCAGTGCAGATCATCACCAATTATCTGCCGCTGGCAAATTATCTGATCGACCAGGAGCATGACAGCGTGATCATCATGGGCGGGCAATACAACAAAAGCCAATCCATCACGCTTAGCCCGCAAGGCAGTGAAAATAGCCTGTATGCCGGACACTGGATGTTTACCAGCGGTAAAGGGTTGACCGCGGACGGACTGTATAAAACCGATATGCTGACTGCGATGGCCGAGCAGAAGATGCTTAACGTGGTGGGCAAACTGGTGGTACTGGTCGACAGCAGTAAGGTCGGTGAACGCGCGGGGATGCTGTTCAGCCGCGCCGATCAAATCGATATGCTCATTACCGGTAAAAACGCGAACCCTGAAATTCTGCAACAGCTTGAAGCTCAGGGCGTAAGCATTATGCGCGTTTAAAGGTGCTGGCGAAAAAATGTTACCGTCGCAGCCAGCGCTTCAGGCGTAATGCGATGGCGCACGCCCGCTTCCCACAGGCAGGTCAGATTATTGTCCAACCCTGCCTGAATCAGCGCCTGCTGTAAGCGGTAGGTTTCAACCGCCGGTACCACATCGTCTTCTTGTCCATGCCACAGCAGCAATGGTCTATCGGCCAGACGTTGCAGTTGATGCGTAACATCCCATTCGGCTAGCGGATCAATAACGGCATCGAACTCTGCCTGCTGCTCTGGCGTCTGGACCTGCAAAGGAGGAAAAAGCGTACGCGCAAGACGGGTGAAATAGCCTGAACCCATCAGGCTGGCTACACATTTAACCTCAGTGTGGCGAGCCATAATGCCCAACGCCGTCATTCCTCCCATGGATGCTCCCGCAACAGCAAGTCGTTCATCTGATAACCAATTTTCCGCCACCAGCGCCGCACGTAACGTCGTAAATTCCTGCATGTTTTGCTGCAATATATTCCAGAAGCGGAACATTCGCTCCTGAGCATTACCGTTAAAGCGGACACCATGGTCGGGCGCATCTGGCATGACGACGCGAAATCCGGCCTGAGCCAGAGCAACGGCAAAATAACTGTAGACCAGACTTGAAGATGTAAATCCGTGGTAGAAGATAATGCATGGGAGTGAACTTTCACACTTGCCTGCCGGAACGGCGTGCAGGACAGGGATACCAGCCAACTGTCGTGTTTCAATTTCGATCATTTGTCGCCTCTTTCTTTCTGGTATGCCATGCAGCAATACTTAACGCAAGCGAATGTGTTCGGCAATGATTCATAATGTTGAGAACTGGGTTACGCTTTCACAACATTTTCATTCGAAAATCGCGTGAGAGATAACAATTCGGGAACATTCCCCTAAAGGGAAATTGATAAGGCACTACACTATGGATATCAGGAAACGAGATAGAGTTATGCGTCGGTTTGCCTCTTTATTGTTGGTGGTGTTTTTAAGCGCCTGTAGCGTGCTACAGGGAACTCCGCAACCCGCACCACCCGTTGCCGACCACCCGCAGGAGATTCGCCGTGACCAAAGTAATGGGTTACAGCGAATAGGGACGGTTAGCTCGCTGGTAAGAGGCTCTCCGGATGATGCGCTGGCAGAGATCCGTGCCAAAGCCGTCGCGGCTAAAGCTGATTACTACGTGGTTTTATTAGTGGATGAAACCATCGTGACAGGCCAATGGTATTCACAGGCAATTTTGTATCGTAAATAACATTGGGTTGAAATTTAGTCAGCTTTACATTGCTTTGCACCCCTATGCGTTTACCTGTGCACAATAAACCAACAGCAGGAAGCTTGCGGTTTATTATCGCGATGGAATGCCCTGCCGTGTGTAGGGGTACGAATAATGGAGCTGACGATGAAACAAACACTTGCCTTATCCTCACTGCTGCTTTCTGCCGGACTGGTAGGTACTACGGCGCAGTCTGCCGAGTTCGCCAGTGCTGACTGCGTTACGGGCCTGAACGAAATTGGCCTGATCTCTGTCAGTAACATTGCTGGGAATCCGCAGGATGTAGAACGTGTAATCGCGTTAAAAGCGGATGAACAAGGTGCCTCATGGTATCGGATCATTCAAATGTACGAAGACCAGCAGCCCGATAACTGGCGCGTACAGGCCATACTTTATGCGTAACAGATTGCCGGATGGCGTAAACTTATCTGACCTGGACTGAGCGTAGGCATGATAAGACGCGCCAGCGTCGCCATCAGGCAAGTTATTACCGTAATCCCCCCGTTGCCCGCAGGAGCAAATCGTTCAGCACCTGTTCAGACAATCGTAGTCCGCCCCGCGTATCGAGCATCATTTGACACCAGGCCTGCGCCACTGGCGGAGAGGCATAGCGCAACATCTGTGCCCCGCAGCCGAGCAAGAACAGTTGCTGCGTAATCTCCCGTCCCAACTCCTCGCTGGGTTTACGTAAACGTTGCTGTAGCTGACGTACCATTCGATCGTAATGCCGATCTTGCCCCTTTACCTCCGCAAAAGCTTCGCTGAGCATATCGTAGATGCCAGGTTGTTTTGTCAGTACCCGCAATACATCAAGGCACATAATGTTACCGGAGCCTTCCCAAATACTGTTTACCGGCATCTCACGATACAGCCGCGGCAGCTCGCTCTCCTCGCAATAGCCAATCCCGCCCAGCACTTCCATCGCCTCTGCCACAAACGGCATACCGGCCTTGCAAATGGAGAATTTCGCTGCTGGCGTAAACAACCTGGCCCACAGCGCTTCTTTGACATCAGCACGACGGTCCCAGGCCCGCGCCAGTCGGAACAATAACGCCGTCTGTCCTTCTAACTGGAGTGCCATTCGACCTAATACCTGACGCATCATCGGTTGTTCAATCAATGTCTTACCAAAAACCTGTCGCAGATGCGCATGGTAAATCGCGACGGAAAAAGCACGCCGCATCATGCCGTGACTGCCGAGCGCGCAGTCAAAACGCGTCATCCCGCCCATTTTCAGGATATGGCGGATACCTTCCCCTTCGTCACCCAATAGCCAACCAATCGCATCGTGGAATTCAACCTCGCAGCTGGCGTTGGATCGGTTGCCTAACTTATCTTTGAGTCGTTCAAAACGAATCGCATTCCGGCTCCCATCAGGTAAAAATCGCGGTACAAAAAAGCAGGATAAACCGCCCTTTGCCTGAGCCAACACCAAATGGGCATCGCTTTGCGGCACGGAGAAAAACCACTTATGTCCGACCAGCCGATACGCGCCGTCTGTAAGACGTTCTGCCTGAGTGGTATTGCTCAGCACATCTGAACCACCCTGCTTTTCGGTCATTCCCATGCCGATTAGCAGCCCACGCTTTTGCCCTCCGGGCAGTAAATGCGAGTCATAACGGTCACTTAGCAGCGGCGTCAACCAGTCGCGAAATTGTGCAGGTAACATTTGGATCAACAGCGGCGTGGCGGCAAACGTCATAGTCACCGGACACAACGTACCCGCTTCCACCTGTGCATGCAGCATGAAGCGGGCCGCCCGGGCAACAAATGTTCCCTGCCTCGCGTCTTCTTCCCAGGCCAGATTATGTACGCGGTTGGCGCACAATCCCTGCATCAGCATATGCCAGGCTGGATGAAAACGCACATCATCCAACCGCTGCCCCTGCGGGTCGTAGCGCAACAGTTCCGGTGGATAAGCGTTAGCCAACCGACCCAATTCGAGCGACTCGGCAGTCCCTAACTGCTGACCAATACTGGCGAGAAGATCGCTGTCCCAGGCCGCGCCTTCGCGATTGACCGCTTCGCACAGAGCCCCATCCGACAGGTACAAATTGCTGTTATTGAGCGGTACAGGTTGGTTAAAAACGGTATGCGTTTGCCAGTGCATTGTGTCTCCCTCCGTCAATGGCCCTCGCCTTAAGTATGGTCAGAACCTCATTATTCGCGACGGAGGGAGATCACAAAAGTGCGGTTAGCCCGCAATATAGTGAGGGACGAAACGAGAAGTATCTTTAGTGATCAACGTATTGTCCTCGCGGATCCCCATACCACAGGCTTCATCATCCACGATCCAACTGCCGATCAGCGTATAGCTGTCGCCAAAGTGCGGTAATGGCTGAAATGCCTGATAGATCATCGGCTCTTCGGCGTAGTCCCCCTCAGCATGTTCAACGACCTGCTGCTGACCATTAAAAATGGTGACGTTTCCCCCCTCCCGAGAAAATATCGGTTTGCGCACATAACTTTTACCAGCCGCAATTTGTGGCGTTTCACCATCAAACCAGGCGGGAAGCAGATTAGGATGGTTGGGAAAAAATCGCCACAGCAAAGGCATCAACCCTTTATTGCTGAGCACACTCTTCCACAACGGCTCAACCCACTGTTCTCGGCGATGGCGCAGTAAGGGACCATTTTCATCGCGCATCATCCACTCCAGGGGATAGAGCTTAAAGGCGCGACGAACGACGTTATCGTCCAGATCCGTGAGCACGCCGCCGACGCCAAGCCCCAGTTCTTCGACATAAATAAATCGTGACTTTTGCCCAGCCTGCTGCGCGCAATCCTGTAAATACAATACCGTGGTCCGATCTTCATCGGTATCTTCGCAGCAGCAGAAATAGAAGGGCTCGGGACTATAAAGCTCAGCAAAACGAGAGATCAGCCGCTCCTGAATAGCGTTGTACTGGTCGGCATCGCGTGGGATCACTCCGCTACGACGCGCATCTTCCAGCCATAACCACTGGAAATACGCGGACTCGTAGAGCGACGTTGGCGTATCGGCGTTGTACTCCAGCAGCTTGACCGGGGCGTTATTCCCGCACCAGACAAAATCCATGCGGCCATACAGCGAAGGATCGCGATCGCGCCAGCTTTCGGCAATCACATCCCAGTACAGGGGCGGGATCGCCAGTTGCTGCATAATCTGTTCGTCTTTAACTGCCCGCTCGACGACATCCAGACACATCTGGTGCAATTCTGCGGTAGGCTTTTCGATCTGCTCTTCCACTTGCCTGAGCGTAAAGCGGTATGCCCGACTCTCATCCCAGTAGATTTCGTCATCGATAATATGAAAATCGAAACCATGATCGTAGGCGATCCTGTCCAGAGCGGGGCGCACAGGGACATCATGTCGCAGCATCGTTAACCTCCCCAGTGCCCGCGTGCGCTGGACGAACGTCCGTAGCCACCGCGTGAAACTGTCGAGACTTTTTTCGTCGTATAGCTATGGCTGGTTGCGGTATCACTCTTTCCGCTACCGGAACGCCAACTGTAATCTCCGGAAGGCGTACGCCAGACCGGGCGTGAAGCATAAGAAGAACCGCCGCTGCTGTAGACATACTGCTCGTCGCGATCCTTACGAATAATGCGGCTGAGTAAAAAACCGGTGAATACCGGCACCCAGCTTTGATCGGTGCTATCGAGATAGCAGTCACCAAACTGCGTCTGACAACTCTCCTTGCTCATTTGCTTCGGCAGATCAGCGTAAAACTCTGATTTCGCATTGTTCCAGCCATCGGCACAAACGGTGGCGCTATTGCCACCGTCAATGCATTCGTTCACCGTGGAGTAAAAGGTACCGTCACCGTCGTTATCGGTATTATCGTCGTCTGTGCATCCTTTAAGGATAAAAAATGCCGCTCCGCCCATAATGGCCAACGTCAGATATTTTCCGCTGTAGCGGCTGCGTTTTTTTGCAAAAGGATCGACCGGGCGTCCGATTCGCGTGATGGAGGAATGCCCTGACGTCCTGTTTTTGTTTCCGGATTTGCGTATTCTTGCCATGATCGTCCATTACCATGTCATGCAGGCGGCGTTAAAAATGCCCCCCGCTAGGGCAGCGGTCCCCATAAACATTCCCGCTGCGGTATTGTGATTAATAATTTTCTCACTCAGTGCTGGCATGTATAAACGCACGCCGCCGTAGATAATGAGTTGAATTACCAGCGCAATTGCCCCCCAACAAAAATAATCCGGGATGCTAACAGCATTTATTGCCGCGCTGGATAACGGAATAACGTAGCCCAGCAATGTACCGCTAAAGGCCAGCGATGCTGCCGTATTATTATTTTTAATCAGCTGCCATTCATTGTGCGGTGTAATCTTTGAATAGATGATAAGAAAAATTATCACCATGGCTGCACCAATAAAAAAATAGGCGCAAAAAGCCAGTAATGAATCCAGTATATGCATTGTAACCATCCCTAAAATTAACCAATAATATCAAGCGATGTTAATGAAATATCTACACCCAGCGCCCGCGAAAATACCCACTCAGGCTCTCCCTGCTCATTGAACGACTCTTCACCGTTTAACAACAGGTATTCCCACGTATCATCTGTAACCTGCCGCTGGTAGCCCATAGTAAAATTATGTACATCCCATGTGGCATGCTGATGATTTTCCACTTTCTCCAGCATATAAACCGGTTCAATATTCCCCGGCTCTTCATCGTTAAAAAAGCGCTGCCAGCATACTTCCTGCCAGCTCAGCGTCGGCGTACCTATTGCGGACGGGCTAATGGCAGACTGCCAGTGTTTTTTCTGTGAAATCCCGTAACTTTCTTCATAAACAAAAAATTTGATATCGTCGATATCATCAATATCTGAGCCGCCCGTGGTATTGATTTGCAGAAACTCCTCTCCAGACGTGTAGTAGCGGAAAATCTGGCTTCCTCCTCCCAAATCAATATGGCTAACCGCGGCGACGGTGTACTCCTCACCAGGTAATTCGATCAGCAAAGACTCTTCCAGCAGGCGAAACGCCAGCGTATTGAGCGTAAACCCTGCATTCAGATGTAACCCCAACGGCCCGCGTACTGGCGCATCGGCAGCAGCTTTACCAAATAAACGCTGGAAAAAACTCGTCATTATTTTCCCTCTATCTCCAGCCATGCAATCTCTTTCGCCAGAATGCGGCTATTACCTATCAGATGCAGCCACATACCTCCTTTTACCTCTGTCGAAATGACCGGATTTAATTCCATCCCCCGACCATTTTTACAGCTGCTAATCCCCAAAACCGTGGCATCGTGACGAAGCTTCATATAGCGCATGAGGTCGCCATAACGAATTGAAACCACCTCTTCAGGTATTGGCACGGCAAACCCCGTATCACCCAGCATGGGATTCATGATGGATGCGACCGACTGCGAAGACCCTGGGTCCTGAATGGAGCGAGAAAGCTGCTCAGCGGAGAGATTGCGCACAATTTCAATGCGCGGACAATGAACTTCCAGCAATCCTGCGTAACGCTCATCTTCCATATAAGCAACAACATGGCATTGTTCAGGAATGGAATCTACCAGTGAAAGCGCGATGGTAAACGTGAGTTCATCTGTACGAGCAAATATGATCACACTCTGGCAATTGCATAACCCCATGCGAGCATGCTCTTGCGGGTCATTAAAATTACGGATACGAATGAAATCAACCCAGTTATTTCCTGATAAAGGATGCTGAATATCATCTGATTCACACAGGAGCACCCGCTCAAAAGCGCGCCGGGTGTCATACAGCAACAGCGATATCATTTTTTCCGTCTGGTGGCCTCGCCAACCGACCACCAGCATATGGTTACGCAAATGCTGATAATCTCCCATCCCCATCATTCCTTTCGCTAACATCCCTTGCACCAGGCCGATAACCTTTCCCATTAATGCGCCAAATAAACCAACGCTGACAGGAATTTGCCAGATCGCTGTAAAAATCCGACCTGCCGCAGTTTGCGGACTCATGTCACCAAAACCCAACGTAGAGCCGACGACTGAGCAGTAATAAATAAAGTCGCTCAGACGACCAACCAGGACCGCCTCACCAAGTAACCTCAGCACCAGGTAACAAAACAGATACTGCCCTGCGAATAACCCCAGTAATGCAGGCCAGGTCAGTCTTGAAAGGTGCCGTTGGCACGTTTTGATGACCCAAGTGAACGGCATTACTCGCCTTGCTGACGCTGCAGTCGTGCCAGGACATCCTGAGCCGAACTTTTATTGGTCGCCCCAATGCCAGCTTCGGCCAGCTTCTCGTCGAGGTCACGCCCATCGGCAACCTTTTCGAGTTGCGCAGCGGTATCCAGACGAGCCTGACGCTCTGCCTGCCGCGTTTGCAAACGCTTGAGCGACTCTGCGGCTGTAGACACGCTGGAAGACGCGCCCACTGTCGATGTAGTCACCGCCTGTTGGGCGCGCTGCATCGCTTCTGTTGCCTTTACCACCTCAAGCTGCTGTTCGAACTGCGCAATCCGTTGTGAGGTTGCGTTCACCGCTTTCTCAACGCCATCGCGCGACGCCTCAATGTTAGTAAGTACTTGCTCTTCAGCTGAAATCATATTCTCAAGGCGGGCAATCTCTTCCGCAACTTCATTTATCAAAGATGGATCAACGTTTTTACTCAGCGCTTCCATCGCTCGCGTTTCCAGCGTGGATTTACGGTCGCGCAAATCTTTCAGTTTGTCGTTGCTGAGCTTCACACGCGCCAACAGATCAACCCGTGATTTTCCCGCTTTATCCAGTTCACCTTTCGCGTCACGAATATGCTGCTCCAGCATCCGCACACCCTGTGCTTCTTCAATTGATTCTTCCGCTTGCGAAATCATTGACTTGCCGAGGGTGAACAGACTTTTCAAAATTCCCATTAATAACGTTCCTTGTTATTCGTGCGTGTATTCTTCAGTGATTTCAGCCAGATCCAGCGCATTATCGGCTAACGTTTTCATTTCAAGGACAACATCGTCCAGAGATGAATTAAGCGACAGCGCGCCAAACGCAACGTAATATTCATCTCGCTGAACGCGAGAAATTCCCACAGAGGACAGCGGCAGCAGTTTTTGATGACGTAACAAAAAGAGATTGAATTCGTCATGGTGTTGAATATCATTCACCGAACAAATAATAGTTTCAATTATCATCTGGCGGGAAGTAAATAAAACGTTAAGCTGCAGATCGCCATAATCATCCATTTTAACTATTAAGGATTGCTCATCATTATGAGTTTTAATATTTAAATCATGGATATTCTGCAGCGCAGTAGCGAGCATTTGTGGAGTCCACACTATATATCTTCCATATATTGATTATTTAGGAATAAATAAAATGAATGTTATTTTTACTCGCTTATAATACCCGTTTTAGATAAAAAAAAACCATCCTAAATTGGATGGTTTGTCTGAAAATTAAATTTATCCGCGCTGGCGGACTGCTTCAAACAGGCAGATGCCCGTCGCAACTGAAACGTTCAGCGACGAAACGCTACCTGCCATCGGGATGCTGATGAGTTCGTCACAGTGTTCACGGGTCAGACGGCGCATACCTTCACCCTCTGCGCCCATCACCAGCGCCAGACGCCCGGTCATTTTGCTCTGGTAGAGAGTATGGTCGGCTTCACCTGCGGTTCCGACGATCCAGATATTCTCTTCCTGCAGCATACGCATGGTGCGTGCCAGATTAGTTACACGGATCAGCGGTACGCTTTCTGCCGCGCCGCAGGCCACTTTTTTCGCCGTCGCATTCAGCTGCGCAGAACGATCCTTCGGTACGATAACCGCATGCACGCCAGCAGCATCGGCGCTACGCAGACATGCGCCCAGATTATGCGGGTCAGTGACGCCATCAAGGATCAAAAAGAACGGCTGATCGAGTGTAGCAATCAGATCCGGCAGATCGTTCTCCTGGTACTGACGACCCGGCTTCACGCGAGCAATAATGCCCTGATGTACCGCACCCTCACTTTTCTCATCCAGGAACTGGCGGTTAGCCAACTGAATGACAACACCCTGTGCTTCCAGTGCGTGGATCAGCGGCAGCAGGCGTTTATCTTCACGACCTTTGAGAATAAAGACGTCCTGGAAGCGCTCAGGCGCACGTTCCAGCAGAGCCTGCACCGCATGGATGCCGTAAATCATTTCACTCATGAATGTACTCGTTAATTTTTTATGTGTAACGCGGGCAACGCGAAGTTGCCCGACTTACTGTTTATGGCTGTTATTGTGCGACTTTCTTTTTCGACGCACGTTTAGCTTTGGTGGCGGCAGCGATTTTAAGCGTTTTTGCCGATGGCTTTTTCGCTTTTTTGTCGCCTTTCTTCTCAGCCGTTTTCTTATCCGCCTGAGGTTTGGCTCTGCCTTTCTTCTCGCCGCGGAAAGCGCTGTCCGGCTCGAAATTCACCTTTTTGCCCATCTGACGACGTTTACCGGTATTTTTACCTGCATCACCTTTTTTCGCTTTTTCGCGCGCGGTTTTGCCTTCATTGCGCGGTGCACGTTCGCTGGAGATCAAACTGAAGTCGATTTTACGCTCGTCCATATTGACCGCTTCTACACGAACTTCCACCCGATCGCCCAGGCGATACATTTGACCGCTGGATTCACCCGTCAGGCGCTGCCCAACCTGGTCGAAACGATAGTAGTCGTTATCCAGGGAGGAGACATGCACCAGACCGTCGATAAACAACTCATCAAGACGGACAAAGAAGCCAAATCCGGTGACGCTGGCGATCACGCCTTTGAAGACATTCCCTACCTGATCCAGCATGAAGTCGCACTTCAACCAGTCAGAGACATCGCGCGTGGCTTCGTCAGCACGGCGCTCGGCCATCGAACAGTGCTGACCCAGTTGCAGCATCTCTTCCATCGAATAATGGTAGCCACCCGTTTCCGTGGTGTTGCCCTTATGGCCCTGCTCCTGCGCCAGCAGATACTTAATCGCCCGGTGCAAGGAGAGATCCGGGTAACGACGGATCGGCGAGGTAAAGTGCGCATAAGATTGCAGCGCCAGACCAAAGTGTCCGCGGTTTTCCGGATCGTAAATCGCCTGCTTCATCGAACGCAGCAGCATGGTTTGCAGCATTTCAGCGTCAGGACGGTCAGCAATCGACTCCAGCAGCTCAGCGTAATCACGTGGCTCCGGTTTGTTGCCGCCTGGCAACTCCAGCCCCAACTCCGCCAGTACGGAACGGAACGAGTTAATCGCTTCGGTCGTCGGCTTATCATGAATACGGAACAGCGCGGGTTCTTTGGCTTTCTCAACGAATCGCGCCGCGGAGATGTTCGCCATGATCATGCACTCTTCAATCAGTTTGTGCGCATCATTACGTTGTGTCTGCTCAATACGCTCAATACGGCGTTCAGCATTGAAGATAAACTTCGCTTCTTCACTTTCAAACGAGATACCGCCACGCTCTTCTCGCGCTTTATCCAGCACTTTGTAGAGGTTGTGCAACTCTTCAATGTGTTTAACCAACGGCGCGTACTGCTCACGCAGTTCCTGGTCCCCCTGCAGCATATGCCAGACCTTGGTGTAGGTCAGACGCGCATGGGAGCTCATGACCGCTTCGTAGAATTTAAAGCCGGTTAAACGGCCTTTCGACGAAATGGTCATTTCGCAGACCATACACAACCTGTCCACCTGCGGGTTGAGAGAACACAATCCGTTAGACAGCACTTCCGGCAGCATCGGAACAACCTGCGACGGGAAGTAGACGGATGTGCCACGGCTGCGGGCTTCCTGGTCCAGCGGAGTCGGCGGGCGAACATAATAGCTTACGTCAGCAATCGCCACCCATAAACGCCAGCCGCCGCCACGTTTCTTTTCGCAGTAAACCGCATCGTCGAAGTCACGCGCATCTTCACCATCGATAGTCACCAGCGGCAGTGAGCGCAGATCGACACGTCCGACTTTCGCTTCTTCCGGCACTTCTTCTTTCAGCCCGGCGACCTGTTTTTCGACCGCCTGCGGCCAGATATACGGGATTTCATGAGTACGCAGAGCCATATCTACGGCCATGCTGGTTCCCATGTTGTCGCCCAGGACTTCAACAATTTTACCCACCGCTTTGGTGCGACGAGTCGGACGCTGGGTCAGTTCAACCACGACCACAAAGCCCATACGCGCCCCCATAATCTCTTCCGGCGGGATCAGGATATCGAAGCTCAGGCGGCTATCGTCAGGGACAACAAACCCAACGCCAGCGTCGGTAAAGTAGCGACCGACAATCTGGCTGGTTTTTGGCACCAGGACGCGCACAATACGCGCTTCGCGACGACCTTTACGATCTGCGCCCAGCGGTTGTGCCAGTACCTGATCGCCATGAATACAGGTTTTCATCTGCTCGCTGGACAGGTACAAGTCATCTTTACGGCCTTCAACGCGCAGAAAGCCGTAGCCATCACGGTGGCCAATAACGGTACCTTTCAGCAGGTCAAGACGTTCCGGCAGCGCATAGCACTGGCGGCGGGTGAAGACCAGTTGTCCGTCACGCTCCATGGCGCGCAGGCGACGACGCAACGCTTCTTGCTGCTCTTCACCTTCAATGTTGAGTTCAGCGGCCAGCTCATCGCGGTTGGCCGGTTTTTCACGTTTAGTTAAATGTTCGAGGATAAATTCCCGGCTCGGGATAGGATTCGCGTATTTTTCTGCTTCGCGTTCCTGGAAAGGATCTTGTGACATTGAGGTTCCTCCATTGTCAGCTCTGATGAAGATTTTCGTCACTCCACCAGCAATAATTTATAAAGCGGTTGATTTTCTTCAACCAAATCAGCAAGTGTGTAGTTGTCCAGTTCCGTGAGAAAACTTTGCACTGCCTTAGAAAGCGCCTGTTTGAGTCGACAGGCCGGGGTAATATGGCAAAACTCGCTGCTACAATTGACCAACGATAGAGGTTCGAGCTCGCGAACCACATCACCAATACCAATAGCTTTAGCCGGTTTACCCAAGCGGATACCGCCATTTTTTCCACGAATAGCAGTAACAAAGCCCGCCCGGCTAAGTTGATTGATTATTTTGACCATATGATTACGGGACACGCCGTAGACTTCTGTCACCTCAGAAATACTGGTCATACGTCCTTCGGGAAGTGACGCCATGTAGATTAGCGCACGTAATCCGTAATCGGTGAAACTTGTTAACTGCACATCAACCTCAGGAAAAGGGATAAAACGGATAAACCTGGTGGTATTAATTACATTGATGATAAACCAGCCACCAGCCAGGTCGCTAATTTATTTCAATTCAGGAAGGAAAAAAGCGAGGAACTTACGTGAATTTAAGCCGGATTCTAATACAAAGCGCTCCATCCGGCCTAAGATAGTGCAAGCGCAGCGCCATTCGACGCCACGCTATAACCAGAATTATGCGTCGAACGGGTCGCGCAGGATCATGGTTTCGGTACGGTCTGGGCCAGTTGAGATAATATCAATCGGCACACCGGTCAGTTCTTCAATACGCTTGATGTAGTTCAGTGCTGCCTGCGGCAGACCGCTACGTTCCTTCACGCCGAAGGTGGATTCAGACCAGCCCGGCATGGTTTCGTAAATCGGCTCAATACCTTTCCAGTCGTCAGCTGCCAGCGGAGTCGTCGTTACTTCACGACCATCTGGCATACGGTAAGCGACACAGATTTTCACCTCTTTCAAACCGTCCAGTACGTCCAGTTTGGTCAGGCAGAAGCCAGACAGGGAGTTAATCTGTACTGCGCGACGTACAGCAACGGAGTCCAGCCAACCGGTGCGACGACGACGACCGGTGGTCGCGCCATACTCGTTACCTTGTTTGCACAGGAACTCACCAACGTCATCAAACAGCTCAGTCGGGAACGGACCCGCACCGACACGTGTAGAGTAAGCTTTGATGATACCCAGAACGTAATCCACATAACGTGGACCCAGGCCGGAGCCGGTCGCCACACCACCTGCGGTAGTGTTGGAAGACGTTACGTACGGATAGGTACCGTGGTCGATATCCAGCAGCGTACCCTGCGCGCCTTCGAACATGACGAAGTCGCCACGCTTACGCGCCTGGTCCAGCAGATCGGAAACATCAACAACCATCGAGGTCAGGATGTCGGCAATCGCCATCACATCATCCAGCACTTTCTGGTAGTCAACCGCTTCAACTTTATAGAAATTCACCAGCTGGAAGTTGTGATATTCCATCACTTCTTTCAGTTTTTCAGCGAAGGTTGCTTTATCAAACAGATCGCCAACGCGCAGACCGCGACGTGCCACTTTGTCTTCATAAGCAGGACCGATACCACGACCGGTAGTACCGATCGCTTTCTCGCCACGCGCTTTCTCACGAGCGTTATCTAACGCCACATGATAATCAAGGATCAGCGGACAAGCTTCAGACAACAGCAGGCGCTCGCGAACCGGGATACCACGATCTTCCAGTCCTTTCATTTCTTTCATCAGCGCGGACGGAGACAGCACAACACCGTTACCGATGATGCTGATGACATTCTCGCGAAGAATACCTGATGGAATAAGATGGAGGACGGTTTTTTCACCGTTGATTACGAGAGTATGGCCTGCGTTGTGACCACCCTGGTAGCGCACAACATATTTAGCCCGTTCAGTCAGAAGATCGACGATCTTCCCTTTACCTTCGTCACCCCATTGGGTGCCCAGTACGACGACGTTGTTACCCATTTTTCAAAATCACCGTTTGCTTAAAAATGGATTCTACCACCGCTTTTTCAGATATACAGCACTTTTTGCATGCGAAAATCCGCAAAATAGGCTACTAATTGATCAGCCAATCGTTTTCCTCAACATGTAGTAGACCACAACGCCCGCAACCACAAGACCTCCACCAAAACGACGTAAAGTATTTTCAGGAAGCTGCGCCATTGCGGAGATCATTTTCTTCCACGCGCCGGGATAAAGCATCGGTCCCAGGCCTTCCAGCACCAGAACCAGTGCGAGCGCCAGCAAAATTGTTGAATTCATCCATCGTCCTTTTATAAAAAGAAAACCACCGCATCCTGGGGATGCCGGTGGTTTTGCTGGTTTTTAAACCGCTGGAACGCTATTAGCGTGTCGCGGTATTCGGCGTCTTCATGTAGCGGAAGAAATCGCTGTCCGGGCTCATGACCATCACGTCCTGATTACCTTCGAAGCTCTTCTCGTACGCGCGCAGGCTACGGATGAAGGCGTAGAAGTCAGGATCCTGGCTGAACGCATCGGCAAACAATTTAGCGGCTTCTGCATCGCCCTCACCGCGCATTATGCGGCCCTGGCGCTCAGATTCTGCCAGCGTTTTGGTGACTTCATAGTCTGCCGTCGCGCGCAGTTTTTCCGCTTCTTCCTGACCTTGTGAACGATGGCGACGCGCTACCGCTTCACGCTCAGCGCGCATACGGTTGTAGATAGCCTCGGACACTTCAGCAGGCAGGTTGATTTGCTTAATACGCACGTCAACCACTTCAATCCCCAATGCCGCCATACTGTTCGGGTTGATGACCGGTACTTTACCTTTCGTTTCAGCCTGAACACGCTCAGCCGCTTCGGCAATTGCGCTGTCCGCCGCCGGCGTCGCGACTTCATCTTCCGTGCCAGCAGAACCGGAGTTCAGCGCGTCACGCACTTCCAGGGTCAGACGACCGCGGGAGTCGGTAACGATGTCTTTCACGTCCAGACGACCAATTTCAGAACGCAGACGGTCAGAGAACTTACGTTTCAGCAGGACTTCTGCCTGAGAAACATCACCACCGCCCGTTGCCAGGTAGTAACGGCTAAAGTCACTGATACGCCACTTAATGTAGGAGTCAACGATCAGGTCTTTCTTCTCTTTGGTGACAAAGCGATCGGCCTGGTTGTCCATGGTCTGAATACGCGCATCCAGCATCTTCACTGATTCAATAAACGGAATCTTGAAGTGCAGGCCTGGTGCAACAACCAGCGGCTTGTTTTCATCGTCACGTAGTACTTTACCAAAGCGCAGAGTAATACCGCGCTCGCCTTCTTTGACCACAAAGACAGACATGAACAGAACTACCAGAACGATGATGATAATCGCAATAACTGACTTACGCATCGTTATTCCCCCTGACGCTGGTAGTCGTTACGCTGCGCATTCGCGCGGCGTTGGTCCATAATATCGCCCTGACTGGTGGACGAAGTATTGCTTGCTCCAGTACTGGAAGTCGCTGCTGGCGGCAGACGCAGCAGGTTTGAACTGCTGTCAGTCTTTGCTGCCGGCGCACTGCCGCCCTTCAGCATTTGATCCAGCGGTAGAACCATCAGATTGCTGCCTTTATCGTTAACCAGGACTTTGCGGGTATTGCTCAACACTTTTTCCATGGTCTCGATATACAGACGCTCGCGGGTAATTTGCGGCGCGGCTTTATATTCCGGCAGAATTTTTGCGAAACGAGCCACTTCACCCTGTGCTTCCAGGATGGTTTGCGTTTTGTAAGCTCGCGCTTCTTCCAGAATACGCTGCGCCTGACCGTTTGCACGCGGCTGCACTTCGTTGGTGTACGCTTCTGCTTCACGAATGTACTGCTGTTCGTTTTCACGTGCTGCGATAGCATCGTCAAACGCGGCTTTTACTTCTTCCGGCGGACGTGCGGCCTGGAAGTTGACGTCCAGCAGAGTGATACCCATGTTGTACGGACGGATCGTTTCTTCCAGTTCACGCTGGGTATCGCTACGAATAACGGTACGGCCTTCAGTCAGGATACGGTCCATAGTGTATTTACCGATAACACCACGCAGGGCGCTGTCGGTTGCCTGACGCAGGCTGTCATCCGCGCTGGTTACGCTAAACAGGTAACGCTGCGGATCGGTCACACGATACTGCACGTTCATTTCAACGCGTACGACGTTTTCGTCAGAGGTCAGCATGACGCCGGATGCGGCAAGTTCACGCACGGCTTCAACGTTAACCGGGGTCACTTCATCGATAAAGGTCGGTTTCCAGTTCAGACCCGGCTCAACCAAATGGCTGAATTTACCGAAGCGTGTCACCACGCCGCGTTCCGCTTCTTTAATGGTGTAGAAACCGCTGGCCGCCCAGATAATGACGATAGCTGCCGCTGCGATAGCAAAGACCCGACCGCCCAATTGAGGACGCGGGCCTTGCGATGAACTACCGCCGCCAGAACCAGTACCTTTACCGCCACCCAGACCACCGAGCTTTTTGCTCAGTTTGCGGAAGATATCATCCAGATCGGGAGGTCCCTGATCGCGACCACCTTTGTTTCCATTTCCCTCAGAGTTGCCGCCAGGTTTGCTGCTTCCCCACGGGTCGCGGTCTTGTCCGTTATTACCGGGCTGATTCCACGCCATTTTTGTGCTCCATATTTGTTATGCGATGCTATACCTGCGTCTTTTGCGCTGCCGATGCGTTGGCTACGTCCCTCAACTCCAGTCACATAGTTGACTATGCAGCTGGAGATTTCAGGACTTGCCGCCTTCCTGCCGCACAAAATCCACAAGGTATAGAGGCGAAAAAATCTTCAGGCCATATCCGTCAGATCAGACAACATAGTCTTCCAGTGCCGGTTCTTGTTTACAGAGGCGACGCCAGTCTACGATCGGCATACGAACCTGCAGACCTACGCTGCCGTCCTCCTCCATCCACTCTTTTTCTATTGCCTGAAGTTGATAAAACCGGCTTCTCAGACGCCCTTCCTGCGGCGGCAAACGCAACGTATGCTGCGCCACCTCACCGGAAAGTCGCTCAGTCAAAGCCTGAAAAAGCTGTGGTATACCTATTCCCGTTTGCGCTGAAACCCAAACGCGAATCGGTTTATTTTCTTCATCTCTGTCGATACGCGGCTCAAAATCTTCCAGCATATCGATTTTATTCATCACCAGCAGGGTCGGGATCTCGTGAGCATCGATCTCTTCGAGCACCGTGTCGACGGCCTCGATGTTTTCCTGCACACGAAAATCTGCTGCATCAATAACGTGCAGCAGCAATGTCGCCTGACGTGTTTCCTGCAGGGTGGCTTTAAACGCCGCCACCAGGTCGTGCGGTAAATGACGGATAAACCCTACGGTATCCGCCAGCACAGTTTCACCGACGTCCGCTACGTCTATTCGGCGCAGCGTCGGGTCCAGAGTTGCAAACAGCTGATCCGCTGCGTAAACCCGGGCTTCGGTAATCTGGTTGAACAGGGTGGATTTTCCGGCGTTGGTATATCCCACCAGTGATACGGTTGGGACATCCGCTTTCTTGCGCGACTGTCGCCCCTGCTCACGTTGCTTTTCAACTTTTTCCAGGCGCGACTGTATTTGCAAAATGCGATTACGCAGCAAACGACGGTCGGTTTCGAGCTGGGTTTCACCCGGACCGCGCAAACCAATCCCGCCTTTTTGCCTTTCAAGGTGGGTCCAGCCACGGACCAGACGCGTAGCCATATGGCGCAACTGCGCCAGCTCAACCTGCAACTTACCCTCATGGGTGCGCGCACGCTGGGCAAAAATATCTAAAATAAGGCCTGTCCTGTCGATAACAAGACACTGGCACAACTGTTCCAGGTTACGTTCCTGGGCGGGGCTTAGAGCATGATCAAAAATCACCACCGCAGCGCCAGTCGCTTTTACGGCTTCGGCAATTTCGATTGCCTTACCTTCACCAACAAAATACTTCGGGTGCGGTGCTTTACGGCTCCCGGTAATCACCTGCATTGCTTCGACACCGGCGGAAGAAACCAGAGATTCAAACTCCTGGAGGTCTTCCATATCTTTGTCTTGCGAAAAATAGATGTGTACCAGTACCGCCTGCTCACCGGCATCATAACGGTCAAACAAGCGTCAACCCCTTAATATGTATCAACGGGGAACGCAGGATCGCTGGCTCCCCGTGTGTAAAACAGCAGACAACCTTATTCGGTTTCTTCGCTGTCCTGTTGCGCAGATGAACCTTGCGCGTTGCTACCGTGATGGTAGTTGCTGCCAGTGCCGCCGGTGGCATTATTGCTGTGATGAGAAACCGGGCGAGACGGGACAACAGTAGAAATCGCGTGCTTATAAACCATCTGGCTGACCGTGTTTTTCAACAGGATCACGAACTGATCAAAAGACTCGATTTGACCTTGCAGCTTAATACCATTCACCAAATAAATAGAAACTGGAACACGTTCCCGACGCAGTGCGTTCAGGAACGGATCTTGTAAAGATTGCCCCTTAGCCATTCTCTCTTTTCCTTATATGCTTATTTGTACTTTGAACCTTTCGATTCTGAAAAATTGCGCACGATACGTTTCAATTGTACACATTCAGTTCGCGATAGCACCAACAACCTGTAATACTTCGTTTCGCGCCTGGTCAGGCTTTTCACTGTCAAGCCAATGCACGCCTTCCCAACCACGCAACCAGGTTATCTGTCGCTTCGCCAACTGCCTCGTGGCGCAAACACCTCTATAAACCATTTCATCGTATGAAATTTCGCCTTCAATGTATGACCACATCTGGCGATACCCTACACAACGAATGGAAGGCAAATCCGTATGCAAATCTCCTCGGGCAAAAAGCGCCCGGACTTCTGCTTCAAAACCTGAAGCTAACATCTGATGAAAACGCTGCTCAATTCGCTGATGGAGCAGTTCACGGCTCGCCGGGGCGATTGCAAACTGATGCACCTGATACGGCAAAGCATCTCCTGACGTTTGCGTCAGCTCCGTTAAAGTTTTACCCGAAATGAAAAAAACTTCCAGTGCCCGGGAAAGTCTTTGCGGATCATTTGGATGAATACGCGCCGCTGCCACTGGATCGATTTCCTGAAGCTGTCGGTGCAACGCGTCCCACCCAAGCTCTGCAGCCTGCTGCTCAATTCTGGCCCTGACTTCCGGGTCCGCCGACGGTAACGGCGACAGCCCTTCAAGCAAGGCTTTAAAATATAACATTGTACCGCCCACCAGCAGCGGGATACGCCCCGCAGCGGTAATATCGGCCATCTCGGCTAACGCATCGCGGCGAAAATCCGCCGCAGAATATGCTTGCGACGGATCGCGAATATCCAGCAATCGGTGCGGCGCAGCCTGTAATTCATCTGCATCAGGCTTGGCTGTGCCGATATCCATCCCTTTGTAAATAAGGGCGGAATCAACGCTTATCAACTCTATGGGTAAAACTTTACGCAATTCAATTGCCAGTGCCGTTTTACCAGAGGCCGTTGGCCCCATCAAAAAAATCGCCTTTGGCAGGCTCGCCTTACGGGTATCACTCATGTTTCAGGGCATTCATTACCGAATGTAAATCAACGGGTTGTAACAGACCACCCGGCGGCGCCTTCACGAGTTGTGGGCAAAGCCGCTCAACATCCGCTAACAGCGTAATCGCCTGAGCCATGCTCCACTGAGGATGCTCGCTCATCAGGTTACGTGCAATCCACTGTGCAATATTGCCCGGTTCGAATACGGACTGCTGCGCCAGGTAGCCTATCAGTTCAGGAATCAAGATTTGTAAATTTTGTTGGCGTAAGGGTAAAGGCACCGCCCGGATGGTCACATGCTGTGCATCCAGTTGAAATTCAATGCCCAGCTCAGCCAGTTGGCCCTGCCCTTTTTGCAGCGCCGCTTTTTCATCGGCGGTGACTTTTAAACGTAAAGGGATCAGCAACGGCTGGGCGCAAACGGTCCCCTGGTCTGGCGTTAACTGCGCCTGACGCAGCCAACGTTCCGCCACCGGTAATGCCAGCAACCGAATATGACCATCGCATTCGAGTAACGCGCAGTCTGCGCCGACAATCGTTAGCACCCGTCCAAAGCCCTGAGCGCTGCCGGTCAGCGGTGCCGATGATGTTTCAGAGACCGGCGTTTTACGCGGCGGAGCCGGCGTCTGCAGCAGTTGCTGATAAATTTCACCCTGCTGCTTTTGATATCCAGGTTGGGCATGAGGCCAGCTAGCCGCCTGACGGCCTGCGCCACCAGCGGACGCGGAGTAACGCGGTGTCGCAGGTTCACGCACGGGAGCCGGTTCGGCAAAATGGTTACGTCCGGCGGCAACGCGGTTTTCAGGAATGTGCCTTGGGGCGGGTTCATCGTCATCAGCCAACGGCAGCGACGTTTCAAGCTGCTGTTGCAGAACACTCAACACGCCCTGATAAATAAAATCGTGCACCAGGCGGGACTGATGAAAACGGACCTCATGTTTGGCCGGATGTACGTTAACATCCACCTGATGCGGGTCGATTTCCAGATACAACACAAAAGCGGGTTGCTGATCGGCTCCCAGCTTATCTTCACAGGCCTGACGAATAGCATGGTTGATCAGCCGATCGCGCATCATCCGGCCATTCACATAGCAGTACTGGATTTCCGCCAGCGCTGCCGTTGTGTGGTTAGGATCGGCCACCCAGCCGCGCAACGTTAAATCGCCATGCTGCCATTCAATCGCCAGCGCATGTTCCAGAAACGGCGTGCCGCAAATCGCGCCCAGTCGGCGCTCTTTCTGTCCATCAGCAGCCACTGCACGGTACTGGCGTACCACTTTACCGTTGTGTGACAAATTAATCGTCACATCAAAACGTGCCAGGGCAATGCGACGAATAATCTCATCAATATGATTAAATTCGGTTTTTTCGGTACGCATAAACTTGCGCCGCGCCGGGGTGTTGTAGAACAGATCTAACACCTCCAGTGTGGTTCCCACTGGATGCGCAGCAGGTTTTACCGTCACATCCATGTCGCGCCCTTCAGCATAGGCTTGCCAGGCCTCAGGCTGCTCTTGTGTGCGCGACGTCAGGGTTAAACGAGAGACGGAGCTGATACTGGCCAGCGCTTCGCCGCGAAATCCGAGGCTCACGATGGCCTCGAGATCGTCAAGCGAGGCAATTTTACTGGTGGCATGGCGCGCCAGCGCTAACGCCAACTCGTCTTTTTTAATCCCGCAGCCGTTGTCACGAATACGGATAAGCTTCGCACCACCGCGCTCTATATCAATATCAATGCGCGTCGCACCAGCATCAATGCTGTTTTCCACCAGCTCTTTCACCACTGACGCAGGCCGTTCTACCACCTCGCCTGCGGCAATCTGGTTCGCCAGCTGTGGCGGTAGAACCTGAATCGGCATGGCTAATCCTTAATTTGTTAACGTGTTACCAGGCGATACAGCACTGGCGGTTTGCGCCTGTGCGCCCTGCGGCCCAGTTTGCATTGGGTGCGCCTGGAAATAGTTACGCAATCCTTTGTAAATAGCCTCGGCCAGCTGCTGCTGATAATCATCACTCGCCAACAGACGCTCTTCGCTGTTGTTACTGATAAAGCCGGTTTCAACCAGCACTGACGGGATATCAGGCGAACGTAATACCCCCAGACTGGCATGTTCAGGACGACGCTTATGCATCGAGCCAATACGTTCTAACTGGCCGATCATGCTGGTCGCCACATCATACCCGACACGTTGCGAATGGCCGAATTGCAGATCCAGCACGGCCTGACTGAGATAAGGATCGGACTGACTGTTTGCCAGCACATCGCCCGCGCCGCCCAAAAGCTCTGATTGCTTCTCATGCTGTTCCAGCCAGCCGGCCATCTCGCTGTTTGCCCGACGGTTTGACAGAACCCAAACGGAAGCGCCGGTGGCATCCCGGTTTGGCGCGGCATCCGCATGAATAGAGACCAGGAAATTGGCATTTTGTTTACGCGCGACGTCTGAACGCCCCATCACCGAGATAAAGTAATCGCCATCACGGGTGAGTACGCCTTTAAACATCGGGTCATCATTGAGCAAACTACGCAGTTTGCGCGCCACGGCAATCGTGACGTTTTTCTCACGCGTACCGCCAGGGCCAATCGCCCCCGGATCCTGCCCACCGTGCCCTGCATCAATGGCAATAACCACTTTTTCACTGCTGCTGGTGCTGGCGCGCGCCGCAGGTCGTGTGGAGGTATTACTGTTGGTCACCATCGTGGTGCGATCGTTTTCCGCTTTAAACGGGTTACGCGCAGGCTCGGCAGGACGAGGGGCGACAACCGGCGTTTCAACACGCTTAGCAACCACTGGAGGTGGAGGCGGCGGCGCATCTGCTTTGATGGTAAACACAACGGTATAATTGCCACCGTTCTGACGTTTAACGGCTTCAGCTTTGCCGTTCTCGGTTAAATCCACTACCAGGCGCAGAGACTGCGCATCTTTTGGCGTGCCGGAACGGATAGATTTCACCAGATTATTGCCGCTAAACAGCAGTGGTAAACCCTGAATCACACCAGTTTGTTTAATATCAAACGCGACGGTGCGTTTCCCGTCCTGGGTCACGGCGTATTCAGGATCGCCAATAAAGCTCAGCGTGATCCGCGCCTGTTGATCGCCATTGGAAACCTGAAGATCGGAGAGGCTGGCGGCCCCTGCCTGCGTGCACAGCAGGACCAGGGTTGCCATCAGCCAGTTTCTGATGCAATAAATCATCCCGCCACCCTTAAGGTTATTCGGCTAAATGCGCCAGCAATAATTCACCCGATGAGGAGATTGCGCTTACGCGCGCCTCTCGACCTTGCGCCTGATATTCAATGTGTATTTCGACGTCCGGGTCTGGCAACACACCTTTACCTTGTTGCGGCCATTCCACCAGGCAGATGGCATCATTGGCAAAATAATCGCGGATCCCCATAAATTCCAGCTCCTCCGGGTCCGCAAGTCGGTACAGATCGAAGTGATATACCATCAAGTTATCGAGTGAATAGGGTTCAACCAGCGTGTAGGTGGGGCTTTTTACATTACCTTTGTGGCCTAACGCCTGCAGGAATCCCCGGCTGAAAGTGGTTTTACCCGCCCCCAGATCGCCGTACAAATATATAACCGTCGCGCCGTCACAGGCTTTGGCTACCCGCAGTCCCAGGTCTAAAGTCGCCTGCTCATCAGGTAGTGGAATTACTCGATTCATCATGATAAACGTCAATCACATCAGGGTTAACAATACGCTGTAGCGTGGTAAAGAGATCTGTCGCCAGCATGCCGCGCATACCAAAACGCGCCGCCAGCACATCCGCCGCCGCTCCGTGCGCAACACATCCCGCACATGCTGCATCATACGGGGTAAGCTTCTGTCCGAGCAATGCGCCAATAATACCGGAAAGCACATCACCCATTCCGCCGCTGGCCATCCCTGCATTGCCAGTATCAATAATACCTAACTCAGCTTGTTCAGCAGCAACAACCGTACCCGCGCCTTTCAGCACAACCACGCCTCCGTACCGTTTTACCAGACGTTGCGCACAAAGTAAGCGATCGTCTTCAATTTCTGCAATGGAACAGCCCAGCAGCCGCGCGGCTTCGCCAGGATGCGGCGTGATCACGCGATTGTGACGTTTATCGGGGTTGATTGCCAGCAGGTTCAGCGCATCCGCATCCCAGAGCATCGGTTTGCGAAAATTCTCTACTTTTTGCAGCGCTTTTTTGCCCCACTCCTGCTGACCAAGCCCTGGTCCGATCACTACAACATCCGCCCATGCCAGGCTCTCTTCCAGAGTCTGCGGCGTCAGCGCATCGACCATCAGTTCCGGTCTGGCAGTCAGAACAGGCGCAATGTTCTCACTGCGCGTCAACACTTTGACCAGCCCGGCTCCCGCACGCAACGCCGCTTCACCGGCCATACGTATTGCGCCTGCCGTACCGTGGTCACCGCCAATAATCACCAGCCGACCGTGGGAACCTTTGTGTGAGGTGGGCCGACGTGGCTTTAGCCAGTGCGCAAGCTGTTGAGCATCAAAACGTTGCAGCGGCGCGTTCTGCCCCGCCAGCCAGTCGTCCAGCCCAAGTGCATTAACATGCAGACGTCCGGTGACATCGCGTGCTTTACCGGTGAGCAAACCTGGCTTGAGCGCAATAAAGGTAACGGTGTGCGCAGCGTGGATGACCGCACCCGGCGTTGCCCCTGTTTGCGCCAGCAGGCCGGATGGAATGTCGATTGCAATTGTAGGGGCTGGGTGGCTATTGGCACGTTCGATCAACGCCGGGAGAGGTTCACACGGCGCGTTTTTTAAGCCAGTACCTGACAGCGCATCAATAATGACGTCCACGCTGTCTGGCCAGTTAATATCAGCAGCATGAATCACGCCACCAGCGTTAAGCCAGGCGTCGTGCGCCTGCTGTGCTTCCTCGGGGAGCGGTTTATCACTCTCGTGCGCCAGCAACGTAACATTAAAACCCTGCGCTTTGGCAAGCCTTGCCACCACGTAACCATCACCGCCGTTGTTGCCATGACCGCAGAGCACCAGCCAGTGTTGGGCATTCGGATAGCGTTCGCGTGTGACCTGAAACGCCGCCTCTCCTGCTCGTTGCATCAGCTCATACAACGTCAGCCCTAAACTGTCTGCTGCCTCTCGCTCCATCCGCCTGATGTCATCGGCGTGCCAGATGGAGTGTGGTATACTTGTGGGGTTTTTCTTCATTGTATGGTCCGTCATGTCAGAGCCCCTCGATCTCAATCAGTTAGCGCATAATATTAAGCAGTGGGGGCTGGAGCTTGGCTTTCAGCAGGTCGGTATTGCCGATACCGACCTCAGCGAAGCGGAACCCAAACTGCAGGCCTGGCTGGATAAACAATACCACGGCGAGATGGACTGGATGGCCCGTCACGGCATGATGCGCGCCCGACCTCACGAATTGTTACCCGGTACTCTACGCGTCATCAGCGTACGTATGAACTATCTTCCTGCTAATGCAGCCTTTGCCGGCACGTTGAAAAATCCCTCACTCGGTTATGTCAGCCGTTACGCGCTTGGACGCGACTACCATAAGCTACTGCGTAACCGCTTAAAAAAGCTGGGGGAGAAGATCCAACAGCACTGCGCTTCGCTGAATTTTAGACCTTTTGTCGATTCCGCGCCCATTCTTGAGCGTCCTTTGGCGGAAAAAGCCGGGCTTGGCTGGACAGGTAAGCACTCACTTATCCTCAATCGTGAAGCAGGTTCATTTTTCTTCCTCGGGGAATTACTGATCGACGTGCCCCTGCCGGTCGATGAGCCAGTCGAAGAAGGCTGCGGGAAGTGCGTTGCCTGTATGACCATCTGCCCAACCGGGGCCATCGTTGAACCCTATACTGTAGATGCGCGCCGCTGTATCTCGTATCTCACTATCGAACTGGAAGGCGCGATCCCGGAAGAATTTCGTCCTCTGCTGGGGAATCGAATTTATGGCTGCGATGATTGTCAGCTCATCTGCCCGTGGAACCGCTATTCGCAGTTGACGACAGAGGATGACTTCTCCCCCCGCAAGCAACTTCATGCCCCGGAGTTAATTGAACTGTTTAGCTGGAGCGAAGCGTGTTTTTTAAAAGTCACGGAAGGTTCTGCCATTCGCCGTATTGGCCACCTGCGCTGGCTGCGAAATATCGCCGTTGCGTTGGGTAATGCCCCATGGGATGAAGCGGTTATTCACGCGCTGGAAAGTCGAAGAAGTGAGCACCCACTTCTCGACGAACACATAGACTGGGCGATTGCTCAGCAAATTGAGAAGCGGAATGCCAGCGTAGTTGAGGTGCAGTTACCGAAGAAACTACGTTTGGTCAGGGTCATTGAAAAGGGTCTGCCGCGCGACGCATAAGTCATCCACAGCTTGTGTATAAAAATAAAAACACATTGATATTCAAGAGGGAAAAAATCGTCAAGTGATCGCATTAACAATTTGAAATGATAATTAATTCAATAATTTCAGATGGTTAAAATGATACTATTCACCCAGCGAAGTTTTTTGTATTCGAGGAACAATACCCGGACCTGTGGATAAGTCTGTTTACAAGAGTATGTCAATGACGAAACAAAACGCCCCCAACGCGATTAGTCGTTGTGGATATTTTTATTGGGGTAAGAATTTGGAGCGGGAAACGAGACTCGAACTCGCGACCCCGACCTTGGCAAGGTCGTGCTCTACCAACTGAGCTATTCCCGCTTGGGTGTGTCTTTGCTTTACAAGCATTTTCAAATTTTGGAGCGGGAAACGAGACTCGAACTCGCGACCCCGACCTTGGCAAGGTCGTGCTCTACCAACTGAGCTATTCCCGCTTGGGTGTGTCTTTGCTTTACAAGCATTTTCAAATTTTGGAGCGGGAAACGAGACTCGAACTCGCGACCCCGACCTTGGCAAGGTCGTGCTCTACCAACTGAGCTATTCCCGCAAATTTGTTGCTGTCGTAATTCGCATTTCTGCGTCGTTACGGGAGGCGCATTATACGAGAAATCCGTTTAGCTGCAACCCCCCTGAATACGTTTTTTTCGAAAATCCGTTCAAGTGATTACTTTACAATCAAGCTGAACAATTTAGCGTCAAAAACCCGGTGACGCAAGCCACCGGAGAACAAAATCAGAGCTTAATAAAATGTTCGCGATAGTAAGCAAGCTCGGCAACCGATTCACGAATATCGTCCATAGCCTGATGTGTTCCCTGCTTGGTGAAGCCAGCCAGAATTTCCGGCTTCCAGCGACGCGCCAGCTCTTTGAGCGTGCTGACGTCCAGATAGCGATAATGGAAATACGCCTCCAGCTCCGGCATGTATTTAAACAGGAAACGACGATCCTGACCGATGCTGTTGCCGCAGATAGGTGATTTTCCTTCTGGAACCCACTCTTTCAAAAACGCCAGGGTGGCCAATTCGGCTTCACGATCTCCCATGGTGCTTGCCTTCACGCGATCCACCAACCCGCTACCGGTATGTGTACGTACGTTCCAGTCATCCATTAACGCCAGTTGTTCGTCGGATTGGTGCACCGCAATTGTCGGTCCTTCAGCCAGAATATTCAGGTCGGCATCCGTCACCAGCGTGGCGATCTCAATAATGCGATCGCGCTCGGGATCCAGGCCTGTCATCTCCAGATCGATCCAAATCAGGTTGTTTTCATTGGCACTCATGCTATTTTCCACCCTTCAGCGTCACATTCAGTGTGACTATATTCGTCTAAAATTGCGTGTATCATAAATGTTTTGCCCATCATGGGCGACCAGGAGCCAGTCCGATTGAGTAAGAATAAACTCTCCAAAGGCCAACAGCGCCGAGTGAATGCCAATCACCAGCGTCGTCTTAAAACGTCCACGGAGAAGCCAGACTACGACGACAACCTGTTTGGCGAAACCGCCGAAGGCATCGTTATCAGCCGTTTTGGCATGCATGCCGACGTGGAATCCGCTGACGGCGAGATTCACCGCTGCAATATCCGCCGTACAATTCGCTCGCTGGTTACCGGCGATCGCGTCGTCTGGCGCCCGGGTAAAGCGGCAGCAGAAGGTGTGAATGTCAAAGGCATCGTTGAGGCGGTACACGAGCGTACCTCAGTACTGACACGTCCCGATTTTTACGACGGGGTGAAACCCATTGCCGCCAACATCAACCAGATCGTTATTGTCTCAGCCATTTTACCCGAGCTGTCACTCAATATTATCGACCGGTATCTTGTAGCCTGTGAAACACTACACGTTGAACCAATTATCGTACTGAATAAGATCGATCTGCTGGATAGCGAAGGCATGGCCTTTGTTAACGAACAGATGGATATCTATCGCCACATTGGCTATCGCGTGTTGATGGTATCAAGCCGCACTAAAGACGGTCTGAAACCACTTGAAGAAGCATTAACCGATCGCATCAGCATTTTTGCCGGTCAGTCGGGCGTAGGGAAATCCAGCCTGCTTAATAACCTTCTCGGGCTGCAGGAAGAGATCCTGACCAACGATGTCTCCGACAACTCCGGCCTTGGACAGCATACCACCACGGCCTCTCGTCTGTATCATTTCCCGCATGGCGGTGACGTGATCGACTCCCCTGGCGTTCGTGAGTTCGGGTTGTGGCATCTGGAGCCGGAACAAATCACGCAGGGCTTTGTCGAATTCCATGACTACCTGGGCCACTGCAAATACCGCGACTGCAAGCATGATACCGATCCAGGCTGCGCTATCCGTGAGGCTGTAGAAAAAGGGGCCATAGCCGAAACTCGGTTTGAAAATTATCACCGCATCCTGGAAAGCATGGCGCAGGTAAAAACGCGTAAAAACTTTTCTGATACAGACAACTGACAACTAAGCTAAGCATCGCTAGAATCGTCCCCCTTTTTTCAGGATCCGGCCCGTATGCCGGATCGGGAACAAATTATGGCCTGGAGGCTACCTTGTTAAACTCATTTAAGCTTTCGCTACAATACATTCTGCCGAAACTATGGCTCACTCGCCTGGCGGGTTGGGGTGCAAGCAAACGAGCTGGATGGCTAACTAAACTGGTTATCGATCTGTTCGTGAAATACTACAAGGTCGATATGAAAGAGGCACAAAAGCCGGACACCGCAAGCTATCGCACCTTTAACGACTTCTTTGTTCGCCCGCTGCGCGATGACGCGCGCCCGATCAACACCGATCCAAACGTTCTGGTCATGCCTGCTGACGGTGTGATTAACCAGTTAGGTAACATTGAAGAAGACAAACTGCTGCAGGCCAAAGGACACAGCTATACCCTGGAAGCGCTGCTGGCCGGCAACTACCAGATGGCGGACAAATTCCGCAACGGTACGTTTGTGACCACTTACTTGTCTCCACGCGATTACCACCGTGTACACATGCCGTGTAACGGTATCCTGCGTGAAATGATGTATGTACCGGGCGATCTCTTCTCTGTAAACATCCTGACTGCGCAAAACGTGCCGAACCTGTTTGCACGCAACGAACGCGTAATCTGCTTGTTTGATACCGAATTTGGTCCGATGGTGCAGATTCTGGTCGGTGCGACCATCGTCGGCAGTATTGAAACCGCCTGGGCTGGCACCATTACCCCACCGCGTGAAGGCGTCATTAAACGCTGGACCTGGCCGGAAGGCGAAAGCGAAGGATCGGTGGCGCTGCTGAAAGGTCAGGAAATGGGTCGCTTTAAGCTCGGTTCCACCGTCATCAACCTGTTCGCACCGGGCAAAGTTAACCTGGTTGAGCAGTTGCAGGACCTTTCCGTGACAAAAATTGGCCAACCAATGGCCATCTCGACCGAGACTTTCGTGACGCCAGAGGCAGAACCTGCCCCGCTAACGAAAGAAGAGATCGAAGCAGAACACGATGCCAGCCCGCTGGTTGACGACAAAAAAGACGAAAGTTAAACATAGGAATCGCTGCTGTGCGCCTGATTATCACTTTTCTGATGGCCTGGTGCCTCAGCCTGGGGGCGTACGCTGCGACGGCCCCCGATGCCAAACAACTCACCCAGGAACTGGAGCAGGCAAAGGCGGCAAAACCCGCTCAGCCAGAAACCGTCGAGGCGCTCCAGTCCGCGCTGAATGCCCTTGAGGAGCGTAAAGGATCTCTCGAGCGCGCCCAACAATATCAACAGGTTATTGATAACTTCCCCAAGCTGTCTGCAACATTACGCGCGCAGCTTAGCAACCTGCGCGATGAACCGCGCAATGTGCCAACCGGACTCACCACCGATGCGTTAAATCAGGAGATCCTCCAGGTCAGCAGCCAGCTATTGGAAAAGAGTCGTCAGGCCCAGCAGGAGCAGGATCGCGCCCGGGAAATCGCCGACTCCTTAAGTCAGCTTCCTCAACAGCAAACCGATGCCCGCCGCCAGCTCAATGAGCTTGAGCGACGTATTGGTGCCGCCAACGCGAATCCCGCGCAGAATCAGGCGATGCAGGCTGAATCCGCCAAACTCAAAGCTCTGGTCGATGAACTGGAGCTGGCGCAGCTTTCCGCCAATAACCGCCAGGAACTGGCACGTATGCGCTCAGAGCTGGCGGAAAAACAGAGCCAACAGCTTGATACTTACCTGCAGGCTTTGCGCAACCAACTCAACAGTCAGCGCCAGCGTGAAGCAGAGCGAGCGCTGGAAAGCACCGAACTGCTGGCGGAAAACAGCGCGGGGCTGCCGGAAGGCATTGTTGACCAGTTCAAAGTTAACCGCGAACTGTCTCAGGCCTTAAACCAGCAGGCGCAGCGTATGGACCTGGTTGCCTCGCAACAGCGTCAGGCCGCCAGTCAAACATTACAGGTGCGCCAGGCATTGAATACGCTGCGAGAGCAGTCCCAATGGCTTGGGGTCTCAAATATGCTGGGAGAAGCGCTGCGCGCGCAGGTATCCCGTTTACCGGAAATGCCCAAACCCCAGCAGTTGGATACCGAAATGGCGCAGCTACGCGTGCACCGTATGCGCTATGAAGATCTCCTCAACAAACAGCCACAACTGCGTCAGATTCATCAGGCCGATGGACAACCGCTAACTGCTGAACAGAGCAGCATTCTCAACGCCCAGCTACGCACCCAGCGTGAGTTGCTGAACTCTCTGTTACAGGGTGGCGATACCCTGATCCTTGAGCTGACCAAACTCAAGGTCTCCAACAGCCAACTGGAAGATGCGCTAAAAGAGGTCAACGAAGCAACGCACCGCTATCTGTTCTGGACGTCAGACGTCAGCCCCATCTCGCTCTCCTGGCCTGTCGACATCGTTCAGGATTTGCGGCGTTTGATCTCATTAGATACGTTTAATCAGTTGGGTAAAGCCAGCATCATGATGCTGACCAGCAAAGAAACGCTGCTACCGCTTTTCGCGGCATTGGTGCTGGTTGGCTTTAGCCTCTCTTCGCGCAAACATTTCACCCGTTTTCTGGAGCGTTCATCAGCGCGGGTCGGGAAAGTCACCCAGGACCACTTCTGGTTGACGATACGCACGGTTTTCTGGTCAATACTCGTCGCTTCGCCGTTGCCGGTGCTGTGGGCAACGCTCGGTTACGGGTTGCAGGAAGCCTGGCCTTACCCGCTGGCTGTTGCTATCGGCGATGGCGTTACCGCCACGGTGCCTATGCTATGGGCGGTAATGATTTGCGCCACCTTTGCGCGTCCCAACGGTTTGTTCATTGCCCACTTTGGCTGGCCACGTAACCGCGTCGCGAAAGCCATGCACTATTACCTGATGAGCATCGGACTGATTGTCCCGCTGATCATGGCGGTGATTATGTTTGATAATCTCAATGATCGGGAATTCTCCGCCTCACTGGGACGTCTGTGCTTTATTCTGATTTGCGGTGCGCTGGCGGTTGTAACCCTGAGCCTGAAACGCGCCGGGATACCGCTGTACCTCGATAAAGAGGGCAACAGCGACAACATGGTCAACAGCATGCTATGGAATATGCTGATGGGCGCGCCGCTGATTGCTATTCTCGCCGCAGCCGTGGGCTACCTCGCCACGTCACAAGCGTTGCTGGCACGTCTGGAAACGTCCGTGGCGATTTGGTTCTTGTTATTGGTGGTTTATCACGTCATCCGCCGCTGGATGCTGATCCAGCGCCGCCGCCTGGCCTTCGATCGCGCCAAGCATCGACGCGCCGAAATGCTTGCGCAGCGCGCGCGGGGTGAAGAAGAACCACCGCATTCCACCAGTCTTGAAGGCACAATTGATGTTGATGAAAGCGAAGTGGATCTGGATGCTATCAGCGCGCAATCGCTGCGTCTGGTGCGTTCTATCCTGATGCTTATCGCCCTGCTCTCGGTCATTGTGCTGTGGTCAGAAATTCATTCCGCTTTTGGCTTCCTGGAAAACATCTCGCTGTGGGATGTCACCTCTACGGTGCAGGGCGTGGAAAGCCTGGAGCCGATAACGCTGGGTGCAGTGCTTATCGCAATTCTGGTGTTTATCATCACCACTCAATTAGTACGCAACCTGCCCGCGTTGCTGGAACTGGCGCTGCTGCAACATCTGGATTTAACCCCCGGCACCGGTTACGCCATCACCACTATCACCAAGTACCTGCTAATGCTGATTGGCGGTCTGGTTGGCTTCTCGATGATCGGTATTGAGTGGTCCAAACTGCAATGGCTGGTGGCGGCTCTCGGTGTTGGTCTGGGCTTTGGTTTGCAGGAAATCTTCGCCAACTTTATTTCCGGCCTGATTATCCTGTTTGAAAAACCAATCCGCATTGGCGACACGGTGACAATTCGCGATCTTACCGGTAGCGTGACGAAAATTAATACCCGCGCCACGACCATCAGCGACTGGGACCGCAAAGAGATCATCGTGCCCAACAAAGCCTTTATCACCGAGCAGTTTATCAACTGGTCGTTGTCAGATTCGGTCACCCGCGTAGTGTTAACCATCCCGGCACCGTCGGAGGCGAACAGCGAGGAAGTGACGCAGATCCTGCTTACTGCCGCACACCGCTGTTCACTGGTTATCGATAACCCGGCGCCAGAAGTCTTTCTGGTTGACCTGCAGCAGGGGATTCAAATCTTCGAACTGCGTATCTATGCCGCAGAGATGGGGCACCGTATGCCGCTGCGCCACGAGATCCATCAGCTGATACTGGCTGGTTTCCGCGAGCACGGTATCGATATGCCATTCCCACCGTTCCAGATGCGTCTGGAGAGTCTGGGGGGTAAGCAAACGGGTAGAACGTTAAGTTCTGCGGGCAGAGGCAGTCGCCCGGCGGGAAGTTTGTAAACAGACGGCTACAGCGTATCCGGTCTACGAAGATGCTTCTTTGTAGGCCGGATTAGGTAGGATGTTTATTCCACCGCCCACTCAGGTTCGTTGACCTTGCGGCGGCTGTAGTTCTGATAAATCGCCATCGCCAGCAGCGAGAAGAAGATTGGGCCACCGGTCATCCACAATGCGCTGTTCCAGTCCCCGGCTTCAATTACCGGCTGGATGATGGTGAATACGTTGGCAAACGTCACCACCAGTACTACCACGCCTGTTGCCAGTAGCGTCGCCGCTCGGGTTTTAAAGACAACAAACGGTCTTTCCAGACCCGTGCGGGATTTAAAGAACGGAAATGCCAGCGCAAGGAACAGATACGGCAGCGTCATCGAAACGTTCGCCATCAGGGTCAGTTTGTTGTAGAACGCTGAAGCCGTATCGCCGCCAAACGAAACCAGCAGGATAAACAGGCTTACCAACAAACACTGCAACCACATTGCGGTCGTCGGCATTCCCACCGCATTCAGTTTGGTCATCGGTGCGGGCCACAATGCCTTCGGCGTACCCTGAATAATCGCTTTCAACGGCGAGTAGCTGAGCGTGAAAAACGCGCCGGTATAAGCGAGGAACATAGAAAGTCCGGTAATACGCGCGAACCATTCGCCCATCGCCATCGCGGTCTCAGGGGAAAGATGCAGCGCATTACCCAACGTCATCCCAAGGCTTTTCATCAGGATATAAGTAATATTGCCGAGGTTAACCGAGCTATTACTTAATACCTGCTGCCAGTTAGTACTAACCCCCCATAAAAAAATAGCCAGCGAATAACCCACAGAAATCACAATCGCGGCAAAAACAATGCCTTTCGCAAAATTCTTTTCGGGTTTTTCCGTTTTATCAACTAATCCACCCACGGCTTCTATTCCACCGTAAGCAAAAATGGCAAATACCACAAATGACAGCATGGCCAGACCGGACTGATATCCCGGATTAGGCGAGGAGATAAAATTAATATCCTGAGCAAAGTGGCCACCAGTTAATAACAAAATAGCGACACTCACTAACAACAGAACTAAATTAAGACACATTACGGCAATTCCGCCTACTGCCGTAATACGGGCAATCTTATTAATACCCCGGGAGGCCACGCAGGTCACCAGAATCATCCAGCCAACGGCGAGCAGTCCGACGACCTGCGTAGGCTCAAGCCCCGCGATACGCCAATGTTGCGTCATGTCTGCGCCAAATAAGAAGGTTGAAAAAGGTACCCAGACTTTCGCCGCAGTGCTGACCATCCAGATAACATAGGAAGAGAACCACATAAAGGTGCCGATAAAGGCATAGCGTGGTCCAACGCTATTATTCATCCAGGAATAGATACCGCCCTCTTCTTTACGATAGGCAGAACCCATTTCAGCCATCATTAAGGCGAATGGAATAAAGAATAATAATGCAGAAAATACATACCATGGAATAGCACTGTATCCCATTAAATAGAAAGCCGATGGGCTATTAGCAAATCCAAAAACTGACGTAAATATCATGAGGATGAGACCAATCAGGCTCATCTTTTTTATTGTTTGGGTCATTAAACCATCCCTTTCTCTGGCAAGCGTTTAACTAACGCCGCTCACCGATTGGCACTGCTCTCTTTGCAGAGTTCAGCGATAGATAAATCAACACAGAATTGATACCTGAACGATATCAAATATCCAGGAGTAAATTGTGGCTATTAGAGGGAAAATGAAAAAATATGCTACAAAGTGGCGATTTTACCGCCACGTTGTATTGAAGAAGAGTCAGTTACGCGCGATCGACGGTAAATGCGATAACCTCAGCCAGGCTCTCTGCGCCCAGCGCCAGCATCACCAGACGGTCAACGCCCAGCGCCACGCCAGAACAATCCGGCATGCCTACTTTTAACGCTTCAAGCAAGTTGGTGTCGATAGGTTGCTGCGGTAAGCCTCGTGCGGCACGTTTGCGGTTATCCTGTTCAAACCGCTGCTGTTGTTCACGCGCGTCGGTCAATTCATGGAAACCATTTGCCAGCTCAATACCTTTGTAATAAACCTCAAAACGTTCAGCCACGCGGTGATCTTCGGTACTGATTTGCGCCAGTGATGCCTGACTGGCCGGGAAATGATACACAAACGTCGGTTTGTCTTTGCCAATATGCGGCTCAACGCCCATCGTAAACAGCAGTTGCAGTAAGGTGTCCCGGTCTTCTTCGGTATCAGCGATATTGCTGAGATCCAATTTCGCCGCGACTTCCCGCAGTTGGGTTTTATCCGCAGACAACGGGTCTATCTCCAGATGACGCTGAAAGGCTTGCTGGTAAGAGAGACTTTCCGCAGGCGAGCAGTCCAGCACCTGCTGAAGCAAATCATCCACTTCGTTCATCAGGCGATACATATCGTAGTGCGGACGATACCACTCGAGCATGGTGAATTCAGGGTTATGATGGCGCCCCATCTCTTCATTACGGAAGCTGCGGCACAGTTGATACACCGGGCCGCACCCTGCCACCAGCAGGCGCTTCATATGGTATTCCGGACTGGTCATTAAATAGAGATTCATCCCCTGGGAGTGCCCCGGGCCGACGAAACGCGTTTCGAACGGGAACAGATGGATGTCCGTTACCGTTGCCTGACTCATACAAGGGGTCTCAACCTCAAGCACGCCACGATCGGCAAAAAAGCGGCGAATCTCCGCTATAATTGCTGCACGTTTTAACAGATTGGGGATGGACGCGCTCGGCTGCCAGGTTGCCGTTTCGCTCATGGTTGTTTCTCCGATTTAAGACAAGGGCACGAAGTCTACTCGTATCGCGTTAACGAGACAAATTTCGCGCCCCAGTAATCTGTACAAGCAATTGGGTAAAAAAAGCGACATAGGGTGGTTTAGTAATTAAATTAATCAAATTCAATGATAATTCCCCCCTGTGACACGCTAAAAAAATCGAACACGTCAAATTTCCCGCACATCCCTGAGACTATACTATTGTACCTATAAAGGAGCAGTGGAAACGCGTTCATAACCTGTTTGGAGCCGATGAAGCATCTGATTTCAGGCAGGAATGAAATAACAACAATCTGGAGGAATGTCGTGCAAACCTTTCAAGCCGATCTTGCCATTATAGGCGCCGGTGGCGCGGGATTGCGTGCAGCAATTGCTGCCGCACAAGCAAATCCCAACGCTAAAATCGCACTGATCTCAAAAGTGTACCCAATGCGCAGCCATACCGTTGCTGCCGAAGGCGGCTCTGCTGCTGTCGCGCAGGATCATGACAGCTTTGACTACCATTTTCACGATACGGTAGCAGGCGGAGACTGGCTGTGTGAGCAGGATGTCGTGGATTACTTTGTCCACCACTGCCCAACTGAAATGACGCAACTGGAACAATGGGGCTGCCCATGGAGCCGTCGTGAAGACGGTAGCGTCAACGTACGTCGCTTCGGCGGTATGAAAATCGAGCGTACCTGGTTTGCCGCGGATAAAACCGGCTTCCACATGTTGCATACGCTGTTCCAAACATCTTTGCAGTTCCCGCAGATTCAGCGCTTTGATGAACACTTCGTTCTGGATATCCTTGTTGACGATGGTCATGCTCGCGGCCTAGTAGCCATGAACATGATGGAAGGCACGCTGGTGCAGATCCGTGCTAACGCCGTTGTGATGGCGACGGGCGGTGCAGGTCGTGTTTACCGTTACAACACCAACGGCGGCATCGTAACCGGCGACGGTATGGGCATGGCACTTAGCCATGGCGTTCCACTGCGTGATATGGAATTCGTTCAGTATCACCCGACAGGTCTGCCAGGCTCCGGTATCCTGATGACTGAAGGCTGCCGCGGTGAAGGCGGTATTCTGGTCAACAAAAACGGCTACCGTTATCTGCAAGACTACGGCATGGGCCCAGAAACTCCGCTGGGCGAGCCGAAAAACAAATATATGGAACTCGGTCCGCGCGACAAAGTTTCTCAGGCTTTCTGGCACGAATGGCGCAAAGGCAACACCATTTCCACTCCGCGTGGCGATGTTGTTCACCTCGACCTGCGTCACCTCGGCGAGAAAAAACTGCTCGAACGTTTACCGTTCATCTGCGAACTGGCGAAAGCCTATGTGGGTGTCGATCCGGTTAAAGAACCGATCCCGGTACGTCCGACAGCACACTACACCATGGGCGGTATCGAAACCGATCAGCACTGTGAAACCCGCATTAAAGGTCTGTTCGCTGTCGGCGAATGTTCCTCTGTTGGTCTGCATGGCGCTAACCGTCTGGGCTCCAACTCTCTGGCGGAACTGGTGGTCTTCGGTCGTATGGCCGGTGAACAAGCTGCGGAACGCGCTGCAACGGCTGGCGCTGCAAACAGTGCTGCTCTGGATGCACAGGTTGCTGGCGTTGAAAAACGCTTGAAAGATCTGGTTAACCAGGAAGGTAACGAAAACTGGTCTAAGATCCGTGACGAAATGGGTATTTCCATGGAAGAAGGTTGCGGTATCTACCGTACGCCGGAACTCATGCAGAAAACCGTTGATAAGCTGGCGGAACTGCAGGAGCGCTTCAAGCGCGTACGTATCACTGATACTTCCAGCGTCTTCAACACCGACCTGCTGTACACCATCGAACTGGGTCACGGTCTGAACGTTGCTGAATGTATGGCGCACTCCGCTCTGGCACGTAAAGAATCCCGCGGCGCGCACCAGCGTCTGGATGAAGGCTGCACCGAGCGTGACGACGTGAACTTCCTCAAACACACCCTCGCCTTCCGCGATGCTGACGGCACGACTCGCCTGGAATACAGCGACGTGAAAATCACCACTCTGCCACCGGCTAAACGTGTTTACGGTGGCGAAGCGGAAGCAGCCGATAAGAAGGAGAAGGCGAATGGCTGAGATGAAAAACCTGAAAGTTGAGGTGGTGCGCTATAACCCGGAAACCGATACCGCGCCGCACAGTGCTTTCTACGAAGTTCCTTATGATGAAACCACGTCACTGCTGGATGCGCTGGGCTACATCAAAGATAACCTGGCGCCGGACCTGAGCTACCGCTGGTCCTGCCGTATGGCGATCTGCGGCTCCTGCGGCATGATGGTCAACAATGTGCCAAAACTGGCGTGCAAAACCTTCCTGCGTGATTACACCAGCGGTATGAAGGTTGAAGCGCTGGGCAACTTCCCGATCGAGCGCGACCTGGTCGTTGACATGACGCACTTTATCGAAAGTCTGGAAGCAATCAAGCCGTACATCATCGGTAACCCGCGTACACCGGATCAGGGACCAAACACCCAGACTCCGGCGCAGATGGCGAAGTATCATCAGTTCTCCGGTTGCATCAACTGTGGTCTGTGCTACGCCGCGTGCCCGCAGTTCGGCCTGAACCCTGAGTTCATTGGACCGGCTGCGATTACGCTGGCGCATCGTTACAACGAAGATAGCCGCGACCACGGTAAGAAGGAGCGTATGGCTCAATTGAACAGCCCGAACGGCGTCTGGACCTGTACTTTCGTGGGCTACTGCTCCGAAGTCTGCCCGAAACACGTCGATCCGGCTGCGGCCATTCAGCAGGGTAAAGTTGAAAGTTCAAAAGACTTTCTTATCGCTACCCTGAAACCACGCTAAGGAGTGCACGATGACGACTAAACGCAAACCCTATGTGCGTCCTATGACGTCCACCTGGTGGAAAAAGCTGCCATTTTATCGTTTTTACATGCTGCGCGAAGGCACGGCAGTTCCGGCAGTCTGGTTCAGCATTGAACTGATTATCGGCCTGTTTGCACTCAAGCATGGTGCAGAGTCCTGGATGGGCTTCGTCGCCTTTTTACAAAACCCGGTGGTGGTGATCCTGAACGTTATCGCCCTGGCAGCAGCGCTGCTGCATACCAAAACCTGGTTTGAGCTGGCGCCTAAAGCCGCCAACATCATCGTAAAAGACGAAAAAATGGGGCCAGAGCCGATCATCAAAGGTCTCTGGGCAGTTACTGTGGTTGCGACAGTAGTAATACTGTTTGTTGCCCTGTTCTGGTAAGGAGTCCGGAATGATTAATCCAAATCCAAAACGCTCTGACGAACCCGTATTCTGGGGCCTATTTGGTGCAGGCGGTATGTGGAGCGCAATCATTGCGCCAGTGATGATCCTGCTGGTCGGCATTATGCTGCCGCTGGGCTTTGTTCCTGATGCCTTCACCTATGAACGCGTACTGGCATTCGCTCAGAGCTTCATCGGACGTGCGTTTCTGTTCCTGATGATCGTTCTGCCGCTGTGGTGCGGTTTACACCGTATGCACCACGCAATGCATGACCTGAAAATCCACGTGCCTGCTGGCAAATGGGTATTCTACGGCCTGGCAGCGATCCTGACCGTTGTAACGGCGATTGGTATCCTGACCATCTAATCGCATACGTTAATTTCAGGCCCGCCAGTGGCGGGCCTTTTTATTTGTGCAATACCCCGATCAACCAACGTGAAAACTCGCGCATCGCAGGTGTCTCCTGGCGAGATTGCAAACGCGTTATCCAGTAACTCCCCAGATCAATCTGCGTTAAAAACGGCTGGACGATACGTTCACTACTGAGCAAATGCGTGAACATTCTGACTGGGGCGATTGCCACACCAATCCCCGCCTGCGCGGCCTCCAGCATGGTGACGGACGAATCAAACACCACCACGTTGTGCGTCGGTGACGGCGGCGCTTCTCCGACGGCCTGCATCCAAAGCGCCCATTCATCACGCCGATACGATCGCAGTAACGAAAATTTCAGGATGTCCGCAGGTACTTTAATCTGCGAAGCCAATGTCGGTGAACACAGAGGAGACATCAACGCGCTACATAAATATTGCGCATCGGTATCGTGCCAGGCACCACCACCATAGCGAATGGTATAATCCAGCCCCTCGGCAGCGGGATCCACGCGGTTATTATGGGTGGAAATGTGCAAATCAATATGCGGGTAGCTGCGCTTAAATTCGCTCAGCAGAGGGAAAAGACAGCCGACCGCAAAAGTCCCTACCACGCCAATTTTAAGTTTTTCCTGAGTCTGTTGAGTGGCAAAACGATCCAGCATCCCCGCCATACGATCGAAAGAGTCATTAAGTACAGGTAACAGACTTTCTCCTTCAGTCGTCAGCATTAACCCACGAGAACCACGCACGAAAAGCTGACAATTCAGCTGCTGCTCTAGTGATTTTACATGCTGGCTAATTGCAGAATGCGTCACGTTGAGTTCAATCGCAGCACGGGTCAAACTGAGATGTCTGGCCGCGGCTTCAAAAGCACGCAGCGAGTTTAGAGGGATATAGCGACGCGTCATCATCTGGCCTGTTAGAAAAACTTATATCTGCTGCTAAATTTAACCGTTTGTCAACACGATGCAAATCAAACACACTGATTGCGTCTGACGGGCCCGGACACTCTTTCGCTTTTTATAACGGAACTGATTTCATGATGAAAAAATCAATATGCTGCGCGTTGCTGCTGACAGCCTCTTTCTCAACGTTTGCCGCGTCAAAAACAGAACAACACATTGCCGATATCGTCAATCGCACCATCACACCGCTGATGCAAGAACAGGCTATTCCGGGTATGGCCGTGGCGATTATCTACCAGGGGAAACCGTATTACTTTACCTGGGGTAAAGCCGATATCGCCAATAACCGTCCCGTTACTCAGCAAACACTGTTTGAACTTGGCTCGGTCAGTAAGACGTTCAACGGCGTGTTGGGTGGCGATGCTATCGCCCGCGGCGAAATCAAGCTCAGCGATCCGGTCACGCAATACTGGCCAGAATTGACGGGCAAACAATGGCGGGGTATCAGCATGCTGCACTTAGCCACCTATACGGCGGGTGGTCTGCCGCTTCAGATCCCCGACGACGTTACGGATAAAGCCGCATTACTGCGCTTTTATCAAAACTGGCAGCCGCAATGGGCTCCAGGTGCTAAACGTCTCTATGCTAACTCCAGTATTGGCCTGTTTGGCGCACTAGCGGTGAAACCTTCAGGGATGAGCTATGAAGAGGCGCTAACCAGACGCGTCCTGCAGCCTTTAAAACTGGCGCATACCTGGATTACGGTTCCACAGAGCGAACAAAAAGGTTATGCCTTGGGCTATCGCGAAGGAAAGCCAGTGCATGTTTCCCCCGGACAACTTGATGCCGAAGCCTATGGCGTGAAATCCAGCGTCGTCGATATGACTCGTTGGGTTCAGGCCAACATGGACGCCAGCCAGGTTAAGGAGAAAACGCTCCAGCAGGGCATTGAGCTTGCGCAATCACGTTACTGGCGTATTGGCGATATGTATCAGGGACTGGGCTGGGAGATGCTTAACTGGCCGGTGAAAGCCGACTCGATAATCAGCGGTAGCGACAGCAAAGTAGCGCTGGCAGCACTTCCCGCCGTTGAGGTAAATCCGCCAGCCCCGGCCGTGAAAGCCTCATGGGTGCATAAAACAGGGTCTACTGGCGGATTTGGCAGCTACGTTGCCTTCGTGCCAGAAAAAAAACTTGGCATCGTGATGCTGGCAAACAAAAGCTACCCTAACCCGGCTCGCGTAGAGGCCGCCTGGCGCATCCTGGAAAAGTTGCAATAACTGACAAAGAGGTCCGGTAAATCGGACCTCCATTCTTGATCTTTTTTTCCTGCTGTCATCTACACTTAACAAAAAACAGTAAGGAAAACACTATGCGCATTCTGCCCGTCGTTGCTGCAGTTACGGCTGCATTTCTGGTTGTTGCTTGCAGTACCCCTACACCGCCGAAAGGCGTTACCGTGGTGAATAACTTTGATGCCAAACGCTATCTGGGCACCTGGTATGAAATTGCGCGTTTCGACCATCGATTCGAGCGTGGACTGGAAAAAGTGACCGCAACCTACAGCCTGCGCGACGATGGCGGCATCAATGTGATCAACAAGGGCTATAACCCTGACAGGGAAATGTGGCAGAAAACCGAGGGTAAAGCCTATTTCACCGGCGATCCAAACCGCGCTGCGCTCAAGGTCTCGTTCTTTGGCCCTTTCTATGGCGGGTATAACGTGATTGCGCTCGACAGGGAATATCGTCACGCGCTGGTTTGCGGGCCGGATCGCGACTACCTATGGATCCTTTCACGGACCCCGACTATTTCAGACGAAATAAAACAGCAAATGTTGGCTGTCGCGACCCGGGAAGGGTTTGAGGTAAATAAACTGATTTGGGTAAAACAACCAGGCGCTTAGTGGGTGCTCAGCTTCAGGCCAATAATGCCGGCAACAATCAGCCCGAGGCTCAGTAAACGCGCCGGGCTGGCAGACTCACCCAGCAGCAGAATCCCGGTAATTGCTGCGCCAACTGCGCCAATACCGGTCCATACGGCATAAGCGGTCCCGACAGGCAACGTACGCATTGCCCAGGATAGCATGGCGATGCTGACGATCATCGCCGCAATGGTAATAATGCTTGGCGTCAAACGCGTAAAACCGTGGGTATATTTCAGGCCAATCGCCCAGACAACTTCGAGCAGACCTGCAATTAATAAAACGATCCAGGACATATCAGGCTCCAGAACAATGGGGCCGTCCCCGGTGAAAGAAGCGTTTGCAGGTCGTCCTGCAAAGCTGATGTGTGAAATGGCATTTTTGCCCGGAAGAAAATGAATTTCAACCTTTTTATTCGCAACCTACTAAAAGCAAGAATTAAGCATAATTAGCGGCGTAGTTCCCGCGTTTGGCGCTCATCGGAGTTCTCTATGATGAAGGGCTTTCTGAATCCAGAAAGTCGATTGCCTCTCTTCTGAATGCGAAAAGGTTATGCTTAAAATTTTAGTGATTGACCGGTGCCACTATACTCGCACAGGGATTGAGGCCTTGCTTAATCATTCCGGCAGGTTCAGCTCCTCATTTCTGGTATCAGGAATAAATAACCTCCTGTTAGCAAAAGAGCATATTTTGCAGTGGAAGCCGCATCTGGTGATCGCGGATTTATACAGTTTTATTAGCGAGACGCATCCCAGCCCGCCAATTACGCCCTTTTTTATGAGCTGCGGCGTCGTTCCGCTGATTTTATTGCAATCAGCTGACAGATTACATCCCTCTCTTGCTTCCCCTCAATCCGTCGCCCATTCGGTTTTAACTAAGCACGCCACTCTGAACGCACTTTCGAACACCATTCAGGAGGCGCTCCAGGTTCGTCCCACCTTAGAAATCGGCGAAAACGCGTCTCCGCTGCTTACGCCCCAGGAAGAGAAAGTATTATCGATGTGGATGGATGGTGTGAGTAACAATGCGATAGCTGCCGCCCTCAGCATTCATGGCAAGACAGTCTACACCTATAAACGGAATATCCGCATGAAACTGCACCTGGGGAATCGATTCTCGCCGTTTCTCTCACTAGCCGAGAAAGGTAATTAACGGTACGACACAACGTCGTACCGTTGATGGTCATTGCTGAGCTTTTGTCGCTGCACCAGAGATGGCGCTACCGCCTTCAGAAATATCCTGCCCTACGCCTCGCGTGGTGTTACACGCGGTTAATACAGAAGAAAGTACCAACACAGAAAAGATCGCAGCAATTGTCTTCTTAACCATAACGTCTTCCTTTTCTAGCCAATATTGTTTGTGTATAGCTACTTAATAATAGACAAGATCCGCAAGGATGATGGATAAACAACCATTTTTAAGACTATGAGAGAGGATTAGCTGGCGGCGTGAGAGATTGAACTGCCAAGATGTTTGATGTCTTCACCAAAGCCGCGCGCGGTATTACACCCCGTCAACAAGGTGCAGGTGAAAGAAATGAGCATTACAAGACCGAGAAGACGTTTCATCATTCCTGCCCTGGAAAAAGTATGGCGCAGTAACCTGCGCCATATAATCAATGAGATATCTTATTTTACGCGAGAAACGTATTCGCCTGAGCGAGTATCCACTTTGATCACTTCGCCGATCTGTACGAACAGCGGAACTTTAACGACTGCGCCGGTGGACAAGGTAGCCGGTTTGCCGCCAGTACCTGCGGTATCACCTTTCAGACCTGGGTCGGTTTCAACAACTTCCAGCTCAACGAAGTTCGGCGGAGTCACGGAGATCGGCTGACCGTTCCACAGGGTCACGATGCATTCAGCCTGGTCCAGTAGCCATTTGGCGTTATCGCCTACCGCTTTCTCGTCTGCAGCCAGCTGTTCGAAAGTGGTGTTATTCATAAAGTGCCAGAACTCACCGTCGCTATACAGGAAGGTCAGGTTCATGTCAGCTACGTCTGCGCCTTCAGCGGAGTCAGTAGACTTGAAGGTTTTCTCTACACGAGTACCGGTCAGCAGGCGACGCAGCTTAACGCGCGCAAATGCCTGGCCTTTACCTGGTTTAACGAATTCGCTGGCTTCAACCGCATAAGGTTCGCCGTCCAACATGATTTTAAGACCAGCACGAAAATCGTTGCTATAGTACGTTGCCATAAGGCCCTCTGAAAATTGTTAACTGGTAGCTAAGCCACAAAATGGCGCATATTGTAACCCTAAATACCCCATCCAGAGAAGATTGGTTATCGCAACTTGCCGATGTTGTGACCGATCCTGATGAACTTCTGCATCTTTTGAATATAGACGCAGATGAAAAACTGTTGGCCGGACGCGACGCGAGACGGCTTTTCGCCCTGCGCGTACCACGTACGTTTATTGCCCGCATGGAAAAAGGCAATCCGGACGATCCTCTTCTGCGTCAGGTACTGACTTCTCAGGAAGAGTTCGTTTCTGCACCTGGCTACTCCACCGATCCACTGGAGGAACAGCACAGCGTGGTTCCCGGTCTGCTGCATAAATATCGCAACCGTGCGCTGCTGTTGGTTAAAGGTGGTTGTGCAGTAAATTGTCGCTATTGCTTCCGTCGACACTTCCCGTACGCTGAAAACCAGGGCAATAAGCGCAACTGGCAGGTCGCTCTGGACTACATTAGCGCACATCCTGAGCTGGATGAGATTATCTTCTCCGGTGGCGATCCGTTAATGGCTAAAGACCATGAACTGGACTGGCTGCTCACGCAACTGGAAGACATCCCGCATATTAAGCGTCTGCGTATTCACAGCCGTTTGCCGATTGTTATCCCAGCACGTATTACTGAAGGACTGATCGAACGTTTTGCGCACTCTTCCCTGCAAATTCTGCTGGTCAATCACATTAACCACGCGAATGAAGTCGATGAGACATTTCGCCAGGCGATGGTCAGACTGCGTGCTGCAGGCGTCACGCTTCTCAACCAAAGCGTACTGCTGCGTGACGTGAACGATAACGCACAAACGCTGGCCAACCTGAGTAACGCGCTGTTTGATGCCGGTGTGATGCCCTATTACCTGCACGTACTGGATAAAGTGCAGGGTGCCGCCCACTTTATGGTCAGCGACGATGAAGCGCGTCGTATTATGCGTGAGCTGCTGACACTGGTTTCCGGCTATATGGTCCCTAAACTGGCACGTGAAATTGGTGGAGAACCAAGTAAAACACCGTTGGATCTGCAGTTACGCCAACAATAGTCATTATTGAGTGTCCGATTTCGGACACTCGCTATCGATCGCGATTATTTACTATCCCTGTAGGTGGAGTCGCACTTTTAATATGTGCTATTTTAACTCGCGGCGCGCAATTTATTATTTGCAAAACATATAAATCAGGTCAAATCTAGATTTTTAATAAATATATGGTTAGGGAGAACCTTTGATGACTATCAGTATTAAAGGTATTAATACCGGTGTTATTCGTCAGAAGAATGAATTTGTTGCTTTGGCATTGAAGATTAAAGAACCAAGAAATAAAGAGTCGTTATTTTTTCTCTCTCCGCTTGGACTAAGAGATCTGCTTATCGCGCTCGAGAGCAGACTCTATACAAAGCACCAGCTTAGCGAAGACGCTCGTTTGCAATATGAAAAAGAACGTGACAAAGCCAGCAAAAAAATGCACGAAAATATCCCTTTAATTCAGGAAGATGAGTTAAGGAACGCGGATATTAACTTTCGCATAAATTCGCTCATGTTAGTGAATAATAAAGGGGAAAACTTAACATTTTCTCTGACGTTGCATGACGGAAAAACGCACGAACTACGGGTTAATGAATTACAGATTCAAGTGCTGGTCCATGCAATTATTCATGCAATAAATAATGCAGGCATGCGGGAGTTGGCGCTACGAATTACATCACTACTGGATTTTCTGCCGCTGTATGATGTTGATTGCCAGCAAAACGACAATCTTGAATACGACTCTTATACACAACCAGAATGGAAGCATAACCTGTTTAATTATTATCTGGCGATTATCTATCGTTATAAGGATGAAAAAGGGAAAGTCCAGTTCTGTGGATCGGTAGTAAAAACTCGCGCCCTTTCCGGCAGCAAAGAAGCCGAAGCCATTACTCGTCGTCTTCTCGATTTCAGCCCTCGGCTGAAAAAAATAGCGGGCGTACCCTGTCAGGTATTTGTCAGAACGTTGACGAGTGATAAGGCGCAAAAGCTCACTCAGGATCAATGCTTGCGCGCACTACATCATTTACGCGTCCAGTCTGCGCAAAAAGTTCAGAATGCCTGATGGCGTTGCGCTTATCAGGCCTATGACCAAGCGAATTTGGTAAGTGCTTTTCATTACGCAAAATCATTCAATCTGCATCACGGCGGCAAGCAAAGAGATCCCCAGGAGCATAGATAGCTATGTGACTGGGGTTTCATAGCGCAGCCAACAAGGAGGCAGGATGAAGTGTAATCAATTAGGGCACTTATAAACCTGGCCAGTCATCTCACTGGCAGTAGGAACAAAGCTGGAAAGCATTCCTTGTGATGGGCTGCTGACGCCATAAATCACGTTACCACCCATTGCTGCGGCCTGGTTACGCAGATCGTTTGCGGCACCACGCATTGAACCACCCTCTTCGCCGTGCTGGCCAGAAAGCCAGTTACTTTGTTTGCCGGTTGCGGTGCCAATCAGTTGACACTCTGCGCCAGGCTTGTCTTCGACAAAGCGTACGCTTTGTCCGGCTGAACTCAGTTCGTTGCTGGAGCTACAACCCGCCATCAGTAGCGCGGCACCAACGATCCCTGCTAAATATTTCACGTGCATGTCATTCCCCATAATCAATTAGCTGGACGTTATGTCCGTAGCTGAATCATATACTAAAAAGATGACCAAAAGAAAAACCCCCGGACATTTCTGCCCAGGGGTTTCTCAATTCTGAGAGATTCAGAACAACATGATTACATCATGCCGCCCATACCGCCCATGCCGCCCATACCACCAGCAGCACCTAAGTCAGGCGCATCGCCTTTCGGCAGGTCGGTAACCATGCACTCGGTGGTGATCATCAGACCCGCAACAGAAGCAGCGTACTGCAGAGCAGAACGCGTTACTTTGGTTGGATCCAGGATACCCATGTCGATCATGTTGCCGTACTCTTCAGTTGCAGCGTTGTAACCGTAGTTACCGTCGCCCGCTTTCACGGTGTTAGCCACTACAGAAGGTTCTTCGCCGCAGTTCAGCACGATTTGACGCAGCGGGGATTCCATTGCGCGCAGCGCAACTTTAATACCAACGTTCTGGTCTTCGTTCTGGCCTTTCAGGCCGGCAATTTTGCTTGCTACACGGATCAGCGCAACACCACCACCAGCAACCACGCCTTCTTCTACCGCAGCACGGGTCGCGTGCAGGGCATCTTCAACGCGGGCTTTCTTCTCTTTCATTTCAACTTCAGTCGCAGCACCTACTTTGATAACTGCAACGCCGCCTGCCAGTTTCGCTACGCGCTCCTGCAGTTTTTCACGGTCGTAGTCGGAAGTTGCTTCTTCGATCTGCTGACGAATCTGAGTCACGCGACCCTGGATTGCAGCTTCGTCACCCACGCCATCGATGATGGTGGTGGTGTCTTTGTTGATAACAACGCGTTTAGCCTGACCCAGATCTTCCAGAGTTGCTTTTTCCAGCTCCATACCGATCTCTTCAGAGATAACGGTACCACCGGTCAGGGTAGCGATATCCTGCAGCATCGCTTTACGACGGTCGCCGAAGCCTGGTGCTTTAACCGCAGCCACTTTCACGATACCGCGCATGGTGTTAACAACCAGAGTTGCCAGCGCCTCGCCTTCAACATCTTCAGCGATGATCAGCAGCGGTTTGCCTGCTTTCGCAACGGCTTCCAGAACCGGCAGCATTTCGCGGATGTTGGAGATTTTCTTATCAGCCAGCAGGATGAACGGGCTTTCCAGTTCTACTGCGCCAGTTTCCGGCTTGTTGATGAAGTAAGGAGACAGGTAGCCACGGTCGAACTGCATACCTTCAACCACGTCCAGTTCATCCTGCAGACCGGTACCGTCTTCAACGGTGATCACGCCTTCTTTACCGACTTTGTCCATCGCTTCAGCGATCAGTTTACCTACGGTTTCGTCGGAGTTAGCGGAGATAGTACCAACCTGAGCAATAGCTTTAGAGTCGGAGCACGGTACGGACAGTGCTTTCAGTTCTTCAACGGCAGCAGCGACAGCTTTGTCGATACCACGTTTCAGATCCATCGGGTTCATGCCCGCAGCAACGGCTTTCAGACCTTCAGTGATGATGGACTGAGCCAGTACGGTTGCGGTGGTGGTACCGTCGCCTGCAGCGTCGTTCGCTTTAGAGGCAACTTCTTTCACCATCTGCGCACCCATGTTTTCGAACTTGTCTTCCAGTTCGATTTCACGTGCTACGGAAACACCATCTTTAGTGATGGTCGGTGCACCGAAAGATTTATCCAGAACTACGTTACGGCCTTTTGGACCGAGGGTAACTTTCACTGCATCTGCCAGTACATTTACGCCGCGCAGCATTTTCACACGAGCGTCGTTACCGAATTTTACGTCTTTAGCTGCCATTTTCTCTTTCCCTTAAATTCGTATGTTCAGTGTCGTTCGCGGATTAGGCTTCAACAATTGCCAGGATGTCGCTTTCAGACATGATCAACACTTCTTCATTGTCGATCTTCTCAGATTTAACACCGTAGCCATCGTTGAAAATAACGATATCGCCGACTTTAACGTCCAGCGGCTGTACGGTACCGTTGTCCAGGATGCGACCCTTACCGACAGCGATGATTTCGCCACGAGTTGATTTACCTGCTGCAGAACCGGTCAGTACGATGCCACCAGCAGATTTAGATTCAACTTCTTTACGTTTGACGATCACACGATCATGTAACGGACGAATACTCATTGATAGCTCTCCTTTGAGAAAGTCTTTATCAGTTATGGGTGACGCCGGCCCGTAAACGGTTTCCCGGCTAGTGACCAGAGAGATGGGGATGGGGTTTTGTGCCTTCAAGGGGGCAAGCGAAAAAAAATTTTTATCAGCAGAAAATCCCGTCAAAACGCCGACGCGCCTCACATTTCATAACGATTTCAGCCGCGTCGTCATAAGCAAATCCGATTGTGATACCATCAAAAATCTGCGCTGTAGCCCGTCATTGGGCATAACCGGATAACAACTTATGAGCGGACTGAAACAAGAGCTGGGACTGGCTCAGGGCGTTGGCCTGTTGTCGACATCATTGTTAGGTACAGGCGTTTTCGCCGTCCCTGCGCTGGCTGCGCTGGTGGCCGGCAACAACAGTTTGTGGGCCTGGCCGGTGCTGATTGTTTTAGTTTTTCCCGTGGCGATTGTCTTTGCCATACTGGGTCGCCATTTTCCCAGCGCGGGCGGCGTAGCGCATTTTGTCGGCATGGCCTTTGGCTCACGCCTGGAGCGCGTCACCGGATGGCTGTTTTTGTCGGTGATTCCCGTCGGCTTGCCCGCGGCATTACACATCGCCGCCGGATTTGGTCAGGCGATGTTTGGCTGGCATGACGAGCAACTGCTGTTGGCGGAACTCGGTACGCTGGGATTGGTTTGGTATATCGGCTCTCGCGGCGCAAGCTCCAGCGCGAATCTGCAAACGGTCATTGCCGGACTGATTGTTGCCCTCATTGTCGCTATCTGGTGGGCGGGCGATCTGAAACCTGGCGAAATCCCCTTCCCTGCGATTAGCGATATTGAACTACCCGGGCTATTCGCCGCGCTGTCGGTGATGTTCTGGTGTTTTGTTGGCCTTGAAGCCTTTGCTCATCTGGCGTCTGAATTCAAAAATCCTGAGCGGGATTTCCCGCGCGCGCTAATGATAGGTCTGCTGCTGGCGGGCTCTGTTTATTGGGCATGCACCGTCGTCGTGCTTCATTTTGGCGCCTACGGTGAACAGATGGCGGCAGCGGCATCACTGCCAGAGATCGTCGTGCAGCTGTTTGGCGTACAGGCACTGTGGGTCGCCTGCATCATTGGTTATCTGGCCTGTTTTGCCAGCCTTAACATTTATATTCAAAGCTTCGCCCGGCTGGTCTGGTCGCAAGCACAGTATAAACCGGAGAGTCATCTGGCACGTCTGTCTCCCCGTCACCTTCCACGCAATGCGCTAAACGCCGTATTGGGCTGCTGCGTGGTGAGTACCTTGTGCATCTATATGCTGCAAATCAATCTCGATGCGTTAATCGTCTATGCCAACGGCATTTTTATTATGATTTACCTGCTGTGCATGCTGGCGGGATGTCGATTACTGAAAGGGCATTACCGCGCACTGGCAGTCATTGGCGGTCTGCTGTGTCTACTGCTACTGACGATGGTTGGCTGGAAGAGCCTGTACGCCCTGATTATGCTGGCTGGGCTGTGGCTGTTTTTACCGAGTCGGAAAATGGCTGAGGCCAAATAAGCAATAAAAAAGCCCGGTAGTACTTACCGGGCCTGCGGGGTCAGTCTCGACGATCGTCGTCTTTATGATCAAGACGGTTGCGCTCATCGTCTTTACGCTGAAATTCACCGTCGAAGGTCTCACCGCCACCGGTTCCAGCGCTAAAACCGCCACCCGGCATCCGCGAAAAACGTAAATGCGGCAGCAGTTTCATCGTCAGATGTTTTTGCACCGGAGGTAATAAAAGGAGAAGACCGAGGAAATCGGTGAAAAAGCCGGGCAGCACCAACAGCAAACCAGCGATAATCAGCGACACGCTTTTGATCATTTCTGCAGCCGGACTTTCACCAGCCGCCATTTTTTGTTGCATCAGTAAAAAGTTCTTAAATCCCTGGTTACGAACCAGTGACATACCGATAACCGACGTAAAAATAACCAAAATCAGCGTCATCAGGACACCAAATACATGGGCGACCTGAATAAAAATGGATATCTCTATGTAAACATAGAGAAAAATGGCAATTAGTGGTATCCAGCGCAAGGGGATCTCCTGTTAATAACAGTCGTTTTTTTCAACGCCTGTACGAAAATTATGTGACTCGCATCGGTTTGATATTGTGGTGGTTAGCAAAATTTCAAGCGGCTTGTACACTAATATTTAGGGTTAATCACAAAGGGGTGATCCATTTCACAGAATAATAAATAAGGGGTAAATTCCACGCTTTAAGTGATCCAGATTACGGTAGAAATCCTGAACCAGCATATGATCTCGAGTATCAGACCGATGCAGGGGATAATCGTCGGTCGAGAAACAATCGAAATCACATATATCCTGTGTGTTTAGTCAAATCATTGGCAGCTTGAAAAAGAAGGTTCACATGTTAAACAACATTCGTATCGAAGAAGACTTGTTGGGTACCAGGGAAGTTCCAGCGGACGCTTACTACGGTGTTCACACTCTGAGAGCGATTGAAAACTTCTACATTAGCAACAACAAAATCAGCGACATTCCTGAATTTGTTCGCGGTATGGTAATGGTTAAAAAGGCAGCGGCAATGGCCAACAAAGAGCTGCAAACCATTCCTAAGAGTGTGGCAAATGCCATCATCGCGGCGTGTGATGAAGTCCTGAATAACGGAAAATGCATGGATCAATTCCCGGTAGACGTTTACCAGGGTGGTGCGGGTACCTCCGTCAACATGAACACCAACGAAGTGCTGGCCAATATCGGTCTGGAACTGATGGGTCACCAGAAAGGTGAATATCAGTACCTGAACCCGAACGACCACGTTAACAAATGTCAGTCTACCAACGACGCTTACCCAACCGGCTTCCGTATCGCTGTTTACGCATCCATCATCAAACTGATTGATGCTCTGAACCAACTGCGTGAAGGCTTCGAACAAAAAGCTGTTGAATTCCAGGACATCCTGAAAATGGGTCGTACCCAGTTGCAAGATGCTGTACCGATGACTCTCGGTCAGGAATTCCATGCTTTCAGCGTACTGTTGAAAGAAGAAGTGAAAAACATTAGTCGTACCGCAGAACTGCTGCTGGAAGTTAACCTCGGCGCAACGGCAATCGGTACAGGTCTGAACACGCCGAAAGAATACTCCCCGCTGGCAGTACAGAAACTGGCTGAAGTCACTGGCTTCGCTTGTGTTCCTGCTGAAGACCTGATTGAAGCGACGTCTGACTGCGGCGCATACGTTATGGTGCACGGCGCACTGAAACGTCTGGCTGTTAAGATGTCCAAAATCTGTAACGACCTGCGTTTACTCTCCTCTGGCCCACGTGCTGGTCTGAACGAGATCAACCTGCCAGAACTGCAGGCGGGTTCTTCTATCATGCCAGCAAAAGTGAACCCGGTTGTTCCGGAAGTCGTAAACCAGGTGTGCTTCAAAGTCATCGGTAACGACATCACTGTCACCATGGCATCTGAAGCGGGTCAGCTGCAGCTGAACGTAATGGAACCGGTCATTGGCCAGGCAATGTTTGAATCCATTCACATTCTGAGCAATGCTTGCTACAACCTGCTGGAAAAATGCGTTAGTGGTATCACTGCTAACAAAGAAGTCTGTGAAGCGTTTGTATTCAACTCCATCGGCATCGTTACTTACCTCAACCCGTTCATCGGTCACCACAACGGCGACATCGTCGGTAAAATTTGTGCCGAAACCGGTAAGAGCGTACGTGAAGTTGTCCTGGAACGCGGTCTGTTGACCGAGTCTGAACTGGACGATATCTTCTCTGCACAGAACCTGATGCACCCTGCTTATAAAGCAAAACGTTATACTGATGAAAGCGAACAGTAATCGTGTAGGGTAGTACCGGAGAAGGCACGTCATGATGACGTGCCTTTTTTCTTACTCGAAGTTACTTAAAAACAACAATTTAATATCAACTTGTTAAACAACAAGGAAGGCTAATATGATAGTTTTAGAACTTATCATCGTTTTGCTGGCAATCTTTTTAGGTGCCAGACTTGGGGGTATAGGTATTGGATTTGCAGGTGGGCTGGGTGTTCTGGTTCTTGCCGCTATTGGCGTAAAACCGGGTAATATTCCGTTCGATGTTATTTCCATTATCATGGCGGTTATCGCTGCTATCTCTGCCATGCAGATTGCCGGTGGTCTGGACTATCTGGTTCATCAAACTGAAAAACTGCTGCGTAAGAATCCGAAATACATCACGATCCTTGCACCTATCGTGACCTATTTCCTGACGATCTTTGCCGGTACCGGCAACATCTCTCTGGCTACTCTGCCGGTTATCGCTGAAGTCGCGAAGGAGCAAGGTATCAAGCCTTGCCGTCCGCTCTCTACCGCGGTGGTTTCCGCACAGATTGCGATTACGGCGTCTCCAATCTCCGCGGCTGTGGTTTACATGTCTTCCGTCATGGAAGGTCATGGCATCAGCTACATTCACCTGCTGTCCGTGGTCATTCCATCCACTCTGCTGGCCGTTCTGGTGATGTCCTTCCTGATCACCGCACTGTTCAACTCCAAACTGTCTGACGACCCGATTTATCGTAAGCGTCTGGAAGAAGGCCTGGTTGAACTGCGCGGTGAAAGACAAGTTGAAATCAAAGCTGGCGCGAAAACCTCCGTTTGGCTGTTCCTGCTGGGCGTGGTTTGCGTCGTTGTATACGCCATCATCAACAGCCCAAGCCTTGGCCTGGTCGCTAAACCGCTGATGAACACCACCAACGCAATCCTGATCATCATGCTGAGCATCGCGACGCTGACGACAATCATCTGCCGCGTTGAAACTGACTCCATCCTGAACTCCAGCACCTTCAAAGCCGGTATGAGCGCCTGTATTTGTATCCTGGGTGTTGCATGGCTGGGTGATACCTTCGTATCTCACAACATTGACTGGATCAAAGATACTGCAGGTAGCGTAATCCAGGGTCATCCGTGGCTGCTGGCGGTCATCTTCTTCTTTGCTTCTGCACTGCTGTACTCTCAGGCTGCAACCGCTAAAGCACTGATGCCGATGGCTCTGGCTCTGAACGTTTCCCCGCTGACTGCTGTTGCGTCTTTCGCCGCGGTTTCTGGCCTGTTCATTCTGCCAACCTACCCAACTCTGGTTGCGGCGGTTCAGATGGATGACACCGGAACAACCCGCATCGGTAAATTCGTCTTTAACCATCCGTTCTTCATCCCAGGTACTCTGGGTGTCGTTCTGGCTGTCTGCTTCGGCTTCTTGCTGGGCAGCTTCATGCTATAAGACTTTACTGCAGGGTGCCTTCGCACCCTGCAGTTCCTCCTCTTTATCACCCCGCTTTAGCTAACATCCTTCCCTCGTCCGTTGTATAGTGACCACTCTTTAGCTGGTTACTCTGTTCTTTCGAGGTGTTTATGCTTGATGTAAAGAGTCAGGATATTTCCATCCCCGATACCGTTGTGGTGCTCTGTACTGCGCCGGATGAAGCAACCGCCCAGGATCTGGCTGCAAAAGTGCTGGCGGAAAAGCTAGCCGCCTGTGTAACGCTACTGCCCGGTGCGACCTCCCTCTATTATTGGGAAGGTAAACTGGAGCAGGAATATGAAGTCCAGATGATTTTAAAAACCACCGTTACGCACCAGCAAGCCCTACTCGATTGCCTGAAGTCACATCATCCATATCAAACACCTGAACTTCTGGTTTTACCCGTCATTCACGGAGACTTTGATTACCGCTCATGGCTCAACGCATCCTTACGCTGATCCTGCTGCTGTGCAGCACATCTACTTTTGCCGGATTATTTGACGCGCCAGGCCGCTCGCAGTTTGTACCTGCCGATCGGGCGTTTGTTTTTGATTTCCAGCAAAACCAACACGATCTGAACCTCACATGGCAGGTTAAAGATGGCTATTATCTGTATCGCAAACAGATAAGCATTACGCCTTCTCAGGCTGATATCGCCGAGGTAAAACTACCGCCGGGGGTCTGGCATGAAGATGAGTTTTACGGCAAAAGTGAGATATACCGTAAACAGTTGACCATCCCGGTCACGATCAATCAGGCGAAATCTGGCGCAACATTAACGGTCACGTACCAGGGCTGTGCTGACGCCGGATTTTGCTACCCGCCAGAAACCAAAACCGTACCGTTAAGTGAAGTATCCGCCGATACCCAGGCAACACCTGCGCCAGTGCCAGCCACTGTCGCGCCGCAAGAGCAACCGGAGCCCGCAGCCAAACTCCCCTTTACCGCTCTGTGGGCATTACTGATCGGAATAGGCATCGCGTTTACGCCCTGCGTATTACCGATGTATCCATTGATTTCCGGCATCGTGCTGGGCGGCAAGCAACGATTATCAACCGGGCGCGCACTGTTGCTGACGTTTATCTACGTCCAGGGGATGGCGCTCACCTATACCGCGTTGGGTCTGGTTGTTGCGGCCGCTGGATTGCAGTTCCAGGCCGCACTACAGCATCCTTACGTTCTGATTGGCCTTGCCGTCATCTTTACGCTACTCGCGTTATCGATGTTTGGTTTGTTTACGCTGCAGCTCCCTTCATCGCTGCAAACGCGCCTTACATTGATGAGTAACCGCCAGCAAGGTGGTTCTCCCGGTAGCGTCTTTGCGATGGGGGCGATCGCAGGTCTCATCTGTTCTCCTTGTACCACAGCCCCGTTAAGCGCGATTTTGCTGTATATCGCTCAGAGCGGGAACATGTGGCTGGGAGGCGGCACGCTGTATCTGTACGCGCTGGGGATGGGATTACCTCTGATGCTGATTACCGTATTTGGCAATCGCCTGTTACCTAAAAGCGGCCCCTGGATGGAGCATGTCAAAACCGCTTTTGGTTTTGTCATTCTGGCGCTTCCCGTCTTCTTACTCGAACGCATCATTGGCGACGAATGGGGCGCTCGCCTGTGGTCAGCGCTTGGCGTCGCATTCTTTGCGTGGGCATTCATCACCAGCCTGCAGGCAAAGCACGCCTGGATGCGCATCGTGCAGATTGTCCTGTTAGCTGCAGCGCTGGTCAGCGTAAGACCATTACAGGACTGGGCGTTCGGTGCGCCGCATGCTCAAGACCAGACGCATCTTAACTTTACGCCGGTAGCATCGGTAGATGCGCTAAATCAGGCGCTGGCGCAAGCTAAAGGCAAGCCTGTTATGCTGGATTTGTATGCCGACTGGTGCGTGGCCTGCAAAGAGTTTGAGAAGTATACGTTCAGTAACCCACAGGTTCAGCAAGCGCTCGGCAACACAGTGCTTTTGCAGGCGGATGTGACGGCAAACAATGCCCAGGATGTTGCTCTGCTGAAGCATTTACAGGTTTTAGGTTTGCCGACTATTTTGTTCTTTGACGCTGAAGGGAAAGAGCACCCGGAGGCCCGGGTAACGGGCTTTATGGATGCCACGACCTTCAGCGCACATTTGCGCGATCGCCAACCGTGAGCGACACTTGCAACAGGAAATACGGAGGAGAATACCGTGCAACGTGAAGATGTCCTGGGAGAAACCCTGAAATTACTTGAGGTTCAAGGGATAGCCAATACCACGCTGGAAATGGTGGCCGAACGTATCAATTATCCTCTTGATGAACTACAACGCTTTTGGCCCGATAAAGAGGCCATTCTGTACGATGCGTTACGTTACCTCAGCCAGCGGGTGGATATCTGGCGGCGTCAGCTTTTGCTGGATGACACCCAGAGCGTTGAGCAGAAATTACTGGCACGCTACAACGCGCTGTCCGAATGCGTGAGCAATAATCGCTATCCAGGCTGCCTGTTCATCGCCGCCTGTACGTTTTACCCCGATCCCGGACATCCGATCCATCAGTTAGCCGATCAACAAAAAAAGGCGGCGCATGACTTCACCCATGAACTGCTCACGACGCTGGAAGTTGACGACCCGGCAATGGTTGCCAAACAGATGGAACTGGTGCTGGAAGGCTGCCTGAGCCGCATGTTGGTCAATCGTAGCCATGCTGATGTCGAAACAGCACACCGTCTGGCTGAAGATATCCTGCGCTTTGCTCAGTGCCGTATGGGCGGTGCGCTGACTTAAGCGTACAACGCTTATTGGGTGGTGAGAAATTGGCACCACGCTATTTTGTTCAATCTTCAGGCATAAATGCGTAGATTGCCGTAATATTAAGCGGTTGAACGGTTTTTCCCGAAATTTAATTGACTGACAGACGTGAATACGGTTTAATGCGCCCCGTTGCCCGGATAGCTCAGTCGGTAGAGCAGGGGATTGAAAATCCCCGTGTCCTTGGTTCGATTCCGAGTCCGGGCACCACCGCATCAAAGCACGTTGGTTAAGGGATGAGATCCTTAACGGGCGTTTAATACAGGATTCGGTCATTACGGAATCTCCATCAGCGTAGTTTGGTTACACTGGTTGAATTCAGAATCGCATCCTCAAACAGGGTGTCTGTTAGCGCAGACACCCTGTTCTCGTTGCTGTATATTCTTACAACTTGAAATATCCCTGTCAAGCTGTGTTAATTTTCCGTCTCTTCTTCCCTGTTCTCTTCCCCCCTACAAACCTCACTGACCGTTCGTGTGTCGGTATACAGACCCAGCGCCATCTCCAGCGTTCTGGCTGCGGATGCAACACTGACATCCACATACTCCATGGTCGTCGCAATACTCTGATGCCCAAGCATGGATTTAACCAGATGCATGTTCCGCTCCGGTGACTCCATCAGAATCGTCGCCAGCGTGTGCCTGAAACGGTGGGCAGAAACCAGAAAACCACACTCCCGTGACAGACGCCTGAAAAATCCCTTGACCGCCTGATGGGCCCGCGCCGGACAATACACATAATCATCAGGCTCAATGCAGTCTGTAAACCGGCAAACATCAAACAAAAAATCATCAGGACCGGCTCCCAGACGTCGGGCCCGTGACAGGAGAAGTTCCAGGGGCGCTTTCAGAGGTGCCACGATCGGCACACACCACTCACGGTGTGTTTTACTCCCCTCCAGTTGCAGTTCAATCACCCCTTCTCCAGGACGAACATCCTTCAGCCTGATATGCTGCAGCTGATTAAAACGCATCCCGGTATAACGCAACACATCCAGAACCGTCAGCCAGTATCTTGCCGGATACAGGGCATTACGTCGCCGGTCGCAAGGTACCCTCTGCTGTGTTTCATATTCAGCAAACTTCTGAACAACCAGATAAACCTGGATCATCTGATCTTTGTTAAGCGTCTTCTTCTTTTTCGCCTCCTTTGCCACCGATGCCTCACATAACGGGTTTTCTGCCTGAGGCAGCAGCCCTTTTTTGATCCCAAAACCCAAAATCGCCCGGAGATGCGCCACCTTGTTATTCCACGTGTATGTTGAAAGTGACTGCGTTTTCAGAACCTGACGTCGCCAGCGCTGAATATCACGCTGGGCCACATCTGCCGGAAATACCCCCTCGCCCATAAAATCAACAAATCCCCGGACAACCTTGCGGTAACTCCATTCCGTATCCGGACGCAGGTTTCTCGAGAAAAAATACTCATCAAGCAGTTCATCCCAGGTCAGTTTCCCGGCCTTCTTTGATCCCATAAAAGCTCCATAACAAATCATTCCTTCCCCGCAGCATTCCGTCACGGAAATGCGATAAACGGGCTGTCTCCGGGGAGCCCTTTTCCGCTGAACAGACTGCGGCTTTTCACCAGGTAACCGCTGACAGGTTGATAACGCCCTTTTCGTTCCGCCGAACCATACAGCCTGGCCTGAACAAAGCGCTCCCCGGAACGAACCCGGTGAAGCCCCGCACGCTCAAATACGGACTGAACATAACGGCGATCGTGGTTACTCCCCGTCTGTTTCAGATACAGGTAAAACACATCCGGCACACGCAGAAAAGCATATCCGGCAATCAGATGAACTCTGGCATCAGGCTGATTCACCGGGATCTCTCCCGAATCCAGTCCATGTCTGAGCCATTCAACAAATTCACCACTACTGCCTGGAACCCTGACATTTTCCGTACTGTTCCTGTCCTGTGAGTGCTCAGGTGATTTTTTTATCTCCTGAGTCGGCTCACTGGTACATAAAACAGAGCCCAAAATCCCCGTGACTTGCGCAGGATCACTTTCCGCGCCAGCCTGTTCACTGTTTGCACAACCTGATTCATCAAAAATTGTCTTTTTATTTTCAACAGATTCCATCGCATCAGCCTCCGTGAGCTCAGTGTCATCACTGACTGCTGAAAACAGGCTCAGCAGCATATCGGTATCATCATGGAGGTTCTGCTCCTCCGGTGACTTTTCCTCCGCGTCTGTCGCAGACTGCAACGTATCCGGGACTACTGCTTCTGCCTCACCGGTTCCTGAAACAGATGGCTGCAGCGTAAATTCGCCCACCTCCGTGACGACCGCCGGCATTTCCGGCGCAATGGCCTCTGTTGATGTTTCTGTCTGGCTCTCAGATGGCACATTGCCTTCAGACTGCACTGTGGTTTCTGAAGGCAAAGGTGCCGTTACGGGTTCCGTTACTGGCGACGCAAGAAGCGGACTCTCCACCTCTTCTGCAGCTGTTTTCAGGACTGAACGAATCAATGCCATCTCCGGATGCTGATGCCAGACCGCTCCCGCCAGATTCTGTAATGCCCCCGGCACAGTGGCCAGCCAGGCTGTCGTCCCCTCCGGCAACAACTGCCCGGCCATCACCGCTGCCAGTTGCTGAGCCTCTGTGCCCTGCAGATGTTGCTGTCTGTAGCGAAAACGAAATGCTTCATCCGGTGATGACATCCCCGGCTGCCATAACTTTCCGCTGACCAGTTCCCCCTCCAGGTTTGCAAGAAGTGGCAGGTGATAAAACAGTGCCGACCAGAACACCACGGCATTCCATACACCGGACTGTGCGGCCTGCTCTTCCGGTGTGGCTCCGGGCGGAAACATATATCCTCTGGCCAGACGAACAGCACAGGTGGTGAACTGCAGTGTCAGGTCGCCAAAACCGTTGGCATCTGCCCACCGGGAGTCTCTGGCAGCGGGAACGTTCTGCGCCGCCATCAGGAGTTTTTGTACCGGCGTCAGGCAGAACTGCTGATACACATCGGATGGCATACTGCTGTTTTCCCATAGCTGCTTCAGACACTGTTTCCTGCGTGGTGTAAACGTCAGTTCCTCTGCAGTCCGGGGTATATAAAAACCTTCCGGCAGATGTTCCGGCTGACGGACGACTTCCGGGTCGGTTGTCTCAGCACTGCGGGTATTGCTGTTACCGGGAAGCAGTTTTTTCAGGCGATTAAGCATCTTCACTCCCCTACCCGTATACGGCATCGTTTTCCCCGCCTTCTGACGGAGATGCCTCTGCTGCTTTCTGGTTTTGTTTATTTCGACCAGCCTCTTCTGCAACCAGCTGGCGCATCAGACTGTTCAGTACCAGGGTTTTACGGGCACGGGTGACCGCAACGTACAACAGGTTAGTTTCGTCCCTCCGTTCATCTTCCGGCATCAGCGGGTCGGTGATATCCGCAAAATCCTCATCCAGTATCACCACCGGCCATTCCAGCCCCTTACTGCGGTGAGCCGTTGACACGGTAATATCCGCATCCTTCTCACACGTGACGGTATGCTCCAGCAGAAGCTTCAGTTTCACCGGCAACGGGAAACAGATATCCAGCAGGCGAATGGCCTGATTCATCTCCACATCCCGGGTGGATTTGGCTATCCGGCAGTATTCATCAAAATCGCGGTAATCCCGCCGCAGTGCATCAGAGTGCATCTTTTCCGGCATATCGGCAGAAAACCAGTACAGGTCCTCCAGTGCCTCTGTCCGGTAACCTTCAATACCGCCCACCCAGTACACCTTCCTGCCGCTCAGACTGGCCATCAGCGCCGTGCATATCACACCTGCCACCGTCCGGCTCAGTACCGTCTGGTGCCCTTCCGGTTTATCCGCGCCGGCACGGCTCATCAGTACTTCATCTTCCCCGCCACTGCCGGTCACCTGCCGTGTCTCACCAGCACGCTGCAAAAGCAGATTCGCCATCCGGGCCACTGACAGGCCAAAACGGAAGCTCTGCGTCAGCCAAAGGCGGTCTGCATCGTTCAGGGCAGGATGAAAAAGCGCATTATCTGCGCCACGAAAACGGTAAATCTGCTGGTAACGGTCACCAACCAGAATTACCCTGCAGGACTGACTGAGCACCAGTGCAGATGTCACAGGATTGGCGTCCTGTGCCTCATCAAACAGAATGGTGTCCCAGCGCCGGGACAGGTCCGGGGATGACAACTGGAACAGCTTCAGGTAGGTATCATGCGTGACAGGGAATGAGCCATCAGGACGACTCATCTCATGCCAGAGCACCTGTACTGCCTGCAGGATGGCTGAAACATCCGTACCGGCCCGGGCGTCCTCATCCGGCAAATGCTGCAGCCCCGGTTCAGTGTCAGCACTGCACAGAAACTGATTCAGACTGCTGAGTGCCAGACGAACCAGCAGCCAGTGACGGGTGTTCAGCTTTCTGGCCACATCCGTGATACGCAGGCTGGCAACCAGGCGATTCTGGTAATGTCTGCCGAAGCGCGACCAGGCCAGTTGGTGAGAAGTTTTGCACTCCACATTAAACGGAAATTTACGCTCAGCCTCATCGCGTACAGCGCGGTTATAAGCCAGATACAGCATTCTGCTGTCGGGGTTTGCCAGTGCATACTGAACCAGGGTACTGGTCTTTCCTGTGCCGGCAAAGGCGTTCACAACCAGCTTCTGCCCCTGCCAGTGAATAATGGCAGATTGTTCATCGGTGGGTGTCAGTGACATACAGGCCCCTGTAAAGAAAAAATGGTGCGCACACTCTGCATCACTACAGAATGTGCACACCATCATTAACTCTTTACCAGTGCAAAGAAATTATCCCGTCTGTTGCACCATCTTTGTCTCCCCTGCTGCTAACCAGCTTACTGCATATTCCTGTATTTAGCATCAGCTCGTAAATAAAACCCCAGCCTGCATGCAGTAACACATGCCCAATACCACATGAGCAGCAGAACAGCCCCGTTTTCAGAGACATGGAGCAATATGTTGAAAAGCTATAAAACCGTATGCTTAAATACTACAGGTACACAATACACTATGGATTCTGGCTCAGTATGAGTGATATCGAACATCTGAAAACAACGGATTATAAATTCTTACTCGAAAACGAAACCATTATTTATGTTAATCAGTTTCACTGTGTATGCTCAACCAGAACAGGAGATGTCCTTGCCGGCAATCAGGAGCAGGGTGATGCTGCCAACTTACTGATTTAGTGTATGATGGTGTTTTTGAGGTGCTCCAGTGGCTTCTGTTTCTATCAGCTGTC
>NZ_JAOWIE010000045.1:0-8933 GCF_030332265.1 Citrobacter sp. Cu231 | reverse complement strand
ATGTGCGAACTCGATATTTTACACGACTCTCTTTACCAATTCTGCCCCGAATTACACTTAAAACGACTCAACAGCTTAACGTTGGCTTGCCACGCCTTACTTGACTGTAAAACTCTCACTCTTACCGAACTTGGCCGTAACCTGCCAACCAAAGCGAGAACAAAACATAACATCAAACGAATCGACCGATTGTTAGGTAATCGTCACCTCCACAAAGAGCGACTCGCTGTATACCGTTGGCATGCTAGCTTTATCTGTTCGGGCAATACGATGCCCATTGTACTTGTTGACTGGTCTGATATCCGTGAGCAAAAACGGCTTATGGTATTGCGAGCTTCAGTCGCACTACACGGTCGTTCTGTTACTCTTTATGAGAAAGCGTTCCCGCTTTCAGAGCAATGTTCAAAGAAAGCTCATGACCAATTTCTAGCCGACCTTGCGAGCATTCTACCGAGTAACACCACACCGCTCATTGTCAGTGATGCTGGCTTTAAAGTGCCATGGTATAAATCCGTTGAGAAGCTGGGTTGGTACTGGTTAAGTCGAGTAAGAGGAAAAGTACAATATGCAGACCTAGGAGCGGAAAACTGGAAACCTATCAGCAACTTACATGATATGTCATCTAGTCACTCAAAGACTTTAGGCTATAAGAGGCTGACTAAAAGCAATCCAATCTCATGCCAAATTCTATTGTATAAATCTCGCTCTAAAGGCCGAAAAAATCAGCGCTCGACACGGACTCATTGTCACCACCCGTCACCTAAAATCTACTCAGTGTCGGCAAAGGAGCCATGGATTCTAGCAACTAACTTACCTGTTGAAATTCGAACACCCAAACAACTTGTTAATATCTATTCGAAGCGAATGCAGATTGAAGAAACCTTCCGAGACTTGAAAAGTCCTGCCTACGGACTAGGCCTACGCCATAGCCGAACGAGCAGCTCAGAGCGTTTTGATATCATGCTGCTAATCGCCCTGATGCTTCAACTAACATGTTGGCTTGCGGGCGTTCATGCTCAGAAACAAGGTTGGGACAAGCACTTCCAGGCTAACACAGTCAGAAATCGAAACGTACTCTCAACAGTTCGCTTAGGCATGGAAGTTTTGCGGCATTCTGGCTACACAATAACAAGGGAAGACTCACTCGTGGCTGCAACCCTGCTTACTCAAAATCTATTCACACATGGTTACGTTTTGGGGAAATTATGAGGGGATCTCTCAGTGCTCAGCATGTTTGAGTGCTTTACTCGCCGCGGGTTGAGAAATATGTAAAACTTCAGCCGCACGCGTTAAGGAACCACAAGTCATTACAGCATAAAAGATATCGAGATGTCTTAATTTCATTCCATGTAGCCTACTGATTATTTATTTCTACGGACTATTCTAACGAATAAAGTATAAATAATCAGATATACTCGTCATAATTCAAATTTTGGTTTAGTTGTCACGAGAATTAATTCGTAAACGTGCAAGCTAAATAGATTGACTAGGGGAATATACGGGGTAAGAAAGCGGCTCGGCATACTGCCCTATAATAAATTGTTAGGAGAAGTACGCCGAGTAGTGTGTAGCTATTAGGTAAAGTATGTACCAATTTCAATAAATATTTTAATTAAGATACTGTTTGAAATATCAACAATAAAGGCACCGACCATAGGAACGACAAGGAAAGCTTTATGTGATGGTCCAAATGCTTTTGTGACTGTTTGCATATTCGCAATTGCTGTTGGTGTTGCTCCCATACCAAAGCCACAGTGACCCGCGCTGATCACGACAGCATCATAATCTTTGCCCATCATTTTGAAGGTGACAAAGCAGGCAAATAGCACCATGACAACAGTTTGTACAGCAATGATAATTAATACTGGCCCTGCCATGCTTGCCAATTGACCAAATTTTAATGACATTAACGCCATTGCCAAGAAAAGCGATAAAGCAACGCTACCTAATACATCGACGGTCGGCTCAAACACTTCGTGTTTAAATACATGAGTCAGTGTATTACGGATAATAATACCGACAAATAAACACCAGACAAAAGTAGGCAGTTGCAGAAAAGTATCTTTAAACAATGCACTGATATAGCCACCAACAACAATACAGATAATCAGCATTGAAATGGTTTCAATAACGTTATTTGCATTGATTTTTCTTTTGACGCTTGGTTGCTCAAAAGCTTCAACGATAGTGTCGCGCTCTTGCTCGGTTGTTTTAGGAATAGAGACCTTTTTCAAAAGATGACGGGCAACAGGGCCGCCAACTAAACCACCCAACACTAATCCAAGTGTTGCACAAGCCATCGCTAATTCAACGGCGCCTGTTACACCATATTTATCAGCGAGAATAGGGCCCCATGCTCCGGCATTACCATGACCACCTGTTAGAGTAATTGAACCTGCAATTAAGCCAATAAATGGACTTTCATTCATCATGACAGCCATACTCATGCCGACAGTATTTTGAATGGCGATTAGGATCGTTACTGCAATAGTTAATAGAACTAACGGCTTTCCTCCTTTAATCAGTCGAGAAAAGTCAGAACTTAGCCCGATAGAGGAAAAGAATGTGAGCATTAATAAACTTTGCAATGAAGCATCAAAAGTAAACGAATAACCTGATGTTTTATCAATAATTAACAGAACAATTGCAACAATAAAGCCACCAACGACGGCTTCTGGTATGTGGTTTTTTTGTAGGAACGGGGTAAATTTTACGACAAACATTCCTATGAGTAGCGCGATACATGCGACTAATAATGTATAACTGGCATCTAGGATCATTTTTTTACCTCTATTAGTTTACCAGAATTTTCACTATAACAATTTAACAATAGTGAAAAATGAAGTTACTTTGGTTAACTAATCTTTAACAATGAGTTTTATTAGGGTATCCATAACTTTTAGTTAATAGGGTCATAATTTTAGTGTGATCTTAATCATGAAATATTAAAAAGATTAAAATAACAACAATGGTATTTAATGATGGGTAAACCTAAATACCATGCGGGATCCGCACTATTTTCGGTGATAGCAAAAAATAAAAAAGTATAAATAATAAACAAAATTATAAGAGAAGGAGAACATGATAAGCGCAGGCCGAGCAATTTAAAGAAGTGTGATATACAACATAAAACAGCAGCATGACCTTTCTATATTTCGTTGCTTATCGAAGTGTTAATTTTCGGGTGGATTACTCTGTTTGTTGATTAATAACGGAGAAAAATATGATTGCTGTAATATTTGAGGTGCAAATACAACCCGACCAACAAACTCGCTATTTGACTTTAGCTGAGGAGTTAAGACCACTATTAAGTCATGTAGCTGGTTTTATTTCAATTGAACGTTTTCAAAGTCTAGCTACAGAAGGAAAAATGTTATCGCTATCTTGGTGGGAAAACGAATACGCAGTTCTGCAATGGAAAAATCATGTTTTACATGCGAAAGCTCAACAAGAAGGGCGAGAGTCAATATTTGATTTTTACAAAATTAGTATTGCTCATATTACTCGCGAATATTCATTTAAAAAGGACAAGGATAATGTTTGATGTTCACGTTGTTTTAGATAATCAAATAGGACAATTAGCATTACTAGGAAAAACATTAGGTAATAAAGGTATTGGATTGGAAGGGGGAGGGATATTTACGGTTGGTGATGAATGCCATGCTCATTTTCTTGTTGAACAAGGAAAGGAAGCTAAAATAGCGCTAGAGCAAGCTGGACTGTTAGTACTTGCGATCCGGACACCATTAATTCGTAAGTTAAAACAGGAAAAACCGGGGGAACTTGGCGAAATAGCACGAGTATTGGCGGAGAATAACATTAATATTTTAGTGCAATACAGTGACCATGCTAACCAACTGATATTAATAACGGACAATGATAGTATGGCTGCATCTGTTACGCTCCCTTGGGCAATAAAGTGAACTTGCGATGGCTAATTTAATACGAAAAGAGGTTACCTTTGAGTCCTCAATAGCCGCGATAGGGGCGGCTATGTCTGACATTTCACGAGTTAAAATACTCAGTGCTTTGATGGATGGGCGAGCTTGGACGGCCACTGAGCTAAGTTCTGTGGCGAATATATCAGCTTCAACGGCGAGCAGTCATTTATCTAAATTATTAGATTGCCAGCTAATCACAGTAGTAGCTCAAGGCAAGCATCGTTATTTTCGGCTAGCAGGAAAAGATATTGCTGAATTGATGGAAAGTATGATGGGGATCTCCTTAAACCATGGCGTACATGCCAAAGTTTCCACGCCAGTGCATTTACGAAAAGCACGTACTTGCTATGATCATTTAGCTGGCGAAGTTGCCGTTAAGATCTATGATTCCCTTTGTCAACAGCAATGGATCACTGAAAATGGTTCAATGATCACATTAAGTGGTATTCAATATTTTCATGAAATGGGAATTGACGTTCCTTCCAAACATTCACGTAAAATCTGTTGTGCGTGTTTAGATTGGAGTGAACGCCGTTTCCATTTAGGTGGGTACGTTGGAGCCGCATTATTTTCGCTTTATGAATCTAAAGGGTGGTTAACTCGACATCTTGGTTACCGTGAAGTTACCATCACGGAAAAAGGTTATGCTGCTTTTAAGACCCACTTTCACATTTAAGTTGTTTTTCTAATCCGCATATGATCAATTCAAGGCCGAATAAGAAGGCTGGCTCTGCACCTTGGTGATCAAATAATTCGATAGCTTGTCGTAATAATGGCGGCATACTATCAGTAGTAGGTGTTTCCCTTTCTTCTTTAGCGACTTGATGCTCTTGATCTTCCAATACGCAACCTAAAGTAAAATGCCCCACAGCGCTGAGTGCATATAATGCATTCTCTAGTGAAAAACCTTGTTGGCATAAAAAGGCTAATTGATTTTCGAGAGTTTCATACTGTTTTTCTGTAGGCCGTGTACCTAAATGTACTTTTGCTCCATCGCGATGACTTAGTAAAGCACATCTAAAACTTTTAGCGTTATTACGTAAAAAATCTTGCCAGCTTTCCCCTTCTAAAGGGCAAAAGTGAGTATGGTGCCTATCTAACATCTCAATGGCTAAGGCGTCGAGCAAAGCCCGCTTATTTTTTACATGCCAATACAATGTAGGCTGCTCTACACCTAGCTTCTGGGCGAGTTTACGGGTTGTTAAACCTTCGATTCCGACCTCATTAAGCAGCTCTAATGCGCTGTTAATCACTTTACTTTTATCTAATCTAGACATCATTAATTCCTAATTTTTGTTGACACTCTATCATTGATAGAGTTATTTTACCACTCCCTATCAGTGATAGAGAAAAGTGAAATGAATAGTTCGACAAAGATCGCATTGGTAATTACGTTACTCGATGCCATGGGGATTGGCCTTATCATGCCAGTCTTGCCAACGTTATTACGTGAATTTATTGCTTCGGAAGATATCGCTAACCACTTTGGCGTATTGCTTGCACTTTATGCGTTAATGCAGGTTATCTTTGCTCCTTGGCTTGGAAAAATGTCTGACCGATTTGGTCGGCGCCCAGTGCTGTTGTTGTCATTAATAGGCGCATCGCTGGATTACTTATTGCTGGCTTTTTCAAGTGCGCTTTGGATGCTGTATTTAGGCCGTTTGCTTTCAGGGATCACAGGAGCTACTGGGGCTGTCGCGGCATCGGTCATTGCCGATACCACCTCAGCTTCTCAACGCGTGAAGTGGTTCGGTTGGTTAGGGGCAAGTTTTGGGCTTGGTTTAATAGCGGGGCCTATTATTGGTGGTTTTGCAGGAGAGATTTCACCGCATAGTCCCTTTTTTATCGCTGCGTTGCTAAATATTGTCGCTTTCCTTGTGGTTATGTTTTGGTTCCGTGAAACCAAAAATACACGTGATAATACAGATACCGAAGTAGGGGTTGAGACGCAATCGAATTCGGTATACATCACTTTATTTAAAACGATGCCCATTTTGTTGATTATTTATTTTTCAGCGCAATTGATAGGCCAAATTCCCGCAACGGTGTGGGTGCTATTTACCGAAAATCGTTTTGGATGGAATAGCATGATGGTTGGCTTTTCATTAGCGGGTCTTGGTCTTTTACACTCAGTATTCCAAGCCTTTGTGGCAGGAAGAATAGCCACTAAATGGGGCGAAAAAACGGCAGTACTGCTCGGATTTATTGCAGATAGTAGTGCATTTGCCTTTTTAGCGTTTATATCTGAAGGTTGGTTAGTTTTCCCTGTTTTAATTTTATTGGCTGGTGGTGGGATCGCTTTACCTGCATTACAGGGAGTGATGTCTATCCAAACAAAGAGTCATCAGCAAGGTGCTTTACAGGGATTATTGGTGAGCCTTACCAATGCAACCGGTGTTATTGGCCCATTACTGTTTGCTGTTATTTATAATCATTCACTACCAATTTGGGATGGCTGGATTTGGATTATTGGTTTAGCGTTTTACTGTATTATTATCCTGCTATCGATGACCTTCATGTTAACCCCTCAAGCTCAGGGGAGTAAACAGGAGACAAGTGCTTAGTTATTTCGTCACCAAATGATGTTATTCCGCGAAATATAATGACCCTCTTGATAACCCAAGAGGGCATTTTTTACGATAAAGAAGATTTAGCTTCAAATAAAACCTATCTATTTTATTTATCTTTCAAGCTCAATAAAAAGCCGCGGTAAATAGCAATAAATTGGCCTTTTTTATCGGCAAGCTCTTTTAGGTTTTTCGCATGTATTGCGATATGCATAAACCAGCCATTGAGTAAGTTTTTAAGCACATCATCATCATAAGCTTTAAGTTGGTTCTCTTGGATCAATTTGCTGACAATGGCGTTTACCTTACCAGTAATGTATTCAAGGCTAATTTTTTCAAGTTCATTCCAACCAATGATAGGCATCACTTCTTGGATAGGGATAAGGTTTTTATTATTATCAATAATATAATCAAGATAATGTTCAAATATACTTTCTAAGGCAGACCAACCATTTGTTAAATCAGTTTTTGTTGTGATGTAGGCATCAATCATAATTAATTGCTGCTTATAACAGGCACTGAGTAATTGTTTTTTATTTTTAAAGTGATGATAAAAGGCACCTTTGGTCACCAACGCTTTTCCCGAGATCTCATCTATTGAAACAGCTTGATAGCCTTTTTCAACAAACAATATTCGTGCTGAGTTAACCAGTGATTGATAGGTACTCTTAAAATTTTCTTGTTGATGATTTTTATTTTCCATGATAGATTTAAAATAACATACCGTCAGTATGTTTATGGTATCATGATGATGTGGTCGTGACAATCTTAAGAACATTTAGGTTATTTTATGTATATTGAACAGCATTCTCGCTATCAAAATAAAGCTAATAACATCCAATTAAGATATGATGATAAGCAGTTTCATACAACGGTTATCAAAGATGTTCTATTATGGATTGAACATAATTTAGATCAGTCTTTACTGCTTGATGATGTGGCGAATAAAGCGGGTTATACCAAGTGGTATTTTCAGCGGCTGTTCAAAAAAGTAACAGGGGTCACACTGGCTAGCTATATTCGTGCTCGTCGTTTGACGAAAGCGGCTGTTGAGTTGAGGTTGACGAAAAAAACTATCCTTGAGATCGCATTAAAATATCAATTTGATTCCCAACAATCTTTTACACGTCGATTTAAGTACATTTTTAAGGTTACACCAAGTTATTATCGGCGTAATAAATTATGGGAATTGGAGGCAATGCACTGAGAGATCCCCTCATAATTTCCCCAAAGCGTAACCATGTGTGAATAAATTTTGAGCTAGTAGGGTTGCAGCCACGAGTAAGTCTTCCCTTGTTATTGTGTAGCCAGAATGCCGCAAAACTTCCATGCCTAAGCGAACTGTTGAGAGTACGTTTCGATTTCTGACTGTGTTAGCCTGGAAGTGCTTGTCCCAACCTTGTTTCTGAGCATGAACGCCCGCAAGCCAACATGTTAGTTGAAGCATCAGGGCGATTAGCAGCATGATATCAAAACGCTCTGAGCTGCTCGTTCGGCTATGGCGTAGGCCTAGTCCGTAGGCAGGACTTTTCAAGTCTCGGAAGGTTTCTTCAATCTGCATTCGCTTCGAATAGATATTAACAAGTTGTTTGGGTGTTCGAATTTCAACAGGTAAGTTAGTTGCTAGAATCCATGGCTCCTTTGCCGACACTGAGTAGATTTTAGGTGACGGGTGGTGACAATGAGTCCGTGTCGAGCGCTGATTTTTTCGGCCTTTAGAGCGAGATTTATACAATAGAATTTGGCATGAGATTGGATTGCTTTTAGTCAGCCTCTTATAGCCTAAAGTCTTTGAGTGACTAGATGACATATCATGTAAGTTGCTGATAGGTTTCCAGTTTTCCGCTCCTAGGTCTGCATATTGTACTTTTCCTCTTACTCGACTTAACCAGTACCAACCCAGCTTCTCAACGGATTTATACCATGGCACTTTAAAGCCAGCATCACTGACAATGAGCGGTGTGGTGTTACTCGGTAGAATGCTCGCAAGGTCGGCTAGAAATTGGTCATGAGCTTTCTTTGAACATTGCTCTGAAAGCGGGAACGCTTTCTCATAAAGAGTAACAGAACGACCGTGTAGTGCGACTGAAGCTCGCAATACCATAAGCCGTTTTTGCTCACGGATATCAGACCAGTCAACAAGTACAATGGGCATCGTATTGCCCGAACAGATAAAGCTAGCATGCCAACGGTATACAGCGAGTCGCTCTTTGTGGAGGTGACGATTACCTAACAATCGGTCGATTCGTTTGATGTTATGTTTTGTTCTCGCTTTGGTTGGCAGGTTACGGCCAAGTTCGGTAAGAGTGAGAGTTTTACAGTCAAGTAAGGCGTGGCAAGCCAACGTTAAGCTGTTGAGTCGTTTTAAGTGTAATTCGGGGCAGAATTGGTAAAGAGAGTCGTGTAAAATATCGAGTTCGCACAT
>NZ_JAOWIE010000044.1:0-420867 GCF_030332265.1 Citrobacter sp. Cu231 | reverse complement strand
GTTCTGCCTGTCTGCGAAGCAGCGCCCATACCCGACGATAACCATACGTGGGCAGCTCTCCGATAACATGGTGTATACGGCGAAGCACATCCGTATCATCCGTGTGACGGCTGCGGCGGCCGTCCTTCCAGTCATCGGCTCGTCTGAGAATGACGTGCAACTGCGCACGCGACACCCGGAGACAACGGCTGACGAAGCTTACTCCCCATCCCCGGGCAATAAGGGCGCGTGCGCTATCCACTTTTTTGCTCGCCCATATTCAACGGCTTCTTTAAGGAGTTCATTTTCCATCGTTTTTTTGCCGAGCAGACGCTGGAGTTCTTTAATCTGCTTCATGGCGGCAGCAAGTTCAGAGGCTGGAACGACCTGTTCTCCGGCAGCCACAGCAGTAAGACTTCCCTCCTGGTATTGCTTACGCCAGAGAAATAACTGGCTGGCTGCCACACCATGTTGCCGGGCAACAAGGGAGACCGTCATTCCCGGTTCAAAGCTCTGCTGAACGATAGCGATCTTTTCCTGTGTAGTACGCCGTCTGCGTTTCTCCGGCCCTAAGACATCAATCATCTGTTCTCCAATGACTAGTCTAAAAACTAGTATTAAGACTATCACTTATTTAAGTGATATTGGTTGTCTGGAGATTCAGGGGGCCAGTCTATTACCGATGCGCCCGCGACGGCTGTAGAGAGCGCGAAATCAGAGGGCAATGCTGCCTTGGTAAAACGGGGCGCTTATCTGGTGGAAGGTCCGGGACACTGCGGCTCGTGCCATACCCCAAGAGGCATGGCGATGAACGAAAAAGCCTATACCAATGCTGATGCCGAGTATCTGAGCGGCGCGATGATCGACGGCTGGTATGCGCCATCGCTGCGGGGCAGCGGAATGTCTGAGCAGGCGTTAAAATCGCTGTTACTGACCGGTAAAAGCAAACATGCCGCGGTTTCTGGTTCGATGGCTGAAGTTGTTACGCAAAGTACACAGTATCTGACCGACGAAGATGCCACGGCGATCGCGCAATATCTGCTGAGCCTGAAAAGCACGAAGCCCGAAACGGTGCGCGCGGCGGCAACCACGGCGTCGTGGTCGAACTCGCCCGAGGCGGGCAAAGTAATCTATAACCGTTACTGCTCCACCTGTCATGGCCTCGAAGGGAAAGGTACGGATGATAATGCGCCTTCGTTGATCAATAACCCGTTGGTGATGGTTGATGACCCAACGCCGCTGTTCAGAGTGATTGCCCATGGTGCAGAAACACCGACTACGCGTGGCAGTGTCTCCTTTAAGATGCCAGCCTACGGGGGCGTGTTAAGTGACAACGAAATGCGCGATGTGATTAATTACGTGCGTAAAAGTTGGGGAGAAGGGAATAGTGAAGTAAGCCAGCAGGATCTGGCTGGTGTGAAAAAAGCATCACATTAAACAGCATGCCGGATGATTGTAATTTGTCGGCCGGATAAGGCACTTAGACGGCGTTTACTCTGATAATACCTACCAGTCGGGTAAACGCCGCCGCCATTTCATGTTCTTCAATGCTGGCAAATCCCAGCAGCAAGCCGCTACGTTTGTCTTCATCCACATAGTAGCGTGACAGCGGGCGCACCAGTAGCCCTTGCGCATTTGCCTGTTGGGCAATCAAAACATCATCGCTCCCGGCGGGTAATTGTAGAATCATGTGCAGCCCGGCGTTGCTGCTGAAAGAGCCTAGATAATGCTCACCAAGCTGGCGGTTGATAAGCTCAACCAACATTTGACGCCGACGGCTGTACAGCTGGCGCATTTTTCGAATGTGCGCGGCGTAGTAACCCTCGCGGATAAACTCCGCCAGTGCGGCCTGAATCAGCAAATGCCCGCCACGATAGAGGTCGTTATGGACCTTCTTTAGCGGCGTGGCTAACTGTTTGGGTAACACCACATACCCGAGCCGTAGCGCGGGATAGAGTGTCTTACTGAATGTTCCGATGTAGATCACTGGCGTCTCTTCCTCCAGTCCCTGCAATGATGGAATAGGCTGGCCGGAAAAACGAAACTCGCTGTCGTAGTCATCTTCTATTATCCAGCTTTGTGTTTCACGGGCGCGAAAGAGCAGTTGTCGACGGCGACTGAGACTCATAACCGATCCTAGCGGATATTGATGTGACGGTGTCACAAAAATAAGCTTTGGCGCGGATTCGCCAGCTTCCGGCGGAACCATACCTTGTTCATCTACCGGAATCGCCGAAAAATTAACCGCATTGATGCGCAGAATATTCTTGATTCCCCAGTAGCCCGGCTCCTCAATCCAGGCGTTATCACCCGGGTTGCATAAAGTACGAGTCACCAGATCCAGCGCCTGGTGAATACCTTCAGTAATCAGAATCTGCTCCGGTGAACACCGCACGCCGCGGGCGGTGCGCAGATAGTCTGCCAGGGCTTCTTTCAGCTCATTCACACCGCCGGCGGCATCGTAAGTAAGAAGCTCCGGGCGCAACCGTCTCGCCAGCCGATCCTGAATTTTTTTGAGCACCCGGTGAGGGAAATGCGCTACATCAGGTACACCTGGAATGAAAGCACCCCACTGACGGGGACTGGCGCTGGCATGACCTAACAGCTCAAGGCAGCGGTCAGATAACCGGGAGCTCCCTTCCGGAACAGCACCAGGCGCTTTGTTGGGATGCAGGTCCAGATTGTCCAGCACGCTGTCGGTGACAAATGTTCCGCTGCTGGTGCGCGCGGAGATATACCCTTCGGCTTGCAATTGCTCGTAAACCCGCAGGACGGTATTGCGCGATAGCGTCAATTCGCCTGCCAGGTCGCGCGACGGCGGCATTCGGGTAGCCGGTTTCAGGCTACCTTCGAGGATGCAACTGCAGATGGCGGCATACAGGCGACGATGCAGTTTTTCATCCGTCTGTTGGCTAAATGCCTGCTTGATCACATCTCCGGCAAGTGAACGCATTTGGATCCTTAAAATAAAACGATTTGGCTCTCGATTAAAGTACCAGACGGCGTCTAAATTTAAAGCGTAATTCAACCCAAATATGTTTATGACAAGGTGTGAGAATGAACAATAAAAACCTGCAACAACGTCGTCTGGATGCCACGCCGCGTGGGGTGGGCGTGATGTGTGATTTTTATGCCCAGTCGGCAGAAAACAGCACCATTACGGATATCGAGGGCAATCAGTACATTGATTTTGCTGCCGGGATTGCCGTGCTGAACACCGGACACCGTCATCCTCGTCTGGTGCAAGCTGTTGAAGCACAGCTTCAGGCTTTTACTCATACGGCTTATCAAATCGTCCCATACGAAAGCTATGTGTCCTTGGCTGAGAAAATCAACGCCGTCGCACCTATCGACGGCAAGCGTAAAACCACCTTCTTCACCACCGGGGCTGAAGCGGTGGAAAACGCAGTAAAAATTGCCCGCGCGTATACCGGCCGTCCAGGTGTTATCGCGTTTGGTGGGGGTTTTCATGGGCGTACTTACATGACGATGGCGTTAACAGGCAAAGTGGCGCCGTATAAAAAAGGTTTCGGTCCGTTCCCGGGCTCTGTATACCATGCGCCGTATCCTTCTGCGTTGCAGGGGATTTCCACAGCGGATTCCATCAAAGCGATTGAGCGCCTGTTCAAAGCTGATATCGATCCAACCCAGGTGGCGGCGATTATTTTTGAACCTGTCCAGGGCGAAGGGGGCTTCGTAGTGGCACCGGCGGAGTTTGTGGCTGCCATCCGCCGTATTTGCGATGAGCATGGCATCGTGATGATCGCTGATGAGGTGCAAAGCGGATTTGCCCGTACCGGCGAGCTGTTTGCAATGGATCATTACGCCGATAAAGCGGACCTGATGACCATGGCGAAGAGCCTGGCTGGCGGGATGCCACTGTCAGGGGTAGTGGGTAAAGCAGACATTATGGATGCGCCTGCGCCGGGTGGTTTAGGCGGTACTTACGCCGGGAACCCGCTGTCGATTGCAGCGGCCCATGCGGTGCTGGATATCATTCGTGATGAAAAGCTGTGCCAGCGTGCGGCGGCTCTCGGAGAACAACTGCGTGCCACTCTGACAGATGCGCAAGCAGAGTGTCCTGAACTGGCTGAAGTGCGTGGCTTAGGCTCGATGATTGCCGCTGAATTCTGTGATGCTGCGACGGGGGAACCCAGTGCGGCCGTGGCACAACGCGTGCAGAAGAAAGCCCTTGATCAAGGATTGCTGCTGCTAACCTGTGGGCAGTATGGCAACGTTATTCGTTTCCTTTATCCACTGACGATCCCGCAGGATCAGTTCGCCAGAGCGCTTGATATCATCAAAGTGGCCACCAAATAGTAGCGCCGCACACTATTAATGAAAGCCGACAGTAGCTCTTGCCGTCGGTTTTCCTTCGTTCGCATAAATTGATCCACTTCGTGTGCATTGCAGTAATTTTCGGGAATGGGTTGCCAGTTTATTCGTTATGTAATTTAATGCATAGCGATTTTTAATCCTCTCTTCAGATGGTATCACATGTTAAGTCTCCGTTCTTTTGCGCTGGTATGTGCCAGCATGTTGTTCGCGTTTGCTGCCCAGGCCGACCGGACGATCACCGACCAGCTTGGTCGTCAGGTGACCATTCCTGATCGCGTCGATAAAGTGGTCGTGCTGCAACACCAGACGCTGAATATTCTGGTCCATCTCAATGCGCAGCAGGACATTGTTGGCGTGATGTCGAGCTGGAAAAAGCAGCTTGGACCTGAGTTTGCGCGCTAAAACAGGGTATTCGCCTGATTGCGGACGTCGTAGGGCGTAAACCGCAGGCCGAAACCTTAATTGATTACGTTTTTGCGGCGCGGACAAAATTCAACGCACCAGTCTCAAACATCCCGGATGCGCAAAAAGTCCGTATTTATATGGCTAACCCCGACCTGATGACATACGGCTCCGGGAAGTATACGGGACTGATGATGCAGCATGCGGGAGGATTGAACGTGGAGGCTGCCAGTGTGAAAGGCGCACGTCAGGTTGCGCTGGAGCAAGTATTAGCCTGGAATCCGCAGGTGATTTTTGTCCAGGATCGCTACCCGCAGGTTGTGGCTGAGATCCAAAACGATCCCAATTGGCAGGGGATTGATGCGGTGAAAAATCATCGCGTCTGGCTGATGCCTGAATACGCCAAAGCCTGGGGCTATCCGATGCCGGAAGCGCTGGCGATAGGGGAGCTGTGGATGGCCAAAAAACTGTATCCGGATGCCTATAAAGACGTGGATGTCGATGCGCAGGCGCAAGACTACTATCAGCGCTTTTATCGCGTGAATTGGCATTCAGATGCCGCTAAGTAAGCGCATTCCACCCCAGCAACCGCTCTTAATCGCGGTGGTCCTGTTGCTGGGCACCAGTTCGCTGTGTCTTGGGCAGTATCCGCTGTCGTTACGTGAGGTATTTTATCATCTGACGCACTTTAGCGGCGCTGAAGGGATTGCCGGTCAGGTTATCTGGACGGTCAGGCTGCCGCGTATTGTGATGGCGTTGCTGGCAGGTGGCGCGCTGGGTTTATGCGGCGCGACGCTGCAAGGGATATTTCATAATCCGCTGGTCGACCCGCATATTATCGGTGTGACATCGGGGGCTGCTTTTGGCGGAACGTTGGCTATTCTGCTCGGCCTGTCGCCGTGGTTGATGATGGGCTCAACGTTTTTCTTCGGTCTGACGGCGCTGATCCTGGTGTATGCCATTGCTGCGTTGCAGGGGCTGAAGAATACGCTGGTGCTGATCCTGTCGGGTATTATCTTGAGCGGCTTTTTTGCCGCGCTGGTGAGCCTGATTCAGTATCAGGCTGATACTGAAGAGACATTACCCAATATCGTGTTCTGGCTGGGGCGTAATGGTCTGGGGAAGAGTACGCTGCTCGATACGCTAACCGGCACGCGACCTGCTTTGGGCGGCAGCATTGAGAAGGAGGGGGGAACAGGGATTGTGGCACAGCATTGCTACCATGGAAGAGGGCATAGTATTCGATCTCAAACGCAAAAGGTTTTGCTTAGAAGATGAATGATACGCGCTGAACACGGCGTTTAGTAGGTTTTAGCGCATCGTTTATTAACAGCATTATGCGGACAATTAATTGAACTGAAGGATAAAAACAGAAGGTTTATTGAGGAATAACTATGGGAAGCAGCACCAAATCATTGAGATAATTTGGTGCGTCCGAGTGGACTCGAACCACCGACCCCCACCATGTCAAGGTGGTGCTCTAACCAACTGAGCTACGGACGCAAAATGGTGCGTTCAATTGGACTCGAACCAACGACCCCCACCATGTCAAGGTGGTGCTCTAACCAACTGAGCTATGAACGCAACGTTGTAGGTGACAACGGGGACGAATATTAGCGGCACAGACCGAATGAGGCAAGAGGGAAATAGCATTTTTCTTCCTGATCTCACGCGATTGCAGAGTAATTAAGCAAGTTGACTATATTTTGTTGATTTTGCAGCGTGTTTTTTATTCAGGCAGCAAGCAGGTGCATAATGTGAACGGTTTTGAATGACATGAGCGCTCAGTCTTTTAGCGCTGCAAGGATCGTGGCTTCTATTTTCTCTGGGGTCGTGAAGGGGGCAAAACGTTTAAGCGGCTTGCCGTCACGCCCGATCAGGAACTTAGTGAAGTTCCACTTGATCCGCCCACCCAGCATGCCGGGTAATTCGTCTTTAAGGAAACGAAACACCGGATGTGTAGCAGCGCCGTTGACGTCCACTTTCTCAAACATTGGGAAGCTCACACCGTAGTTGATGTGACAGGTTTGAGCGATTTCATCGGCTCCACCAGGTTCCTGCTTACCAAACTGGTTGCAGGGGAAACCCAGCACCACCAGACCCTGCGAGGCGTACTTCTTGTAGAGTGCTTCGAGGCCTGCATATTGTGGCGTGAAGCCACAATGGCTGGCGGTATTCACCACCAGCACCAGTTTGCCAGCGTAATCGGCCATCGAGATGGGGTGGCCATTGAGACTGGTGGCAGTGAGTTGATGAAAGGTGGTCATACCGGAATCCTCAAATATGGTTGCATTACTCATATTGCCTGCGGGTTACAGGCTTCGCTTCGTGACTTGTTATTATGGTAGCAACTGCCAGATTAATAAAATGACTAAGTTGAGAGGAAGGGAAAGGATTTTTCAACGGGTTAAGGGCGATTAATCTTCACTCTGAATTTTGCTGATAAAACGTGGATAAGATTCTGAAAACTCCCGGCGAAGGTAACTCGTCGGGAGCTGTCTTTATTTATTGAGCCAACTGTAACAGGTCGAGTTCAGAACACCGGCAAACCCAGCCCTAGCTTCACTTCTCTTAATGTCTGCTGTGTGACTTCATGCGCCTGTTCGCTGCCTTTTTTGAGCATCGCCATCAGCATGCCTTTATCCTGGATGTAAGTTGCGCGCCGCTCGCGCATCGGGGCAATAAGCTCTTGCAAGCACATCTCCAGCTCGTTTTTGCATGCACGGTCGCCCAGCCCGCCGCGCTGATAATGCGCTTTCATCTCCGCGACTTTTGCTTTATCCGCATGAAAAGCATCGAGGTAAGTGAATACCATATTGCCGTCAATCTGCCCTGGATCGGACACTTTTAGATGATTGGGATCGGTGTACATCGCGCTGACCGCATGATGAATGGCCTCTTCGCTGGCGGACAAGAGTAATGTATTGCCAAGCGATTTTGACATTTTGGCATTACCGTCGATCCCCGGAAGACGGCTGGTTTCACTCAGCAGCGCTTTACAATGCGACAAGACGGGGGCAGGTAACAGACTATTCATTTTATGCACGATTTCATTGGTCTGTTCAATCATTGGCAACTGATCGTCGCCAACGGGAACCACTTCGGCTTTGAAGGCTGTAATATCTGCCGCCTGGCTGATGGGATAAACCAGAAAACCAACCGGTAACGAGCGGGCAAACCCTTTCTGCGCAATTTCGTTTTTGACCGTAGGATTACGCTCCACGCGAGCCACGGTGACGATGTTCATATATAGCGCGGTCAGCTCCGCAAGGGCAGGCAGGGCCGATTGCAAACAAATAGTGGTCAGTGAAGGATCTATTCCTGCAGCAAGATAATCGGCCAGCACTTCGGGAATATTGTCGCGGATCTTTTGCGGTGTGCTGCCGTTATCGGTCAGCCCTTGGAGGTCAGCAACTAATACAAACTGCTGATAATCGTGTTGCAGCATGGCGCGCTGACGCAGCGAGCCAACATAATGACCGAGGTGCAACGGGCCGGTAGGTCGATCGCCAGTGAGGATAATGGTTTTGTTGTTCATATAAGACTCCTTAGTCATAAAACCGAAAGGGGTCTTCAAATGCAAATAACCGCCTTTCGGCGGTTATCTAAAATGGGGAAAACACATTCTGACCGCCTTTAAGAAGGCAGCCACCACAGGTTGTGATTAAAAGCGGTGATATCGTGTTTTGTGTTCATTGAAATAACATATCACCGCCTGGCATCGAGGTAAAGCCATGTTCAGCTCGCTTCCAGCATGCCAAAGCTCACGATGCGCGAACGTCCCAGCTCTTTAGCGCGATACAAGGCCACGTCTGCAGCACGCAGCAGGTTGTCGCTCTGGGCGTGCTGAGGATAGCTGGCTACGCCAATAGAGACATCGACGTGACCAATTTCAGAGACGCCAAAGCGCAGCGACAGTTCCCGTACACCGTTATAAATATCCGTCGCAAAGCGGTTGGCGGCCTGCTCATCCGTATTGGCCAGCAGCACCAGAAATTCCTCACCGCCATAGCGGAAAGCCATGCCGCTGTCGTGGACCACGCGCTGAATAGTCGCGGCGATACTTTTTATCACGCTATCTCCTGCCTCATGACCAAAGCGATCGTTAATATTTTTAAAATGGTCGATATCGATCATCAGGCAACTGATCGGCTCCTGGTTGCGTACGGCCTGGCTCATCTGAGTGCGTAAGGAATCTTCCAGATGATGACGGTTGCGCAGACCGGTTAGCGGATCGTAGAGCGCTTTCTCCAGCAGCGCATCGCGCAGGCGCTGGTTGGCTAAGGCCAAACCGAGTGCTTCCGCCATCAGCTCCAGATACGCACGCGAAGGAGCTGACTCATTGCTGAGATTCTGGAATGAAAGCAGGCCAATGGCTTCACCCTGGGCAATCAGTGGCACGCACAGAGTATGTTGCTGGCATGATTCCGGCAGATGGTAGCAGGCGATATCGGGTTCGCCTTGCACCGGCGGATGGCTCTGACCGCGGCGCACTGCCCAGCACTCATCCGGATGGAAAGCATCTGCTTTGCCCTGCGGTGAGAGCCATTGTGCAACGGAGCGCATCTGCCAGGGCTCCCGGTCAAGAATGTAAAGTCGTCCAGCAATACCTGGGGCAATATTCGGTGCAAACAGCTCAGCCACATTGATGACATCAGCAAAACTCTCGCAGCCCTGTAAGCGTTGTGTCATACGCGCCAACAGTTCGCGAATTGCCCAGTCAGCGTCTCGTTCTTGCTCCAGCTGTTGCCGTACCAGGCCGTTTTCGCGAAAAATGCGGATCGCCTGCGCCATATCGCCGATTTCATCAATCTGGTTAAAGCTTGGCGTCTCAACGGCGTAATCCTGCGATGCCAAACGGTTGACCACATCGCTCAAACGCACGACGGGACGCAGTACACGGCGTTTTAAAATAAAGCCGAGGACGAACAAAAATAGCAGAGCCGTAAGCCCAACCATCACTTCAGAGGCCGTACGCAGCTTACGCGATGTTTGGGTTGCATCTTCAATGGCATTACGCACGCGGTTGTCGAGCAACTGGCGGAAATGGTCTATGCGATCCTGAGCTCGCTCCAGTTCCTGTTCATAGGCTTTCCCGTACAGCAGGGCGATGGCCTGCGACTCTTCTCCACGCGCGACGCTGGCAAGCGCCGTGGCCTGCTCATCCTGCAGGGCATCCACAATCTGCAGCCCTTCATGCAATAGCGCCAGCTCTTCATCCGTTGCCCCAAGGTCTTTTAGCTTCGACAATCGCTGTTCAACCGCTTTTAGCGACGCTTCTTTCTGGCGGTAGGTGTTAAGTGCTTCTGAATCTTTTGCAATAACATATTCGCGTGCCAGATCTGATAGAGACCAGGCGTCAAGCTCCACTTCTTCGGTCAGTTGATCGAATTGATAACGCTGCTCCACCACCTGGCGTTCGGTATTATCGGCGCTGGAGGCCATCAGCATGACAATGCCGGAGGCGATGGTCAGACATACCGTCGCGCTATAGGCCCAGTTGGTAATTGTGGCTATTCGCACTGATGAGTTCCTTTTGCGACGATTAATGAATAAGCATGATTGAAATTATAGGAAACGTATGATTTTGCGTGAAAACAAAAGGCGGCCCTGAGACCGCCTTTTGTTATCGTCCAGCCCTCACAGATCTGGAGGATTTTTTCCTTCTTCCATAAAAGCTTCGTCGATTCCTTCCACGTTACCTTCATGGTCACGTCCGGAAAACAGATTCCAGCAGGTAATGAACAGCGCGGCAATTAGCGGGCCAATTACAAAGCCGTTGATACCGTAGATCTCCATCCCGCCGAGGGTGCTTATCAGGATCAGGTAATCAGGCATTTTGGTGTCTTTACCGACCAGCAGCGGGCGCAGGATATTGTCCACCAGCCCGACGATAATCACGAAGAAGCCGACGATGAACAGCCCTTGCCATATCTGATGCGTGGCGAAAAGGAATATTGCCGCAGGTACCCAGACGATCGCTGAGCCGACAGCGGGCACGAGGGAGAGAAACGCCATTAGCGCGCCCCACAGTACGCTGCCGTCGATATCAACAACAGCAAACGCGATGCCGCCAAGAATCCCCTGAACCAACGCGACTACCGCCGTGCCCTTAACCGTAGCCCGTGTCACGCCAACGAACTTAGCGAACAGGTGCTGTTTGGCAAAATCAGAAAGCGGTAATGAGTCCAGAATCTGGCGTACCAGATAAGGTCCGTCCTTTAGTAAGAAAAACAGCAGATACAGCATGATGCCAAAGCTAATAGCAAAGCCGAATGTCCCTTTACCAATCAGGAACGCGCTACCTGCCAGGTACTGGCCACCCTGCAGCGCAACGTCCGACAGTTTTTTCTGGAGCTGTGCAACGTTGTCCAGATTATGTTCGGCGAGGAATCCTCTGGCCCAGTCAGGAAGATGCGAAATAATGGAGGTGACCACTTCCGGGAACTGTGTGTCGTTTTGTTGTAATTTGGTATACACCACGTTCAACTCAATCGCCAATGAGGAGAGGATCACCATCAGTGGGATAAAGACAATCAGACAGATAATGCCGATGGTGAGCAGTGATGCCAGCCCGTTGCGTTCGCCAAGGGCACTGCGCAGCCTGTTTTTCACCGGGTTGAATATTGTGGTCAGGATGGCAGCCCACAAAATAGCAGAAAAGTAGGGGGACAATACATCGAAAAACGCCCAGGTAACGAGGGCAAGGATGAAAATGAAGAAACCTTTAGTCAGTCCGTTAAATCGCATTAGTGAACCCTGTAATGAGAAGCAGTCCCGACTATAGAACTGTTCAGGGAAATTACCAACTTTCACTGCAAATATTCGTTATTTATGATTAATGTATCCGAACATTAAAAATTAAAGCTCACGAAAGTATGTCGTTTAAATATGCTTTACTTAATGGAACAGTCACACGAATCCTTCCCGAAAAGGGGCGCAAACAAAAGAGGGGATCGTTATGCATACTCAACCTGTTATCGGGATTAGTGGATGTTTGACCGGCTCAGCCGTGCGATTCGATGGTGGGCATAAGCGGATGGGGTTTGTGATGGACGATCTGGCTAAGTGGGTGACTTATAAACCTGTCTGTCCGGAGATGTCCATCGGTTTGCCTGTACCACGTCCCGCGTTGCGTCTGGTTCAGACTTCCCAAGGGGATATTCGCATGTGTTTTAGCCATGCGCCGGGTGAAGATGTAACCGATAAAATGTCCGAATTCACCGCCTCATATCTACAGGGACTTGGTAGTCTGGCGGGTTTTATCGTTTGTGCTAAATCACCGAGCTGCGGGATGGAAAGAGTAAGGCTGTATGACGAAAAGGGAAATCGTGGGCGAAAAGAGGGGACGGGTTTATTTACTGGTGCATTAATGGAAACCTACCCGTGGTTGCCGGTCGAAGAAGATGGCCGCTTGCACGATCCGGTGCTGAGGGAAAATTTTGTCGCGCGAGTGTTCGCGTTACATGAGCTAAATAAGTTGCGAGCCAATGGCCTTACTCGCCACGGATTAATACACTTTCATAGTCGCTATAAGCTCCAGCTGCTGGCGCATAACCAGGCGGGGTATCGGGAAATTGGCCCCTTTGTTGCCTCGCTTCACCAGTGGGATGATTTGGACGCTTTTTTCGTGGCCTATCGTGAAAAGCTTATGGCTATTCTTAAAAAGCCCGCATCGCGGAAGAATCACACCAACGTGCTGATGCATATTCAGGGTTACTTCCGTGAGCAATTGAGCGCTCGCCAGCGCGGAGAGTTACGTGACGTCATCCTCAACTACAGCAGTGGACTTTTGCCAATCCTGGCTCCACTCACGCTACTCAAGCACTACCTGGCTGAATACCCGGACAGCTACCTGCTTGGCCAGAACTATTTTGACCCTTATCCGAATGAATTAGCGCTTCGTTTAATGGTTAATTAGCTTACTGTTGGCGAATACGGGAAGTTATCACATTTTATTTAAACTTCCGTGAGGATGTGGTGATCACAATGCTGCCATGATGCGCTCATGTCATTCATGGAGAGCGCATCATGCGACCATCAACCTCAGAAACGGTACACCCGCTTTGGCTGCGCTGTTGCCATTGGGTAAATGTCGTTGCTATCGCGGGCATGTTGTTTAGCGGTTGGCGCATCTACAACGCCGCACCGCTATTTTCATTTGAGTTTCCTGCACAAATAACCCTCGGTGGCTGGCTGGGGGGCGCACTCCAGTGGCACTTTGCCATGATGTGGGTACTGGCCTTTAATGGCGCAATTTATCTCTCGCTTGGCATAGCCAGTGGCCGTTTTCGGCAAAAGTTTTTTCCGTTGTCATATCGACAGTTGAAGGACGATCTCTTGCAGGCGCTGCGAGGGAAACTCCAGCACGCCGATCTGCGCCACTACAATATGGTGCAAAAAATAGCCTATCTGTTCATTCTTCTCGATGGCATCGTGCTGGTTTTATCCGGTCTGGTGCTGTGGAAATCCGTACAGTTCCCGTGTTTACGGACCTTATTCGGTGGATATGATTCTGCGCGGTATGTCCATTTCTTCGCCATGAGCGCACTTGCGCTGTTTATTGTCATTCATCTGCTAATGGTCCTGCTGGTTCCGCGCACGTTGCTGGCAATGTTACGGGGGCGCTAAGGAAATACATCATGAAAAAATCCCGATTTCTCTCCGACACTGACACGCATTACCTGGTCAAAGAAGCGGAAAAATTACTCAGCCCGGACCGCCGTCGTTTACTGCGCCAGGGACTGACGCTCGGCGGCATCATGATGCTTACCGGTTGCGATATCAGCGACAACACGGATGTGGAAAATGTGCTCTCACGTATGTCACGTTTTAACGATCGGGTGCAGGGGTTTTTATTCAGCGACCGTGCGCTTGCGCCTGAATATACATCCGCAGAGATCACGCGTCCTTTTCCATTTAATGCTTTTTACGGGCCAGAAGATATTCCGCAGGTGGATGGCCGGGACTATCGCCTTGAAATTCGCGGGCTGGTGCGTGACAACCGCAACTGGACGCTGGCGGAGCTGCACAACATGCAGCAGACAAGTCAGATTACCCGTCACATTTGCGTTGAAGGATGGAGTGCAATTGGAAAATGGGGTGGTGTGCCGTTTCGTCACTTTTTGACGCTCGTTGGTGCCGATTTGCGCGCGAAGTACGTCAGCTTTCGCTGTGCAGATGACTACTACACCAGCATAGACATGGCCACGGCGTTACACCCTCAGACGCTGATGGCATTGACGTGGGATAACCAGATCCTCCCGGCAGAATATGGCTACCCCATAAAGCTACGTATCCCTACCAAGCTGGGGTACAAGAATCCCAAACATATCCAGGTCATTGAAATCACGAATCGTTTCCCGGGCGGTTATTGGGAAGATCAGGGTTACAACTGGTTTGGTGGCAGTTAATACTACAACACAACGAGGAACTACCATGAAAAAGATGATCATCGCCGCAACCGTATTTTCCGCTCTGTTTATGGCAAACGTACAGGCCGCCGATTCGATGGGCAAAGACGGTATGGCTAAAGACACAATGTCAAAGACACATGACAACATGTGTAAAGACAATATGTGCAAAGACACTATGAGTAAAAAACCAATGACCAAAGACAGTATGGGAAAAATGGACAATATGAAAAAAGATAATATGAATAAAAACCATGAAATGAAAAATTAATTCTTTTTCAATTTCACAGATGTACCCTGTTTTAAAACAGGGTACATTAATTTTTAACGGCGACTGCAGGATGTCAGTCAGTGACTAAAGCTTAATTAACATCCTTTTTCCCAAGGCCAGACCATTCAGAGCTGGGGAGGCGTTTGTGATTTAACCATATCTGATTTCCTTATCAATACAAGGTTGAGGTTTACCAAACAGATATCCTTGTGCGAAATCGCAGCCGAGAGCCTGCAGTCTTTCCAGTTGTTCCTGCGTTTCAACACCTTCTGCGACAGCCTTCATATTAAGGGACTTCGCCATGCCAGTGATCAGTTTGATGATATTAAGGGCATCTTCCTGTGTAGATATCGAATGCACAAAGGACTTGTCTATTTTGATTTTATCGAAGGCAAGCCTGCTCAGTCGCGAAAGAGAAGAGTATCCGGTACCAAAATCGTCGATGGAGATTTTTACGCCAAGGGCTCTGAGTTTATTCAGGGTATTCATCGGCGTTGTACTCTCAGTAAAGATAGAGGATTCTGTCACCTCCAGTTCAAGACGATCAGGTGGTAGTCCTGTTTCTTTCAGAATGGACAGCACGATACCGGCAAAGGTTTTGCTGCTTAGCTGAACGGGAGAGACATTGACTGAAATTTTAACCGGAATTGCCCAACAAGCTGCCTCCCGGCAAGCAATTTCGAGCACGGCTTTCCCCATCTCATTAATCATTCCTGTTTTTTCAGCAACGGGAATGAAGCTATCCGGTGACAGGAGGCCCTTAAGAGGATGGAGCCATCTAATAAGTGCTTCGTAACTGTAAATTTTCTGGCTGAAAGAGTCGACAATAGGCTGATAATAAACCACGAATTCTTTGTTCACAATTGCCAGGGCCATATCATGCTCAAGTGTTCTGCTTTCTTGCAGCTTTTCTAACATTCGTTGCCGGAAGACCTTTATCTTGCCAGAACCGTCGTTTTTGGCTTCATAAAGCGCCAGATCGGCAAATTTATAAAGATAGTCGGGGCGACGTTCAGTATCTGAGATAACAATACCAACGCAGGTAGTTATATTGATAATTGTGTTGTAAATAGTATAGGGTTGGCTGATATATTCACATATTTTCTGAGCTCGTGAAACTGCGCGACTTTCTGTCAAACCGCTTGAGAGAAACGCAAACTCATCTCCACCTAATCGATACAGTGTATCCGAAGTCAGGCTTATCGAAGTCAGACGGTTTGATATCTGACGTAGTAAAATGTCACCGGCATCATGACCATAGGTATCATTTACCTCCTTGAAGCGATCTAAATCAAACAACATCACAATCACAGAGTCGTTATTTTTTTCTGCCATCTCGATTGTTTTATTTAAATCACCCCAGAATAGCTGGCGATTATTCATCTCGGTAAGAGAGTCATGGTAGACGTCATATTCCAGTTTAGCATTCTGGATTTGTAGCTTTTCTTTAGATATCTGCAGTTCTTCGGCAAGACTCTTAACCTGAAGGTGTGCACGTAGGATATTTCTGTTTTGATAGAAAATGAGCACGCCCAGAATCGCACTCAGTATTATCAGTAGCACAGAGGTTGCTGAATATATGTAGTACAGTGTTTGAATTTTCTGGTTGGCGTTATTGATCGAGTTAACATCCTTGTTTAACGCGCCGGACGAAAGACGACCAAGTGGCGCATCCAGAGTATGCATTTTTTTTAGATAGTCCTGGAGTGCTGAACGGTTCATTTTTTCCAGATTAACATCCAGAAAATTTAGGGTGTTTTCAAGTTTTACCGCCAGTTGACGGTGCGCTATATTGCTTTCAATGTAGCGCCCCAAATCACCCTCTTTGATCAAATCACTCTGGCTGAGCATAATGTCGAGACGCATGCGTACATTATCGAGATTCATCGTATCATCGATAGTGTAAAGAGCTAACAATGATTCAAATCGATAATATTGAGATACCAGCTGTGCAGCAGACCAGGAATCGGTGTAGTGAGTTAGCTTCTGTAACTCTTGTTGTCTTTCATGCACGAGGAATGAGATATATCCAGTAGATATAAAAAGAAAAAAGATGATACCAGCCAGTATTCTGTTCATGATGTTCCTCTGAACGCCTACTCGATATCCATACTACTGACCTGCCATGCAGACCTGGAGTAATAAATCTGGTTATTCAGTTCCGGCATGCTGTCATAGGGGTACACAATGAATAACGGGCCTTTATCACGGATGCGCATATATTTTCCGTTGATTTTTAAAGCAAGGATAGCATCGTATTTTTTGAAATCACTGAGAGGGATAACGGTCGTGTAGTCATTGAGCGCAGTCACCTTTACAACCGATCCTTTTGCACCGACATAATCCATGAGCTTTTGTAATGGAATACCCGTAAAGGTCGTGCGACCATTATACCAGGGGGAGGTGGTCTGGAAACTTACCATTCCCAGTTTCTCAAGGCTGGCGGTATCAAAAACGGCTTTCCCGTCTTCATTTGTATTTTCAATATTTCCGGACAGTGTTAAAAGGACTTTACCTGCAGGTTTGGGCAGTTCGCTGGCATAGACCTGGGTGACGAGCATAAAGCTTAACAACATGGCGATTAATCGCATTCTGACCTCACCGGCTACCGGATGTGTAAAAGAATTATAATTTAGATATTATGTTAATTATATATGCGGCCTGGTTAATATTTGTTGAATAAACGTGAATATATTTTTATTGATAAAAATCAGATAGTTAGGGTTTGCTTGCTTTTAAAGTTGCTCAAGCAAGGTTGATGAAGTTATTAGAAGGGCGTTAATCTTTATTGATTTGTACAAAAAACAACCTGCATGTTTCATTAGGGCAACTAAACACGCAGAGATGCAAAGGTTTATCTTTTGTGTAGTCACAAGATAATACTGTTTTTCTTGCGGATGGCTATGTCGGCACAACGCCCCCTCAGCATGTGGCGGAGCACTTTGTGCCAGTAATGAATGACATGTCACTGACCTGCGCTAAGGCATACCTTATATGACCATCTTACTCATTTAACGGTGTCGACTGACGGGCATACAGGTAAGCGGTAGCTCTGGATACCCCCAGATGCTGTGCCACGGTATCCATTGATTTTCGTACGTTCAGCAACCCCTCTTTGCGTAACTGTTGAATCAGCAGCTTACGGTCTTCAGGTTTAAGAGCGCGGGCCGTCGTTGCGCGTTTAGCGGCAAAGTCATCGATACGCTGGCGGATGACTTCATTACTGCCAGGGTCGATATGTTCCTTAATAGGCGAGTTTTCAGTTTCAGTAAATTGTGCAAGGGCACTCTGCATGCCACGAAACAGCGTCATATCCACGTTCAGACAGAGTGCTGCTACGTATTTACCTTCTTCGTCTTTGATGCCAATGGATGTACTTTTCACCGGGCGGCCATCGGCAAACTGGTTGCTGTAATTCGCAATGATGCTGGGAAATTCGGGCGATGCGATTCGCGCCAGACCCAGTTCTGTTGCCGGCTGGCCGGGTTTGCGTCCTGACAAATTGTTATGGATGGACAAAATGGCATGTTCAGGATACTTGAGGTCATGAACCACCACTTCGCAAAATGGAGAGAAGGTCTCGCCGAGCCCCCTGGCGATAGTGTCAATTTGGCTGAGAAGCGAGTTGTTGTCAGTTTTGGGCATGCCAGTCTCCTGTGGTGATGCCTGTAGCCACGATTGCGAGCAGTTTACAGTGAGCAAGGTTCGCTTTTCCAGACAGGAATATACAGACAGTAATAAGGTATCCGCATAGCAGATACCTTTTTGATCAACTTACGAGGAATTCACTGTAGCGGCTGATATCCACGTTCCCGCCGCTAATGATAATACCGATTTTCTTACCGCGAAGTTCTGCCTTACGGGCTCGCGCAGCAGCAAAACCCAGGCATCCGGTCGGCTCCACGACGATTTTCATGCGCTCAGCGATAAATTTCATCGAGGCGACCAGTTCATCATCTGAGACGGTCAGAATATCGTTAACGTTTTGCTGAATGATCGGAAACGTTATCTTCCCGAGATGTTGGGTCTGCGCACCGTCAGCGATGGTTTTGGGCGTATCAATATGAACAATTTTTCCGCTGCGAAACGACCGTTGCCCATCGTTTCCCGCTTCGGGTTCGACGCCATAGATGAGGCAGTCAGGGGAGAGATGTCGGGCTGCCAGTGCGGATCCTGAAAGCAGGCCGCCGCCACCCAGACACACGAACAGAACGTCCAATTGACCCACTTCTTCAATCAGCTCTTTTGCGGCAGTGCCCTGGCCCGCAATCACGTGCGGATGATCGTAAGGCGGGATTAGCGTCAAACCGTGTTTCTCTGCCAGCTCCCGGCCTATTTTCTCACGATCTTCGGTATAGCGATCGTAAATCACCACATTTCCACCATAGCCTTTTGTTGCCGCAACTTTAGCTGCCGGGGCATCGTGCGGCATGATAATCGTCGCCGGGATCCCCAACAACTTTGCCGACAGGGCAATGGCCTGCGCATGGTTGCCGGAAGAAAAGGTGACGACGCCTGCAGCGCGTTGTTCTGGTGTAAACTGGCGCAGCGCATTCATAGCTCCGCGAAATTTAAACGCGCCCATTCTCTGGAAGTTTTCGCATTTGAAGAAAACGTCAGCCGCAAATTCGTCATTAACCGTTCGGGAGGTCATCACCGGTGTTTTGTTGGCATACTCGGCGATGCGCTCTGCCGCAGCGGCAACATCGTTATAATCAGGCAGTGTCATTTCAGTCATTCTTGTTCACCTGTATGTCGTTAAACGTCACGCTTGTGGGGCCAAGGCAATAGCTTCGATTTCCAGCGCGAAACCATAATGAAGCTCTGCAACACCGGCTACTGCTCGAGATGGGCGGAAATCACCGATCCACTCGCCATAGATTTTGTTAAACGTTGGCCACTGGTTGATATCTGTCACATAGACGCGTACTGACACCAAATGCTGTCGGGAAATTCCAGCGCCAGCCAGGCAGGCATCAATATTCTGTAGCACCAGTCGCGTCTGCTCTTCAAAAGAAGCATTCGTTTTCTTTTCGCCATCAATAGTGACCGGCAACTGGCCGGAAATGAAGACGAACCCGCCAGCCGTTGTACTGTGCGAGTAATGACCAGCAGGTGGAAAGCCCCCTGCAGATGCGTTCAATGTAATCTCCACAGACATAAAGAATCTCCTGATGTTGATGATAATTCATTTTGTATAAAATAATACAGTTTGTATTATTTTATACGCTTTCATGCAACGTCAGGCTAGTGATAATTTTCACAGGTGCTGATTTTGTGAACTATTGCAAATGTGGTTAACGTAAAAGCTATGCTGAGTGGGAACAGGGAGGTTTCGGTTTTAACGAGGGGAAAGCAGTATCAGTGGTGAAACGCCCCGGGGAGGGGCGTCTGAAGCAAAAAATTAGCCAATATGACCGTGGTTAATTTTACTTAACGGCTCATTAATATCGAAGATTTTGAACGTCACGTCTTCCACTCCCAGATGCTTCAGACGGGCAGTGTGCTTTTTGATATAGGCTAGCGCGCTGACTTCATCCTGAAACAGGTAGATGCCACCGGCTTCGTGGTTTGCTTCGTTCTCGGTCCAGATTTTCCAGATGAACCCCGGCTCCTGGTTGATGGATTCGGCCAGTTCAACAAGCTGATTCGACATCTCAGCGCCAAACGGACCATGAAAATCAAAGTGTATCTGCACGAGTTTGTTCGCCATAAATCCTCCTTGGATTGGTTAATTCGGGGAGAGCTGCTAGCGCAACAGCACTTTCCCAGTTAGATAAGTGATTGCCTGTCCGCCGATATAAACACGCGTTCCTGCCAACTGGCAGCGTAAATCTCCGCCGCGCGCAGAGACCTGGCGCGCCAGCATCTGTGATTTATTGAGTTTTGCTGCCCAGTAAGGAATCAGCATGCTATGTGCCGAGCCCGTGACAGGGTCTTCCGCTACGGCTTCACCCGGACAGAAGAAACGGCTGACGAAGTCGTATTGCCCGTCACCCGGCGCGGTGATACAAACCATTTTCCGCAACGGAAGCATGGCGTGGATGTCCGGGCGTACAGCCTCAACCTGCTGTTGATTATCCAAAACAATCATATAATCGCGCGCGACACGCACTTCTTTGTATTCGGTGATGCCTAATGTTTCCAGCAGTAAGGCGGGCGGTTCGGTGGGCTCGCTTTGCCAGGCAGGAAAATCAAGCGTCAGCCATTCACCGCTGCGCGTGACCGTCAGTGGCCCCACGAATCGAGTGGCAAAATGGAGGGTCGTACCTGGGTAGTCCAGATGTTCAAAGATGACATGTGCGGCGGCAAGCGTGGCATGTCCACACAGATTGATTTCTCCCTGAGTGGTAAACCAGCGCAGCTCAAAGCCATTCTCGTTGACGACAAAAAAAGCGGTTTCTGACTGGTTATGCTGCTGCGACATTTTCAATAATGTTTCATCGGGCAACCAGTCTGGGAGCGGACATACTGCTGCGGCATTACCGCCAAACGTGGTGGTGGTAAAGGCATCTACCATATAGAAATCGATTTGTTGCACGGTGTAACCCTCTCATCGTACTCGGGATAACCCACACTCTATCATGCCTGTACGACTCAAATTCGCCAGTCTGGTGAAAATTGGATATGATCTGCTCCCACATTTCATTCTGGCCGCACATGTCTACGATCCTCGATACTTTTATTGCCCCGCCTTGTCATGACGAGATAGAGATCCTCTATCAGGACGAACATCTGGTGCTTATCAATAAACCTGCCGGGCTGCTAAGTTTGTCGGGGAAAAATCCGCAAAATCTCGATTCGGTACATCATCGGCTGGTACAGATTTATCCCGGTTGCACGCTGGTACATCGGCTCGATTTTGGAACTTCAGGGTTGATGGTAGTTGCCCGTAACAAAGCGATCAACGCCGCGCTTTGCCAGCAGTTCAGTCGACGTACGGTAAGCAAAATGTACAGCGCGCTGTTATGTGGGCATCTGAAAAATGATGAAGGGGTTATAGATGCAGCGATAGCTAAAGACCCGGCGTTGTTTCCACGGATGTCGATTTGCGCCTTCAACGGCAAACCCGCGCGCTCGCGCTATCAGGTTGTTGAGCGTTTTCATTATCGCCAGGAAAATGGGGCGTCACTCTGCCTGACCCGGGTACAACTGACGCCTGAAACCGGGCGTACCCATCAACTGCGGATCCACTGTCAGTTGTTAGGACATCCGATTTTAGGCTGTGATTTGTATGGAGGTTGTCTGCTGCCAGGCACTGAAAGGGCGCCGCGACTGATGCTGCATGCCAGTGAATTGCATTTCAGGCATCCCATCAGTCAGGAATGGATGAATGTCCAAAATGCCAGTCCGTTCTGAGGATGAAAAAAGCCGCCAACGGCGGCTATTTGGGTATTATCGTGCAGCTCGTTGCAATATAACCGCTGACGGTTGGCGTTGTAGAAAACGCATTCGCAGCATCATCAGCACCGCCGCAGAAGTCAGGCCGATAATAAAGCCCATCCAGAATCCTGCTGGCCCCATCCGGTCAACCACCAGATCGGTCAGCGCCAGAATATAGCCGCTCGGCAGACCCAGCACCCAGTAGGCCGTAAAGGTAATAAAGAAAATTGAACGGGTATCTTTATAACCACGCAGGATACCGCTGCCAATAACCTGGATAGAGTCAGATATTTGATACACCGCCGCCAGCAACATGAGCTGTGCTGCCAGAGCGACAACTTCCGGGTTATTGTTGTAGAGCAGGGCAATGTGTTCACGGAATGTCACGGTGAAAATCGCCGTTACCACGGCCATGCAGACACCGACGCCCAGACCCGTTCTGGCTGCGGTTTGGGCATCCAGCGTGGAACCCTGGCCCAGACGATAACCGACACGAATGGTGACGGCGGCAGCCAGAGACATCGGCAGAACGAACATTAACGAGCTGAAGTTCAACGCGATCTGGTGTCCGGCGACGTCAACAATCCCCAGTGGGGAAACCAGCAACGCGACTACTGCAAACAGCGTCACTTCGAAAAACAACGCCAGCGCGATAGGTAAACCCAATTGCACCAGACGCTTCATTACTGCGGTGTCCGGCTTCTGGAAACCACGCTCATTACGGATGTCGCGCATTGAGCGTGCGCGTTTAATGTAAGACAGCATCGCGATAAACATTACCCAGTAAACCGCTGCCGTAGCGACGCCACAACCCACGCCGCCCAGTTCCGGCATGCCTAAATGCCCATAAATGAAAACGTAGTTAACCGGAATGTTCACCAGCAGGCCGAGAAATCCCATCACCATCGCGGGTTTGGTCTTGGCCAGACCTTCGCACTGGTTACGGGCTACCTGGAAGAACAAATACCCCGGTGCGCCCCACAGCAGCGCGCGAAGATAGCCAACGGCTTTATCCGCCAGAGCCGGGTCGATGTTATGCATGGAGCGAATAATGTAGCCTGCGTTCCATAGCACGATCATAATCAGAACGGAGACGCTACCCGCCAACCAGAATCCCTGACGTATTTGATGGGCAATCCGATCGCGGCGTCCGGAACCATTGAGTTGCGCAATGACCGGCGTCAGAGCCAGTAACAGTCCATGGCCAAACAGAATAGCTGGCAGCCAGATGGACGTTCCAATAGCGACGGCAGCCATGTCCGTGGCGCTGTATCCACCCGCCATGACGGTATCAACGAATCCCATTGCAGTTTGAGCGATTTGCGCAAGAATCACCGGAATTGCCAGAGCTAATAACTGACGCGCTTCACTTACATACTTTTGCACGTGTACACCACTATATTGTTGTTATTTGAGAGACTAAAAAAGCCGCCTTATCTGGCAGCAAGGAGAAAAAGCTGGGGAAATTTCAGTCTATTGTAGCGAGGAATACGTAATTCTCCAGTGAAAAAACAGGCAGTAGCGGCGCATCGCTGGCAACCTGAATTTCCACCTGCTATTGTGCTGTGCAGAGATGTCTTAATTGAGTTCAGGAGTTAGAAGTATGTTTACGGGTATTGTGCAGGGCACCGCGAAATTGGTGTCTATTGATGAAAAACCAAATTTTCGTACGCATGTTGTGGAGTTACCTGAATATATGCTGGATGCGCTTGAGACCGGCGCATCGGTTGCCCACAATGGGTGCTGCCTGACGGTCACCGAAATCAACGGTAACCAGATAAGCTTTGATCTGATGAAAGAAACGTTGCGTATCACAAATCTGGGGGATCTGAAGGTCGGAGATTTGGTCAATGTTGAGCGCGCGGCAAAATTCAGTGATGAAATCGGCGGGCATTTAATGTCGGGCCATATTATGACTACTGCCGAAGTATCGAAAATTCTGACCTCAGAAAACAATCGCCAGGTGTGGTTTAAAGTTCAGGATCCGTCACTGATGAAATATATCCTGTACAAAGGATTTATCGGTATTGACGGCATCAGCCTGACGGTAGGCGAAGTCACACCGACACGCTTTTGCGTGCATTTGATTCCGGAAACCCTGGAGCGTACGACGCTTGGCAAGAAAAAACTGGGTGCGCGGGTCAATATCGAAATCGATCCGCAAACGCAGGCGGTGGTTGATACCGTTGAGCGTGTGCTGGCGGCGCGAGAAAGCGCTATCAGCAACGTCACAGGTGAAGCAGGAGCCTGAGAGTAAAGCCCCCGTTAGCACGGGGGCGATAATAATTAGCGGGGAACGCGTAGGCCGTGTTCAACTCCGCGGGAGAAAACCACCTGCCATAGCTGAATGTCGCGAGCGCGAAATGCGCCTGCGCAAGCGTTCAGGTAATAGCTGAACATCCGTTTAAAGCGCTCGGTGTAATTATCGGCGATTTCAGGCCAGGAACTCATGAAACGTTCGTGCCAGGCCATCAGGGTGGTATCGTAATCCGCACCAAAATTATGCCAGTCTTCCATCACAAAATGCGGCTCGCTGGCGTTGGCAATTTGGCGAACTGACGGTAAACAGCCGTTCGGGAAGATATATTTATTGATCCACGGGTCAACGTTATTGTCGGTTTTATTAGAACCGATGCTATGCAGCAAAAAGAGACCGTCCGGTTTTAAATTGCGATCGACTACGTCAAAATAGGTCGCGTAATTTTTCGGTCCTACATGTTCAAACATGCCGACGGAGACAATGCGATCAAATTTGTCGTTCAGGTCGCGATAATCCTGCAGCAAAATGGTGACATCCAGCCCCGCACAACGCGCTTGCGCCATTTTCTGTTGTTCTGCAGAAATGGTCACGCCTACCACGCTTACGCCATATTGTGATGCCAAAAACTGGGACAAGCCACCCCAGCCGCAGCCTATATCGAGTATCCGCATTCCTGGCTGCAACTGCAGTTTTTCGGCAATCATTTTCAGCTTCGCCTGCTGGGCAGATTCCAGGGTGTCGGCATCTTTCCAGTAGGCGCAGGAATACTGCATATAAGGGTCGAGCATGCGGGAAAAGAGATCGTTGCCTAAATCGTAATGTTCTTTGCCGACAACCCACGCACGTTTTTTGGTCTGCAAATTAAACAGGCGAGCCGCTGCAATTCGCAGTGTATCTTTGAAATGGCGGGGGAGTTGGTTTTCAAGACCGGCGCGCAGGGCTTTACTAAAAAACATGTCCAGCCGGTCGCATTCCCACCAGCCATCCATATAACTTTCACCCAAACCTAACGATCCTTCCTGCAATACGCGCTTGAAAAATCTAGGGTTGTTAACGCGAATATCTGCCGGTGCCGGACCATTAACGGCGATGCCTGCACGGCTTAACAATTCACTGGTGATGCGGTACCAGTTATCATCCGGTACGCTGATATCTTCTATACACGATGAACTCATAGCTTCTCCATCACTGGTCGGTGATCAGAACCTTAAAACAGCGTAGACGCTTTTTTGGGCTGTGTGAGAAATCTCACGAAATTAATCCGTGAATCTATAATCCGACGTAGAACAGAGGAAGGGAAGAACCCTTGCCGAAAAGACCATCCGTGGGAATACGAGAACGTTCTTGTTCCCGTTACCGCATAAAAATTATCGTTTTTTTAAAAACCGGAAATCAGTATAGGCCTGAATTTTTGATGATTCAACATATAATTGTTAGCGAGCTAATTAATAGCCCGCGGTAATTATTAATGAGACTCTCCGTGGACAATTTGCACACGGTCGTCTGTTTGAGGGGTGCCAGCTTTCTGTGATTGCATTTTGTACCCTACGGCCGCCAGTAGCACCGTAGTCAGCATCACGCTGGTAGTGGTGAGCAGCGGGGTGGCGATCAGCCAGGAAACCACAAGGCTTGCCAGGAAGCATAAACCCAACTGCAACGTATTCTGCAATGCGGCTGCTCGTCCGGTCGCCTGCGGGAACGGGCGTAATGCCTGAGCGACAACGATAGGGTAGATGGCACCGTTGGCAATCGCCATCACGCAGAATGGGATCAGGATTTCAGCGAGCGCAACATGGTGAATAAAGCCGGTAGCCCAGGTGGCAACGACACTAATCGCATATAGGATGAGTAACCATGGCAGCAGTTGACGACCTTGCCATTTTTGTAACGCAGCGCGACAGCCGTAACCGCCGACTAAGAAGGCGATGGTTTGCGGTACATAGCTCAGGCCAATCACTGCCGGGCTGTAGCCCATTTCGCTGAGGATGAACGGGGAGCCCGTCAGCCATGCGAAGAAGCTCGCGGAACAGGCGGCATAAATCAGTACGTTCCCGCGATAGGTTTTCGAGCGTAGCAGGGTGGCGAATGTCAGTTTATCCTGGCTGTCGTCGCGCGCTTTAGCCGTTGGTTTTAAGCGCAGGGCAGGAAGCATCAGAATTAGGGTTATGGCAAACAGGGTGGCGAAAATGGCCTGCCAGGAAAAATGTACAAGGATCCAACTGCCTAACAACGGCGCCAATGCCGGAGATAATCCGACCAGCGGCATAATGGTGGCAAAGATGCGATTTACTTTTTGTGACGGATAATAATCAGTGACCAGCGCCTGCCAGATTACCGATGCCGCACAGACACCAACGGCTTGAACAAAACGCAGCGCCAGCAGGCCTGTGGCGTTTTCAACCCACAGCATGCCCAGACTACCCAGAGCAAAGATAGATAAACCCAGCAACAAAATAGGTTTGCGGCCGTAGTGGTCGGAAAGTGGCCCCCACAGAAGCTGTGCCACGGCAAAACCGGCTAAGAACAAGCTAAGGCTGGCGCTGACGGCTGATGCAGGCGTTTGCAGATCGGACTGAATTGCGGCGAAGGCGGGCAGATACATATCCGTTGCCAGAAAGCCGAGCACGCTAAGACCCGCCAGCCAGACTAAAAACCCTTTCCCAGGTTGCATCATCATTTCTCTTTTTTTAGCAGTAGAACAATGCCGCTGAGTGTAGTGAGTGTAATTCTTGCTGTGAAACGCTAATATTTGCTTACTGATTTCAAATTTTTTGCAGGCAGAATATGTGGTCGGAATATTCACTTGAAGTGGTTGATGCGGTTGCGCGTAATGGCAGCTTTAGTTCGGCCGCGCAGGAGTTGCACCGTGTACCCTCAGCGGTAAGCTACACCGTACGTCAGCTGGAAGAGTGGCTGGCGGTGCCGCTTTTTGAGCGACGTCATCGGGATGTGGAGTTGACGCCTGCCGGTGCGTGGTTCCTCAAAGAAGGCCGCTCTGTTATCAAAAAAATGCAGATCACCCGCCAGCAATGTCAGCAAATTGCCAACGGCTGGCGCGGACAGCTGGCGATTGCGGTAGATAACATTGTTCGCCCGGATCGCACCCGACAGATGATCGTGGATTTCTATCGTCATTTTGATGATGTGGAACTGTTGGTTTTCCAGGAAGTGTTTAACGGCGTCTGGGATGCGCTGTCCGATGGCCGCGTTGAGCTGGCAATTGGCGCCACGCAGGCGATTCCGGTGGGGGGACGCTATACCTTTCGCGACATGGGAATGCTGAGCTGGAGTTGCGTGGTGGCCAGCCATCATCCGTTGGCGTCAATGCCTGGGCCGCTTAGCGACGACACGTTGCGCAACTGGCCGTCGCTGGTGCGTGAAGATACTTCCCGTACGCTGCCAAAACGCATTACCTGGCTGCTGGATAACCAAAAACGTGTCGTGGTGCCTGACTGGGAATCTTCCGCTACCTGCTTATCCGCAGGGTTGTGTGTTGGCATGGTACCGACGCATTTTGCCAAACCGTGGATCGATAGCGGCAAGTGGGTCGCGCTACAGCTGGAAAATCCATTTCCTGATGCCGCATGCTGTCTGACATGGCAACAGAACGATACGTCACCTGCATTGAGCTGGCTGTTGGACTATTTAGGGGATAGCGAAACGCTGAACAAAGAGTGGCTGCGGGAGCCAGATGAGGCTCCCGCACAACGGTCTTAACGACGGTAATCGCGGAACGGGCCGTCGGCAACGGAGCGACGCTCTACCAGACGCGGATGCACCTCGATAGATTGCGACTCTTCACGTTTATTCACGATACGGTCTAACAGCATATTGAAGGCCGTTTCACCGAGCGAATCTTTAGGCTGGTGAATGGTCGTCAGAGCCGGCGTGAAGAAACGGGCGTTGCGCACGTTGTCGTAGCCGATAAGCGAGATATCCTGCGGTACCCGCAGTCCCATCTCATCAGCGGCGCACAGCGCACCCATCGCCATGATATCGCCACCACAGAAGACGGCGGTCGGACGATGCGGCTGTGACAGAATTTGCTGCATGGCGCGATAGCCGGATTCAGGCTCAAAATCCCCCTGGACAATCCAGTTGTCCGGTACTTTTATCAGCGCTTCTTCCATCGCTTTCATAAAGCCAGCCAGACGCCCGGCTCCGGTGTTACGTTCCATTGGGCCTGGGATCACGCCAATCTCACGATGACCGCGTTCGACCAGATACCGACCCGCCATGTAACCACCTTCGAAGGCATTATCAATGACGGTATCGGTAAAGTCGGCTTTGGCCTCGCCCCAGTCCATGACGACCATCGGGATATGGCGGTATTCTTCGAGCATCGAAAGCAGCGACTCCGGATACTCAGAGCACATCACCAGCAGACCATCAACGCGCTTTTGCGCCATCATCGACAGATAAGCCTGCTGTTTTTCAAGGCTGTTCCATGCGTTACCCAGAATCAGGGTATAGCCTTTCTGGAAACAGTTTTTCTCAACGGCTTCGATAATTTCAGCGAAATAGGCCGCTTCACTGCTGGTGGCCAGCAAGCCAATAGACTTGGTGTGATTCACCTTCAGGCTGCGCGCAACTGCGCTCGGAGAATAGTGCAGCTCTTTGATTGCCGCCCAGACAGCATTACGCGTTTCTTCCGCGACAAAGCGCGTCTTGTTAATCACGTGTGATACGGTTGTAGTGGAAACGTTTGCTCGCTTCGCTACATCTTTAATTGTTGCCATTACATCTCACTCCAGACCATATCCTAAGCTCCTGAGAATACTCCAGGTAAACGTTTGCCTTCACACACCCTTAACGCAACGTAAGGGTTGCGGCACGCCGGGAAAACGACACGGAACGTCAGGAAGGGGTCAATGGCCGGTACGCTAATCAAGTAAGCGTGGAATTTTGTCTGATCTTAACGAAAAGGGGAAGAGTTAAAAGCAGTTATCAATATAAATCGTGAGAGATTTTTGCTTTCAAGTGTGTAAAAATGCGCAATATCACTTTTTGTGTGGGAATAAAAAGGAGAAAACTTGATGAGCACCGATCTGAAATTTTCGTTAGTGACTACCATTATTGTTCTGGGTTTGATCGTCGCGGGTGGCCTGACCGCAGCGCTGCATTAATTTCCTCGAGGGAGTTAGCTCTCCCTCACTCTTTCCGCTCGTCTATCTCTTCTATTGTTTGCGAATAAGCAAAAGTCTTTTGCAATTTTGTTAACTTTATTAATTTTGCGATCAATGTCATGCTTTTGACTCTTATTTTATGTCGCGCCACGGCTCGACGTTACGGAGTCGCAATATGAAACTCAATTATCCTTTACTGGCGCTGGCGATCGGAGCGTTTGGCATTGGCACCACCGAATTTTCGCCAATGGGATTATTGCCCGTCATAGCCAAAGGAGTGGATGTTTCGATTCCGGCCGCCGGCATGTTAATCAGCGCGTATGCGGTTGGCGTGATGGTGGGGGCTCCGCTGATGACATTATTATTGTCTCATCGTGCGCGACGTAATGCGTTGATTTTCCTGATGGCGATTTTCACGTTGGGTAATGTCCTCTCGGCGATTTCACCGGATTACTCCACGCTGATGTTATCGCGCATTTTGACCAGTCTTAATCACGGGGCATTTTTCGGCCTTGGCTCTGTGGTTGCTGCAAGTGTGGTGCCCAAACATAAACAGGCCAGTGCCGTGGCAACCATGTTTATGGGGTTAACCATTGCCAATATTGGCGGCGTTCCGGCGGCGACCTGGCTTGGTGAAAGCATCGGCTGGCGCATGTCGTTCATGGCAACGGCAGGGCTCGGCGTTATCGCCATGGTCAGTCTGTTCTTCTCATTACCCAAAGGCGGGGCGGGAGAGCGTCCGGATGTACGCAGCGAACTGGCGGTACTTATGCGTCCTCAGGTGCTGTCGGCTCTGCTGACGACCGTGCTGGGAGCAGGGGCGATGTTCACGCTTTATACCTACATCTCACCGGTGCTGCACACTATCACTCATGCCACACCAGCATTTGTGACCGGTATGCTGGTGCTGATTGGCGTGGGCTTCTCAATCGGTAACTATTTTGGCGGCAAGCTGGCTGACCGTTCAGTCAATGGTACGTTGAAAGGCTTTTTACTGCTGTTAATGGTTATTATGCTGGCCATTCCTTTCCTTGCGCGTAATGAGCCTGGCGCGGCGGTCAGTATGGTGGTCTGGGGTGCGGCGACATTTGCAGTGGTTCCACCGTTGCAGATGCGAGTGATGCGTGTTGCCAGTGAAGCGCCGGGTTTATCATCGTCAGTCAATATTGGCGCATTTAACCTGGGGAATGCACTGGGGGCCGCAGCCGGTGGGGCGGTGATATCCGGTGGCCTGGGTTACAGTTTTGTGCCTGTGATGGGGGCGATTGTGGCAGGGCTTGCGCTGCTGCTGGTGTACATTTCCGCAAGAAGACAGCCTGAAGAGGCTTGCACTACCGCGAATTAATGCAAAAACGCAGAAGGAAGCCCTTCTGCGTTATCTTTTTTATGCTGCGAAGTTCTTCGCAACAAACTCCCAATTCACCAGCGCCCAGAAATGTTCCAGGTAGCCAGGACGAGCATTGCGATAGTCGATGTAGTAGGCGTGTTCCCATACGTCAACGGTCATCAGTGGCGTCGCGTCGGTGGTCAGCGGCGTACCCGCGTTGGAGGTTGAAACGATAGCCAGTTTGCCATCCGTTCCTTTAACCAGCCACGTCCAGCCAGAACCGAAGTTTTTGATAGCGGCATCGGTGAACTGTGCTTTGAAATCTGCAAAGCTGCCAAAGGAGGCTGCAATGGCTTCGGCCAGTTTACCAGTCGGTTCGCCACCTGCGTTCGGTGCCAGGCAGTTCCAGTAGAAAGTGTGGTTCCAGACCTGGGCTGCGTTATTGAATACACCACCTTCAGAGCTACGAACGATCTCTTCCAGTGATTTACCTTCAAACGCCGTGCCTTTGATCAGGTTATTCAGGTTAGTAACGTAAGTCTGGTGATGTTTGCCATAGTGGTATTCCAGCGTTTCAGCAGAAATGTGCGGGACCAGAGCATCTTTGGCATACGGTAATGCAGGTAATTCGAACGACATTGCTTCTCTCCTTATTATTTATATTGAGTACACACAATAGCCTCATTGTGAGTAAGGATAGGGTAGCAAATTGAAAGGTTATGCAAAAGAAGAACTTACCCTACAGCATGTTCTGTAGGGTAAGTTTTTAGCGAATTGTTTTTGGCGTCATTACCCGGCGAGCGCCCACATAGTGGCGCTGCCAGTAATCTTCGCTCAGCGAGGTGATTTGAATTTCCCGGCCGCTGCGCGGGGACTGAATAAATTTTCCGTTGCCGACATACACACCAACGTGATCGGCTGTTCCGCGACCCTGAGTACGGAAAAAGACCAGATCGCCATTTTTCAGTTCGCCACGTTCAATCGGCGCGGCATCACGTAGATGGTACATTTCGTTCGCAGTACGGGGAATGCGGAATTTCACCAGATCTTTATAGGCATAATAGACCAGACCGCTGCAGTCAAATCCGGTTCTTGGCGATGTACCGCCCCAGCGATAAGGCTTGCCTATTTGATTCATCAGCGTGGACATGGCGGTTTTAGTGGCTTTCTGCACTTTGACCTTGTGTGCGTCAGCGAGCGTAGTCGGAGCCGTGGTTTTCACTTTTACACAGCGTGGCTTATGGCCTTTACGCGGCGTGCATTTTTCAGTCCAGGTCACGGCAGCGGTTTGTGCTGCGGCGGTTTTGCCTCGACGGTTTGCAGTTTTAGTCGACTTTGCCGGAGTGGCAGTGCGATTTTTAGAAGAGGAAGCGGTTTTGGTGCTGGTTTTACTGGAGGTCTTTGTCGCCGTTTTCTTGTTGGTCTTTGTTGTTTTTTGGCTGGTTGTTGCGCTTTTCTTTTTATCTACCGTTTTGATGGGGTGGGATTGGGTAGTTGTCGTCCTGGCCTGCTTGGAAGCATGAGCCATAGGCGTAAAGGGCAGTGTAGTAAAAAGTAAAGCACAGAGCGTGATCGAGATTCGGTTTATCCGCGCCACTGAGCAGTCCTCTGGTAAGGCAGGTCTATAGTGCCTGCGTGTGATTTTCAAAACTTGATGATTCTAATCTATAGAAAGAGGGAAAGTTAATAGCTTTTTTTGTTTAAAACTGTGTTTCGTAACCGACCGCAAAAAAAAACAGCAATTAACGTGGGAACAGGTGAAAGGACAATCAAATCCACAGGCTTCAAGGGGATAAATGAGATTATGAATGCAACTTTTAGCGTCAGGGGATAAAATAATAAGGCGTAATGAAAATGTTATTTTCCGTTGCCTGTCTGACCCGTTACAATGTCAGACTACTGCCGTAAAAGAAGTTTAAGGAAGCAAGATAATGAGCACCACTATCGAAAAAATCCAGCGCCAGATCGCTGAAAACCCGATTCTCCTGTACATGAAAGGTTCCCCTAAACTGCCAAGCTGCGGTTTCTCCGCTCAGGCTGTGCAGGCGTTGTCTGCCTGTGGTGAGCGTTTTGCTTACGTTGATATTCTGCAGAACCCGGATATTCGCGCCGAGCTGCCGAAATACGCAAACTGGCCGACTTTTCCGCAGCTGTGGGTTGATGGTGAGCTGGTTGGCGGCTGTGACATTTTGATCGAAATGTACCAGCGCGGTGAGTTACAGCAGCTGATTAAAGAAACAGCGGCGAAATACAAAACCGAAGAACCAGACGCTGAGTAATTTTAGCGGAAATAAAAAAGCGACCTGTGACGGTCGCTTTTTTTATCGATCCGTTATGCCTCTTCAGGCACGGGAAGAGGCCAACCGCCGAGGCGTTTCCAGCGGTTAACGATTTCGCAAAACAGTACGGCCGTCCGTTCGGTATCATACAGCGCCGAGTGCGCCTGATTCCCGTCAAACTCCATTCCAGCCGCCAGACATGCTTTTGACAACACCGTTTGCCCCAATGACAGACCGCTTAATGCCGCAGTATCAAAAGTGACAAATGGATGAAATGGATTTCGTTTGAGAGAGGCGCGCTCTGCTGCGGCCATCATGAAACTGTGATCGAAGGTAGCGTTATGCGCCACCATGATAGCCCGATTGCAGCCGCTGTCTTTAATCCCTTTGCGTACCATTTTGAAGATGGCATGCAGTGCGTCATATTCGCTGACCGCACCACGTAGCGGATTGTTAGGGTCAATACCGTTAAAGGCGAGGGCTTCCGGCTGTAAATTCGCGCCTTCAAATGGCTCTACGTGGAAATGTAACGTCGTGTCCGGCATCAGCCAGCCTTGTTCATCCATTTTCAGTGTGATGGCGGCGATCTCAAGCAGCGCATCGGTTTTGGCATTGAACCCTGCGGTTTCGACATCAATGACGACAGGATAAAAACCACGAAAACGGTCACACAGACCGGAAAGTTGAGCGTTATCGGACATCTGGGTCTCTTAATACGGGAAAATTGCAGCACGTATTATGGCAAAATGATGAGTATAAAACTACGGGCACAGACGATCTGCGCCCGAGGGGGAAGTTAGTCGCCCAGACCGCGCCCGGCGTCTTTCTCTTCGATCAGCTCAATTTTGTAACCGTCCGGATCTTCAACGAACGCGATCACTGTTGTGCCGCCTTTTACCGGACCCGCTTCACGCGTTACGTTGCCGCCATTCTGACGAATACGTTCACAGGCTTCGGCCGCATTGTCTACACTCAGGGCGATATGGCCGTAGGCTGTGCCCAGCTCATACTTATCGACACCCCAGTTATAGGTCAGTTCGATCACCGCTTCACTGGTTTCCGGGCCGTAGCCGACAAAGGCCAGAGAGTACTTATATTCAGGGTTCTCGCTGGTACGCAGCATCTTCATGCCCAGCACGTTGGTGTAAAACTCGATGGAACGCTGCAGGTCACCCACGCGCAGCATGGTATGAAGTAAACGCATCTTTTTCCCCTTCGAAAATGGCTAATACATTCAAAATGTTGTTTTAGTATAGCGGCGTTGTTACACCGCTATCAATGGCAGAACTGAGTTTGTGACGTTAGAGGGTAGGATAATCGGTGTAACCTTCAGCGCCGCCGCCGTAGAAGCTTTCGGCACGCTGTGGATTCAGCTCCGCTTTACGCTGCAGACGCGCGACCAGATCCGGGTTAGCGATATAAGCGCGACCAAAAGCAACGGCGTCGATCAGACCTTTTTCGATCAGCGATTCTGCTTTTTCTGGTGTGTAGGCGCCCGCGCCAATGATCGGACCGTGAAAACGCGCGCGAACTTTTTCGCGAAACGCATCGGAATACGGCTCGCCACCGGCCCAGTCAGGTTCCGACATATGCAGGTAAGCGATGCCGCGTTTGCCCAGTTGTTCAATCAGATAAAGCGCATCGGCTTCTTCGTTCGGACCGTTGTCAACGTTCTGGAAAGAGCCAATCGGGGAGATGCGAATACCAATGCGATCGGCACCCCATTCTTTAATACCTGCATCGACAACGTCCAGTACCAGACGCGCACGATTTTCGACGCTACCACCGTATTGATCGGTACGCTGGTTAGACGTTGGTGACAGGAACTGGTGCAGCAGGTAGCCGTGAGCGGAGTGCAGTTCTACCATGTCGAAACCTGCTTCGCGTGCGTTGGCTATAGCCTGACGGAAGTCATTTACAATGCCTGGAATTTCTTCGGTTTCCAGAGCGCGCGGCATGGAGGTATCGACGCGTGTTGCCAGGCCGTTTTCATCACGCAATGAGGTGCGGGTACCTGCGATAATTGCAGAAGGTGCAACCGGTGCCTGTCCATTTGGCTGCAGACTGGCGTGAGAAATGCGCCCGGTGTGCCACAACTGAACGGCAATATGACCTTGCTCAGCGTGTACAGCCGCAGTGATTTTTTTCCAGGCGACGATTTGTGCTTCGCTGTGTAAGCCGGGGGCTCCAGCATACCCTTTTGCCTGGGCGGAAATCTGCGTGGCTTCGCTGATAATAAGGCCTGCGCTGGCGCGTTGACGGTAATACTCGACCATCAGCGGAGTAGGGATGTCGCCAGGCTCGATGCTGCGCAGACGCGTCAGTGGCGCCATGAATACGCGGTTAGCTGCCGTGATGGCACCCACTTTCAGTGGGGAAAACAGTTTTTCAGATGACATGTGGCACTCCTGAATAGACCGGTCGTCTAGTAATAAAGTAAATAAAAACGCCTGTTAAACGGCAGGCGTTGTGATGATGTTTTTAACGTGCGCCAGCGCATTTTCCAGCGGGGTGGCGCTACGAGAAATCTTGGCCTGCAGGTTGGCACCAAGCCAGAGTGCATACAGGACCTGCGCTTGCTGTAACGGCTCGCCAACAAAGGACAGACATTGGTTGGCCCGACCTTTCTCCAGCGCCTGCGCTAACAGCGCAATAATGTGTCGCGCGCCTTTATCCATCGCTGTGCGCATATCTTCTGACAGATCGCATACTTCAGCAGAAAGTTTTACAGTTAAACAGCCGCTAATAATCCCGTGCTGGCTAAACTGGTTCAGGGTTTCCTGATAGTAGGCCAGTATTCGGTCGCGGTAATTCCCCGCCCCTGTATTAAAATGCGTAGCCAGTCGCTGATGATAGGCCGCATAGTGGCGTTCCAGCATCGCGACACCGAATGCTTCTTTAGAGCGAAAATAGTGATAAAACGAACCCTTAGGAACTTCAGCAGTTTTCAGTAGTTCGCTTAAACCCATGCCGGTGAAGCCGCGCTGCATACACAGCTGTTCGCCAGTCGCCAGCAGATGTTCGCGTGTATCGTATTCAGTGACTTTGTTCATGAGATGGAGTGTAATAGACCAGTCGGTCTAATGCAATAGCCCCTTGCGAGAAATTCAGTTAACGTCTTCAATAAGTATATCAATTTTACTAAAGGAGGGGATGTGGCGGAACAGCTGGAGTTTTTCCCCGTCCAGAGCCCATGCCGTGGAATATGTCAGTCTGACGAGCGCGGCTTTTGCCGTGGCTGTTTTCGTAGTCGGGATGAGCGTTTTAACTGGCAAAAGATGAGCGATGCCGAAAAGCAGGAAGTGCTGCGGCTTTGTCGTCAGCGTCTGATGCGTAAATTACGCGCAAACAAACCCAATCCTTCGGAAGAACCGCAACAACCTTCACTCTTTTAAAAGTGTAATTGCGTATACTCGATGCACATTCACTCATAAGGAAGCTGCTATGGTTCAGCGTATTACTATTGCGCCACAAGGTCCTGAATTTTCTCGCTTTGTGATGGGGTATTGGCGCCTGATGGACTGGAATATGTCCGCGCGCCAGTTAGTCAGCTTTATTGAAGAGCATCTGGATCTGGGGGTTACCACCGTCGATCACGCCGATATTTACGGTGGATACCAGTGTGAGGCGGCGTTTGGCGAGGCAATGAAGCTGGCCCCGCATCTGCGTGAAAAAATGCAGATTGTGACTAAATGTGGGATCGCGACGACAGCACGCGCGGAAAATGTGCTGGGCCATTACATTACCGATAGTGCGCATATTATTGCCAGTGCGGAACAGTCGTTGAAATTACTGGCGACCGATCATATTGACCTGCTGCTGATCCACCGTCCTGACCCGCTTATGGATGCAGACGACGTAGCAGACGCTTTTAAAAAATTACACCATAGCGGCAAAGTACGTCACTTTGGCGTTTCTAATTTCACTCCCGCACAGTTTTCACTGCTGCAATCGCGTCTACCGTTTACGCTGGCAACCAACCAGGTTGAGATCTCTCCGGTACATCAGCCGCTCCTGCTGGATGGTACTTTAGATCAACTGCAGCAACTGCGTATTCGTCCAATGGCCTGGTCCTGCCTTGGTGGCGGTCGCTTGTTTAATGACGATGCGTTCCAGCCATTACGCAATGAACTTGCCGCGATCGCAGAAGAGTTAAACGCGCAGTCTATTGAGCAGGTGGTGTACGCCTGGATTTTACGCCTGCCGTCCCAGCCGCTGCCAATTATTGGCTCAGGTAAGATAGAACGTGTCCGCGCCGCCATTGAGTCTGAGTCACTGGACATGTCTCGCCAGCAGTGGTTCCGTATTCGTAAAGCCGCCCTGGGTTACGACGTACCTTAATCGCGTTTTCAGCGCTTTACCGTTCAAATTAGCGTCACTGGTTTACACTTATCAATCAGACACCCTTTGGACGGAGTTCTTATGAAGCGTTTGAGTTTGGCCATTATCACATTACTCGCCTGTGCAAGTGCACAGGCTGCCAGTGAAGAAAAGGTGACGATGAATCTGGTAACGTCGCAAGGCGTCGGCCAGGCGATTGGTACGGTCACTATTGCTGAAACCGCGAAAGGACTGGAGTTTACGCCCGATCTTAGAGCGCTGCCGCCAGGTGAACATGGCTTCCATGTGCATGCGAATGGCAGCTGTCAACCGGCTATTAAGGAAGGAAAAGCTTCAGCCGCAGAATCGGCCGGAGGCCATTATGATCCACACAAAACTGGCAAACACGAAGGGCCGGAAGGCGCAGGTCACATGGGCGACCTGCCGCTGTTACTGGTAAATAACGACGGGAACGCCACAACACCAGTTTTTGCACCGCGGCTGAAAACGCTCGACGAGGTGAAAGGTAAGGCGCTGATGATCCATGTGGGCGGCGATAATATGTCCGATCAACCGAAACCGCTGGGCGGTGGCGGAGCGCGCTACGCTTGTGGCGTTATTAAATAATCAACTGCTTAGTGTACCCGGCGGCGGCGCTTGTTCGAGTTGCGAAAGCGAACAGTGTAGCCGCCAGACAAGCGCAGACAGTTCCTGCGCGGCAGGTTGATGATGGTGGGCAAGCGTATCGCAGATGCGCTGTAACTGATTTAGCGTGGCATTCAGCGGTCGTTGCTGGACGCCACGTTCACTCATCACGTCACGGAGCAGTAAGATACATACGTCCCTGACGCGAGCGAGTGGATCTGAACGCGCCTCCCATGTGCGAAGCTGCCACACCACGTGTGAGCAGTTCAACAAAACTACTCCCCAACGCAATAACCAGCGTCTCGCCAGCGCGTCCTGACTGTTGCTAAGCTGGCTGACGTGGTGATAGGTCAGCGACTCAAATTCGTTTTCACTGAGTGAGGGACGTCGACTCAGCTGATCGACAAAATACCTACGCAGGGCACGAATATGACGCCGACTTTTCCGCGCATCTGAACCTGGACGCAGAATAGCGAAGGCCAGCCAGGACAGCGCCACGCCGATGATTTTCGCCATATTGTCATTCAGGAAATCAGCGAAATCATAAACCGGCGGATTGGTTACCGCGATAAACGATCCCATAAACACGATCAGCTGTCCCCACAGGCCCGCCAGCGCAGGCATTTGTAGCTTCAGGAGTTGCATGGTGGCGAGAAGCGGGAAGAGAAAAAGAATGAATTGCCAGAGATCGGAAATTTGCACCATCAGGCCAAACTTAACCACGAAGCTAAACAGCGACAGCAGAACCAGCGTGCGCATCAGCAGCGAAAGTGACTTGAATGGTGTAGCGACGGTAGAATACAGAACGCTGCTGATGGCTGCGAGCGTGAGCGCGCCAGATCCTGATTCCCATTGTGCGCCAATGCTCCATGCGCCGATAAGCATCAACGTGCAGAATGTACGCAACCCGCTCCAGATGGCTTCCGCATTATCAGTGTGGCGCGCAAGACCTGGCGTACGGTCAACATTAATCTGTTCCGCAGTGACCCCATTTTCAAGTAAATGCAGGTAATGGCTACTGCGCAGGTAAATTCGGCAAAAATAGCGTAACCGTTGCCAGAAAGCGACGTGTCGGTAGTCGCGCGCATCGGTTGGGCGAAGAGGGGCAATAATACGCGCAACGGTGTAGCTGTCGGTATTGGATTTGACCAGCGCGCTGAGCAACTGCTCGATGACCTCCCGGGTATTGACCGGGGGATTAGGCCAGTTCAGCAACATCCTGCGCAGACTGGAAATCACGCTGGTCATACGCAACTGCTGGTGCAACAGCGAATTGAGCAACGCATTTTGACGGCGAAAGCGGTAGTGGCTCCAGAACGCCTGTATACGCAGCAGGTTCATGGTCAGGATCTGCCCGATGACACTTTCATGAGCCGTACGAATGGCGTCCGTTGTCTCCGGTTGCCAGAGTAAGCTGGCATGTTCCAGTAAACGAGAATGCATGTTTTTCAGCGCGGTAAGTAACGTGGTGCCATCGGAGGTGCTGGGCAGGATCATCATCATCATCCCACCGCACAGGATACCCACGATAACCTCGCACACGCGGGCCTGCGCGATATTCCACAACTGCGTAATCTCAATGGTATTAACCATGGGAAACGCAATGATTGCCGCGGTGTAGCCCGCCAATTGAAAGGCGTAAGCGACGTTATTGGTAAAATGGGCACAGGCCCAGGTACAAAAACCAATCCACAGCGACATGCAGAGCAAAAACAACCACGGCTCATTGAGAGCATGTCCGGCAATAATTAAGGCGGCGGTGGCACCAAGCAAGCTACCCGCAACGCGACCGAGGCTTTTACTGATAACCCCACCAACAGTAGGAAAGCTGACCACCGCCGCCGAGGTCATCGCCCAGTAGGGTTCATCCAGATTCAGGTAATAGGCGAACGTTAACGCCAGACACATCGCAATGGTGTTTCGCAGTGCATAGCGCCACTGCGCCGCCGTGGCTTTAAACCACGGCAAATTGCCAGGTGTCAGATGGGGCAGTTTCATTTACGCTGACCGATAGACACGCTGCAGGTCGTACCTGAAACCAGCGTGATACCCTGCACTGGCTCGTCGAATTCGATGCGCACCGGAACACGTTGCGCCAGGCGCACCCACGGCACGTTAGGTTTAATATCGGGGATCAGGCCGGAGTCACTTTCCACACTTTGGTCGTAGATGGCACGACCAATACTGGATACGTGACCCTGTAACTTTATATTGCCACTGTAGAGGGTGATCAGCGCAGGCGCACCTTCGCGAATATGGCGCAATTTGGTTTCTTCAAAATACCCCATTACATAAAAAGATTGACTGTCGACAAGGGCAAACAGGGGTTTACCGGTTGAGGCGTAGTCTCCGGTACGGATTGAAAGGTTGGTGACCCAGCCTGCCACGGGGGCTTTGACCACCGTTTGTGTCAGTTGCCACTGTGCCTGGCGCAGACTGGCCTCTGCTGCTTTAACGCTCGCCTGCATGGCTTTCACGTTGAGGTTGGCGGTATCCAGGTCTTCGGCAGAGATATAATTTTGCGATAAGTGACGGCGGCGGTTGGCCTCGTTATTGGCTTTTGCCAGATCGGACTGTGCTTTAGCCAACTGGGCTTGTGCATTCAGTTCAGCAATGTGAAATGGCGTCTTGTCGATAACAAACAGGACATCGCCTTCATTCACAAACTGGTTATCTTTTATGTTGAGTTCGCTGATACTGCCCGAAACCTGCGGCGTGATGCTGACCTGCTCAGCGCGCACTTTGCCGTCACGGGTCCAGGGCGATTGCATATAGTAATTCCACATCCACCATCCTGCGAAAACTGCGATTGCAGCGACTATAATCGTGGAGAAGTATTTAACGGTTTTAAGCGACATAATCACCACACAATCAGCATGACAAAGGCCAGACATACGCATAGCGTAAAGAGGGACAGATCCATTAACAGGGGATGCCAGATTTCGCCGGAATAAATCCAGTCGCGAAGCAGGCGATGAACAACCAGCCAGAGAAGGAATCCTGCTACAAATGCCTTGAAAACAGGCGGGAAGTAGACAGATGCGCCGATCATTAAATCTTGTAGGGGCAATCCTGTTGCATTAAACATAAACTTCACGGGCAAAATCCTTGGCGGAAGAGAGCATCGCTATAGGTTTAGCAAAAAAGAGACAACGAGTCTCTGTAACGCATAATGTCTGAAAAAATGTCTGCCGGTAAGCAAATTTGGCAATACATTTGTTTTGGCAATACAAATGCTGCACACTATTCTAAAATCAGCACAATAACTTAGCAAGCTAATTATAAGGAGATGAAATTGGAATCGCCATTAGGTTCTGATCTGGCACGGTTGGTGCGCATTTGGCGTGCTCTGATTGACCATCGCCTGAAACCTCTGGAGTTGACGCAGACCCATTGGGTTACGCTGCACAACATTCATCAATTGCCGCCCGATCAATCGCAGATTCAGTTGGCGAAAGCGATTGGCATCGAACAGCCTTCGCTAGTACGTACGCTTGACCAACTGGAAGAAAAGGGACTCATTTCACGCCAGACTTGCGCCAGCGATCGCCGGGCAAAGAGAATTAGACTGACAGAAAAAGCAGAGCCGCTGATCGCGGATATGGAAGCGGTTATCAACAAAACACGTGGAGAAATTTTGGAAGGGATTTCAGCTGAGGAAATTGATCTGCTGATTAAACTGGTCGCCAGACTGGAACATAATATTATTGAGCTACAGTCACAAGGCTGATACAGAAGATAGCGTGTGGCCAGAGTCTGACCACACGTAAATTCGATTAGCGTGGAGACACGGTAACCTGGCTGCCGTTGTTTGCCATAACAACGCGTTGACCGGCTGAAAACTTGGTCGCACCCTGTTTCTGAACCACCATAATGGTATTACCGTCGTCCTTACGGATTTCCAGTTCCACACCCTGGGTTTTATTCATCGCACCTTGTACGCTTTGACCCGCTACGCCGCCGGCAACGGCGCCTGCAGCAGTCGCTAATGAACGACCCGTACCGCCGCCAACGGTGTTACCGAGGAACCCGCCGAGTACCGCACCGCCAATAGCGCCAATCACGTTTGCGTCATCACCACCCTGGATTTGCACCGGACGAACATGAACAATCGTACCGTAGGTCACGTTCTGAACTTGTTTCGCTTCGGATGCGGTATATACGTCGCCCGAAAGGCTATCATTGTTAACGCAGCCCGCTAAAGATACGCCCATTAATGAAACAATCAGCACACGTTTAATCATTTACAAATCTCCTTTGTCGCCACGAAATGCTCAATAAGCACCCTTCATGACTAAATTATATGGCATTTGTGAACCCAAGTTCACATGTTCTACTGGAACAATATGAAAATCTTAACTGAAATCGGATATACCGAGTATAAACGAATCATTCATATAATTGATGTAATAAAGCATCCATTGTAATGATTAGCCATCAAAAATCATTAAGGAAGCATGGCATTACTCGGCACTTTATGGTTGAGTGTCAAGGCTAATTTGCTTAAAAGGATGACATATGAAATCGGGCCGTTTTATCGGTGTAATGTCTGGAACCAGCCTTGATGGCGTCGATGTTGTGCTGGCGACAATAGATGAAACGATGGTTGCGCAACAGGCGAGTCTGAGCTGGCCTATTCCTGGTCATGTAAAACAAGCGATTCTGGATATCTGTCAGGGTCAGCAGCTTACGCTTTCTCAGTTTGGGCAACTGGATGCACAGCTCGGTTATCTGTTTGCTGAGGCGGTGAATGCCCTGCTGGCGCAGGAAAAGATGAAACCGCAGGACATTGTTGCGATCGGTTGTCATGGGCAAACCGTGTGGCATGAACCGACAGGCCCCGCGCCGCACACGCTGCAAATTGGCGACAATAATCAGATTGTGGCACGCACAGGGATAACCGTAGTAGGCGATTTTCGCCGCCGCGATATCGCCCTCGGCGGGCAGGGGGCACCGTTGGTTCCGGCTTTTCATCAGGCGCTGCTGGCTCATCCAACGGAGCGGCGGATGGTGCTAAACATCGGCGGAATTGCCAATTTGTCTCTGCTTATTCCCCAGCAACCCGTTCGCGGCTACGATACCGGACCTGGCAATATGCTGATGGATGCCTGGATCTGGCGGCAATGTGGTCAACCCTACGACAAAGATGCGCAGTGGGCCAGTTCAGGAACGGTGATCCTGCCTTTACTGCAAAATATGCTTAGCGATCCTTATTTTTCTGCGCCTTCACCCAAAAGCACCGGTCGTGAGTATTTCAATTATGGCTGGATAGAACGTCATCTGTCGCAGTTCCCGGGTATAAGTCCGCGGGATGTACAGGCGACGCTTGCCGAACTGACCGCGGTGACTATTTCAGAGCAGGTCTTGCTCAGCGGCGGCTGTGAACGACTCATGGTCTGCGGGGGAGGAAGCCGTAATCCGCTGTTGATGATGCGTCTGGCGGCATTATTGCCGGGTACAGAGGTCACCTCAACCGATGAAGCCGGGATTAGCGGCGACGATATGGAAGCGTTAGCCTTTGCCTGGCTGGCGTGGCGAACGCTGGCAGGGTTACCGGGAAATCTGCCTTCAGTCACCGGCGCATCAGAGCCGAGCGTTTTAGGGGCGATTTATCCAGCTAACCCACGAACTCAGAGTTAACTGAAATTATTCAGCGCCATATGCCGGTAAACTAGGAATAATAGGGAGGGTGCCATTACCCTCCAGGACCAGGAAAGTCTTCAGGATATGGCTATGAAAAAACTGTTGTTAGTGTGTCTGCCGGTATTGCTTAGCGGGTGTAGTGTGTACAACCAATTTGTCGAGCGTATGCAAACGGATACGCTGGAATATCGTTGTGACGAAAAACCGCTTACCGTGAAGTTGAACAATACCCGTCAGATGGCAAGCTTTGTATATGATAATCAGCTACTGAACCTCAAACAGGGCGTGTCGGCATCAGGTGCGCGCTATACCGATGGTATCTACGTCTTCTGGTCTAAAGGCAACGAGGCAACGGTCTATAAACGAGACAGAATTGTGCTAAATAACTGTCAGTTACAGAACCCGAAGCGTTGAGATTTTCACCTGGGCGGCGCACAATAGCGTCACCCACTGACAATCCGTAGCCAACATCATGTCTGATAACGACGAATTGCAGCAAATAGCGCATCTGCGCCGTGAATACACGAAAGGCGGTCTTCGCCGCCGCGATCTTCCCGCCGACCCCCTTGCACTGTTTGAGCGCTGGCTGGGGCAAGCCTGTGATGCCAAACTCGCCGATCCCACCGCGATGGTCGTTGCGACCGTCGATGAAAATGGTCAGCCGTATCAGCGTATCGTGTTGCTCAAACATTATGATGATAAAGGGCTGGTGTTCTATACCAACCTCGGTAGCCGTAAGGCGCATCAGATCGAGAAAAACCCACGCATTAGCCTCTTGTTCCCCTGGCACACGCTGGAACGGCAGGTGATGGTTATCGGTAAGGCTGAGCGTCTTTCCACACTCGAAGTGGTCAAATACTTCCACAGTCGCCCACGCGACAGCCAGATTGGCGCCTGGGTATCTAAACAATCCAGTCGGATCTCCGCTCGCGGTATTCTCGAAAGCAAATTCCTCGAACTGAAACAGAAGTTTCAGCAAGGGGAAGTGCCTCTGCCCAGTTTCTGGGGCGGCTTTCGTGTGAGTATTGAACAAATGGAGTTCTGGCAGGGTGGTGAAAACCGCTTACACGATCGTTTTTTATACCAACGCGAAGATAACGCGTGGAAAATTGATCGCCTGGCTCCCTAAAGATGCAAATTTCTTGTTTTAAGCGCTGGTGCTGAACAATCCGGCGCTTTATTCTATGTTTCTTTCGCATCAGGCGAAAAGTCGTGTACCGGCAAAGGTGCAGTCGTTTTATACATGGAGATTTTGATGGCAAGCAGTAACTTGATTAAACAATTGCAAGAGCGGGGGCTGGTGGCCCAGGTGACGGACGAGGAAGCGTTAGCAGAGCGACTGGCGCAAGGCCCGATCGCGCTCTATTGCGGCTTCGATCCTACCGCTGACAGCTTGCATTTGGGGCATCTGGTTCCATTGTTATGCCTGAAACGCTTCCAGCAGGCAGGCCATAAACCTGTCGCACTGGTAGGTGGCGCAACCGGTCTGATTGGTGACCCGAGCTTTAAAGCCGCCGAGCGTAAACTGAATACCGAAGACACCGTGCAGGAGTGGGTGGACAAAATCCGCAAACAGGTTGCGCCGTTCCTCGATTTCGACTGTGGCGACAACTCGGCGATTGCTGCGAATAACTACGACTGGTTTGGCGGTATGAACGTACTGACCTTCCTGCGTGATATCGGCAAACACTTCTCTGTTAACCAGATGATCAACAAAGAAGCGGTGAAGCAGCGTCTGAACCGCGACGATCAAGGGATCTCCTTTACCGAGTTTTCTTACAATCTGCTGCAGGGTTATGACTTTGCCTGTCTGAATAAACTGCACGGCGTGGCGCTGCAGATTGGTGGTTCAGACCAGTGGGGTAACATTACTTCAGGTATCGATTTGACCCGTCGTCTGCATCAGAATCAGGTATTTGGTCTGACCGTTCCGCTGATCACTAAAGCTGACGGCACCAAATTCGGTAAGACTGAAGGCGGCGCTGTGTGGCTGGATCCGAAGAAAACCAGCCCTTATAAATTCTACCAGTTCTGGATCAACACCGCCGATGCGGACGTTTATCGCTTCCTGAAATTCTTCACTTTCATGGACATTGAAGAGATCAATGCGCTGGAAGAAGAAGATAAAAACAGCGGTAAAGCACCGCGTGCCCAGTATGTACTGGCCGAACAGGTCACGCGTCTGGTTCACGGTGAAGAAGGTCTGGTTGCGGCAAAACGCATTACCGAAAGTTTGTTCAACGGTAATTTGAGCGATTTGAGCGAAGCTGATTTCGAACAGCTGGCGCAGGATGGTGTGCCGATGATCGAAATGGATAAGGGTGCCGATCTGATGCAGGCGCTGGTGGACTCCGAACTGCAGCCTTCTCGCGGTCAGGCACGTAAGACCATCGCGTCAAACGCGGTGACCATCAATGGTGAGAAGCAATCTGATCCGGAATATTTCTTCCAGGAGAGTGATATCCTGTTCGGGCGCTACACCTTACTGCGCCGTGGTAAGAAGAATTATTGTCTGATTTGCTGGAAGTAAGATTTAGTTAGCAGGGGCGTGGGAAACTACGCCCCTTTATTTTTTCAGGGTTGTGGTAAGCAAAATGAAGAATATCCTCGCCATCCAGTCCCACGTTGTTTTTGGTCATGCGGGCAATAGTGCAGCAGAGTTTCCAATGCGTCGTCTTGGCGCAAATGTCTGGCCGCTGAATACCGTTCAGTTTTCTAACCATACACAATACGGTAAATGGACCGGTTGCGTTATGCCGCCGAGCCACCTGACCGAAATCGTTCAGGGTATTGCCGATATTGATAAACTTCAGACCTGTGACGCAGTCCTGAGCGGTTATCTTGGTTCAGCAGAGCAGGGCGAGCATATTCTGGATATTGTACGCCAGGTGAAAGCGGCCAATCCGCAGGCGAAATACTTCTGCGACCCGGTGATGGGGCATCCGGAGAAAGGGTGTATCGTTGCACCCGGCGTCGCTGAGTTTCACGTGCGCCATTCGTTGCCGGCCAGCGACATTATCGCCCCGAATCTGGTTGAACTCGAAATTTTGTGCGAACACGCGGTTAACAGCGTCAATGAGGCAGTGGCAGCCGCACGTGAGCTCATTGCGCAAGGACCGGCAATTGTGCTGGTGAAGCATCTGGCTCGTGCAGGTATTAGCTCAGATCGTTTCGAGATGTTGTTGGTCACAGCCGACCAGGCGTGGCACATCAGCCGACCGTTAGTTGATTTTGGCGCTCGTCAGCCCGTTGGCGTCGGTGATGTCACCAGTGGCTTGTTGCTGGTTAAACTGTTGCAGGGGGCGTCTTTACAGCAGGCGCTTGAGCATGTGACAGCGGCGGTGTATGAAGTGATGATCGCCACCAAAGAGATGCACGAGTATGAGTTGCAGGTGGTGGCCGCGCAGGATTCTATCGCCAGGCCTGAACATTACTTCAGCGCGACGCAGCTGTAATCAATGCCCGATGGCGCTCTCGCTTATCGGGCATTGGTTTGACTATAGGCCGGGTAAGCGCCAGCGCTACCCGGCAACAGCAGTTAATTTAACCCTTCAGCTTTCAACGCCGCTGCAACCGCCGGGCGTTCAGCCATCCGCGCCATATACGCGTCTATATTGCTTAAACCGGCCATATTCAGCTTCACCGCATAGGCCCAGCGCAGCACGGTGAACAGATAAGCGTCCGCAATGCTGAAGCGCGAGCCACAGATCCATGGGTTATCTTTCAGCGAGTCATTCACATACTGCATTTTTTTCTCCAGCAGCGCGCGAACGGTTGGCTTGAAGTCCTCCGGCGTATCGGGACGGAAAAGTGGTGTAAAGCCTTTATGCAGCTCTGTCGCAATGTAGTTAAGCCATTCGATGGTTTTGTAACGGGAGAGGCTGCTTGTAGGGGCCAGGAGCTGACGGTCTGGCACGCTGTCTGCCAGGTATTGCATGATGGCGACGCCTTCGGTCAGTAGCGTTCCGTCATCCAGCAGCAGCGCGGGGACTTGACCTTTTGGGTTTACCGCGAAAAAATCATCGCCGTTTTCCAGACGTTTCTTCATCAGATCAACACCATCCAGCGTGAAATCTTTACCGCTCTCACGAAGCGTGATGTGGGAAGCGAGAGAACAAGCGCCCGGTTTGTAGAACAGTTTCATCGGTAACTCCTTTTGGCTGAGGTATACCGTATGGTAGTGCTACCTCAGGCAAAAAAAAAGCCGCTAACATCAGTTAGCGGCCGGAAAGAAAGTTTCCCTGAGAATTACGCTGTTGCGGCCTTAGCGGCTTTCTCATCGGCTTCGTCGTCCTGAGTCATACGATTCAGTTTCGGTGCCGTCAGCAGCATCAGAACAGCGATAACCGCCGTTGCAACACCAATCTGCAGGAACACGCGACCGTAGACTTCCAGAGACATCAGCGGGTCAGTCACATTCTCTGGGACCGCCATCATGTTAGCCACGTAACCACCGATGATATTGGCACCGGCAGTGGTCAGGAACCAGCTACCCATGATGAAGCCCATCAGGCGTTGCGGAACCAGCTGTGCCACCATTGCCAGACCCAGACCGGAGATCATCAGCTCACCGATACTTTGCAGGCCGTAGCAGATGATCAACCAGTTAACGGAAACGATGCCCGCGTCGGTAGCGAATTTCGCACCCAGCGGCAGGATCAGGAACGCACCGGAACACAGCACCATACCAATCGCAAACTTGGTTGGCATCGGCAGCGTATCGCCCATCTTGTTATAGATAGCGGCGAGGATTGGGCTACCAATGATGATCCAGAACGGGTTCAATGCCTGGTATTGTTCAGGTTCAAAAGCAATACCAAGAATAGAGTGCTCAACGTTACGAATCGCGAAGAAGTTCAGCGAGGTCGGCATCTGGCTGTACAGCACGAAGAAGATAATCGCTTCCAGCATCAGAATGAAGGCAACGATCATTTTACGACGGGCAGCACCTTTCATGGTGAAGGCTTCTTTACCGAAGATAAACACGATACCAATGGCAATCACACCCAGAACCATACGTGCGATCTGCTGGTTATGCAGCAGCCAGGTTGCAATCGCGATCAGCACCACAACGCCAACGATGGTCAGCAGCAGGTTACGGAAGTTGATTGGCTCAAAGTCAGGCTTAGAACCGTACTGTTTAACCCAGCGCTGGCAGAATGCGAAGTTAACCACGGTAATCAGCATACCCACGACGCTCAGTGCGAACGCGGTGCTCCAGCCGTAACGCGCAGCCAGCCACGGCGTTGCCAGCATAGAGAAGAATGAACCGATGTTGACGGACATATAGTACATGGTAAATGCACCATCAAGACGCGGGTCATCTTTGGCATAGCAGGTAGAGAGCAGGGATGATGGGTTTGCTTTAAACAGACCGTTACCGACAGCGATGGCCGCCATACCCATATAAACGATACCCGCATCGTGACCGGACCATGCTACCAGCGCATAACCAATCGCCAGCACAACGGCACCCAGCATAATGACGCGTTTTGTACCCAGAACTTTATCACCTAACCAACCGCCAATCGCAACCAGGCCATATACCAGGGCGCTAAAGGAGGAGAAAAGGGTGATGGAATCCGCTTCTGACATGCCCAGTTGTTTAACCAGGTAGACGGCCATAATTCCTTGCAGGCCGTAATAACCAAAACGTTCCCACAGCTCAATTGAGAAAATGAGATAGAACGCTTTTGGTTGTTTGAAGGCGTTTAAACTCACGCCTTCTGTTGGTTTATTGTTTGCAGTAGACACTTTTACCTCTTTTTTTACATCCCATATCAACGGGGGTGTTCAGGTACGTGATGAGTCAAGTTCATCCGTCCGATTGTTATAGTGGGAGGGGAAACGGCAAGTAATGTTCACTATCTTGACCCTTCAGACAAGTGGTTTGTAATAATCTGTTACATATATCATGACTGGTGAAATCGTCGGGGCGCTGAAATGTTATCTAGCGTTAAATTTCTTCATTTAGAAAATGGCAGATTTTTACACTGTTTAATTACGGTGAAAACCGCAATGTGGCGATATGTTCTGCTATTTGCGGTTGAATCCAGTGATATAGGCCAATATCTGAAAAATAGCTAGTGTAATGTTTTGTTTATAAACTGTTCACTTAGGTCATCTGATTGTCACTTTAACTAAAAAATAAATATTTTTTAACATTGTGTTAGCTGCGTGATCCTGATCACGTATAGATAGAAATTTCTAGTACTAAAAAAACGATTAACCTGCTCAGGCGCTAATTCACAAGAATATTACATTAGAGATGGGTAATTGAATGGCATCATTGTCGGGAAAACTATTGCGAGGGAGTGCATAACTAATCGTTATGTATGCGAGGGGCAAAGAGGATGCCCCGGCAGCATCAGATATCAACTTTATCTTTGAATTCACAGAGATCTTCGATGATGCAGGAACCACAACGAGGCTTCCTGGCTATACAGGTGTAGCGGCCATGAAGAATTAACCAGTGATGGCAATCGACTTTAAATTCACTGGGTACGACTTTCAGTAGCTTCTCTTCTACCTGTTCGACGTTTTTACCAGGGGCAAATTGTGTCCGGTTACATACCCGGAAAATATGGGTATCTACAGCAATAGTCGGCCAGCCAAAGGCAGTATTTAACACCACATTCGCCGTCTTGCGCCCAACGCCAGGCAGGGCTTCTAATGCGGCTCTGTCTTCCGGAACCTCGCCATTGTGTTGTTCCAGTAAAATGCGGCAGGTTTTAATCACGTTCTCCGCTTTGCTGTTAAACAAACCGATTGTTTTAATGTAGGACTTAACGCCTTCGACGCCTAGCTCCAGCATCGCGGCGGGCGTATTAGCGACGGGGTAAAGCTTGGCCGTTGCTTTATTGACGCTGACATCGGTGGCCTGAGCGGAAAGCAAGACCGAAATCAGCAGTTCGAAAGGTGATGTAAAATTAAGCTCGGTTGTTGGATGCGGATTGTTATCACGCAGGCGAGTGAGAATTTCCAGCCGTTTAGCTTTGTTCATGACACATTCCCTGTTTCACCAGCCGGACTGTCCACGACAGCCGCCTCGGCACGACGTTTCTTCATTTTCTCATCAATAAGATACTTAACTGCCAGCATCAAGCCCAGACCAATAAACGCGCCTGGTGGCAGCATGGCCAGCAGAAACGGCGTATCAGTATGGAAGATCTCAACGCGCAATACTTTAGCCCAGCTACCCAACAAACCGTCGGCGCCATCAAATAGTGTACCGTTACCAATTATTTCACGCAGTGAGCCCAGAACAAACATGGCGCCGGTAGCCCCCATACCGATGGAGAAACCATCGAGCGCGGATAATGCTGGGCCTTTTTTGGCGGCGAAGGCTTCAGCACGACCAACAACAATACAGTTGGTCACAATCAGCGGGATAAAGATGCCCAGAGACTGATACAGGCCAAAGGCGTAGGCATTAATCAGCATCTGCACTGCACTCACCACAGAGGCGATGATCATGACATAAATTGGAATACGGATTTCAGGCGGTGTCCAGCGACGAAGGGCCGAAATCGTCAGATTGGTCAGCGTCAGGACGAGCGTCGTCGCGAGCCCCAGCCCCAGCGCGTTAGTGGCGGTAGAGGTAACAGCCAACAACGGACACATCCCGAGTAACTGCACAAGCGCGGAGTTATTTTTCCATAACCCCTGGACAATAACGTCTTTAATTTCGCTCATGGTTTATTCTCCACAGGCGCTAAGTTGAGGAAGCTGTGCGGGTAGCGTTTGCGCATACAAACCGGCGCGTTTTACTGCATTCACTACCGCCCGCGGCGTAATGGTTGCGCCAGTAAACTGGTCAAAGTCACCGCCGTCTTTTTTTACCGCCCAGTGGGCGTCGTTACCCGCAGCGATTGTTTTGCCACTAAAGTGGGTGATCCAGTCAGAAAGCCGCAGTTCGATTTTGTCGCCCAGTCCCGGCGTTTCATGATGCTCGGTTACCCGCGTACCCAACACAGTACCCGTAAAATCGACACCGACCAGCAGTTGAATAGCCCCGGAATAACCATCTGGCGCTGTAGCTTCAAGAATTGCTGCCACGGGATGGTCGTCCTGGCGCGCAATATACACACGGTGAGTACCTTTACCTAACGCCTGCGCATTAACCAGATAACAGCTCTCAGACAAGTTATTATTGTAGCGGTCGCCTGGCAGAACCTGATCGAACAGTGCTTTTTGCTGCAATGCGGCCTGTTCATCAATGGTGGACTTGGTTAATTGATTGATTGCCGCGGTTAATCCCGTTGAGCCCGCAGCAAACAGTGCCAGCGTAATACCGTGTTTACGAATCGTTTTCAGCATTGGAATTCCTTAGCGATGTCCGTACACGCGAGGGCGGGTGTAATAATCAATCAAGGGAACCGTGATATTTGCCAGTAATACGGCAAAGGCCACACCGTCAGGATAACCGCCAAAACTGCGAATCAACCACACTAACAGACCTGCAAGTGCGCCAAAAACCAGGCGGCCACGGTTAGTTGTCGAGGCTGTAACGGGGTCGGTAAGAATAAAGAATGCACCCAGCATGGTCGCGCCTGAAAGCAGGTGTAACTGAGGTGATGCGAGTGACTCCGGTGAGATCCACCATCCCAGGGTGGCGCAAACGGCGAGAGACAGAAGAAAGCTAACCGGGATATGCCAGCGAATCGCCTTCTGCCATAACAGAACGATCCCGCCTGCCAGCCAGGCAAGATTAACCCACTGCCAGCCTGCACCTGCCAGCACACCGCTATAGATCGGGTATTGCATCACCTGTTCAACAGTACGCCCTGCATGCAATGACGTCTTAAAGGTGTCAAGAGGCGTTGCCTGGCTGATACCATCAATGCCCATTCGCAGCGTATTCATATCCCCGCCGCTGACAGTGTGGCCGCTAAGGATAACGTTCAGTGCGTCAAAGAACCCAGGCACGGTAGCCGCAATTTCGTGCGGCGGCAGCCAGCTGGTCATCTGTACCGGAAATGAGATTAGCAGCACGACGTAACCAATCATGGCAGGGTTAAACGGGTTCTGACCGAGACCGCCATACAACTGTTTAGCAATAATAACCGCGAATACCGTGCCTAATACCACCATCCACCAGGGGGAGAGCGGAGGAATACTCACGGCCAGCAACAACCCGGTGAGTAAGGCGGAGTTGTCTTTTAAAATTGGCACGATGGGTTGTTTCCTCAGTCTAAGCACGCCCGCTTCGGCGGCGATAGCGCTGATGGCGGCCAGAACTATCTGGAACAACGTACCCCAGCCAAAGAACCACAGCTGCGCGGCGATCCCTGGCAACGCCGCAAGTAACACCAACATCATGATTCGTGATGTCTGGCGCTGGTTATGGGTATAAGGGGAGCTTGCTATTCTGAATACCATTTATTCCTCGTTAACAACCTGCTGCTGCGCGGCTTTCTTTGCCTGAGCGCGTGCGATAGCGGCCGCGACGGCGGCTTTACGTGGATCAACCGACTCGGCTGTTGCCGTTGCTGTCTGCTGCTCAAGCTTGCGGGCTTTTGCACGAGCGATTGCCGCTTCCACGGCGGCTTTGCGGGGATCAACCGGTTCGGCTGTTTCAGTTGCTGTCTGCTGCTCAAGCTTGCGGGCTTTGGCACGAGCGATTGCCGCTTCCACGGCGGCTTTGCGGGGATCAACCGGCTCGGCTGTTTCCGTTGTTGTCTGCTGCTCAAGCTTGCGGGCTTTGGCGCGTGCGATTGCCGCTTCCACGGCGGCTTTACGTGGGTCACTACCTGTGCTGTTCTCTTCAACCTGGGCCTGATTTTCCGTTCGGGCCACGCGAGCCTGCGCCTTACGCGCCTCGCGTGCGGCTATCACGGCGCTATTGTCAGGTTTTTCGCCTGGTTGAATCACCACGGGCTGCAGCGCCTGAGCCTGTTTTTCTTTTACGCGAGCCAGCGCGGCGGCGATGGCATCATGATCTTTCGCTGCAGGCTGAACGGCTGCGTTTTTGTGACGTTCAAGACGGGCAGCTTTTTCACGTTCAAGGCGCGCCTGTCGGGCTTCAAATCGCGCTTTTGCTTCAGCTGCACGTTTTTCTTCCTGACTAATGGCGTAAATCTCGGCTTTTTCCTGACGGAAATACTGCACCAATGGAATGTTGCTTGGGCATACCCAGGCGCAGGCACCGCATTCAATGCAGTCGGCGATATTGTGGGCCGTGGCTTTGTCGTGCTGTTGCCCTTTACTGAACCAATAGAGCTGCTGTGGCAGGAGATCGGCCGGGCAGGCATCGGCGCAAGCGCTACAGCGAATACAGCCTTTCTCTTCTGGCGTTTCACCCATTTCACTAGCAGAAGGTGCCAGAAGACAGTTGGTTATCTTGACCACCGGTACATCCAGCCATGGCAGCGTAAAGCCCATCAGCGGTCCACCCATAATCACCATCTGGTCGGCGGAAGGACAAAAGCCCGCGTCGTTGAGCAGATGACGAACTGGCGTACCTAAACGCGCCCAGACGTTGCCTGGACGACTGACGGCTTCCCCGGTAAGCGTCACGACACGCTCGGTGATCGGTTCTCCGTCAATTACCGCACGTTTGATCGCATAGGCGGTTCCGACGTTTTGCATCAGCACGCCAATATCGGATGAGCGTCCACCATGGGGAACCTGCTTGCCAGTCAGAATTTGCGTTAACTGTTTGGCCCCGCCGGACGGATACTTAGTAGGGATCACGCGCAAGCTGATATCGTGTGAATCAGCCAGCACCGCGCGCAGCATGGAAATTGCCTGCGGTTTGTTATCTTCGATGCCCAACAGAATTTCACGTGGCTGAAGAATGTGGGCCAGGATGCGGATACCTTCGACGACCTGCGCCGCGCAGTCCTGCATCAGGCGGTCATCAGCTGTAATATACGGCTCGCATTCAGCGGCGTTGATGATCAGTGTTTCAATTTTATCACCGCCGCCCTGCAGTTTTACACCGGTGGGAAAACCTGCGCCGCCCAGTCCGGCGACGCCAAACTGATGAATACGCGCGATCAGTTCTTCTCGGCTGCGGGAGCGGTAATCGGCCCAGCCGTCGCGCTCAATCCAGCGGTCTTCGCCATCAGCGTCAATGATAACGCTCAGCTCAGCTAACGCCGATGGATGCGCGGTAGAGTGCGGGGCAATGGCCACCACGGTGCCTGACGTTGGCGCATGTACCGGAAGCATTTTGCCACGCCCTATGGTTAGCGCCTGACCTCGCAACACAGTGTCGCCCACGCTGATGCACAGTTCACCCTCCGCGCCAATATGTTGTTTCAGCGGAATAACAAAACGTGGCGCCAGCGGAACCTGCCGCAGCGGCGTACCGTTTGACTGAGTCTTCATTTCTGGTGGATGAATGCCGCCATCAAAGTCCCAGATTTTATTTTTTCTGAATGCAGAGAATAACTTAAACATGTTGTTCCACGGGAATGATGCGCACAGGAATGGTGTTTAAATCCCATTTCCAGCTGTCTGGTGTCTCGGCTACCGGACGTAACTCGATGCACTGCGTCGGGCACGGATCAACGCACAGGTTGCAGCCGGTGCAGAGATCGCTCATCACCGTGTGCATGGCGCGCGTCGCGCCCACGATCGCATCGACGGGGCAGGCCTGAATGCACTTTGTGCAACCGATACAGTTATTTTCATCAATGACCGCCAGCATACGTACGGGCGTAACATCATGTTCATCACCATCAATCGGCTGCGGGTCGACGTTCAGCAGGGCGGCAATTTTTAACATCACAGCTTCACCACCGGGTGCGCAACGGTTAATTTTTTCACCCTGAGAGCCGATCGCTTCTGCATAAGGATGGCAGCCCGGATAACCGCATTGTCCACATTGGCTTTGTGGTAGAATTTCATCAATTTTCTCCACCACCGGATCATCCTCGACGGCAAAGCGTCGTGAGGCGTAACCCAAAATAGCGCCGAACGCCAGACCCAGTAGACTCACTGCGGCAACGGCAATCCAGATAGCATTCATTACAACTTCACCAAACCACTAAAGCCCATAAAGGCCAATGACATTAGACCGGCGGTAATTAGAGCAATTGCGTTACCGCGAAACGGAGCCGGGACATCTGCCACAGCAAGGCGTTCGCGAATAGCAGCGAACAGTACCATCACCAGCGAGAAGCCGACAGCGGCGGAAAAACCGTACAGTGCCGACTGTAAAAAGTTATGGCCGAGGTTGATATTCAGAAGCGCCACACCCAACACCGCGCAGTTTGTGGTGATCAGCGGCAGGAAGATCCCCAGCAGACGGTAAAGTGCAGGGCTGGTTTTGCGTACAACCATCTCAGTAAACTGCACAACGACAGCGATAACCAGAATAAATGCCAACGTGCGCAGATAGATGAGATTGAGCGGGATTAGAATCCAGGTATCAATCAGCCATGCGCAGATGGATGCCAGCGTCATGACAAACGTCGTGGCAAGGCCCATACCCATTGCGGTTTCCAGTTTTTTGGAAACGCCCATGAATGGACAAAGGCCCAGAAACTTAACCAGTACAAAGTTATTGACCAGTACAGTTCCGACAAACAGCAGCAGGTAATCAGTCATTTTTCGGCCTGAAATAAAAAAGCCGCCTATTATCTGACAATCCAGAACAGGCGACAACAGGTTAACTGTAGGGTTATTACGGGTTCACAAACGTTGTTTTTACGCGCTGCGAGCGTTTAAAGTAGGGTACCAACAGTGCTGCCGCTAACAATGGGAACAACAGTTGGCGCACGGCAAAGGCGTCCGGGACCGGTGAAAAAGCAAACGCTTTAATCGCCAGTAGCACGGAAATCAACAACCACAGAATATAGTGCTTGGGCACACAGGCTCTGCGCTTGAAAAATGCAATCGTCAGCCACAGTGTGTAATACCACATGGCGATTGCGGTAATAAAGGAGACGCCCCATAGCAACAAATTGGCCGTACTTTGTTCACCCAGGGTTTGGAAGGTTTGCGGTGTAGCCAGCGCAGTGACGTAAAGTAGTAACGCCAGCGAAGCGCTCAGCAATGCGACTAACAGCCAGGCCAGTGGCCCAAGTAGCCAGCCTCCGATACGTTGTGCCGGTGTGGTAGTCATCTCTTCTCCAGGTTTACGCGCGCGATCAAGCATGCCTTTTATTTTGGGGCAATTATTATAAAGCTTTTAACGTTAAGCGCTACTTTCTTATTTATTGCACGTAATGCCAGACTGATTTAGGGATCTGACCAACATCAAACAGGCGGCCTCCCGAAGTTAGCTCTGCACGGCGGTGGTCTGCCGCACGGTACATATTGATAATGTCGCCGTCGTCGGTGAGCGTGTAGTTAAGATGGTCGAACAGTTTTTCCAGGCTTTCGAGTGAACTGATTTTGCGGAATTTTAATAAGTAATCCTGAACAGTCATAAATGAAGATCCATATTAATAAAATAATACCAACGGAGTAGATAATATAAAAAATAAACAACGTGCACAGGTAAAAGCGGATTTACGCGCAAATGTAAGAAGAGAGTTCATACCTGTGGAAAAGTAGGCGTTATGCACACCTGCAGCAAGGGTAACGCGCTTCGCTACCACAGGCAATATGCTGCGGAGAAGGATGCGGCATAATTCGCTTTTTTTGACAGAATTCGATCTTTTGTAGCCATATGACGCAACTAACACATGTTAATTGCCGGGCGCAAAAGTGCTGCAGATGCTTATTTCTTCTGCACGGTAGCAACGGGCTCCGGCGGCTGGTAATTGTCAATATGATTGGCAACACCCAGCAGGATCACGGAGACGGTGAGAACAATCCAACCTGTTAATTCAATAAGACGATTCATTACTGATGACATTTGCTTTGATTTATCCATAAACACAGGCTGCAAATGTTACTAATCTCTCAATAATACAGCAAGATAATTGGGAACGATTTCTCCCTCTTTTTCGCGGTAAGTTAAGCATAAGTGGCATATGTTTGACTTAAGTTAAGAAACAACCTTTGTAGCGTAAAGGTTATTAAACTATTGAGACGTTGCAGGGTATGGTGTGAAATAGGTCAGTCCTGAATTGAGAGGCAATAACATGAGCGACAACATCCGCGTTGGGCTAATTGGCTATGGTTACGCCAGCAAAACTTTCCATGCCCCGCTGATCGTGGGCACACCGGGCCTGGAATTGGTTGCAGTTTCCAGTAGTGATGAAGCAAAAGTGAAGGCAGACTGGCCGCAGGTCGCGGTTGTTGCTGAGCCTAAGCATCTTTTTAACGATCCGAATATCGACCTGATTGTGATCCCCACGCCTAATGATACGCACTTCCCGTTAGCAAAGGCTGCGCTGGAAGCGGGCAAACATGTGGTTGTTGATAAGCCTTTCACTGTGACACTGTCACAAGCTCGCGAACTGGATGCGTTAGCGCGTAGCCTCGGGCGTGTGCTGTCTGTTTTCCATAATCGGCGCTGGGACAGTGATTTTCTGACGCTCAAAGCTCTGCTGGCGGATGGTGTGCTGGGGGAAGTCGCGTATTTCGAATCTCATTTCGATCGTTTCCGTCCGCAGGTTCGTGACCGTTGGCGTGAACAGGGCGGCCCGGGAAGCGGTATCTGGTATGATCTAGCACCGCACCTTTTGGATCAGGCGATTAACCTGTTTGGTTTACCCGTCAGCTTGACGGTTGATCTGGCTCAACTTCGCCCGGGGGCGCAAGCAACGGACTACTTCCATGCCATTCTGACGTATCCGCAGCGTCGTGTGATTCTGCACGGTACCATGCTCGCAGCCGCAGAATCGGCCCGTTATATTGTACACGGTTCGCGCGGTAGCTATGTGAAGTATGGTCTTGACCCACAGGAAGAGCGCCTGAAAAATGGCGAGCGACTGCCTCAGGAGGATTGGGGTTATGACATGCGCGATGGCGTATTGACGCGAATTGAAGGTGAAGAGCAGGTTGAAGAGACCTGGCTTACCGTACCGGGCAACTATCCTGCGTATTATGCTGGCATTCGTGATGCGTTAAATGGTCACGGTGAAAACCCGGTACCGGCGAGACAAGCGATCCAAATCATGGAACTGATTGAGCTTGGTATTGAATCAGCTAAGCATCGTTCGACATTGTGCCTTGCCTGATTACGCCAATGCCGGATAACTGTGCCCGGGCACAGTTATCCGGCCTACAAAAACCCAACGTAGGCCGGATAATCATTAGCGACCTGCGATACTGCTATTACGCTGCGGCAACTTTCTCACGCAGCGCACGTTTCTCTTCGTTACTCAGAAATGCCATTTCCAGTCCGTTGATTTGCGCCTGGCGGATCTGTTCTCGCGTTAACCCCGCAGCGGGTGCGGCAATGGTGTACTCATGAATAATATCCACCCCTTGCACCGCCGGATCGTCCGTATTTAAACTGGCTACCACGCCGTGCTCGAGGAATGTCTTCAGCGGATGGGTCGCCAGGGAGGCGACGGTGCTGGTCTGAATGTTCGATGTCAGGCAGGATTCGATGCCGATCCGGTGCTCAGCGAGATAATCCATCAACGCACGATCTTCAACGGCTTTAACGCCGTGACCAATACGCTCAGCGCCCAGCTCTTTAATGGCCTGCCAGATGCTTTCTGGTCCCGCGGCTTCACCTGCATGCACGGTAATACGCCATCCCGCGTCACGCGCCTGGTTGAAATGCGACAGGAACAGACTACCCGGGAAGCCCAGCTCGTCGCCGGCCAGATCCAGGGCGGTAATCTGGTCCCGGTGTGCTAACAGCGCATCCAGCTCCTGCAGGCAGGCGGCTTCACCGAAGGTACGACTCATAATGCCAATTAAGCGTGCCTCGACGCCAAAGGTCTTGCAGCCTTCGCGAACGCCGGCAATGACGGCTTCAACTACGCCAGCAACGGGAAGTTGATGCGCCATCGCCATATAGCCTGGGGAAAAACGTAATTCTACATAGTGCAGGCCGTTACGTGCGGCATCCTCAATATTCTCAAATGCCACACGGCGACAGGCATCCAGCGAGGCCAGTACCTTCACGCCCCAATCGAGCTTGGATAAAAAGCTCACTAAATCCGGCTCAGTAGATGTGATTTGTACATGAGGGATCAGTGTTTCAAGTGTTTGCGCCGGAAGCGTCAAATTGAACTGACGACCCAGATCGAGGATCGTTTGCGCACGGATGTTACCATCAAGATGGCGATGGACGTCGGTTAGTGGGAGGGAAGTATCAATCATGGTCGCACTCGTGTATTTAGGTAAAGTGCGTCGTATTATATGAAAAAATCGGGATAAAAATCTATGTTGCGCAATGAATAATTTCATTGCGCAAACTGAGTTAGCGTACCGAATGGATGGCGTTAATCAATCCCTGAACGCCTTTTTCAAGCTTGGATCGTGGACATCCGGCGTTGAGACGCACAAAACCTCGACCTTCTTCTCCGTAGGTATATCCCGGCATGATGGCGACTCTCTGCTGGTTGATGAGAGCATCCTGCAAGGCATGGTCATCAATATTCAGCGGGCGCAGGTCAATCCATGCCAGATAAGTGGATTGCGGAACCTGCCAGTTAAGTTCGGGGAAGGCCGCATTTAGCTCTTGGGCTACGTAATGCAGATTACTGGCAAGATAGTCGCGCAGCGAATCAAGCCAGCTTGCGCCTTGTTGATAAGCGGCAATATGCGCGCTAAGCGCCAGCACCGCAGGCGAGGAAAGACCATCACGACCCTTCAACGCGCTGAGGTAATCATTGCGGCTTTGCGCATCCTCAATGATTCCATAAGCCCCGGTTAATGCCGGAATATTAAAACTCTTTGAGCCGGAGGTGAGCAGAGCCCAGTTTTCGCGCGCGACGTTACTCCACGGAATGTGCGGTTGTTCTCCCCATACCATATCCATATGGATCTCATCGGAAATAACCTTAACGCCGTGGCGTTCGCACAGTTCCGCCATGGTTTCCAGTTCATTGCGAGTCCACACTTTGCCCGTCGGATTTTGTGGGCTGCAAAGCAGAAGAATTTTACTTTCTGGTCGAGAAAGCGCTTTCTCCAGGGCAACCATGTCGCAATACCAGCCGTCAGTGCGCTTTTCCAGTTCGACAGCGCGCACCACGCGCTGATTACCTTCAATTGCTTTGTAAAACGCGTCGTACGCCGGCGTATGAATCACCACCGCATCACCCGCAGAAGACCACTGGCGGATCAGCTCCGAGACCATATAGATGACCGAGGGGCCATACACCAGCGACTGAGGATCGATTTGCGTATTATGACGCGTATGAAACCAGTGGCTAATCGCTGCCAGAAACTCATCATTTTTCCAGCGACTGTAGCCGAGCACGCCATGTGACAGGCGCTGAGTCAGCGCCTCCAGAATACAAGGTGCGGTGGCAAAATCCATATCGGAGATGGTGAACGGCAGCAGGTCGGCTGAACCAAAACGGTCGGCAACGTAATCCCACTGAGTACACCAGGTACCGTGCCTGTCCACTACCTTTGAAAAATCATACATAGTGTTGTCCTTAAGCCTGTACGGTGTTCATCAGAACCGCGATCTCGTCTTTTACTGACTGGACCTGCGGACCAATAACGACCTGAAGGTTATGCTGATTGAGCTGTACTACGCCAATGGCACGATTGTCCTTCAGAGCCTGTACGTTAACAAGCGACATATCTTTTACTGACAAACGCAGACGGGTAATACAGTTATCCAGGCTGACAATGTTTTCCGCACCGCCCAGCGCTGCCAGAATAGCAGGAACGTTGTAACCCGATTTACCAGGCGCTCCAGCCATGACTTTCTCGATATTGTTGGCAAGTTCTACTTCACGACCCGGCGTCTTCAAATTGAAGCGTGTGATGGCGAAGCGGAAGATCACGTAGTACACCGCAAACCAGATCGCCGCTACAACAGGGACCAGATACCACTTGGTGGACAGCCCGTGCAGAATGCCAAACACCACGAAGTCAATCAGGTTACCGTCAGTATTACCGATGGTGACGCCAAGTACCGCCATTACGGTGAAGCCAAGCCCGGTCAACAGGGCGTGGATCACATACAGAACCGGGGCGACGAACAGGAATAAGAACTCGAGGGGTTCGGTAGTGCCACCAATAACGCAGGCAATCAGACCAGAAATTAATAACCCTTTAATTTTATGACGATTTTCAGGACGCGCGCAGTGGTACATCGCTAATGCCGCACCCGGTAAACCACCGAGGAACGCTGGCATTTTACCCTGGGACAGGAAGCGAGTTGCGCTTTCAGAGAAACCTTGCGTTGTCGGGCAGCTCAATTGAGCCTGGAAAATAGTCAGTGCGCCGCTCACACTATGACCGCAGACTTCCTGAGTACCACCGGCCTCCGTGAAGCGAATTAATGCCACCAGAATATGATGCAGGCCAAAAGGTAGCAGCAGACGTTCACCGGTACCAAACAGCATCGGACCAAATTCGCCTGCGCTGTTGATGATGTGGCCGAGCCCGGTAATACCCATGGCGAAAACCGGCCAAATCAGGGGAATAACCAACCCGACCAGCCCCATCACCACCGAGGAAATGATAGGCACAAAGCGGGTTCCGCCGAAGAATGCCAGCGCATCCGGCAGGCGAATATTGTGGAAGCGTTCATGTAGCATCCAGACAATGATCCCGGCAATTACTGCGCCGAGGATCCCTGTATCGATCGACTGGATCCCCAAAATATTTTGCACGTTGTTGGCTTTCAGGATCGCCGCGTCAGTTGTGGGTAAGATACCTTTGGTGGTTAACCAGAAGTTGACGGCAAGGTTCATGACCGCATACCCGACAAAACCGGCAAAAGCCGCCACGCCTTTGTTCTCGCGCGCCAGACCAAGAGGAATGGCGATACAGAACATCACTGGCAGGAAGCTAAACGCAAATGAGCCAACTTTACTCATCCAGGTAAAGATGGCCTGTAGCAGCGGATTTCCCAACGCCGGGATCAGCGTCAGGACATCATGGCTGCTTAACGAGCTGCCGATCCCCAACATGATCCCACAAAATGAGAGCAATGCGACGGGCAGCATGAAGGTCTTGCCCAACTGCTGAAAAAATTCCCATAACGTTATTTTTGGTGTGGTTCTCGTCGTCATCAAACGACTCCTTGTAAAAGCTGGCTGACTAATGATGGCGAGAAGATAAAACGTTTTACCTAATTTTAGTGCGGTACATATCACATTATCGAACGATAATAGAGCGTATAAATATAAGTGATTGATAAAACGTTTTATCCATCACGTTATCAGGGAGTTTTCTGTTTTTATGGCTATAGCCAAAAAAATAACCATCCATGATGTTGCGCTGGCTGCAGGGGTTTCGGTCAGTACTGTCTCATTGGTGCTTAGTGGAAAAGGGCGAATTTCATCAGCAACCGGCGAACGGGTGAATGCTGCTATTGAGCAACTGGGATTTGTACGTAACCGGCAAGCATCTGCATTGCGCGGTGGGCAGAGCGGTGTTATTGGTTTGATTGTGCGCGATCTTTCTGCGCCATTTTACGCCGAATTGACGGCGGGCCTGACGGAAGCGTTAGAAGCACAGGGGCGCATGGTGTTCTTACTGCACGGCGGGAAAGATGGTGACCAGCTGGCCCAGCGTTTCGCGATGTTACTCAATCAAGGGGTAGATGGCGTGGTGATCGCGGGGGTAGCTGGCAGCAGTGACACACTGCAACAGCTGGCTGCTGACAAAGGGATCCCAGTGGTTTTTGCATCACGAGCCAGCTATATGGACGATGTTGACACCGTCAGGCCCGATAACATGCAGGCTGCACAGTTACTGGTTGAACATCTGATCCGCCACGGACACCAACGAATTGCCTGGCTGGGTGGCAAGAGTTCTTCATTGACCCGCGCAGAGCGCGTCGGCGGCTATTGTGCTACGTTGCTAAAATATGGTTTACCGTTTCATAGCGAGTGGGTGCTGGAATGTTCATCCAGTCAGAAGCAGGCCGCAGAAGAGGTGACGGCGCTATTACGTCGCAATCCAACGATCAGTGCGGTGTTATGCTACAACGAAATCATTGCCGTAGGTGCCTGGTTTGGCCTGATGAGAGCGGGGCGTCAGAGTGGTGAAATTGGCGTAGATCGCTATTTCGAACAGCAAATTTCGCTGGCCGGATTCGCCGATGTGGCAGAAAACGCGCTGGACGATATTCCCATTATCTGGGCATGCACGCCTGCGCGTGAAATGGGATACACCCTTGCTGAACGCATGTTACAACGCATTGGCCACGATGAAAGTCATTCACGCAATCTGACGCTTTCCGCTCGTCTGGTGGCAGCGAAATAAAAAAGCCCGACAAACAACGTTATCGGGCCTGTCATCGAGACGTGATTACTGTTGAGGGATGGCTGGAGCATCCGGTTCTGCCAGAGAAGGCATACCGAACATACCAACAAACTCATCCAGTGGCATTTTTTGCCCGTTCAGCGTTACCTGGCCGTTAGCGTATTGCAGGCTGGAGCCGATAACGTTGTCCTGCAGCGTCGTAATACGGAACATCTGGCCCATTGCCGCCAGGCCATTAACCTGTTGCTTCGCCAGATCCGCCGCTTCTTCCTGCTGATATCCTTCCAGTTTGGCAATCTTCGTCATGAACTCGGTCGCCATATCGACAGGGATTGTCAGCTTCGCATCCAGTGATTTGACTGAACGGTCCACTTCCTGAGTCAGCGTTTGCGGCTCCACGGTATTTGTGGTCGGATCTTTTAGCAGCAGGGACAGGTTAAATGCGGTTTCACCCTTTGCATTCTTCCAGCTCAGTGGGGCAATGGTGATAACCGGTTCGCCTTTCATCAGAATCGGCAGCGCATTAAAGAAGGCTTCAGTGACTTTCTGTTGATAGAGCTCAGGGTTCTGTACCACATCAATCTGCGCCATCAGCGCTTTGGTTTGGGCGCTGTATTGCTGACTAAACTGATGCAGTGCTTCCCCGTCAATCTGGCCAACTTTCAGCGTCAGCTTACCGCTCCCCATATCCTGACCCTGCAATTTCAGGCTATTCAGGGTGTAATCCAACTGGCTGTTGACGGTTTTGCCATCGTTGATCAGATCGGATTTACTATCGATGCCCATGCCTTCCAGAACCGCTAACTCTTTGCCTTCGACTGAAATCGACAGTTTTTCGAGTGACAGTTTCTGGTCGCCAATGCGTTCACCAAAGCTGGCGATACTGCTGGAACCTTCAGTTTTCAGGTTATTGAACGTAATTTGTACTTTCTGATCATACTCATTAACCGCATTAACCAGACCACTCTGCGCATCGCCAGTTAACGACACAGCATTACCGTCTTTGTCAGCGGTAAACTGGAACTCACCGCCGCTAAAGGCGACTTTTTCATCGCCTTTCTCGTAGTTCAGTGGTTTGAGAGTAAGATCGGAACGGGTATCCCCGCTGTAGCCAATGCGCGAATTAATGACGAATGGCGTCTCGCCTTTGGCAATATCAAACAGTGGTTTGGTAACGTCGTTATTCACCAGCGTCGTTTTCACGGAGGCCATCGCTGGAACCAGATTCAGTGACTTCAGTTGGGCCAGCGGGAAAGGACCGTGATCCACCGTTTCATTCAGGACAATACTTTGCCCCGGTTTCAGCCAGGAATCTGCCTGTCCGGCAATAGGTTTTACCACCAACTGCAGTTGGCTATTGAACACGCCGCGCTGGTAGTTCTGATAACTCAGTTCAATGCCAGCCTCGGGAGAGTAGCGTTTTAACTGATCGTTTGCCTGCGTCACCATCTCGGCGAGATGCGTTTCGAGTTTTTTTCCTGTGTACCAGGCACCGCCCGTCCAGACGATACCCAGTGCAACCACCACACCCGCAGCTACCAGCGATTTTTTCATTTTGATATCCATATAATAAAACCAGACGCTTGAAGACGCCTGGAGGAGTGACATGTCTCTAACCTACTACAGCTTAGCAAGAGATGTTAAAAATATCAGTATCTTGCTACAGCTTGTTATAAACCCGAGCTAAACGACCCGTGCCGCTGACGTTTATCGGTGATTCATCCGCACTAATAAAGGCCGACTCACCCGGCTGCAACACCAGACGCTGCTCGCCTTTGCTCAGCACGGCTTCACCCTCAATGCAGAACAAAATGGCCGCACTTTGCTGGTTGATATCTGCGCCATCGGCGGTCAGTTCATGCAGAGAAAATGCGAAATCGTCTACCGGAATGGGGAAGTCCAGCTCGCTATTAGTTTTTATCGGTGTCGTCAGCAATTGGTTCGCAGGCTTGGCGACGAACTTAACGTTGGCGACCAGCTCGGGAATATCAATATATTTTGGCGTCAGTCCGGCGCGCAGCACGTTGTCTGAGTTGGCCATTACCTCAAGCGCCACACCTTGCAGGTAGGCGTGTGGAGTTTCAGCAAATAAGAACATCGCTTCTCCAGGATTAAGTTTCACCACATTCAGTAACAGTGGGGAGAAGAGCCCGCTGTCGTTCGGGTAGAAGTCAACGATCTGGCGAATGGTTTGCCAGGGTTCACCCTGTTGGCTGTTCAGCGCGGATTTCAGGATCGCCAGCGCATGGGATTTCTCCTCATCCTGCATATTCAGCAAACTGGCGAAAAGATAGCTCAGACGTTCGGCATTCGGTTCCTGCAGGAAATGTGCAATAGCCGGATGCGCTGCGGAAACCGGTTGTAACAATGCAACAATGTCTGAGAACTCGCGAAATGCATTCATCGCCAGGAAAGGGGTTAAAGCAAAAACCAGTTCCGGCTTGTGGTTAGGGTCTTTGTAGTTACGCTCGGCGGCATCCATCGGGATCCCCGCCGCGTTTTCTTTAGCAAAACCGATTTCAGAGTTGTGTTTGTTAGGATGGACCTGAATCGAAAGAGGTTGCGCGGCGCAGAGTACTTTAAACAGGAAAGGCAGTTCACCAAAGCGTTTCGCAACGGCATCGCCTAACAGTGCGGATTTGTCATTCTCGATGACGTCGCGCAACGCGATCGTCTGGCCGTTAGCGCCCATAACCTGCGAACTGCTTTTCGGATGTGCGCCCATCCACAGCTCAGCCATCGGCTGCTGAGTGGGATTGGCAATCCCATAAAGTTCCGTTAACGCAGTTTTACTTCCCCAGGCATAGTTCTGCACTGAGTTGATGAGTTTTTGCATGCTCAAGCCCTGTTTCAATGTGGAATTTTCTACGGCTATTAAAGCAAGAAACCCGTGGGGAAGTAACCTGCACATGTAAAAAGTCGTCCTTGTCTCAGTTTTTGTTAAAAAATTGTGTAGGATATGGTGACTCGCTTTTAATACCCTGAGTAATTCCGGTTGCGGAAAGCCCTTCCTTCTGCAACCCGACCTGCGGCAGGGAAGCAGGGCAATGGAACATCTGCCCAGAGAATAACCAGACCGAGCAGTAAGTGAGAGCACAATGTCAAACAAACCCTTTCATTATCAACATCCTTTTCCCCTCAAAAAGGATGATACCGAATACTATCTGCTGACCAGCGACCATGTCTCCGTTGCCGAATTTGAAGGGCAGGAGATTGTCAAAGTTGCGCCGCAAGCATTAACTTTGCTGGCTCGTCAGGCGTTCCATGACGCATCGTTTATGCTGCGTCCTGCGCATCAACAGCAGGTAGCCGATATTCTGCGTGACCCTGAGGCCAGCGAAAACGACAAATATGTGGCACTGCAATTCCTGCGTAACTCTGACATTGCGGCAAAAGGTATTTTGCCGACCTGCCAGGACACTGGCACCGCGATTATTGTGGGTAAAAAAGGCCAGCACGTCTGGACCGGCGGCGGTGATGAAGCGGCGCTGGCCCGCGGTGTGTATGACACCTACATCGAAGATAACCTGCGCTATTCACAAAACGCCGCGCTGGATATGTATAAAGAGGTGAACACCGGTACCAACCTGCCAGCACAAATAGATTTGTATACTGTCGACGGCGATGAATACAAATTCCTGTGCATTGCTAAAGGCGGTGGTTCGGCGAATAAGACCTATCTGTACCAGGAAACCAAAGCACTGCTCACGCCAGGAAAATTAAAAAATTACCTGGTTGAGAAGATGCGAACGCTGGGAACAGCGGCCTGCCCGCCGTACCATATTGCGTTTGTAATCGGTGGAACATCAGCGGAAGCCACGCTGAAAACGGTGAAACTGGCGTCTGCTAAATACTACGATGAGCTGCCGACCGAAGGTAACGAACATGGCCAGGCATTCCGCGATGTGGAGCTGGAAAAAGAGTTGCTGATTGAGGCGCAAAATTTGGGGCTGGGCGCCCAGTTTGGCGGGAAGTACTTTGCTCATGATATCCGCGTAATCCGCCTGCCGCGTCACGGCGCGTCGTGTCCGGTCGGAATGGGAGTCTCTTGCTCTGCTGACCGTAATATCAAAGCTAAAATCAACCGCGAAGGTATCTGGATCGAAAAACTGGAACATAATCCAGGCAAGTACATTCCAGAAGAGTTGCGTCAGGCTGGAGAGGGGGAAGCGGTGCGCGTTGATCTCAATCGTCCGATGAAAGAGATCCTGGCTCAGCTGTCGCAGTATCCGGTTTCTACGCGACTGTCGCTCAATGGTACAATCATCGTTGGCCGAGACATTGCTCATGCGAAACTGAAAGAACGTCTGGATAACGGTGAAAGTTTGCCGCAGTATGTTAAAGATCACCCGATCTATTACGCCGGTCCGGCAAAAACGCCAGAGGGCTACGCCTCTGGTTCGCTTGGTCCGACCACGGCCGGGCGTATGGACTCGTATGTTGACCAGCTTCAGGCCGCTGGTGGGAGCATGATCATGCTGGCGAAAGGCAACCGCAGCCAGCAGGTTACCGATGCCTGTCATAAGCACGGCGGTTTCTACTTAGGCAGTATTGGCGGTCCTGCGGCTGTACTGGCGCAGGGCAGTATCAAGAGTCTGGAGTGTGTGGAATACCCTGAATTGGGGATGGAAGCCATCTGGAAAATTGAAGTGGAAGATTTCCCGGCGTTTATCCTGGTGGATGACAAAGGCAATGATTTCTTCCAGCAGATTCAGACGTCGCAGTGCGCACGCTGCGTTAAGTAACGTCAGCCGCCCTACGGGGCGGTTTTTTTTTACCGCACGAACCACCAAACGACAGTTTTATCCTCGTTAATACTCATAAGACCAACGCAAGTGGGCAATGTCGAAACATAACCTAATCAATTGTTAATGTGAGGAGCAGGTAATGGTAACGGTACGCCGCGAAAATGATTCAATGGGGGCGATTGATGTCCCGGCTGATAAGCTTTGGGGCGCGCAAACCCAACGATCGCTGGAGCATTTTCGTATCTCTACGGAGAAAATGCCGGTCTCGCTGATCCACGCGCTTGCGCTGACGAAACGCGCCGCAGCAAAGGTTAACCAGGATCTCGGACTGCTGGCGGAGGATAAAGCCCGCGCAATTATGCAGGCGGCAGATGAGGTGTTGGCGGATAAGCACGTTGATGAGTTTCCGCTGGCCATCTGGCAGACCGGGTCTGGTACGCAAAGCAATATGAACATGAACGAGGTGCTGGCAAATCGGGCCAGCGAATTGCTGGGCGGCGTGCGGGGGATGGAGCGTAAAGTACACCCCAATGACGATGTCAATAAAAGCCAAAGTTCAAACGATGTTTTCCCGACTGCAATGCACGTTGCCGCGCTGCTGGCTCTGCGCAAATCGCTGATCCCGCAATTGCAGGTGTTAACCAAAACGTTAAGCGATAAATCCCACGCGTTTGCGAATATTGTCAAAATTGGTCGTACGCATCTGCAGGATGCCACACCGTTGACGCTGGGCCAGGAGATTTCCGGCTGGGTGGCAATGCTCGAACATAGCCTGAAGCACATTGAAAACAGCTTGCCGCATGTGGCGGAACTGGCGCTTGGTGGAACAGCGGTAGGGACCGGACTCAACACCCATCCGGAGTATGCCCGGCGGGTCGCGGATGAACTGCGAGTCATCACCTGTGCGCCGTTCACTACCGCACCGAATAAGTTTGAAGCGCTCGCCACCTGTGACGCGCTAGTTCATGCCCACGGCGCGCTAAAAGGGCTGGCGGCGTCGCTGATGAAAATTGCCAACGATGTGCGCTGGCTGGCATCCGGTCCGCGTTGTGGCATTGGTGAGATTTCGATTCCGGAAAATGAACCGGGCAGCTCGATCATGCCGGGCAAGGTCAATCCTACCCAGTGTGAAGCGCTAACCATGCTTTGCTGTCAGGTGATGGGCAACGATGTCGCGATCAACATGGGGGGGGCGTCGGGTAATTTTGAGCTCAACGTTTACCGACCAATGGTCATCCACAACTTCCTGCAGTCGGTACGGCTGTTGGCAGACGGTATGGAAAGCTTTAACGAGCACTGCGCAACGGGGATTGAGCCCAACCGTGAAAGAATCGATCAGCTGCTTAACGAGTCGCTAATGTTGGTGACCGCGCTCAATACCCATATCGGTTACGATAAAGCGGCTGAAATTGCCAAAAAAGCGCATAAAGAAGGGCTGACCTTAAAAGCCTCCGCCCTGGCACTGGGGTATTTGACCGAAGCGGAGTTTGACAACTGGGTACGCCCGGAGTTGATGGTGGGTAGCATGCGGCCTGGCAGTTAATCAGCAACGTACAGGTGCAGCCGGGGAATAATCAATCTCAACGGCTGCGCCTGAGGTTTAAAACGATGCTGGACATTGTCGGCATCGTAATTCAGTAACTCGCCGATATCCGGTACGGTCATACCGTTTTCATTGTTGATCAGCGCGATCAATGGCGTCGGACAGGCGTATTGTACCTGCTTTTGTGCTCCTTTGTACCAGACGCGGGCGATCGGCTGCACTTTTACCGGTCGTTTAATCTTCAGGCGCGCATGCTGCCCCAGAGCGGCAATATCCTGATATTCACGTTCAAGTTTTGCCTGCCACTCTTCACGCGTCCAGGGATGTACGCTACGCGGTGACGTCAGGCTTTTTTCCAGTTGCTGCAACACTTCATCGCGCTTCAGATTTTTAATAATGTGTTTGTTGGCCCAACCAAATCGCAGAGTCGCCGGTTCTCTGACAAGGGTAAGTGTACGGTAGGCATTCAGCGTAATCAGCCCGGGCAGGTGGCGATGCACCCATTCAAAACGGGCTGCCGGTGCGAGCCCGGATTCCACTGTGACAATGCGCTCAAAGGTGGTTTTGAGCTGATTAATACGCTGTATTTGCGCTTCCAGATCACGTTGAGTCGCATTATCCACCTGATAACACAGCACGCCAGGTAGGCGGACAGCTGCTTTACTGCTACGATTCTCTGATTGTTGCTGGATAAACAAATGACGATAGTGGCGCAGCGCCAGTGTTTCTGCTTCTTTACCTAAATGCTGTTTAACATCAATGCTCGGTAGCGGGGCGTGTTCTGCTTCTTTAACCACTTCCGGTAACGAGAATACGCGTGCAATCAGCAGCGTCTGCTGCAACAGATTTTCATTCAGAAGCGCCAACTCTTGTTCCATCTGGCGGAAGGTGCCGTTCAGGCGGTCGACGAGATCGTAACGGGTCATTGGGGTTACCATTTTAGTTACAACATACTTTTTTATAGCATAACATCTGCCACCTGACTACCGAGCAGAACGGGTCAGGCAGGTGAAATTTCAGGAATGTCATGCCAGACGGGCCAACTGAAGCAAAAGCGGGCGCCGCCGAGCTCACTTTCATCGCAGACGACCGTGCCGCCCATTGCCAGTGCGATTGAATGTACGATAGCTAAACCAAGCCCGCAACCACCGGTCGCCCGGTCGCGGCTGGGATCAAGGCGTACAAACGGTTCAAAAATCTGTGCGCGGGCATCAGGTGCAATACCGGGTCCGTCGTCTTCCACAACCAGCGTCGCCTGATTTCCGTTTAATAGCAGGCTTGCTTGTACCGTAGACTGGCAATAGCGCAGGGCGTTATTCAGGAGATTATCCAGGACACGCTCCATCAGGCGCATATCCAGCGCACCATAGTCGCCGCTCTTTAGATGGCGTAAGCGCACCGCTCGATCAGGGTTTACGCTTTGCACATCCTCCAGATGGGTTGTCAGCCAAACGGGCAGGTCCGGTACCGTGAGCTTTAATTCGTTTTGTGGGCGGTCCAGCCGGGCATAGGTCAGTAACTCCTCGATTAACGCTTCCAGTTGACCAATATCACGATTCAGGGCCAGCGATTCCTGCTCGGTGAGGTTATCGCTCATTTCCAGCCGGTAGCGTAAGCGTACCAGTGGGGTCCGAAGCTCATGGGCAATGCCATCGATAAGCTGTTTTTTACTGGCGATTAAGGCATTGATATTATCCGCCATCTGATTAAACGCCACGCCCAATCGCTCAAAGCTGGAACCACTGTCAAAATGGAGGCGCTCACCCAGATGCCCTTCGCCAAAACGCTGTGCAGCGGCTTCCAGTCGGAGCATTTCCTGCCAGTGCGGACGCATCCAGATAAGCACCGGGAAGGCCAGAGAAATAGCAATAAATGCCATCAGCGCGATGTCCAGCAAGCGCATTTGATGGAGAAAATAGAGATACGGGACCGGGCCAACGGCCAGTACATAGTGACTGCGAGGGATCCGTTGAATAAAGGTGTACTGATCGTCAAGCGCGACGATATCGCCTTCGCGCAAACGCAGCATGGTTGGCGCGTCCAGTGTGTATTTATTTAGCGGCTCAACACGCAGGTCAAAAGAGAGGTTCAAATCCATCTCTTTTAGCGTCTTACCCCAGTCACGTGGCGGGATTTCGCGTAACTCACTACGCATCAGGTATAGCGAGCTTTTCATCAAATCGTCGAGCGACTGCCGGCCTGCGCGTTCTGCGGTGAATTTGTATACCAGACCGACCAGTAGTGTCATCACCAGAAAGCAGACAAACAGCAGGAGATAAAACTGCACAAACAGCTTCTTCATCAAAATCACCAGACGCTCAAAGGGTTAGCTAATCTCATCGAAAATGTGCGGGTGCGGATAACTCTCCGAATGCCATTAAGCACACTCAGTGGAGCAGATTACACTGTATCGACTATTTCTGCATTGCCATGCTCCGCTCGGCGCTTTGGCATGTATGACGTATAATGCGGCTTTGATGCATTCTGAGCTATTCCACGACTAATAAAATGACTCTCAATCGTTTCTGTTACTTGCTACTGATTTTGGCCGCGTCAGGCAGTATGTTCACCTCACATCCCTTTGTCATGTGGTGTCTGCTTGCTAATGTTTTGACGCTGGTCATTTACGGCGCAGATAAAATGGCGGCGCGCAGGGCCTGGCGCAGAGTGCCTGAATCCACTTTGCTGGTGTTTGGCGTGGTGGGCGGGTGGCCTGGCGCGATTGTGGGCCAACAACTCTTTCATCATAAAACACAGAAACAGCCATTCAAAACTTATTTCATTATCAGTATCTTATTGAGTGTTTCAACGATGGCAGCTGTTTATTGGCTCTTTCCACTTTCATTTTCCTGAGCATCAATCACAAGCATTATAAACAGCGGAGACAGGATGATATGAAGATCTATATTATTGACCAGAATGGCGATTTAACCTTACAAAACGGTCGCAGTATTGTTGTTGAGTTTGCTGATGGCAAATCGTTTGAACTGGCTGGTAGCCCACAACCTTTACCAGAGGGAATTCCTGAAGGGCTTCATATTTGGGGGGGCAGAATTCCGTATCAGACGTCAGAAGAAGTGAACACCTCGCAACTGGATTTTAAACCGGTAGCGGCCAATGGCATGATTGTTTCACCACTGCCGATTAAAGAAGCTGATTCCGGTGTTACAGGAATGTTTATTGCTGATGATGACGGTTCTTTGCAACCGGTAAAACAAAACAGGGTGGTTATCGCGCTTGATAATGGCAAAACTCTGGAGTTCATGGAGCATTATGCCAAAAGTGGGCTGCTGGTCTGGGGGGGACGCGAGCCCGATCCGCAACTTCCTTTTGAAGAAGTTAAGCAAAGAACCGAGAGCCTTGGATTGTATCTACTGGCAGGCAACGTTGTTCATGTATTTCCCTATAAAGTAGAGTAACAGTATGCTTTTTCGCCTCAAGGCTCAATCAAATAAAGGGCCGCATTGGATAAATCGGTAGTCAATGGCTGGCTCTGCCGATGGGGGCTCGTTCCTGATGGCGAACAGATAGAACGGCAACGTTTGCTGATGTGGATTATTGCCTGGTGTGGACTATCGTCCGCCTGGTTTATGCAAGACGGGTGCAGAGCGACAGTCCCCCTGTGCGTAGCGGAGTTAGCGACTGCGGAACTTGCTTCAGGTGGCCATCAACTTTGTTCTACGACACTGGGTTGGTAATTCTTAAAAGTTATCATTAGCACGGTAAACGTTTTAATAATCAATCAGTGAACGGCGGTGTGGAGGCGCTGGGACTTCTTTCGCAGGCGTTTTCACTGCAGGGAGGATTGTGGGATGCCGTCAGTGATTTGAGTGACCATATGGGGAATGTCGGGTTTGCCATTATTGGCGTCTTTATCGGTTGCTGGATTATTTCTGCACTAAACTACCGTTGGAAAAAATACGACGGACTGACGTTTAGTTGAGACAAAAAGACGGTTTTAAAATAGTGGGAACGAAATATAGGGAGCGAGAAGGTGAGCGGCCATTCAAAAATGTAGAATGGAGCTGGAGGGCGTTTGTATGCCTGTTATGCAGTCGAGTTTGTGTGACAGTGTAACGCAAAGGGTGGGTTTGCCGATCAATATGACCGGCTCGGTGGATTACTTCTGAGGCCCGACATCCCAGGCATGCGGCGCGAACAGATAACCTTTGTTGCGTATCGTTTTGATTCGGTAGGGTTCCGTCGCGTTATCGAGCAGTTTTTTGCGTAACCGGGAAATTGCGACATCGACACTGCGATCCATGCCGTCATAACTTACACCGCGCAGATTTTTCAGCAACGCATCGCGGTCCATAATTTGCCCGGCATGAGTTGCCAGTTCCCACAGTAATTCGAAATCGGCGGTGGAAAGAGATACCTGCTCGCCGCCAAGCAGCACGGAACGATTGGTTGGGTCGATGGCGAGTGTGCCAAAGCGCAGCGTGGCGTGTGGTGTGATTGTTGCCGCCTGAATGCCTTTAGACTGCGCAGAGTGTTCATTCTGGCGCAGATGCAGGCGCAGGCGGGCCAGCAGCACCGCTGGTGGCGTTGTTTTCAGAATATAATCGCAGGCCCCCATTTCCAGCGCCAGAATATGGTTCATGTCGCTGTCCAGCGAGGTAAGCAGGACAATCGGACCCTGCCAGCGCCCACGCAAATCGCGGCAGATAGTCATCCCATCTTTGCCCGGCAGCATGATATCTAATAACACCAGGTCGGGTTGAACTTGCAGGATTTTCTCCTCGGCTAAATCGCCACGAGGTTCCACGATAACCTCAATATCATGCCGAGCCAGATAGGCCGCGATCAGCGAACCCACTTCGGGATCATCTTCAACAAATACGATGGTATTCATATCATTAATTTTGAATATAAAACGTCAACATACACCGCCCTCGTTTTTCCTTCCATTAATCTTTTCTAAACAAGAATGCTTCCGTTATGCTAGAGGCTGATGTTATTGATGTGTTAAGGCAGAGTGATGGGACTCGTTATAAAAGCGGCGCTCGGTGCGCTGGTGGTGGTGTTGATTGGTTTGCTGGCGAAAACAAAGAATTACTATATTGCCGGATTAATTCCGTTGTTCCCAACCTTTGCGTTGATTGCCCACTACATCGTGGCCAGTGAACGTGGGATCGAGGCGCTGCGTACAACCATTGTATTCAGCATGTGGTCGATTATTCCTTATTTTGTCTACCTCGTTTCGCTGTGGTATTTCACTGGATTTATGCGTTTGCCTGTCGCGCTCGGCAGTTCAGTGGTGTGCTGGGGCCTGAGCGCGTGGTTGCTGATTTTCTGTTGGATTAAACTGCATTAACGCAGATGACGTCCACCATCAAGGGCAAAACTACGTCCGGTGACAAAACAGCTGGTTAGCAGATAGTCAATTAAATCAATGACCTCTTTTTCACCTGGCGCTGTTTTCATCAGGGATTTATTTAATGCCTGCTGGCGATACTCTGCATCGTCACCCTCGTTAAACAGGATTAGCGAAGGGGCAATGGCGTTCACTTTCACTTCCGGCGCCAGTTTACGCGCGAACGAGCGGGTCATATTATCCAGCGCCGCTTTACTGGCAGCATAGGCAATGTGCTTATCGCTGCCGCGCTCCACCACATAATCCGTAAAATGGATAATATCGCTGGCTGCGTGTCCATGACCGCGCAGCAATCCTTCAAGCGCATGGTTAAGCAGGTAGGGCGTATTGACGTGAATTTGCATCATACCTGACAGCACGTCGGTCAGCGGAGTGCCGGGTTTTTCTGCAAGCCAGGCACTGGCATTATGCACAATGGCGCGCAGGCCATTGGTATGAGCCTTAACTTCATCAGCAAAGGCCAGCACGCCTTCATCGCTGGAGAAATCAGCCTGGATACACAGCGCGCCCGCACCCCGTAGGCCATCAATGGCGGGGTAATGCGTACGGTAGCTGACGATAACCGGCTGTTTTTGATTCAGAAAATGCCATGCAACGGCGAGGCCGATGCGACGGCCTCCACCGGTGATAAGAATTGGCAATGGGGGTTTTTGACCCATCGTAATCTCCATGTGTCGCGAACGATGGGGATTACGTTACCCCATCAGCATCCAGGTCGCCGGAACAGAAGCTACAAGCAGCAGGCCGATCAGCGCAATCTCCTGGCGGTTTAATACTTTTTCATGCTCGTGTGTTTTTCGGGCATACAGGAAAACCAGCAGTCCCGGCGCATACAACACCACGGACAGCAGCAGGTGCATCGGACCTGATGCATACAATAACCATATACCATAAATACTGGCGCCGACACCGACAGCCCTATGAAGCGGACGAGAGGCGATTTTCACCAGGAAGGCACCGACCAGGAAATAGGGCACCAGAATCATTTCTGAGGCGATGGTCAGTAACGTATTGTAGTCCGAACCTGTAAGCCAGATCAGTACCAGACAGAACTGGACGGAAATGTTGGTCAGCCACAGCGATGCGGAAGGTGCGCCTTGTGCATTCTGGCGGGCAAAGATGCGCGGGAAGGCTTTGTGTGTGGCGGCGAGGAACGGTACTTCCGCCGCCATAATCGTCCAGCTTAAATAGGCGCCGCACACTGAGACAATCAGACCTGCAGCAATAATTATTTCGCCCCATGGCCCCATCATTTTAACCATCAGACCGGCCATTGATGGGTTACGGATTTCCGCCAGTTCGGGACGCGCGACAACGCCCAGAGACAGCAAAGTGACCAGCAGGTATACGCCCAGCGCGGCGAGTACCGCCAGCAGCGTAGCACGCCCGACATCGCGTTTGTTTTTGGCTCTGGCAGAAACCACTACCGCACCTTCCACACCGATGAATACCCACAGGGTAATGAGCATGGTGTTTTTAACCTGCTCCCAGACGGGAACGCCCAATGCAACGCCGGTAAAATCAAGGGTAAAGGTGTCTAGCTTAAACAGCATGAAAGCCAGCACGATAAACAGACCCAGCGGCAGTAACTTCGCCAGCGTGGCGACCAGGTTAATACTGGCTGCGGTTTGCACACCGCGGAGCACAAGAAAGTGTACGACCCACAGTAGCACCGATGCGCCAACGATCGCCTGCCAGGTATTACCGTCGCCAAACAGACGTAACTCTGGCGTATCGGTAAAGAAGCTGAGTGCAGAGAAAACGATGACCAGATAAGAAACGTTAGCGATAACGGCACACAGCCAGTATCCCCACGCGGAGCAGAAGCCAATCAGTTCGCCGAAACCTTCCCGCGCATAGCTAAAGATGCCGCCGTCCAGTTCAGGACGGATACGCGTGAGGATCAGCATGGCAAAGGCGAGCAACAGGATACCCGCGCCGGTAATTGCCCAACCAATCAGTAATGCGGCCGGACTGGCTACTGCCGCCATATTTTGTGGCAGGCTAAACACGCCAGCGCCAAGCATTGAGCTTAAAACCAGCGCTGTCAGCGCGCTCAGACCCAATTTCTTTTCCATTTCTATCCAGTTACAAAAACGAGAGTGAGAGAATAATTATTTTGGCAAACCGCATAAAAATGGTGAAAGCCACTAAGGCGCGGGATTTTACGGAGAGAAGAGATTGCATGCAATGGGGATAGGCAGATTTGTGACTAAAAATGCTAAAGGCGGCATAAAGCCGCCTTTTAATGTTACTAATGACGATTACTTGTACAGGTCAGCGCTGATCGTAATGTTGTTACCACGTTCAGACCACTGGCGAGTGATGTGATAGTATTTCGCGCCTTTCTTCGCAGCGCGTTTGGCCACCTGGTACGAGATTTCGGTCATGTTGCCATAGTTACCGGTGAACTTGATGCTGTCGAACGGAACCATCATGGCGGCAGTCGCTTTGTTCAGTTCTTCAACTTTCGTTCCATCCGGCAGCGTGACAGTGTAACGCCCACCTTTGGTGGATTGCGTTTCGAAGAAGCGACCCACTTCAGCGCTCGGAGACGCGGTAGTCGCAACGCCCGGGATCTCAACTTTCTTCGCGGCTTCCCCGCCTGCTGCTAATGCGGCGCGACCGGCATCAGAGTCTGCTGGGATCGCATCAGGGCTTTGCACAACGCGTTTTTTCGCATCAGCTTTGTAGATAAATGCAGTAATACGTTGGTTGCCGCCCTGGTTGGCATCGACCTGGCGCACGATATAGAAGGAGTAAGCACCTTTCTCTTTCGCCGCTTTGGTGATGGCATCGTTCACTTCAGGTTGGCTGCGGTAGAAACCCTGCACCGTAACGGTATCATAAGGTTCTATCAAAACGGCCTGATCTTTGGGTAATTCCATTACACCGTTAATGATACGGTTTTTGGATGCTTCCGCTTTTTCAGCGTCGGCTTTGTAAACGTCAGCGACAACGCGCCAGTTACCGCCGCTGCCAAAATCTGAGGTATCAACAACATAAAAGGAGGCTGCACCGTCTTTATCTGCACGGCGTGATACGGCAGTCACCGCATCACCGATCGCATTAAAACGACCGGTAACCACAATGCGGTCATAGGGTTTAAGGGCAGCAGCTTGCTCCGGCGTCAATTCTGTCGCTGCATTTACAGAAAAAGCAGTCGCAGAAATAAGTGCGGACGCCAGGAAAGTGTTCTTAAGCTTCATAAAAATAATCCTTCGCCTTGCGCAAACCAGGTACTGGTATTGTTATTGACTAGAAACGTCGCTGATTATTGCATTTAAATTGTGTCAGTGTCTGCGTCATTTTTCACTCATCGTGCCACCTGACGTAACAACATCGATAATATTTTGTGATATGTCGAAAATTTCGGCGTTTGGTGACGAAAACTGATAAAGCAGTTGAATTTCATAAGTTAATTTAATGTTAATTAATTGTTTTTGACAGGTACGTAATCATGTTTTGCCGCTTCGCTTGAGCGAATTATCGGTCTTTGTGGGCTATTTTTAGGGCATTTTATCTGTCTGAGGTTCGAATCATCTCTATTTTGCAAATTTCATAATAAATACTGTTTTTTGGCGCTAGATCACAGGCGTCATTTTCAGTAGGTTATACAGAGTTTGTTACTGTTTTATTCTATTGAGGTAACACTGACCTCTTTCGAGAGTGCGCGCATGCCTCGTGCGAACATTGATAAACCATCATCATAAATACAGATGGAAGGGAACATTATGCGAATTGGCATACCAAGAGAACGGTTAACCAATGAAACCCGTGTTGCTGCCACGCCGAAGACGGTTGAACAGCTGCTTAAATTGGGTTTCAGCGTCGCGGTTGAAAGCGGCGCAGGTCAACTTGCAAGTTTTGACGATAAGGCGTTTGTACAAGCAGGCGCAGAAATTGTTGACGGAAATGCGGTCTGGCAGTCAGAGATTATCTTGAAAGTCAATGCGCCGGAGGCGGCGGAAATTCCGTTACTCAACCCGGGCACGACGCTGGTGAGTTTTCTTTGGCCCGCGCAAAACCCTGAGCTGCTGCAAAAGCTTGCAGAGCGCAACGTGACGGTTATGGCGATGGACTCCGTGCCGCGTATTTCGCGTGCGCAGTCGCTGGATGCCTTAAGCTCGATGGCAAATATCGCCGGGTATCGCGCCATTGTTGAAGCTGCACATGAATTTGGTCGCTTCTTCACCGGGCAAATCACCGCCGCAGGTAAGGTTCCACCTGCCAAGGTTATGGTGATTGGTGCGGGTGTGGCTGGTCTGGCGGCGATCGGTGCTGCAAACAGTCTGGGCGCTATTGTGCGTGCATTTGACACCCGCCCGGAAGTGAAAGAACAAGTTCAGAGTATGGGCGCCGAGTTCCTCGAACTGGACTTTAAAGAAGAGGCGGGCAGCGGCGACGGTTACGCTAAGGTAATGTCCGAAGCGTTCATCAAAGCCGAAATGGAACTCTTCGCCGCGCAGGCGAAAGACGTCGATATTATTGTCACCACCGCGCTGATCCCGGGCAAACCTGCCCCGAAACTGATCACCCGCGAGATGGTCGATTCGATGAAAGCGGGTAGCGTGATTGTCGATCTCGCCGCACAAAACGGCGGTAACTGCGAATACACCGTGCCTAACCAGGTGACCACCACCGAGAACGGAGTGAAGGTTATCGGCTATACCGACCTGCCGGGACGTTTGCCAACGCAATCTTCCCAGCTGTATGGCACTAACCTCGTCAACCTGCTCAAACTTTTGTGCAAAGAGAAGGACGGCAATATCACCGTCGATTTTGACGACGTGGTAGTGCGCGGTGTCACGGTCGTTCGTGAGGGGGAAATCACCTGGCCTGCGCCGCCAATTCAGGTTTCTGCTCAGCCGCAGGCTGCGGCAAAAGCCGCGCCCGCGCCAAAAGAAGAGAAAAAACCTGCCTCACCGTGGCGCAAATATGCGCTGATGGCGTTGGTGATCATTCTGTTTGGCTGGCTCGCCGACGTTGCTCCGAAAGAGTTCCTGGGTCACTTTACGGTGTTCGCGCTTTCCTGCGTGGTGGGTTACTACGTGGTCTGGAATGTGTCGCACGCGCTGCACACTCCGCTGATGTCCGTGACCAACGCCATCTCCGGCATCATCGTTGTCGGGGCGTTATTGCAAATTGGCCAGGGTGGCTGGGTGAGTTTCCTGAGCTTTATCGCGGTGCTTATTGCCAGCATTAATATTTTCGGTGGCTTCACCGTGACTCAGCGCATGCTGAAAATGTTCCGGAAAAACTAAGGGGTAACATATGTCTGGAGGATTAGTTACAGCTGCATACATTGTTGCCGCGATCCTGTTTATTTTCAGTCTGGCGGGGCTTTCGAAACACGAAACCTCACAGCAGGGTAACAACTACGGTATCGCCGGGATGGCGATTGCGCTGATTGCCACGATTTTTGGCCCGGATACCGGCAACGTTGCGTGGATTCTGGTGGCGATGATCATCGGCGGCGCGATTGGTATTCGTCTGGCGAAGAAAGTCGAGATGACCGAGATGCCGGAGCTGGTGGCGATTCTACACAGTTTCGTCGGTCTGGCTGCGGTACTGGTGGGTTTCAACAGCTATCTGTATCACGACACGGGCCTGGAACCGATTCTGGTGAACATTCACCTGACGGAAGTCTTCCTGGGTATCTTCATCGGTGCGGTGACCTTTACCGGTTCCGTGGTGGCGTTTGGCAAGCTACGCGGCAAGATCTCTTCTAAACCGCTAATGCTGCCGAATCGTCACAAAATGAACCTGGCAGCGCTGGTAGTTTCTTTCCTGTTGCTGGTGGTGTTTGTTCGTACAGAAAGCGTGGGCCTGCAGGTTCTGGCGCTGTTGGTGATGACCATTATTGCCCTGGCCTTTGGCTGGCATCTGGTGGCCTCCATCGGCGGTGCGGATATGCCGGTAGTCGTTTCAATGCTCAACTCTTATTCAGGATGGGCGGCGGCGGCGGCGGGCTTTATGCTGAGCAACGATCTGCTGATCGTCACTGGTGCGCTGGTCGGTTCTTCAGGTGCGATCCTGTCTTACATCATGTGCAAGGCGATGAATCGGTCATTCTTCAGCGTTATTGCGGGCGGCTTTGGTTCCGATGGTTCTTCTACTGGTTCTGATGAAGAAGTGGGCGAGCACCGTGAGATTAATGCAGAAGATACGGCAGAAATGCTGAAGAACTCGCACTCTGTGATTATCACCCCGGGCTACGGTATGGCAGTCGCTCAGGCGCAGTATCCGGTAGCGGAAATCACCGAGAAGCTGCGCGCGCGCGGCATTAAAGTGCGTTTCGGTATTCACCCGGTAGCAGGGCGTTTGCCAGGTCATATGAACGTACTGCTGGCGGAAGCCAAAGTACCTTATGACATTGTGCTGGAAATGGATGAGATCAACGATGATTTCGCCGATACCGATACCGTGCTGGTGATTGGTGCCAACGATACGGTGAACCCGGCGGCGCAGGATGACCCGAACAGCCCTATCGCCGGTATGCCGGTGCTGGAAGTGTGGAAAGCGCAGAACGTCATTGTGTTCAAACGGTCGATGAACACGGGCTATGCTGGTGTGCAGAATCCGCTGTTCTTCAAAGAAAACACCCAAATGCTGTTTGGCGATGCCAAAGCCAGCGTGGATGCGATCCTGAAAGCGCTGTAATCGTCAGCGAAAACTGAAACGGCCTCTGCGGAGGCCGTTTTTATTTTACTCTTTATTGAGATCGCTCAGTAACACGGCAATGCTTTGACCGCCATTGGTTTGCTCAAGCGCGATTTTCACAATGATGGTTAGCGGAACAGAAAGCAGCATCCCGACAGGGCCGAGCAGCCAACCCCAGAAGATTAACGACAAAAATACCACCAGTGTAGACAGTCCAAGTCCACGCCCCATGATCCGCGGCTCAAGGATATTCCCAAACACCAGGTTAATGACCAGGTAGCCAGCCAAAACAACGAGAGCGTCATAAAGGCCGCTAAATACCAGAACCTGAGCAATAGGGGGAATGGCTGCCAGCACCGAACCGATATTAGGAATATAGTTGAGGGCAAACGCCAGCAATCCCCAGACAAAGGCGAAGCGTACGTCCAGCGCGGCGAGCATGCTCCAGGCCACCAGCCCGGTGACAATGCTGATCGCCGTTTTTAGCACCAGATAGTGGGATACGCTGTCGATGGCGCGTTGAATCGCTGCCATTCCCTCAATAGGGCGGCTCATCATTTGTTTTAGCTTATTGGGCAATTGCGGTACTTCCAGCAGCATAAAAACCACCGTCAGCAGCAGTAAAAATATCGATGACATGGCATTCGAAAGCTGTGCCAGCAAATTGGTCACCAGCGTCATTGCCGCGTTTGGATCGATATATTTAACAAGTTCATCCACGGAAACGCCGATTCCTGCGCGTTGTAGCCACGGCTCAAGATTTTTTAGCGGGACTACCAGTGAAGATCGATACTGTGGCAGCGTACGCGCAAGTTCATTTAAGGATGTACCTAAATACGCTAATAGCAGCACCATTAGCATCACAATAATTACGATGAGCAATGACACCGCGACTACACGCGGGATGCGAAGTTTGACCAACCACTGCACCACGGGGTTAAGCACAACGGCAATAAATAACGCCAAAATAAAGGGAACGATGATATCTGCGGCAAAGCGGATGCCGCTCAGGATGATCACCAACATGCCCAGCATAATGACTATTTTAAGACCGTTAAGCGTGATGATCGGTTTTGTCATGTGTATTCCTTCGTTTTTATTTTGAACCTGAATAATAATGTGACTTGCGTCGAGTCGTTATAATAAAAATCAAACGCACTGAGTAAAGAAGTGAAAAGGTTTTGAGTTCGTATTGAAGCTATGATACAAATCACCTGTGTTTAACTACCGAGGACAATTATCATCCGCGATGATGAGAAGCAACACTGCGGATAATTGTAATATTATGGACAATATGTTCAGGATGTTTTTGCGTTTACCTACACTTCTTCGTACTTCTCCCTCTTTCCTGCTTGCGGGTGAGCAACACTGGCGCAACGCGCTATAGTCCCTTCTTCTGCCTGAGCTGGCGCTGCGCGCTGAGCTAACTCACTTTATTTTTTTGGTTTACTGCATGCAGTAGGCTCAAAGGACTATATTCTCACGCAGGAGAAGCATCATGTTTTACTGGATATTATTAGGTCTGGCCATCGCGGCTGAAATTACCGGTACGCTTTCAATGAAATGGGCAAGCGTCGGTCATGGTAATTCGGGCTTTATTTTAATGCTGGTAATGATCGCCTTATCGTATATTTTTCTCAGTTTTGCCGTTAAAAAAATTGCCCTTGGTGTGGCCTATGCCCTGTGGGAAGGGATCGGTATTTTATTTATTACGCTATTTAGCGTGCTGTTATTTGACGAAACCTTGTCCACACTGAAGGTGGCAGGACTGGCTTCGCTGGTGGTCGGCATTGTGCTGATCAAATCCGGCACCCGAAAGCCTGTTAAACCGGGCAAAGAGGTGACTCATGCAACAGTTTGAATGGGTTCACGGTGCCTGGCTGGGTATGGCCATCGTGTTAGAAATCGTCGCTAACGTCTTTTTGAAATTTTCCGATGGTTTTCGCCGCAAGATTTATGGCGTGCTGTCGTTGGCTGCTGTATTAGCGGCCTTTAGCGCGCTGTCGCAAGCGGTAAAAGGTATCGATCTTTCTGTGGCTTATGCCTTGTGGGGCGGATTCGGTATTGCCGCAACGTTAGCGGCTGGTTGGGTGCTGTTTGGTCAGCGCCTGAATAATAAGGGCTGGATCGGTGTGGTACTGCTGCTGGCCGGAATGATAATGATAAAACTTGCCTGATATCCGTGCTGCCCGGTAATGCGGGCAGCACATGTTAATCCTTCGCCAACTCTTCCAGCTTATCGCGAAAACCGGTCACGGATATGGCGCGATTATCTGCCCGCCAGCGATCTTTGGCAGCCGGAGCGGAGCTTTGCACACCAATCAACTGCCAGCCAGACTCGGTCTGCAGCATCAATGGCGAACCGCTGTCACCCGGGAGCGTGTCGCACTGGTGTGACAAGACGGTATTCTGTGCCCAGCCGGTCACGACACAATCCTGATGCGTGTACAGGTCGTCCAGATGATCTTCTGGATAGCCCGACTGGGTGACTTTACGATCTGCAGTTTTTAGCGCTGCGGTTAACGCGTCTTTGTCGCCGTTAAACAGTGGCAGCGGTGTGATGCCGGAAGGCGGATTACGCAGTACCACCAGACCAAAATCCCACGGGGCTGCGGCAGGCGGCACTATCCAGCCATCACCATCGGCTTTTAAACGTTTGGCAAGTGAGGGCGCAACCCGTCCTTCAATGTCGTGGATTTCATAGCGCCATAGACCCTTTTTAGACACGAAGCGCAATGCGACGGCCTTGTCCGGTTTGCCTTTCGGGGGCGTGAGTAAGCAGTGTCCGGCTGTCAGGGCCAGATGTGGCGAAATAAGCGTGGCGGTACACAGGTTACCGCTGGCGGTTTCCAGTTGCCCGATAGCGTCCCACGGCGATTGTGTCGGGTCAGTCACCTTTATGCGATCGTCATGACCAAAAAACAGCGTTTTTATATTTTCTGCTTCAGCGCTGTCCGTTGCAGGCTTGTCCGCATGTGCAACGACAGGAAGTAAACAAAGTGAACCCAGTAATACAGCAATGGTTTTAGGCATATCACGCTCTGGTGGGGAATTATGATTTTTAACAGCAAACCCTCAGTTAATACTATAGACGGGACGACGAGAAAGTGGGAGTAAAATCAGATAACTACATTCAGGAAAGATAAAAACGCATGGCGATGATGGCGCAAATTATCAGGGTAATAAGAATGAACTCAAAGCGGTAATGTGACACCATTTTACCCTCCGAATGGCGGCGCTAAATCCGGTTGATTTAGCGCCGTTTGCTATGGCGCGGGGGACGCCACAGTGACTACAAAGACGTTATGCTGCAGGCTGAGCAGCCGGTTTAGCGGTGTCGTGTTTTACCGCTTTTTTGGTGTGTTTTTTAGCGGCCTGAGCTTTTTGCTCCGGCGCTTTCTGTTCTGCTACTGGTTTGGTTGCCGCTTTTTTGGTGTGTTTTTTAGCGGCCTGCGCTTTTTGCTCCGGCGCTTTCTGTTCTACTGCCGGCTTGGTTGTCGTTTTTTTAGTGTGTTTTTTGGCTGCCTGCGCTTTTTGCGGCGCTGCTTTGTGCTGTTTTTTGTGGTGAGTGGTTTTCGCCGGGGCTGCTTTGGTAGTTGCAGCAGCAGCCGGAGTGGTGGTAGCAGTTGTTTCAGCAGCAAATGCAGCAGAAGACAGACCCATAGCAGCGGCAACAACCAGAGCTAATACTTTTTTCATTCTCATACCCTCGATTTGGTTTTTCATTCAACCCCACTGCGGGGCCGTTGAAATAACTATATCGCTGTAATCACAGGGCTTCCGTGAGTCATTGGTTTCGGCGTGTAACGATATGTACAATGACTCACGGTATGAGATTACAAATAGCGGGCTTCCAGGTGAGCGCGGAAATAACGGCTGCTAAGCGGCTCCCCGGTGGCCTGGGTAATAAGCTGTTCAGTTGTAAAACGGCTGCCGTGCTGCCAGATATTCTGACGTAACCAGTCAAATAATGCGCCAAACTCGCCTTGCGCAATAGACTGATTTAAATTCGGCAACGCACGGTTAGCGGCACTGAATAACTGCGCTGCGTACATGGCACCTAAGGTATAAGAAGGGAAGTAGCCAAAGCCGCCGTCGGTCCAGTGAATATCCTGCATACAACCGTTACGATAGTTGCCGATCGTTGACAGTCCCAGCCAGGCCTGCATTTTCTCATTCCACAATGCCGGGATATCATCCACTTCAATATCGCCATTAATGAGCTCACGTTCGATTTCATAACGCAGGATCACGTGAGCGGGGTAGCTTACCTCATCGGCATCAACACGGATAAATCCGGGTTTAACCTGCTGATTCCAGGCAATGAAATTGCTTTCTTCAAACGCAGCCTGATCGCCAAAATACCGCCTCACCGCCGGAATTAACCGCGTCAGGAAGGCTTCACTACGGCCCAGTTGCATCTCGAAAAACAAACTCTGGGATTCATGAATGGCGGTTGAGCGTGCCAAAGCGATAGGTTGACCTGACCAGTTGCGCGGCAGATTTTGCTCGTAGCGGGCGTGACCGGTTTCATGGATCACACCAAACAGCGCGCTGAGCAATTCGTTTTCATCATAGCGGGTGGTGATACGAACATCTTCCGGTACACCGCCACAGAAGGGATGTGCGCTGATATCCAGTCGGCCAGCCGTAAAATCGAATCCCAACTGAGCCATTGTTTCCAGACCCAGCTCACGCTGGAGAGCGGTTGGGAAGGGACCAACCGGGGCAATGAGCGACTGCTGAGACTGCTTCGCCACAACGTTGTTGAGCAGGTCAGGAAGCCAGCTCTTAACGTCAGTAAACAGGACATCCAACTGGGCGCTGGTCATTCCTGGTTCAAAAATGTCCAGTAGCGCGTCATAAGGCGTACAGCCTTTAGCCTCTGCGCGCAGTCGGGCTTCTTCTCGGCTGTACTTCACGACTTCTTTCAGGTTGTCGGAAAATCCTTCCCAGTCATTCGCGGGGCGCTGGCTGCGCCAGGCGTGTTCACAACGACTTCCCGCGAGTGATTTCGCTTCTACCAGCGATTCAGGCAACAACGATGCCTGGTGATGCAGACGCGACATTTCGCGCAGGTTGGCCTGCTCAACATCGTTGAGGTCTTCCTGTTGGGCCGCGGCGATCCACATTGCCACCTTCGGATCGGTTAACAGCTGGTGCTCGAGCACGCTCAACTCGGCCAGCGCTTCACCGCGTGCTTTACTGCCGCCGGATGGCATCATGGTAAACATGTCCCAACTGGCGATTGCCGAGAGGTGGGAGAAGCGAGAGAGCCGCTGGAACGTGCGGGTGAGCTGATGGTAATTATCATTGTTACTCATTTTTTGTTCTCGTTCTGTTTAGGTGTGGTTAAGAAGTTTACCGTGATTCACTCACTTTTCATAAACACACCTTTATACCTGGTTTTTCGTAAAAGTTTTTTATAGCGAAAAGCCAACAGAACCACAAAACAGATGCCGTAGATAATAGGGAGCGGTGATAACACTTTTACCGACCATATGTAATGCAGCGGTAGCAAAATGGCGGCCAGGTAGACGTAGTTGTGCAATGTTTGCCAGCGTTTGCCCATTTTACGCTGCGCGGCTTGCGTGGACGTTAGCGTCAGCAACAGTAAGATTATCCAACCTATTATGCCCAGCGTCAGCCATGGGCGTGAAACCAGTTCACGTCCCAATAGTCCCAGATTTTGTATACCCAACTCCAGCAGAGCATAGCTGGCCATATGCAGTGTGGCCCATGCAAAACACCATAAACCTAACAACCGCCGGGTACGAAACAACAAAGGCTGCTTTGCATAACGTGCAAGCGGGGATACCAGCAAAGTAGCAAGCAAAAACTTTAGCGCGGTAATGCCCGTAAAGTGCTGGATATCTTTTCCCGGGTCGGCACCCAACCCGCCATGCTGAGCGGCCCAAAAGAGCCATAGCAGGGGTAAAAAACCGGCGAGATGCAGTAGCACTTTCAGGCCGGTTATCTGTTTTGCGGTCAATCTCACTAAAAATACTCCCGAAGATCCATACCCCGATATAACGATGCCACCTCATCGGCATAACCATTAAAAGGTAACGTGGGCTGTCGCTGCACATCAAGAATGCCACCCGAACCGATAAACCGTTCAGTAGCCTGAGACCAACGAGGGTGATCGACCTGCGGATTTACGTTGGCGAAAAAACCGTATTCGTTTGGCGCCGACATATTCCAGGTTGTCGGTGGCTGCTCTCGCGTTAGCTTAATACTGACTATCGATTTAATACCCTTGAAGCCGTACTTCCAGGGGACCGTCAGGCGTATTGGCGCCCCGTTTTGTGGCGGCAACGCTTTGCCATACACGCCCACGGTCAGAAGTGTGAGCGGGTGCATGGCCTCATCCAAACGCAGACCTTCGACATAGGGATATTTCAGTCCTCCACCAATGAAGCGATCTTTCTGGCCGGGCATTTCATCAGGGGCGTAGCGAGTTTCAAAAGCGACGTATTTGGCATGGCTGGTTGGCTCAACCAACGCCAATAATTTATGCAAGGGAAAGCCAACCCATGGCACGACCATTGACCAGGCCTCGACGCAACGCATCCGGTAAATGCGTTCTTCTAACGGAAAACGCGTGGTCAGTGCATCATGATCCAGCGTCAAAGGCTTGTTTACTTCACCGCTGATAGTTAACGTCCAGGGATCGGTTTTCAAGCTACCGGCATTCGCGGCAGGATCGGCTTTATCCAGACCAAATTCGTAGAAGTTGTTGTAGCCCGTCACCTTGTCTTCCGGCGTCAGGGGCAGATTGCTTTGCCAGCGCTCGGGTTTTGCGAATTCGAGCGTTTTGCCCGCCGGAACAGGTGGACGATCGTTACCTTTAAACCAATTCAACAAATTGGCCTGTGTCGGGGAAGACAACGATGCCGCAGCCGCGCCTATCCCAAGAGCTTTAAGGATCTGTCGTCGTTGCATAAAAAAAACTGACTCGGCTGTTACATCAGCTTCCCGAAGTAGGCGTTTTTTCTGCATAACTTTTCCTTTTTGTTGTCATATTGAGGAAAACAAAGCGACGTTTCGCTTTGAATGCCTGACGTGTCTATATCGACATACTGGGCGCAGGGGTATCCCCTGATCCTCACGAAAAGTTAAAAATTTTGTGATAACTTCCGCCCCTTGCCTGAGGTAAGCTTTCAGTATGACGAGAGGGGGATGACACTGATGACTGGCGCAAAAAAGATATTTCTGGTGGAAGATGACAGTGATATTGCCTCACTTTTGCAACTGAGTCTGAAGGATGAGGGGTACGAAATTATACATGAAGCAAATGGTGCGCGTGCGCTTGAGCAACTCGAGAAGCACGTCTGGGATGCCGTTATCCTCGATTTGATGCTGCCAGGAGTGGACGGCTTGGAGATTTGTCGTCGCATTCGTCAAATGAGTTTCTATCTACCCGTCATCATTATCAGCGCCCGTACCAGTGAAACGCACCGTGTTCTGGGGCTGGAAATGGGCGCCGATGATTATTTAGCTAAACCTTTCTCCGTGCTGGAGTTAATGGCTCGGGTGAAGGCGTTATTTCGCCGTCAGGAGGCAATGAGTCAGAACCTGCGTATGGAGGCCGGGATTATCACCGTTCATGGCGTAGAGATTGATCCATTAGCCCGGGAGGTCCGCCTGCAAGGTAAAACCCTCGATTTGACGCCGCGGGAGTTCGATTTGCTCTATTTTTTCGCCCGTCATCCAGGAGAGGTTTTTTCGCGTCAGGCACTGTTAGATCAGGTGTGGGGCTACCAGCATGAAGGGTATGAACATACGGTGAACAGCCATATCAATCGTCTGCGGACCAAAATTGAAAAAGATGCGGCTGAGCCGGAAATTATTCTCACCGTTTGGGGAAGAGGCTATAAGCTTGCTGCGGTTAACGCGGAGCATCAGTCATGATTTATCGCCTGTCGCTGAGCCAGCGACTGACCCTGGTCTTTACCGCCATTATGCTGATTTGCGCGGTTGCCGTCAGCGCTGTTCAGATCCGCAGCAGTAAACAGTATGGTGATGCGATGGTGCAAAGGCTCTCGTTGGCGTTGGCGAGTAAGATTGTTGAAAGTGAGCCACTTATTGACTCCAGCGGGCAAGTTAATCGCCAGACCTTAAAAGGACTTTTCAATCACCTGATGACGCTCAACCCAAGCGTGGAGCTGTATCTGGTTTCACCGTCCGGTGAATTACTCGCTGATGCTGCCCCGCCTGGGCATCTGCAGCAACAGAAAATTAGCGTACAACCAATTAAAGCGTTCCTTAATTCGAACGAGTTGCCTGTATATGGCAACGATCCGCGCAGTAGTCAGCAAAAGGTTTTTAGCGCCGCGCCAGTGTTATTCAACGGTGAGCTGCACGGCTATTTGTACATCATTCTCCAGGGCGAAGACCTGAATATGCTGGCAAATAACGCCTGGCAAAAAACGCTTTGGAACACCGTGGCCGGGACGTTAATTCTGGTTTTATTCGCTGGTGCAATCGCGGGGTTCCTGGTGTGGCGATGGGTGACGAATCCGGTGAAAAGGCTGACCGGTCAGGTGGTCAAACTGGAACAGGACAGCATTAGCGTTATTAAACAGCTGGCACAAAAAAATCCTGATCCGGCTCCGGCGAATGAGATTGCCTTACTGAACAACGCGTTTATCGAGTTAGCGCAGAAAATCGCACAGCAGTGGGATTTATTGGCTGACAGCGATCGTCAGCGCAGAGAATTTATTGCCAATATCTCACACGATTTACGCACGCCGCTTACATCGCTGCTGGGGTACCTGGAAATGCTGTCGCTGAAAGCGGATACGATGACGCCGGATGAAAACCGGCATTATCTGAGTATCGCGTTACGCCAGGGGCATAAGGTTCGTCATCTGTCGAAACAGTTGTTTGAGCTGGCGCGACTGGAGCATGGTGGTATAAAACCGCAGCGCGAGCGTTTTGCAATTGGCGAGCTTATCCAGGATGTGGCGCAGAAATTTGATCTCCCCGTTGCCATGCGTCATTTGCAGTTGCACCTTGAAGTAATGGGGCCGTTGCCATTGGTGAATGCCGATTTATCAATGATGGAAAGAGTGGTGACGAATTTGCTGGATAATGCTATCCGTCATACGCCTGACGGGGGCGATGTATGGTTGAAAGTCTGGTGTGATGCAGACCGCCTATTAGCGGAAGTGCAGGACAGCGGACCTGGGGTGGAGGACGCTGTACGAGAAGTCTTATTTCAGCGACCGACCGCGTTAATTCCCCGTGAGCAGCGGGCTGAACGTGGTGGTCTGGGCTTACTGATTGTGCGAAGAATGCTCGAGCTGCATGGGGGGGATATAAGCCTGGTTAATTCATCGGCAGGGGCCTGCTTCCGTTTTACGTTGCCGCTGGCGGATTCTCCACTGAGTAGCTGACGATGATATTCCTGAGTAAAGAGAGGCTATAACACTTCCTGGCATTGATGCCGATTATGCTGCATATAGTGATGAATTGAACGGTTATTGCCCTGCAAATGGCGGCTCAGATGTTACTGTCAGGTTCATGAAGATGATGCCCGGAGGCCGGGCATCGAGGATTACACGTGCAGACGATGGTGTAAACGTGTGCCGACCAGCAACGCCAGCACCAGCATCAGGGCGATAAATCCGCCTACGCCGTTCCAGCCATAGCTGTGCCAGAATACACCGCCCAGCGTGCCAGCAATGCTGGATCCCAGATAATAACTGAACAGATATAAGGAAGAGGCCTGGCCTTTAGCGCGTTTTGCCCGTGGCCCAATCCAACTGCTTGCCACGGAGTGCGCGGCAAAGAATCCAGCTGAAAAGAGCAGCATCCCGGCGAAAATTAGCCATAGCGATGTAAAAAGGGTCATCAACAGCCCAACCAGCATCACGCCGGTTGAAAACAACATTACCGGGCCGCGTCCGTAGCGGGTGGTCATCGAACCTGCTTTCGGCGAACTCCAGGTCCCGGTCAAATACGCCACTGACAGCAGGCCGACAACAGCCTGGCTGAGTTCCCACGGGGAGAGCATCAGACGGTAGCCGATGTAGTTAAACAACGTCACAAAAGATCCCATTAACAAGAAACCTTCGGCGAACAGCAGCGGCAACCCTCTGTCGCGCCAGTGCAAACGAAAGTTAATAAATAACGTCTTCGGGCGCAGCGACGTCGGTCTGAAATGACGAGATTCCGGCAAGATTTTCCAGAACATCAGCGCGGAGGCAAGGGCAAAACACCCGATCGCCGCCAACGCGATACGCCAGTTAAAGAAGTCGGTAAACACGCCGCTGATCAAACGACCACTCATACCACCAATCGAGTTACCGCTGATATATAAACCCATTGAAAAGGCGACGAAGCTGGGATGAATTTCCTCACTCAGGTAGGTCATACCCACTGCCGCCACGCCGCTCAGCGAAAGGCCTATCAGTGCGCGCATGATTAAAATACCGTGCCAGCTGGTCATCATCGTGGAAAGCAACGTACAGCAGGACGCGAGCAGGAGTGCCGTTACCATTACCGGCTTGCGACCTATCGCATCAGAAAGTGGGCCGGTAAACAATAAACCAATGGCGAGCATCGCCGTTGAGATGGAAAGCGAAATACTGCTGCTGGCGGGAGAGACCCCAAACTCGTGTGAGAGCACGGGCAGAATGGGTTGCACACAATAGAGGAGAGCAAAAGTTGCCAGTCCGGCAGAAAACAGCGCCAGCGTGACGCGCATAAATGGGGATGTGCCACGTTTGATAAAACCATCCGGCGTGGTAACTCTCTGCGCATCAACATCGCTTGCCGGCGCGGTATCGACAGTTGTTGTACGGCTCACTTGAAATCCTTGCTCAATCAATTACCTCTACAGGTCTAGCCTTAAGAGTATGAAACTCACAATATTCTGTCTAATATATTAATAATCTCAAATAATATTTTAAAAATATGAATATCGAATTGCGTCATTTACGTTACTTTGTGGCGGTTGCCGAAGAGCTGCATTTTGGTCGAGCTGCGGCTCGACTGAATATTTCGCAACCGCCACTTAGCCAGCAAATCCAGATCCTGGAACAGCAGGTCGGTGCCCGACTTCTGGCGCGCACTAACCGTAGCGTGGCGCTGACGTCTGCCGGCAAGCAGTTTCTGGCGGACAGCCGACAGATCCTTAGTCTGGTTAATGAAGCTGCTGCCAGGGCTGAGCGTTTGCATCTGGGAGAAGCAGGGGAGTTGCGTATCGGCTTTACATCATCGGCGCCGTTTATCAAAGCAGTTTCTGATACGTTATCCCTGTTCCGCCAGAGCTACCCTGCAGTCCATATGCAAACCCGGGAAATGAATACGCGCGAGCAAATTGCCCCGCTTAACGAAGGAACGTTGGATTTAGGACTACTACGCAACACGCATCTTCCGGAAACGCTGGAGCGTGAAATTATTCTGCATGAGCCCTTGATGGCGATGATCCCGCGCGCGCATCCGCTGGCGCAAAAGCCGGTAGTTACGCTGGCAGAGCTGGCCAACGAACCCTTTGTCTTTTTTGATCCACACGTGGGGACGGGGTTGTATGACGATATTCTTGGTCTGATGCGTCGCTATGGACTGAAGCCTACTATCGCTCAGGAGGTTGGTGAGGCGATGACTATCATTGGGCTGGTGGCTGCAGGATTAGGTGTTTCCATTCTTCCCGCGTCCTTTAAACGGGTGCAATTGTATGAAATGTGTTGGCTCCCGATAGCGGAAGAAGATGCCGTCTCAGAAATGTGGTTAGTGTGGCCTAAGCATCATGAACAAAGTCACGCCGCACAGCGCTTTCGCGAGCAACTGCTGGCGGTTGTTCATACGATTAATTTAGTTTAAAAATGGGCGAAAATGTGCAGTAAATCACACGGCTAAGTAAAAATTTGACGGGAGCCATTGAAGTGCTTCACCATAGTCTACAGATTATTTCGGAGCGCGAAAATAAAGGGAGTAAGTGGTGGTTGCTGATAGTCAGCCTGGGCATATCGATCAAATTAAGCAGACCAATGCGGGCGCGGTTTATCGCCTGATTGATCAGCTGGGTCCGGTATCGCGTATTGATCTCTCTCGCCTGGCACAATTGGCGCCTGCCAGCATTACTAAAATTGTCCGCGAAATGCTCGAGGCGCACCTGGTACAAGAGCTGGAAATCAAGGAGGCGGGAAGCCGTGGGCGTCCGGCCGTTGGGCTGGTTGTTGAAACGGAAGCCTGGCACTACTTATCTATTCGTATCAGTCGCGGAGAGATTTTTTTGGCGTTGCGCGATCTGAGCAGCAAGCTGGTGGTTGAAGATTGTCTTGAGATGGCGCTGGTCAGTAAAACCCCGTTGCTGGAACGTGTTATTACCCAGGTCGATCAGTTTTTCATCCGCCACCAGCAAAAGCTGGAGCGCTTAACCTCCATCGCCATCACCTTACCCGGTATTATTGATACTGAAAACGGTATCGTCCATCGCATGCCGTTTTACGAAGATGTCAAAGAGATGCCGCTTGGGCAGGCTCTTGAAAATCATACTGGTGTACCGGTGTATATTCAGCACGATATCAGCGCCTGGACCATGGCCGAGGCACTTTTTGATGCATCGCGTGGCGCGCGCGATGTCATTCAGGTGGTGATCGATCATAACGTGGGTGCAGGGGTGATCACCGACGGTCATTTACTGCATGCTGGCAGCAGTAGTCTGGTTGAAATTGGGCATACGCAGGTGGATCCCTATGGTAAACGCTGCTATTGCGGCAACCATGGTTGCCTGGAAACGATTGCCAGCGTCGACAGCGTGCTGGAACTCGCACAGGTGCGATTGAAACAGTCAATGAGTTCTTCTCTACACGGGCAACCGTTAACGGTAGACGCACTGTGTCTGGCGGCCATACAGGGAGATTTGTTGGCGAAGGATATCATTAGCGGCGTCGGAACCCATGTAGGCAGAATTCTTGCCATCATGGTGAATTTGTTCAACCCGCAAAAGATATTGATTGGTTCTCCGTTCAGCAAAGCGGCGGATATTTTGTTTCCCACTATTGCTGACAGCATCCGTCAGCAGGCGCTTCCGGCCTACAGTCAGCATATTGTCGTCGAAAGTACGCAGTTCACCAATCAAGGAACGATGGCCGGTGCGGCGCTCGTTAAGGACGCGATGTATAACGGTTCTTTGTTGATTCGTCTATTACAGGGTTAACATTTTTTAACTGTTGTACGAAAAATTGCGCTATCTCAAGCCGATTCTTATCGCCATACCTTAGACTTTCTCCACTGTTTTATTTTCCTGATTTATATTTTCAAAGCATAACGGTGGAGTTAGTGATGCTGAAGCGTTTCTTTATTACAGGTACAGACACTTCTGTTGGGAAGACCGTGGTTTCCCGCGCATTACTACAAGCGTTAGCGTCAGGAGGTAAAAGTGTTGTGGGTTACAAGCCCGTAGCCAAAGGAAGCAAAGAAACGCCTGAAGGCCTGCGCAACAAAGACGCGCTGGTGCTACAAAGCGTGTCGACAATCGAGCTGCCCTACGAGGCGGTCAACCCGATTGCACTCAGTGAAGACGAAAGTAGCGTAGCGCATAGTGGGCCGGTCAATTACACCCTGCTCTCTAACGGCCTCGCAAGCCTCAGTGAAAAAGTCGATCACGTTGTCGTGGAAGGCACAGGAGGCTGGCGGAGCCTGATGAACGATCTGCGTCCGTTATCTGAGTGGGTGGTACAGGAACAATTGCCGGTGTTGCTGGTGGTAGGTATCCAGGAAGGCTGTATTAATCATGCCATCCTTACTGCGCAGGCGATTGCCAGCGACGGACTGCCGTTAATCGGCTGGGTCGCGAACCGTATCAATCCAGGGCTGGCGCATTATGCGGAAATCATTGATGTGCTGAGCAAAAAATTACCCGCGCCGCTTATCGGCGAACTGCCTTATCTGCCTCGCGCAGAGCAGCGCGAGCTGTCTCAGTTCATCCGCCTGTCAATGCTCGGCAGCGTGTTGTCGGTAGATCGAGTCGTGGCGTAACGTTCGCGATAGCACCGACGCCACCACACAGGCAATCAGCAACCCGGGGAGCAGACGGTACTCCCCGGTCATTTCACAAACCATCAGTGTCGACATTATTGGCGCATGTGTAGTTGCTGCCAGCAGCGTGGCCATACCCGTTAATCCCAGCAAAATAGCAATCTCATCCGGCCCCGGTAACCACAATCCCCACATCCGTCCCAGTAGCATGCCCACCGACAGACCGACAAACAGCGTTGGCGTAAACACACCGCCTGGCGCGCCGGAACCACTGCTGGCTAATACTGCCAGTATTTTGCAGATAAAGATCCCGCTCACCACGGCAAGTAACGGAGGGGCGGTCAAATATGACTGCACTACGCTGTAGCCATTGCCCCAGACCGCAGGCGTGAGCAGCGACAGCAGGCCAACGATCAGTCCGCCGAGTGCCAGTTGCCACGGAGGGGAGAGTTTTAAGCGCAAAAAACCATTATGGCTGGCGGTCATCAACCACATAAACAGCGGCCCGCAAACGCCGGCTGCCAGACCGGTACTGACGATCATGACATATTCCAGCATATGTAGCTCGCGCGTGAATCGTACGGCATACAGGAGCGCATTGCTATCGCTCAGTACATTGGTGGTGAGCAAGGCCACGACGGCAGACACCACCACTGGTCCCAGCGATGCGAGGATCAGCGTGCCAAACAATACTTCAGCAATAAATAAACTGCCCGCCAGTGGAGCATGGTACGCTCCAGCCATACCGGCAGCGGCTCCACAGGCAATCCATAACTTCCATTCCGTACGCGGGGTGAAGCGTTTAGCAAAGCAGGAGGCCGCCAGCGCCGCCAGTAAAATCATGGCGCCTTCGCGCCCGATGGCGCTCCCGCTGGCGACAACCAGTAATGAGGCGAGTGATTTAACCAGGCTTGCACTGACGTCAAATTGACCGTCGGTTTGCAGGGCTTCCATATAATCGGTAGGGGCCTGTGGGCGTAAACGGTTAAACTTTTGCCATCCCCAAAGCAGTAAACCTGCCGCCAGACCACCTAATGCAGGCGTCAGCGCACGTCTTAGAGGCGAAAGACTTGTTGCCGCATTGACCAGACTCCCGGTGTCGTTGCTCAGGAACAACCATTCAAGCAAGAACATGGCATGACGAAATCCTGCAACGGCTAACGCGGCAAGAATACCAATCAGCGCTGCAATCATCAGACGGCGGAACATGGCGCGCAGATCAGGATAAGCATGTAAATGGTGCATGAGTGTCCAGAAAGGAAGTTGCAGACGCTTCATTTTGCGGTTATTTGGCAACAGAAGCAAAAGCTTAGCGTGCGCAACAGGATGTCCCACAGGCAGGATGCATTCTGCCTGTGAGGAAATTAGCGAAACAGAGGTTTTTTGGCTATCGGGATCAGTAACTGCGATTGCCATTTAGCCAGTGTCAGACGGGCCAGCTCACCGAGCGCCTGATAGAACGGGTGGTCGGCTTTGTCGATAAATACGTCAAGGAAGCGGGATGACCACGGGAACAAATGCCACGCCAGCAACTGCTCGCATTCGGTATGGCGTTCGTTCTCAGCAAGCCAGGCCGTAAGCAACAGCAACGAACCAAAGTGATCTTCCGGCTCATTTTGCTGCATGGCGAACTGGATGCCGTTTTCCCGCATCCATTGGCGTAATGCCAGAGTGGAATCGCCAAACAACACGTTTTCACGATCCAGCCAGACGGATCCCCAGGGCGGAGAAGGTAGTGCATACGGACCGACAAACAGACGCTGCCAGGCCTGCGGCAGAGGCTCATCGGCCTCGACTTGCAGTTTTTCTGCCAGCGGAGAAAGCGTTGCCTGATCAAGCGGCCACTGGACCTGCCAGCCTTCGGTTCTTAACGCATTGACTAATGCAGAGGTTTCTGCGCTTTCAGGTGCATAATAAAATAGCGCACCCAGCACACGCGCTGCGGTAGAGAAGTTGTCACGTTGTGAAAAATGGGTCATGCATACAATCCTGAACAGTGCGGGTTGCCCCGCACCCGAGAGTTAACCTGCGACAGCCATTCCGACTGTCATATGTAATCCGTAAAACAAACCGCGGCCAATGATTTCACCGGCGAGGACTGAAACCAGGCCCAACGCCAGTCCGCCAACGGACGGTTCTTTGCGACGGACAAGCGGACATATCCAGCACCCCAGACCCGCAGCCAGCAGGAGGATACGCCAGACCTGTAAACTTGCGTAGTCGGGCACCAGCGCGCTGGCGTTTTGTACCGAACTGTGGATCTCACCGAGCGCCAGTCCCTGCAGAACGATAACCGCCACGGTCACCAGCAGGGCCAGAACGCTTACGCCGGCGAATCTGGCAGGGCTACAGGAAACACCTGCAGCCCGCAGCAGCAGGGTGGCAAACAGCGGCCCGCTGAGCAGCATCGTCATAAAAAATGCCAGCGTCGTATAGCCATTATACCAGGTCGGGACGGTGTCTATCAGATAGACGCGGGTCATCGCCAGCACAAATACCAGACCCAGCACCATGCCTGCCAGCAGCCAGATTTTACCTAAAGCTGCAGGCATTTTACCGAGAAACGCCACCAGCCACCACAGGCCACCGACGGCGAAAAACAGCGACCCGCTGGCGATTTCGTTACTCAGCGCCGATGCGCCGACTCTGTTCAGCGAGTTAAAGGCGCGCAGCGGCGAACCCAGATGCATCACCGAGGCGAGAAAGGCGATGCCCATCACCAGCCACAGAAAAAACATGTTGCGCACGATACGCTGTTTTACCGCATCGTCTTTAGCGGTCAGCCAGCCGTAACCACTCACCAGCAGCGCCCCGGCCACGCACTGGCCGAGCACCGTAAACAGAACCAGCGGCCATTCATGCCATCCATTACCCATGTCACACCTCCTTCGGGTTGGCCAGATAACCCGTGGTGTCCCCGGTCGGGCGGCTATTGGCGTTGGGTTTGATTACAATACTCGGTTTGGTGAAGTGCGGGCCCGGCAGCGGAGCAACCGCCGCCAGCTCACCGTGTTTTTTGCGCAGCTCATCAATGGGACCAAAGTCCAGCGCGCGCAGCGGACAGGATTCGACACAGACGGGCTTTTTGCCGTCGGCGACGCGATCGTGGCAGCCGTCGCACTTGGTCATATGCCCTTTGGCGGCATTGTACTGTGGTGCGCCGTACGGGCAGGCCATGTGGCAGTAACGACAGCCAATACACACGTCTTCATCCACCACCACAAAACCATCTTCACGTTTATGCATAGCCTCGCTGGGGCAAACCTTGGTGCAGGCCGGATCTTCGCAGTGGTTACAGGCAATGGAGAGGTAGTAGGCGAAAACGTTCTGTCGCCAGACGCCGTTGTCTTCCTGCCAGTCTCCCCCGGCGTATTCATAAATCCGGCGGAAACTGACGTCGGGCGTGAGATCCTTGTAGTCTTTGCAGGCCAGTTCGCAGGTTTTGCAGCCGGTGCAACGACTGGAATCAATAAAAAATCCATACTGAGTTGTCATGGGTTAGTCCTTAAACCTTCTCGATCTCGACCAGGTTAGTGTGCTGTGGATTGCCTTTTGCCAACGGCGACGGACGCTGAGTTGTCAGCGTGTTGACGCAGGCGCCGTGATCAATTTTATCGCCAGCCATATCGGCATCATGCCATGCGCCCTGGCCCATTGCGCTTACGCCGGGTAGGATTCGTGGCGTTACTTTTGCCGGGATACGTACTTCACCGCGATCGTTAAAGACTCGAACCATATCGCCATTTGCAATGCCTCGTTTTTGGGCATCGACGGGGTTGATCCACACTTCCTGACGGCAAGATGTCTGGAGAACATCGATATTGCCGTAGCTGGAGTGCGTACGGGATTTGTAGTGGAAACCAAACAGCTGGAGCGGAAATGAACTGCGTTTCGGATCATCCCACCCTTCAAAGGTGGACGCGTAAATGGGAAGCGGACTGATCACTTCATCCTTTTGCAGTTCCCAGGTGTTGGCAATTTTCGCCAGTCGGCTGGAATATATTTCAATCTTTCCGGACGGTGTTTTGAGCGGATTGGCCTGTGGATCGTCGCGGAATTTTTTATAGGCGACAAAGTGGCCATTAGGATCTTTACGTTTATAGATCCCCATTTTTTTAAGCGCGTCATAAGAAGGGAGGGCAGGATCTTTGGCCAGCATTTTGGCATACAGATACTGGAGCCACTGTTCCTGAGTACGGCCTTCGGTAAAACGTTGATAGACATCATCTCCAAGACGTTTTGCCACTTCACTCATGATCCAGTAGATCGGTTTGCGCTCGAACTTAGGTGAGGTTGCTGGCTGAATGAAAATGAGGTATCCCATATTGCCCGCATAGTCGTTAGGAATGATGTCTTCCTGCTCCACAGTCATTAAATCAGGCAGCAGGATATCGGCATATTTGGCCGAGGATGTCATGAAGTTCTCAATGACCACTATCATTTCGCACTTTGTATCGTCCTGCAGGATAGCATGCGTTTTATTGATATCTGAGTGCTGATTGGTGATGGTGTTTCCCGCATAGTTCCAGATAAATTTAATCGGCACATCGAGCTTTTCTTTCCCACGCACGCCATCGCGGGTAGCGGTCATTTCCGGACCCCGGGCGATGGCGTCAGTCCAGCTAAAGCAGGATATCTGGGTCTTAATGGGATTATCTGGCAGCGGCATACGCTCAATTGTGATGGTATAGGTTGATTCTCGTGCACCGCTATTGCCGCCATTGATGCCGACGTTGCCAGTCAGGATAGGCAACATCGCGATCGCGCGTGAGGTCAGTTCGCCGTTAGCCTGACGTTGCGGCCCCCAACCCTGACAAATATATGCCGGTTTCGTGCTGCCGATTTCCCGAGCCAGTTTGATAATGCGATCGGCTGGGATTCCGGTGACTTGGGATGCCCATTGGGGGGTTTTGGCGATGCCGTCATCGCCATCCCCCAGAATATAAGCTTTGTAATGTCCGTTTGCTGGCGCATCGGAGGGCAGGGTTTTCTCATCATAACCGACGCAGTATTTGTCAAGGAACGGCTGGTCGATAAGATTTTCGTTAATCATAACCCAGGCAAGTCCCGCTACGAGTGCGGCATCGGTTCCCGGTCGGATAGGGATCCACTCATCTTCGCGACCCGCTGCGGTATCGGTATAGCGCGGATCGATGACGATCATCCGGGCATTAGAGCGTTCCCGGGCCTGTTCAAGGAAGTACGTTATTCCGCCGCCGCTCATGCGCGTTTCGGCAGGGTTGTTGCCGAACATTACCACCAGTTTGGTGTTTTCGATGTCGGACGTGCTGTTGCCGTCATTTGAGCCGTAGGTATAGGGCATTGCCGCCGCGATTTGGGCGGTGCTGTAAGTACCATAATGGCTCAGAAATCCGCCATAGCAGTTCATCAGGCGAGCGACCAGCGAGGCATAAGGAGAGGAGCGCGTAATGTTGCCGCCTACAATGCCTGAGGTGTAGTTAATATAAACAGCTTCATTACCGTATTTCTCCACGGTATTTTTTAAACTGTCACTGATGGTATCCAGCGCTTCCTGCCAGGTTATACGTTCGAATTTTCCCTCACCGCGTTTTCCCACCCGCTTCATTGGGTAATTCAGGCGATCCGGATGATTGATCCGTCGGCGGATTGATCGTCCACGCAAACAGGCACGAACCTGATGCTGACCATAAATATCGTCTCCGGTTGTATCGGATTCCACCCATACAACCTCGTCATCTTTGACATGGAGTTGCAGGGCACAACGACTACCGCAGTTCACGGAACACGCGCCCCAAACCACTTTTTCTTCAGCTGGTTGAATAGCTTGTTGTACCGCAGCGGCGGCGGTGCGTATTCCGAAAGGTAATGACAGCCCGCCAGCGGCAAGCGCCAGCGAACCGATAGCCGTGGATTTCACTAACGCCCTGCGGCTGATGCCTCCATATTGCTCAGTTTCAGACATAACTCACTCCATTATTGTTATCGTTATATAATAATTTCTATAACGCAATTAATAGCATGCTAATAATAGAGAGAGTTTACCCACTTGTAGGTAGAGCATATTAATGCATATCAAACTGGAGTGACCCTCCGCGCACGGAGGGCGTGATTTATTGCGGTTCGGCGGCGTGTCCGTCTTGAGAAGATGTGCTATTCGCGGGGGCGTTGCCACTGTTAGTCCGGGTATAGAGAATTTTGTGCGTATCGTTTGCACAATGTCCGACTACCAGTGAGTCAGGCTGATCTGCCTGATCGTTGGGGACAATATTCAGCGTGAAGCTGGATTCAGCCACACCATTATTGATGATACGCTGTTCGATATCGCTTTTTACGCGTTCACATGACGCCGGGGCAGCCAGAACCTGCGGGGAAGCGACTACCAATATGATCGCGGCAATTCCTGGTATGTTTTTCATCATCAGCTCCTTTATGATCAACTTAAACTAAGATTAGCATTTCTGGTGTAAATAACTGTATTTGCTAATATGATTGAGAATTATCTTCTTATCCCGGTGAAAAATGTGAAGAAACAGACCTTGTTAGGTTTCCTGTGCCTCTTGCTGGTTGGATGTGATAACGCCAAAGGGCTGATTTCCTTTACGCCGGAAATGGCCAGTTTTTCAAATGAATTTGATTTCGACCCGCTGCGCGGACCGGTGAAAGATTTCAGCCAGACGTTGCTCAATGACAAAGGTGAGGTTACTAAACGCGTTGTTGGTACGCTCTCACAGGAAGGGTGCTTCGATACGCTTGAATTGCACGATATTGAAAATAATAGCGGCATGGCGCTGGTCCTGGATGCTAACTATTACCGGGATGCCGAAACGCTGGAAAAACGGATCCGCTTACAGGGTAAATGTCAGTTGGCAGAGCTGCCTGCTGCGGGTGTGGTTTGGGATACCGATGATAACGGTTTTGTCGTTTCCGCTACGGGCAAAGAGATGAAAGTGCAATATCGCTATGATGCGGAAGGCTACCCGCTGGGTAAAACAACCGTCAATAACGATAACACCTTGCAAGTTGATGCCAAACCCTCGGTTGATCCGTTGAAGAAGCTGGATTACACCGCGGTGAGTCTGCTTAACAATCGTCCTGTAGGCAACGTCAAACAAACGTGCAAGTACGATGACTATGCTAATCCGGTCAACTGCCAGCTTGTTATCGTTGACGAGAGCGTGAAGCCGGCAGTTGAACATCATTACTCAATTGAAAACACCATCGAGTACTATTAGTCAGTCTTTACTGAGCGGTAGGTTGCAGCAAATTAGGACCTGACGTTTTATGTTCTGCCAGATACTGCTGCTGGAAGATACACATGCGGATAGTGTTGCGGTATTGTCCGTTGATAAAGAATTCATGAATTAGTTCGCCTTCGACCATAAAGCCGAGTTTACGGTAGATGTGGATAGCTTTTTCGTTCTCTTTATCAACGATCAGATACAGCTTATACAAATTGAGTACGGTAAAGCCGTAATCCATCGCCAGTTTAGCCGCACGCGTTGCCAGACCTTTACCCTGATAATCAGGGGAGATAATGATCTGGAATTCCGCCCGGCGGTGCACATGGTTAATTTCAACCAGTTCTACCAGCCCGGCTTTTTCACCGTTGCATTCCACAACAAAGCGACGTTCGCTTTGGTCGTGGATATGCTTGTCATAAAGATCTGACAGCTCAACAAACGCTTCGTAAGGTTCTTCAAACCAGTAACGCATTACGCTGGCGTTGTTATCAAGCTGATGGACGAATCGTAAATCTTCACGCTCCAGCGGGCGCAACTTAACACTGAGGGCGCTAGTCATATCGTATCCTTTCAATATCCTTCAAAGTGCAATGTTTATGGGGCAACGGTGCGGCCTGTGCGGCGGTCAAGGCAGCGCAGGGTGTTGGGTTCCCAGTACGCATTAATATTAGCGCTTTGTTCGCACTTATCACGGCTATCGAAGGCGGCGTCGGTTTTGTCCCACTCTTTCTCTACACGTTTATTGACTTTCTGGCGTAGCTGACGCGTATCGTTCCATTGTTCCTTTTCCATTGCAGCCTGTTGACGACTCTGCGCACTGTCCCCGGACTCAATGACCAGTTTACTGGTTTCAGCAAATGCGGAAGAGGTGTACACAGCCGCCGCCAGCGTCAGCATAGCCGTCAGGCACAGGCGTTTGGTCAGTGTAATATTCATGGCGAATTCCTTTTATGGGAAAGGGGATAAATCGTAAAACAGGGTTAAATTCTACACTATTACGTTTCGTGGGCATACCCACTCAGCGGATATGGATACGCTGATGATATTCTGTCGTATCATGGTTAAACCGAAGGTAACTGAATAACATCAATGCTTAAGACCACATTGCTTTTCTTCGTCACCGCGCTATGCGAAATCATTGGCTGCTTTTTACCCTGGCTCTGGCTTAAGCGAGGCGCTACGGCCTGGCTGCTGATCCCCGCAGGGGGGGCACTGGCATTATTCGTCTGGTTTCTGACGCTGCACCCGGCAGCAAGCGGGCGTGTCTATGCAGCCTATGGCGGGGTTTACGTGGTAACCGCGCTGCTATGGCTACGCATCGTCGACGGCGTAAAACTCAGCCTGTACGACTGGTCGGGGGCGCTTGTGGCGTTGTGCGGCATGCTGATCATTGTGGCTGGATGGGGGCGCGCATAGCGCCTTTTTTGTGATCAAGAAGCGCTTTTTTGATCGTTATACTTGTATGGTAGTAGCTCAGTTGGGTAAATTTCCTGCATCTCAAGAACAGATGTAAGGAACAAGAAATGAAGATTGTCGGGGCTGAAGTTTTTGTCACCTGTCCGGGGCGTAATTTCGTGACGTTAAAAATTACGACAGAAGATGGGATCACCGGGCTGGGTGATGCCACATTAAACGGACGCGAGTTATCCGTGGCGTCCTACCTGAAAGATCATGTGTGCCCGCAGTTGATTGGTCGCGACGCGCATCGAATTGAGGACATCTGGCAGTTTTTCTACAAAGGTGCGTACTGGCGTCGTGGTCCAGTCACCATGTCGGCGATTTCCGCAGTGGATATGGCATTGTGGGATATCAAAGCGAAAGCGGCCAATATGCCGTTGTACCAGCTACTCGGCGGCGCGTCGCGTGAAGGGGTCATGGTTTATTGTCACACCACAGGCCATACCGTCGATGAGGTACTGGAAGATTATGCGCGTCATAAAGAGATGGGCTTTAAAGCGATTCGTGTGCAGTGCGGCGTACCTGGCATGAAAACCACTTACGGGATGTCGAAAGGTAAAGGACTGGCCTATGAACCCGCGACCAAAGGGCAATGGCCGGAAGAACAGTTATGGTCAACGGAGAAATATCTCGATTTCACGCCAAAACTGTTTGAAGCGGTGCGCGATAAATTCGGCTTCAACGAACATCTTCTGCACGACATGCATCACCGTCTGACGCCAATTGAAGCGGCCCGTTTTGGCAAAAGCATTGAGCAGTATCGTTTGTTTTGGATGGAAGATCCAACCCCAGCTGAAAACCAGGAGTGCTTCCGCCTGATCCGCCAGCATACGGTCACGCCGATTGCGGTCGGGGAAGTGTTTAATAGCATCTGGGACTGCAAACAGCTTATCGAAGAACAATTGATCGACTACATCCGCACCACCATCACCCATGCGGGGGGGATCACCGGTATGCGTCGGATTGCCGATTTTGCTTCGCTGTATCAGGTTCGCACAGGCTCGCATGGACCTTCCGATCTGTCACCCGTGTGCATGGCCGCCGCGTTGCACTTTGATCTGTGGGTGCCTAACTTCGGTGTACAGGAATATATGGGGTATTCGGAACAGATGCTGGAAGTGTTCCCGCATAACTGGACCTTTGATAACGGCTACATGCATCCGGGAGACAAACCGGGACTTGGGATCGAGTTTGACGAAAAACTGGCGGCGAAATATCCGTATGACCCTGCATATTTGCCTGTAGCCCGCCTGGAAGATGGCACGCTGTGGAACTGGTAAGGAGTGATTTGCGATGAAAAGTATTGTGATTGAAAAACCGAATACGCTGAATATTGCTGAGCGAACTATACCTGAACCCTCAGCAGGCGAAGTCCGGGTAAAGGTAAAACTGGCGGGAATTTGTGGTTCCGATAGCCATATTTATCGCGGACACAATCCCTTTGCACAATACCCGCGCGTGATTGGCCACGAGTTTTTTGGTGTGATTGATGCGGTAGGCGACGGTGTTGAGCGTTCGCGAATGGGTGAGCGGGTATCCGTTGATCCGGTCATCAGTTGTGGACATTGTTATCCCTGTTCGGTTGGTAAACCTAACGTTTGCACATCGCTGGTGGTGCTGGGCGTTCATCGAGATGGTGGTTTCAGCGAGTACGCTGTCGTGCCGGCGAAAAATGCCTGGACCATCCCCGATATCGTGTCCGATGAGCATGCCGTTATGGTTGAACCTTTTACCATTGCCGCAAACGTAACCGGGCAAATCAATCCGACAGAAAACGATACGGCTCTGATTTATGGCGCAGGCCCTATGGGGCTGACTACCGTACAGGCGCTTAAACGTGTCTATAACGTTAAAACCGTAGTGATCGCCGACAGAATCGATGAGCGCCTGAGCATGGCGAAGCAGTGCGGTGCAGACTGGGCAGTCAATAATAGTCAGCAATCGTTGCAAGATTTCCTCGCAGTAAAAGGGCTAAAACCGACCATCATCGTGGATGCCGCTTGTCATCCATCCATTTTACAGGAGGCTATAACGCTGGCATCGCCTGCCGCGCGGATTGTTTTAATGGGATTCTCCAGCGATCCTTGTCAGATTGTTCAACAAGGCATTACCGGGAAAGAACTTTCAATCTATTCCTCAAGATTAAATGCAAACAAATTTCCGGTTGTTATTGATTGGTTGGTCAATGAACTCATCGATCCTAATCAACTTATTACCCATACTTTTGACTATCACCACGTTACCGACGCAATTGAATTGTTTGAGAAAGATCAGCAGCACTGCTGCAAAGTTTTACTCACATTCACTGAATAATATAAATAACTGCGAGTAAGTGGTACGCATCTTACCTCTTAGAGATAGCCAATATGAATCAAGAAAAACACGAAAGATCAACGAAGGACCTGGTCAGAGCAGCCGTATCCGGATGGTTGGGCACTGCGCTCGAATTTATGGATTTCCAGTTATATTCTTTGGGGGCCGCGCTGGTATTCCATGAGATATTTTTCCCGGAACAGTCTGCAGCGATGGCGCTCATTTTAGCAATGGGTACCTACGGCGCGGGATATATTGCTCGTATCATTGGAGCATTTATATTTGGCAAAATGGGCGACAGCATTGGACGTAAAAAGGTGCTGTTTATTACCATCACTATGATGGGTATCTGTACAACATTAATAGGTGTACTGCCAACGTATGCGCAAATCGGTATCTTTGCGCCCGTATTACTGGTGACACTGCGTATTATACAAGGATTGGGTGCGGGAGCTGAAATCTCGGGTGCAGGTACTATGCTTGCCGAGTATGCACCAAAAGGCAAACGCGGCATCATTTCTTCACTTGTTGCCATGGGAACCAACTGTGGCACGCTGAGTGCAACGGCCATCTGGGCAGTGATGTTCTTCGCTCTCGACCGGGAAGAACTGTTAGCCTGGGGTTGGCGAATTCCATTCCTGGCAAGTGTCGTGGTGATGATTTTTGCCATCTGGTTACGTATGAACCTCAAAGAAAGCCCGGTATTTGAGAAAGTTAACGACGAGGAAAATTTACCAGCATTAAATAATTCGCCGGAAAACACGCTGGGGGCGATGTTTACCAGTAAATCTTTTTGGCTGGCAACTGGTTTACGCTTTGGGCAGGCGGGCAACTCTGGGTTAATCCAAACCTTCCTTGCCGGTTATTTAGTTCAGACGTTGTTATTTGATAAATCAATACCTACCGATGCGTTAATGATTAGTTCGATACTTGGATTTATTACCATACCGCTACTCGGTTGGCTTTCTGATAAGTTTGGCCGTCGCTTGCCTTATATTATCCTGAATATTTCTGCAATTCTTTTGGCTTACCCGATGCTGTCAATCGTCGTGGATAAAACATATAGTCCTGGCATTATTATGACGGCACTGATTGTTATTCATAACTTTGCCGTATTGGGATTATTTGCGCTAGAAAATATTACCATGGCTGAAATGTTCGGTGCGCGTAACCGATTCACTCGCATGGCAATCTCAAAAGAGGCGGGCGGGTTGGTTGCCGTTGGTTTCGGTCCGGTGCTGGCCGGTATTTTCTGCAACATGACCAATTCCTGGTGGCCAATTCTGGTGATGGTTATTGCCTACTCACTGATAGGTCTTATTTCCGCGTTGTTGATGCCAGAAGTGAAAGACCGCGATCTTAGTGTGCTAGAGGATGCAGCAGAGGTGGGTCAGTCGAATAAAGTTCGTTGCTCGGCGACTCAGACAAGCTGATGTTAAATAACGGCATGGACGGAGGTGCTCGTGCTCCGTTCATCCTGGTATATATCTTCTAATGATGTCATACCAATCAAGAAAAGCTTAATGCAAGTCAAAACATACAACCCTACAGGCGTTACTCTGAAACAATCCTGAGTTCATAAATAAATAGGCCATACCATGCAAAACAAGCTCCTGGCAGCGAAGGCTGCGCTTCCCGACTACGATCGTACAAAACTGGTTCCGCGTATTGTTCATCTGGGATTTGGCGCGTTTCATCGCGCACATCAGGGTGTTTACGCTGACATTCTGGCTGCAGATCACGACAGTGACTGGGGCTATTGTGAAGTGAACCTGATTGGCGGTGAGCAGCAAATTGCCGATCTGAAACAGCAAGATAACCTGTATACCGTTGCGGAAATGTCAGCGGATGCCTGGACTGCAAGAGTCGTGGGCGTGGTGAAAAAAGCGCTGCATGCACAGGTTGATGGTCTGGAAAGCGTACTGGCTGCGATGTGTGAACCGCAGGTCGCGATCGTTTCCCTGACCATAACGGAGAAAGGATACTGCCATTCTCCGGCGACCGGTCAACTGATGTTCGACAATCCAATGATTGCCGCCGATCTGCAAAACCCAAAACAGCCAAAAACTGCGCCAGGCGTAGTGGTTGAGGCTTTGGCACGTCGCAAAGCGGCAGGTTTAGGCGCCTTTACCGTGATGTCTTGCGACAACATGCCAGAAAACGGTCACGTAATGCGCAATGTTGTCACAGCGTATGCGAGGGCGGTGAATGAAGAACTGGCGGCGTGGATCGAGCAACATGTGACGTTCCCGTCGACTATGGTTGACCGGATTGTCCCAGCGGTTACCCCAGAAACGCTGGACAAAATTGAACACATCACTGGCGTACGCGACCCGGCAGGCGTGGCATGTGAGCCATTCCGTCAGTGGGTCATCGAAGATAACTTTGTCGCCGGTCGCCCTGAGTGGGAGAAAGCAGGAGCGGAGCTGGTGGCAGATGTCATCCCATTTGAAGAAATGAAGCTGCGCATGCTCAACGGCAGCCACTCTTTTCTGGCTTATCTTGGTTATCTGGGGGGATATCAGCACATTAACGACTGCATGGGCGATGAAAATTATCGTCTTGCCGCTCGCGCGCTAATGTTGCAGGAGCAAGCGCCTACGTTAAAAGTTAAAGGTGTGGATCTACAGCACTATGCCGATCTGTTAATTGAGCGCTACAGCAACCCGGCACTGCGTCATCGAACCTGGCAGATCGCTATGGACGGCAGTCAAAAATTGCCTCAGCGTATGCTTGATTCCGTTCGTTGGCACATTGTAAACGGCAGTCACTTTGATCTACTGGCGCTGGGTGTGGCTGGCTGGATGCGCTACGTCGGCGGTGTTGATGAGCAGGGCCAGGCGATTGAAATTAGCGATCCGTTGTTGCCAGTGATCCAGAATGCGGTGCGTAGTAGTAACGAGGGCGAAGATCGTGTTCGGGCGCTGCTGGCGATCGATGCTATTTTTGGTCGTGAACTGCCGCAGGTCGAATTATTCAAAAACAAGGTTACACAAGCATATCTTGCTTTAGTGGCTGAAGGGGCAAAGACAACAGTTGCGAAGTATGTTGCAAAACTGAAGTAACGAAAAGCATCGATTTAGCTCGCCATCTGGCTGTAAACGGGCCAGATGGCGCATTGTTTTGGCATTCACACCAATTAGTTCATGCCCAAACGAATCAGTTCGAGGGGGGCATATTTACCTTCACACCCTTCGATTTCCACTGTTTTACCGCGACGAATTTGCTCAGCGGTCAGGCCATCGGTATCTATCGCTGTAATGCGGCCTGTGAGTCCGGTGTCGCTAATCATGACGCGGCTGCCAGTGGTGATTGCGTTACGGTTACGATCGTATGTTTTCATGGTGTTTTCTCCTTTCCAACTTACCGTCAAAGCCCGTGGGCTTTTAGTCCCACGTAACGGGCGCAATATAAATACGCTTCTCGTTAATGATTTTTTTTGTTTTCGATCAAAATCACAGCTTTTTTTATGCAGATGTGCAGGAGAGTGGGGGATGCAGAATAAACTCACCTCTGCGCGAGGTGAGCGTAATATTAATCTTCGCTGAACCAGTCGCTATTTTCCTGACGAATAAGCTGAACGGACTCACCTATTTCCTGAAGATGCAGCATCATTGCGCGCTCAACGGCATCGCCATCATGCTTCTCAAGTGCGGCAAAGATGTCGTGATGCTGGCGCAGCAGCATTTCTGGCGGAGAGATATGATCCAGACTCATATAGCGAACGCGGTCAATCGTGGCCTTTATATTTTCGACGGTATCCCAGGCGAGCTGACACTCGGCGATTAAAGCCAGTTTCTGATGAAATTCGTCATCGAGCTGAAAGAAATCATTAATTTGTTTTCGGTCAATCGCAATACGTTGCTGATGCAGATTCTGTTCGAGCTGATAGCTCTGTTTATCGGTGATCAATGCTGCGGCGCGGCGAACTACGGCACATTCAATTGCCTGGCGTACAAAACAGCCATTTTGTACTTGCGACAGCGAAATTTTGTTCACGTAACTGCCACGCTGCGGGCGAATTTGAATCAGGCCGTTTTCTGCCAGTTTGATGAATGCTTCTCGTACCGGCTGGCGGGACACATTAAAGCGTACGGAAACCTCTTTCTCCGACAACGGTGTACCGGGTGCAATCAGACAGTGCACGATATCGCGACGAAGAATACGGTAGATCTGTTGATTTACCGGCTGTGTAGGGTTGAGCTGCGTTTCTTCGGTCATTCATTATTACTTTTTAGAGAGTTAACCCAGAGATCTTATCACTTATTTCAGGCTATCTATACCCGGCACAAGGCCGGGCAGTGAAATTAGCTCCGATGAATACTCAGTCCTGCAAATGACTGTGTGACAGGCATCATTTCAAGGGTGTTAATGTTGACATGAGCAGGTAAGGACGCCACCCACCATACCGCTTCTGTGACATCTTGCGGGGTCAGCGCGGTCGTATTTTCGTAAGCTTTTTCAGCTTTGGCGTCATCGCCTTTGAAACGCACATTCGAGAATTCCGTACCGCCAACCAGGCCTGGCTCAATGTCGGTAACGCGAATCGCGGTGCCGTGTAAGTCAGTACGTAAATTCAGGCTAAACTGGCGAACAAACGCTTTGGTCGCGCCGTACACGTTACCACCAGCGTATGGCCAACTGCCCGCGGTAGAACCGATATTGATAATGTGACCGCGGTTACGCTCAACCATGCCTGGCAAAACGGCACGGGTCATATAAACCAGACCTTTATTATTGGTGTCGATCATATTTTCCCAGTCTTCAATGCTGGCCTTATGGGCTGGCTCAAGACCCAGCGCCAGACCCGCGTTGTTGACCAGTACATCAATATTGCGCCACTCAGCAGGTAGGGCGTCGAGCATCCCTTCTATTGATGCACGATTACGTACGTCCAGCTGTGCGGTATAGAGGCGGTCACCCAGCTCGTCTTTGAGCTCCTGCAGGCGCTCCTGGCGGCGTCCGGTGGCAATAACTTTATGCCCATTCTCAATAAAACGACGCGTAATGCACTCACCAAAACCTGCCGTTGCTCCGGTTACTAAAACGATCATCTCACTGTTCCTCAACGCTTTTTATGTAGCACTACCATAGCACGTCATTTCCGTTCAGAGCTATTCCTGCTTAACGCGATTGCGGTAGATTACAGGGAAGTCTACTCTGGTAAACAAATCGTTTTCAGGAGTGAAAGATGTCGTTAACGAATCCTTTTTTACACCACAGCACATTGCCGTATCAGGCACCGCAATTTGATCTGATAGACGTGCAGCATTATCGTCCTGCTTTCGAGGAAGGCGTGCGGCAAAAACGCGCAGAGATCGAAGTGATTGTGCAAAACCCACAGATCCCTGATTTTGCAAATACTTTGCTGGCACTTGAACAAAGCGGCGCGCTGCTCACACGCGTGACCAACGTTTTCTTCGCGATGACGGCGGCTCACACTAATGATGAAATACAGCGCCTCGACGAAATGTTTTCCGCAGAGCTTGCCGCGCTGGCCAATGACATTTACCTCAATGACGCGCTTTTTGCGCGCGTCGAAGCCGTATGGCAACGGCGCAGTACGTCAGGTCTGGATAGCGAGTCATTACGCCTGTTGGAGGTCGTCCACCAGCGTTTTGTACTGGCTGGTGCCCGTCTGAATGAGGCGGATAAAGCCAGCCTGAAAGCGCTCAACACGGAATCCGCCACCCTGACCAGTCAGTTTAATCAACGGCTGTTGGCAGCGAACAAGTCCGGTGCTTTGGTGGTGGACGATGTCCGGCATCTGGACGGGTTCAGCGCTGACGAAATTACCGTTGCCGCCGAAGCAGCAAGGGAAAAAGGGCTTGAAGCGCATTGGGTTATTCCGCTCCTAAACACGACTCAGCAACCGGCGCTTGCGATGTTACGCGATCGCCAGACCCGTGAAAACCTGTTCACCCGCGCATGGACACGGGCCGAAAATAATGACGCCAACGACACGCGGGCGATCATTCAGCGGCTGGTTGATATTCGGATGCAGCAGGCAAAACTCCTCGGTTTTGCCAATTACGCCGCCTGGAAAATTGCCGATCAAATGGCAAAAACGCCGGAAGCGGCACTAAATTTCATGCGGGCGATTGTTCCTGCCGCGCGAGCGCGGGCGTTGGATGAGCAGGCTGAAATCCAGAAGGTTATCTCTAAAGAAAACGGGCAATTTAGCCCAGAGGCCTGGGACTGGTCATTCTATGCCGAACAGGTCCGCCGTGAGAAATATGCGCTTGATGAGCTGCAGCTCAAACCTTATTTTGCTCTGGATACGGTGCTGAACGAGGGGGTTTTCTGGACGGCTAATCAACTGTTTGGCATCAAGTTTATCGAGCGTTTCGACATTCCGGTTTATCACCCCGATGTACGGGTATGGGAAATATTCGATCATGATGGCGTAGGACTGGCGTTATTTTATGGTGATTTCTTTGCCCGGGAATCAAAAAGCGGCGGTGCCTGGATGGGCAATTTTGTTGAGCAATCGCGGCTAAACGAAACCAGACCGGTGATTTACAACGTCTGCAACTATCAGAAACCCGCTCAGGGCCAACCCGCCTTGCTGCTGTGGGATGATGTTATTACGTTATTTCATGAGTTTGGACATACGTTGCACGGCCTTTTCGCCACTCAGCGTTATGCCACGCTCTCAGGGACTAACACTCCGCGTGATTTTGTCGAGTTTCCATCGCAGATTAACGAACACTGGGCGAGTCATCCGCAGGTCTTTGCCCGTTTTGCGCGTCATGTTGATACCGGGGAGCAAATGCCACCGGTATTACGGGATAAAATGCAACAGGCCAGCTTGTTTAACAAAGGTTACGACATGACTGAACTGCTCAGCGCCGCATTGCTGGATATGCGCTGGCACTCCCTGGATGTGAGTGACTCATCTCGCTCGGTCGATCAATTTGAACAGCAGGCACTGGCGGCGGAAGATTTGGACCTTAAAGCCGTGCCACCGCGTTATCGCAGCAGTTACTTTGCCCATATCTTCGGCGGGGGTTATGCCGCAGGTTATTACGCCTATTTGTGGACGCAAATGCTGGCCGATGACGGCTATCAGTGGTTTGTGGAGCAGGGCGGATTAACGCGTGAAAATGGGCAGAAATTCCGCGAAGCGATTTTATCTTGCGGGAACAGTAGTGATTTAGCTGAGCTTTATCGCCAGTGGAGCGGGCGCGACCCACGAATGGCTCCAATGCTGGAACATCGTGGTTTGAGCGCGTAGGATTTGTTCAGATAGTGAGAGTAACCGGGTGTAATGCCCGGTTTTTGCGTATTTAAATATCTGATTCTGAAAAGCCATCAGCGAACGTTGTCTGGCGTCATGAATAATTTTATCTTCCCAATGGTGGTGAATCCCCCTGAGCGGTGGGGCGTCCAGCCATACCTCCTTTGCCTGGTATGCAACGCGAAACTAACCGGCTGGGGCTGTTTCACCGGGAGGCACCCGGCACCACAGGTATAATAAATGTTATCAACATTATCCACCCCATTAGCCTGTCATGAATGACAGGCTTTTTTTATTGTCTTTCCCTAATGGTAATGCTCCAGGCTGTCAGTTAATAATGTCAGGGCGCTATTTTTTACCTGATGCTGAAAATATCGCTACAGTACCGGTTACTTGCGTATTAACATGTTCAAAATGCGCTGACAGAATCTGTTTCAGTCCCTCTTCAGAATCATTAGCGTTTGAGAAAATACCTTTCTTATTGTAGATGCTCATGAGTTTATTTCCGAAAGTGTTGTGTATAACACCATCGCCAAGAATAGTTGCGCCATACAGCGTACCCGTGTCTGTTAAAGCCCGTGCGGCATTTGCTATCACACTGGCTTTCGCTGATATATTGCCAGGCAAGCAGTGCAGGAGATAAAACATGGAAATGGAATCGAACTCATTGTGCAAATCCGTAGGGTAAGATTCGAACACGTCATGCTTAATTTTGCGCTGAATTTTCGCTTCCCCGATTCTTGATGCAGCAGCGTCCAGACTGGCTTCATTCAAATCCATTAGCGATATTACACAGCCGTCAGGAGCGTGATAGGGGTAAAATCCGGTTCCAACGCCAATATCCAGATGTGTTTTACTCATATGCTGGAGAAAATGGGGAAGAAGGTGTTCCCTGGTCGGACACTTCCAGGCATATTGATTTGATACTCCTAGCACCCACCAGTCATAAAGTTTTAGCGTCATTGGTGTGTAAATTTTAGCGCCATCGTCAGTCATTTTATTCATTAGTTTCTATCTGTTATTGTTTTGGCTGGGAATTAAATCAATAATCGCGATAAATGGCAAGTGCTATGACACCATTGATTTCTATAACTAAATTTACATAAATTTTCTTTTTTATGGTTAAAATCCCGGTTCAAAGTGTTCATTCAGGGAAGGAAACCGTGATGATGAAAAACACAGCGGAAATAGATGCAATCATAAATGAGTTGAACAACTCAATTGATGCCCACTACAAATGGCTGGTAAAAATGTTCCGCTGCGCTGTGTCCTCAGATGTTACTCATCCCGATATTACGGGTGACAACGCTCATTTTGTTTGTCGATTTGGAAAATGGATAAATGATCAATCGCTGAACAATGAGGATGATAGTAGTTATGTGAGCAAGATTTATTCTGTTCATGAAAAAATGCATGTAATAGGAAAGGAGTTGCTATTGGCAATAGTGGAGAATCGTAGCCATACATGGCATTTCGACAGCTTCCAGGACGCGCTATTGGCATTTACGTCTGCTGTAATGGACTACAAGATATATTTATTGAACATCCGCAGTAATATCGATGTATTAACGGGTTTACCCGGGAGAAGAATGCTTGATGAGTCATTTGATCAACAACTACTCGACGCCGAACCGCTAAATCTTTATATATTGTTATTGGATATCGACCGTTTTAAACACGTTAATGATACTTATGGTCACCTGGTGGGGGATGTAGTGTTGCGTGCTATGGCCTCAAATTTGTTGGCATGGACGCGATATGACGAGGTAGCGTACCGCTACGGCGGTGAAGAGTTTATCATCATCATCCGGACTAAAACTGACGAACAGGTCTGCCTGGCGGGATTGCGGCTTTGTCAGCTTATTGGCCAGAAAAAAATACCCTATGCTGATGGCGAAATTGGTATAACGGTAACGGCTGGAATAACCCGGGTTCAACAGGGTGAAACGCTGGATACCGCACTGGATCGCGCTGACAGAGCGATGTATCAAGGGAAGCAGAACGGCAGGAATCGCTGTATGTTTATGGATGAATACGAGCGGATCACTCAGGTTGACACTAATCGTGTGATCTCATACCCCCTTAGCGCATGAGATTTGCGAACACCGTTTCGAAGTAGTTACGTTTCGTTTAGCTTTCATTGGGGTTGCCAGTGATAGGTTAGCTGACTATCCGTTATCTTCGCAGGGAATTGCCAGATAGCGTATAAAAGCAAAACACAAATCTATCCATGCAAGCATTTACCGCTGGTTTAACCGGCGGTTTTTTTTATCTGCTAATCAGGGACAAGATGCGGAAGGGCGATGCAGGTAAAAAAAATGGCCCCTTGTGCAGCTACGCAACAAGGGGCCGGGTCGGTTCAGGACTATCTCCGTTCATCAATCATCCCATCTGTGGCTAAGATACGCGGCCAGGAAACCGGAAAATAAAATAATTCCCAGAACAGCCATAAAAATATTCATATTACCCAGCATAGTAAATGCTCCTTTATCTGTGAGTTTCCTCTCTTACCTTAAGTTCACCTCGCTTATGACTATAGTAGCAATTCAATCTTAAACAAAGGCTGAACTGTCTGAATATTTCGGCTAAAAAGTAAAGTTTTGACGCGATAACGTCGGGAAAAATAAATAATAGTGACGAGGATCGTTTATCTGCGCACAAATAGCCCTGATTTTATACCGGGACACGTTGTCATGATGCTGTAATACGGACACAAATTGTTGCACGCTTATAATGCAGCGTTGTCTCATCGTGGTTCAATTGATCGTGCAATTATTCCTTGTAGCAGAAAATTTTAATGCCCCTCTTCGTAAATTAATTATAATTCATTGATTTTATATGATTTTTTAATATCTGGCATTGTTTTTGCCTTATCACTTCTGAACACCCTTATTTTGCACCGTTTTATCTGCCCGGCTGCACCGGAGCTTTCAACAAGTCTAATTTCAGGAGTGAAACTATGCAGCGTCGTAAATTTTTAAAAATTTTTGCACTTTCCACCTCTGTAGTCGCGATGGGAATGAGTTTTAGCGTTCAGGCGGCCGATACCATTAAGGTCGGCATCATGCATTCGTTATCCGGCACGATGGCCATTTCCGAAACGCCGTTAAAAGATATGGCGTTGATGACTATTGATGAAATCAATGCGAAGGGCGGGGTGTTAGGAAAAAAGCTGGAGCCAGTGGTCGTTGACCCAGCCTCGAACTGGCCCTTATTTGCTGAAAAAGCCCGCCAGTTGTTGAGCCAGGACAAAGTGGCGGCGGTCTTCGGCTGTTGGACATCGGTTTCACGTAAATCAGTTTTACCGGTATTTGAAGAGCTAAACGGTCTGCTGTTTTACCCGGTGCAATATGAAGGTGAAGAGATGTCGCCTAACGTCTTCTATACCGGAGCTGCGCCAAATCAGCAGGCGATCCCGGCGGTTGAGTATCTGATGAGTGAAGACGGCGGCAGTGCTAAGCGCTTCTTCCTGTTGGGCACGGATTATGTTTATCCGCGTACAACGAACAAAATTTTACGCGCCTTTTTACATTCGAAGGGCGTTGCTGATAAAGATATCGAAGAGGTGTACACCCCATTCGGACACAGCGATTACCAGACCATCGTCGCCAGTATCAAGAAATTTGCTGCAGGAGGAAAAATGGCGGTGGTGTCGACCATCAACGGCGATTCTAACGTTCCATTCTATAAAGAGTTGGCGAACCAGGGCCTGAAAGCCACCGATGTTCCGGTGGTGGCATTCTCCGTGGGGGAGGAGGAGTTACGCGGTATTGATACCAAACCGCTGGTGGGCAACCTTGCCGCGTGGAACTACTTTGAGTCCGTAGATAACGCGACCAACAAGAAATTCGTTGCGGATTACCGGGCGTATGCCAAAGCGCACAAACTGCCAAATGCTGATTCGGTGGTAACCAATGACCCCATGGAAGCCACTTATGTTGGTTTGCATATGTGGGCGCAGGCGGTAGAAAAAGCCGGAACGACTGATGTGGATAAAGTCCGCGTAGCGATGGCAGGACAATCATTTGCTGCACCATCAGGGTTTACCCTGACCATGGATGCCACCAATCATCACCTGCATAAACCCGTCATGATTGGCGAGATTGAAGGCAACGGCCAGTTTAACGTGGTGTGGCAATCCGATGAACCGGTCCGCGCCCAGCCGTGGAGTCCCTACATCGCCGGTAATGACAAAAAATCTGCACAGCCCGTTAAAACTGCCAGCAATTGATCGTGTGCCCTCCTGCGGGCGGGCAACGCTTTGGAGAACGCTCATGAAAGCTATGCGCTTTATTCGTGGTGTGTTGTTGCTGACGTGGTTTTTGCCGTGGATAGCGCAGGCATCAGATGCCGATACCTTTACAGCCGCAAATCGAACTCAGCAGGCTGCCTTGCTCGAACAATGGTCGATCAATCCCGACGTTCAGCGTTTGCCGATGCTCAACGCGTTGCGTGAAGAGCAATTGCTGACCGATAACGCAAGAAACGCGTTCATCATAAGCGGCTCGCACGTACAGCCGTTAGGAACGGCGAAAGGCCCGAACGGCGAGTTAAAAAAAGTCCGGCTGACTAACCGACTGCGTAATCTGGTTGCCGGAACGTTGGCCGTCCATCAACTTTTTAGTGACAGTGTCACTAAAAGAGCTGAGGCAGCGCGCACGTTACAACGAGAGGCATTGCCAGGCATGCTGCCATTTTTGCAGCAACGAATGGCACAGGAGCCCGATGCTGAAGTGAAATCCGCGCTGGCTATTGCGCTGGCAAACCTGCAGTTAACCAGCAGCTCGCCTGAGGTCAGACGGCAGGCCATTGTGCTTATAGGGGCTTCAAACGATCCTGAAACCCAGGCGCGCCTGCAACCTTTCACCCTTGCTGAACATGAGGCTGATGCCAGCGTGCGTGCTGCCGCCAGCGACAGTCTGAGTTCCATCGCGTATCGCATGAAGATTGGCGATCTTCTTGGACAGGCCTTTATGGGGTTGTCGCTGGGTTCTGTTTTGCTGCTGGCGGCATTGGGTCTGGCCATTACCTACGGGCTACTCGGCGTTATTAATATGGCGCATGGCGAGATGTTAATGCTCGGGGCTTACTGTACCTGGATTGTGCAACAGCTGATGGGCCAGTTTTTCCCGCAATGGTTAGCCTGGTATCCGGCTATTGCGCTGCCGGTTGCCTTTTTATTTACCGCGGCGGTAGGAATGCTGCTTGAGCGCGGAGTGATCCGCCATTTATACGGGCGTCCTCTCGAAACGCTGCTGGCGACCTGGGGGATTAGTCTGATGCTCATCCAACTGGTGCGTATGACCTTCGGCGCGCAGAACCTTGAAGTTGCCAATCCGGCATGGCTTTCCGGGGGGATTCAGGTTTATGCCAATCTGATTTTACCGTGGAACCGAATTGTGGTGCTTGGCTTTGCCATTCTGGTGCTGTTTTTCACCTGGCTATTGTTGAATAAAACGCGCCTTGGGCTGCGCGTACGTGCGGTGACGCAGAATCGAAATATGGCGGCATGCTGCGGCGTACCTACTGGACGCGTCGATATGCTGGCCTTTGGCCTTGGTTCAGGTATTGCCGGATTGGGGGGCGTCGCGCTCTCACAATTGGGCAACGTAGGACCGGAATTGGGACAAAGCTACATTATCGATTCCTTTCTGGTGGTGGTGCTGGGCGGCGTGGGACAACTTGCCGGGAGTGTGGCTGCTGCGTTTGGGCTGGGGATCTTCAACAAAATTCTTGAGCCTCAGATAGGGGCGGTACTCGGCAAAATTATGATTCTGATGCTGATTATACTGTTCATTCAGAGGCGTCCGCAGGGGCTGTTCGCGCTAAAAGGGAGGGTTATTGACTGATGACGATGCCAATGACATTAACGCTGGCGCGTAAAGCGCCACGCGTGACACGTGTGCTGGGCCTGGGGTTACTGTTGGCGTTGATTATTCTGCCGTTTCTTGCGCTGCTACCTGCGGACCATCCGCTGGCTATATCGGTGTGGACGCTGACGCTTGCCGGGAAAATTCTCTGCTATGCCATTGTGGCGGTCGCGCTGGATCTGGTGTGGGGCTATGCAGGAATGCTCTCCCTGGGCCACGGTATTTTCTTTGCGCTGGGAGGGTATGCGATGGGAATGTACCTGATGCGCCAGGCCTCTGGAGAAGGATTGCCGCCCTTCATGTCATTCTTGTCGTGGACCGAGCTGCCCTGGTTTTGGTGGGGAACGCAACATTTTATCTGGGCGCTACTGTTGGTCGTTCTGGTTCCTGGCCTGCTGGCGCTGGTATTTGGTTGGTTTGCCTTTCGGTCAAAAATCAAAGGGGTCTATTTCTCCATCATGACCCAGGCCCTGACTTTCGCCGGAATGCTGCTGTTCTTTCGCAACGAAACGGGTTTTGGGGGGAATAACGGTTTTACCGGCTTTACCACTATTCTGGGATTCCCGGTAGCCGCCACCTCAACCCGTATCGCGCTGTTTCTGGCGACGGTCATGCTGCTGGTACTGGCATTATGGTTGGGACTGGCGCTGGCCCGCAGTAAGTTCGGTCGTATTCTGACTGCCGTGCGTGATGCCGAAAACCGTCTGATGTTCTGTGGTTACGATCCGAAAGGTTTCAAACTGCTGGTTTGGACGCTTTCAGCGGTGCTGTGTGGCCTGGCAGGGGCGCTGTATGTTCCGCAGGTGGGGATCATTAACCCCAGCGAAATGTCGCCGACCAACTCGATTGAAGCGGCGATTTGGGTTGCCCTCGGTGGGCGAGGAACCCTTATCGGCCCGGTATTCGGCGCCGTGTTAGTGAATGGCGCTAAAAGCCTGTTTACCGTGATTATGCCTGAATACTGGCAGCTGTTTCTTGGCCTGATCTTTATTGGTGTTACGCTGTTTTTACCCCGAGGTGTAATGGGTCTGTTTCGCAAGGGAGACAAATGATGCAGCCAGATGAAGGGCTATTTACTCGCCAGATGCCGGGAGATCGGTTTCGCAACCAGACTGACCCGGTGCTACAGCTGGAAAAAATTAACGTTAACTTCGATGGATTTCAGGCACTGACCGATCTCTCGCTCAATATTGGCGTTGGGGAACTTCGTTGCATCATTGGCCCCAACGGTGCCGGAAAAACGACGTTAATGGATGTCATTACCGGCAAAACCAGGCCGCAAAGTGGTCGTGCGATATACGATCAGTCGACCGACTTGACCATGCTGGATCCCATTGCTATTGCGCACCAGGGTATCGGGCGGAAATTCCAGAAGCCCACGGTATTTGAAGAGTTAACGGTGGAGGAGAATCTGGAACTGGCGCTGAAAAGCGATAAATCTGTTTGGGGCGTTTTACGGGCGCGTCTTTCAGGCGAACAGCGGGATCGCATTGATGAAATACTGGCACTGTTGCGACTGGGCAATGAGCGCGCCCGCTCCGCTGGGCTGCTATCTCACGGGCAAAAACAATTTCTTGAAATTGGCATGCTGCTGGTACAGGAACCGCATCTGTTGCTGCTGGATGAGCCTGCGGCGGGTATGACGGATGCGGAGACGGAATACACAGCGGAGCTGTTTCGCCAGCTTGCCGGGAAGCATTCTTTGATGGTTGTTGAGCATGATATGGGATTTGTCGAAACCATCGCCGATCGCGTCACGGTATTACACCAGGGGCAAGTATTGGCTCAGGGGAGTCTGCGTGAAGTGCAGGCCAACGAGCAGGTTATTGAAGTTTATCTCGGGCGTTAAGGAGTGCAGATGCTGCAGGTGAAAGAACTGAATCAATATTATAGTGGCAGCCATATTCTGCGAGGCGTGACCTTCGAAGCGCATATCGGCGAAGTGACATGTCTGCTGGGACGTAACGGCGTGGGTAAAACGACGCTTCTGAAGTGTCTGATGGGGCTGATTCCCGCCCGCAGCGGAAACGTGTTCTGGCAGGAGAAAAATGTTACTCACTGGAAGCCGTATCAGCGGGTCAGGGCCGGTGTGGCGTATGTCCCACAAGGGCGCGATATATTTCCGCGTCTGACGGTAGAAGAGAATCTTTTGCTCGGTCTTTCCCGATTTTCCACGCAGGAGGCCCGAGGCGTTCCGGATGATATTTACGCGCTTTTTCCGGTGCTACAGGAGATGAAACATCGGCGGGGCGGCGATTTGTCCGGCGGGCAACAGCAGCAGCTGGCGATTGGACGGGCGCTGGCAAGTCGCCCGCAGTTGTTGATCCTTGATGAGCCCACCGAGGGGATCCAGCCGTCGGTGATTAAAGAGATTGGTCAGGTGATTTCCCAGCTGGCGCGCCGTGGAGACATGGCCATTTTGCTGGTGGAGCAGTTCTATGATTTTGCCGAGCAGCTGGCCGATAAGTACCTGCTTATGTCGCGGGGCAGCATAATTCAAAGCGGTGAGGGTAAAAATATGGAGTCCGAGGGCGTTCGGGGTCTGGTCGCCATCTGAGATACGCGACAGAGTGACTGTGGCTCTGTCGCGAACATAACTAGCAGACCGCCGTCTGGCCCCAGGGTTTGGCGCGCATGCCTTTTATCATCAGCGCCCAAGCAAGTACGATTGCCACCATCAACGCCACAAACAGCGACCATGGCGGCAATGTGGTTAGAATGACGCCGCTAACTAATGGGTTTACCGCTGCCCCCAGCCAGCCTAACGACTGGGCGGAAAAATAACTGGCTTTCATGCCAGCAGGTGCGATGTTGTCGATGAGCATGTATTCACCTGGTGCGTAGATGACCTCACCAATAGTGAAAAAAGCAGCAGAAAGTCCCCATAACAGCAGACTGTTACCGGAGAAGGTGAAGCCCACCAGGCCGACCACAAAGAACAGTGTGCCCACTGTCATTAGCGGGCGGATATTGGTGGCGGTGAGCCTGCGCCCGAGGGCGTATTGCAGTGATACCACAATGGCGGCGTTGACGGGCAGGACGACTGCCACCACTTTCTCGGCAAAATCGCCGTCTGCAACCACCATAACGTATTGCGAAATACAGGACGCAAAGGCGCCGCCAACGAATGACGCCAAAAAGGCTGACAGCGTAAACCAGAATAATGCTCTGTCACGCAGCAGTACTGAAGGGGACCAAACCGCGGTGTTTACACCGTCTGCGGCTGCCGGTGAACGTTTTACCCACGTCTGGATAAACACCAGAGGTAGCGCAGAACATGCAGCAGCCAGCCAGAATGGCAGGTTAATGCTTTGCATGACCAGCAGCGTGCCCAGCGGTGGACCAACGGTCCAGCCGATGTTCAGCACGGTATAGTTAAGTGAGAAAATTTTCGTTTTATTGGTTGCAGACAAGTTATCGGCAAACCAGGCTTTCAGCACCGTGGCGAAGACGGAGTAGGCGCAGTTGATCAGGGCAAAGAGCAAAACCACTATCACGACGTTATGCACCAGCGGAATAGCGATAAAGCCGGAGGCAAAGCCGCAGATAGCCAGCAGCATATAGCGTTTTTTATCGAACTTGTCGGCCAGAATACCAAAGCCAAGGCTGAACACCACGCCAATGGTCAGCGCGACCGTCATCGCATAACCGATTAGATCGACACTCAGGTTGTACTGCCGGCTGAGATAGATCGTCATAAAAGGCAGCGTGGCGCCACGACCAATGGTTAATAACAAAGATGACGCGAGTAAAGCGAGAGTGGACCTTCTCAGAGAGATATTCATTTTCCTGCCCGACAATGCATGTTGTTATGTTTTTTTTAGATATCAGAAACAAATAGCATGCTAAAAGTGTGATGTACACCCAATAAGTTGTCCGAAAATGCCCTGTATGGCCTACCTGAATTAATGATCTGTTACGGTACAACGATTTCCGTTACTTTAACTTGTTTACAAAAATTTAATATTTGCAGGGGCGGTGGTATGTCGCGTAAAGACGGGTTATTGGCGTTACTGGTCGTCGTAGTTTGGGGGCTGAACTTTGTTGTCATTAAGGTGGGTTTGCACAATATGCCGCCATTGATGTTGGCAGGGTTACGTTTTTTGCTGGTGGCGTTCCCGTCTATATTCTTTGTTGCCCGGCCGAAAATTCCGCTTTCGCTTTTACTCGGCTATGGCCTGACCATTAGTTTTGGGCAGTTCGCGTTTCTCTTCAGCGCCATCAAATTCGGTATGCCCGCCGGGTTAGCTTCTCTGGTATTACAGGCCCAGGCGTTTTTCACCATCATTCTGGGGGCATTCGCCTTTGGCGAACGTCTGCAGGGCAAACAGTTAGTAGGAATTGCGCTGGCCGTTTTTGGCGTACTGGTGCTGATTGAGGCCAGTCTGAACGGACAGCATGTCGGTATGCTCGGTTTTATGTTGACGCTGGCGGCAGCGCTAAGCTGGGCCTGCGGCAATATCTTTAACAAAAAAATCATGCAGCATACGTCGCGCCCGGCCGTGATGTCGTTAGTGGTATGGAGTGCATTAATCCCGATAGTTCCATTTTTCCTGGCCTCATTACTTCTTGATGGCCCAACGCAAATAGCCCAAAGTCTGGTGGCGATAGATTTGACGACCATCCTGTCGCTGGTTTATCTGGCGTTTGTGGCGACCATTGTGGGTTATGGCATCTGGGGATCATTACTCGGACGTTATGAGACCTGGCGTGTCGCACCGCTGTCGCTGTTGGTACCCGTTGTTGGTCTGGCGAGTGCGGCCGTACTGCTGGACGAAACGCTAAGCGGATTACAGCTGCTTGGTGCATTACTGATAATGGCTGGACTGTATATCAATGTGTTTGGCTTTCGTTGGCGTAAGATTGCCCAGGCGAGAGAGTAAAAAAAGCCCCGCAGTGACGGGGCAATAAAATTAAAGGTTGCGCAGATTGTAATAAGGCACGCCTAATTCATCGGACTTGTCGCTACCTGCGCCCATATGATTAAAATCAAACGGGGACTGATCGTGTGCTGAGGGCATAATCATCGCGTCGCGATTGTTTTGTGCGGCAGCAGGTTGCGCGGTTTGTTCCGCCATGCTCTGGCCCGAAAAAGCAAACATCAGGGCCAGCATTGCATATGACAGAAGTTTCATGATTTCCTCGGTTACGTCGTTAACTGGCGATTAGCAATTACATTGATTGAGTGGCAGCAAATAACGTGATTCGCCGTGCATATTCGTCATACGGTATTTATGCGGCGGAACATCAAAATAGTTTTTGAATGTTCGGGTCAGCGTCTGCTGTGATTCAAAGCCGTAACGCTCCGCCAGATACAGGATCGGTTCGTTACTCTCTTTTAATTTTTGCGCTATTTCAGTCATTTTACGGCTGCGGATGTATTGACCAAGTGAATGACCGGTTTCTTTTTTAAACATCCGTTGCAGGTGCCATTTGGAGTAACCTGAACGCTCTGACACTTTTTCCAGCGAGAGCGGCGATTCAAGGTTATTTTCGATCCAGTCCAAAATGCTATGAATAGTGATTGTGTCAGTATTGCGTCTGGACATCGTCATACCTCTTTCTGTTTACGGCAGGACTTTCTTAAGCAAATGCTCAAGCGTGGTGACTTCATCCGCCGTTAAGTTTTTTGTTAGTTCCTGGTGCAGGTCTTGCCCTACTAATTGATGACACTGCTCGCAAATTGCTGCGCCATGCTCGGTGAGTTTCACCAGCACGCCTCGCTTGTCATGTGGATTCGGAAGCCTTTCAATCCAGCCTTTACAGGCCAGTCTGTCCAGCATCCGCGTCAGGGCGCCGAGATCGACAGACAGCACTTTTTTCAATTCGACAGGGGTGATGCACACCGCGCAACGGATGGAGCAGAGCACCTTGAACTGCGATGCCGTGATATCCAGCGGTGACAGATAGTCGTTTAGTAAACGATCTTTTTTCTGATTAACCATATAGATCAAACGACCCAGTGGGATGATTTCGTTAAACAGATCACTGGTGCTTTTCACAATGGTTGCCCTGGCAAGTAGTTAGTCACGGCTGATATTATTGCTTAGGCAAATATAAGTCAAATGAATGGGTCAGCAAATGCCACGTTTTGCTAAAACATCAGGAGCACGCCAGGCAGAGCGTGTTTTTAACATTCTGAGCCGTTGGGTTTATGCGAAAAAAGAGCTAATGAATCCTTACATCGACAACATGGCTTAACCCTTGAGTTTGCCCTTATACTTGCCGTTGACGAAAAACGCACAGGAAAGATGACATTATGATGGACTTGTTTAAAGCAATAGGACTGGGGCTGGTAGTCCTGTTACCGTTGGCAAACCCGTTAACCACCGTGGCGCTGTTTCTCGGCCTTGCAGGCAACATGAATAGCGCCGAGCGTAACCGTCAGTCACTCATGGCATCTGTCTATGTTTTTGCCATTATGATGGTGGCCTACTACGCCGGGCAGGTGGTAATGAATACGTTCGGGATTTCTATTCCCGGATTACGTATTGCAGGTGGATTAATCGTTGCGTTTATCGGCTTTCGCATGTTGTTCCCACAGCAGAAGGCGCATGATTCTCCGGAAGCGAGAAGCAAGTCAGAAGAGCTGGAGGACGAACCAACGGCCAATATTGCTTTCGTCCCGCTGGCAATGCCAAGCACTGCAGGCCCGGGTACGATTGCGATGATCATCAGTTCGGCCTCCACCGTGCGTCATGGCTCCGAATTTCCAGAGTGGGTGATCATGGTTGCGCCACCGATTATCTTTGCGGTGGTTGGGGTTATTCTGTGGGGCTGTTTACGCAGTTCCGGGGGGATCATGCGCCTGGTCGGCAAAGGGGGGATCGAAGCGATTTCCCGTCTGATGGGCTTCCTGCTGGTGTGTATGGGCGTGCAGTTTATTATAAACGGCGTGCTGGAAATTATTAAGACTTACGCGTAAAGCAAGGTGCCCGGTATGGTCTACCGGGCACTTTTTATCAATGCTGGGGCTGTTCTTCCAGCGATACCGGCCATTTACGAAAGATAATCACTGACCATATCAACGCTACAACGGCAGGCACTGCGCCTACGTAACCAATCGTAGACATTGACCAGTGCAGACTCACCTGATTGCCCACCAGGGCGCCAGCGCCAATACCGATATTGAAGATTCCGGAGAACAATGCCATAGCGACGTCGGTGGCATCCGGGGCCAGCGCCAGCACTTTTACCTGCATGCCCAGACCTATCAACATAATGGCGATGCCCCAGAAAATACTCAGGACAGCCAGATGCATTTCGCTGGCAGCGGCGGGCAGTAATAGCACCAGACATATCGTCAGCAGGGCAATGGCGCTGCTAATCAGTACGGAGGCATGTTGATTACCCAACTTGCCGAATATGACGCTCCCGACAATACCCGCACCACCCAGAACCAGCAACAGTACGGTAGCAAAGTTTGCGCTCAGCCCGGCGACAGTCTGCACAAACGGTTCGATATAGCTATAGGCCGTGTAATGCGCGGTGACCACAATCACCGTTAGTACATACAGACTCATCAACGCCGGACGGCGGAATAACACCGGCAGACTTTTTAATGAACCGGAATGCTCACTGGGTAATGTTGGCAGGAGCTTAATCAGGCAAAGCAGAGTAATTAGCGCCCCCATACCAATGGCGAAGAAGGTAGTGCGCCAGCCAAAATACTGGCCGACGATGCGTCCGATAGGCAGCCCCAGCACCATCGCCAGCGCGGTGCCGGTCGCAATCAGACTGAGTGCCTGCGCGCGTTTCCCGGCCGGAGCAAGGCGGATCGCCAGCGATGCGGTAATCGACCAGAAAATGGCGTGTGCGAAAGCTATACCAATACGACTAATCAACAACACGGTAAAATTCCATGCCAGGAAAGAGAGTACGTGGCTGGCAATAAACACGACAAACAGGCAGATCAGCAGCTTGCGGCGTTCTACCTGGCTGGTGAGCAGCATGAAGGGTAGCGACATCAAGGCCACAACCCAGGCGTAGATCGTCAGCATGATCCCGACCTGAGCGGTCTGCATATTAAAGCTTTGTGCGATGTCGGAAAGCAAACCGACAGGGACAAACTCGGTGGTATTAAAAATAAAACCGGCAATAGCAAGCGTAACTACCCGTAGCCACGCGACCTTGCGGGAAACAGTGTCTGTTGTCATATCTAATAGGTGGATTAGCTGCGAAAAGGTAAGGGCACGATCTTAAAACGTTTGCTGGCGAAAATACAATCATTTTGTGATTCAGATCGCATTTCATTGACTGGATGACATAATTTGCTGCCGAACATTCTGCGTATTTTTAACTATTTCATTATTAATGAAATTCCGGGCGAGGGTATCTCGCCCGGATGGGGATTTAGCGCAACGATGCCCCGCCGCATATGACTAACTCCTGCCCGGTTACCGCAGCGGCATTTTCTGATACCAGCCAGGCGACCAGCGAAGCGACTTCCTGAGGTTTAATCAGGCGGCCAATGGGTGGCACGTTGGGAGGAGAACTTTCACGGCCAGGCATCTTCAGCATTGGCGTTTGCGTAGCGCCTGGGGCGACCACATTCACTGTAATCCCTTTTGGTGCAAGTTCTGCGGCCCAGCTTCTGATCATTCCCACCAACGCGGCTTTGGTTGCCGCATACTGTGAACGACCAGCCGCACCACGAGAGGTTCGACTTCCGATGGCCACCACCCGCCCGCCAGCGACCATCCGGGGAGCAAAGTAATTGACCAGCGTTTCGACGGCCTCAATATGTAAATGCCATAATCGCTGGCTGATGTCGGCGTTCAATTCCCCCAGCGGTGCCGCAGCCATAATACCTGCGGCATGAATAATAGCGTCAGGTGTGGCGAGCGTTGGCATTATCTCCCATAAAGATGAGTTGTCGCTCAGATCCACATTCACGCAGCAAAACGCAGGATCGCTGCGTGCGACGGAGGAGCGGCACAAACCTGTTACTTGCCAGCCGTCATTGAGCAACTGAGTGACAATGGCCTCGCCGATCCCGGAGCTGGCTCCGGTGACAATCGCGTGACGCATTTAAACCTCCGGAGATGACAGGGGAACTTTGAACACGGCTTTGCGGACTGTTCCTGGCTGGCTGACCGCACATAATGCCTGATGCGCTTCACCAGGCATAAAGACGGCAAAATCTCCTGCTCGTAACGTTATCGTGACATTCAGTTCAGCCTGTGTAGAAATAAAAAGGTCGGGTTTGCGTTCTTCATCACCGTTGAAAAAAGCAGATTTTCCCCCCGCGTTGATACGCTCTTCTCCTGTCAAAACCACCTGTATATCGGCCCACTGGCGATGGTATTCAGTATGACGCTGCGAGGCTTGCTGGGTTTGCGCTGGGCCAAGAGTACAAAACCAGTCGACATTATCAGGCTGCCATCGGCCATCTTCTCGTGCCTGTAAGGCCGCGAGATGGCAGCGGGGATCGCGCAGTATATCCTGCAGACAGAAGGGTAACCCTGCCAGATCGAGAACGTTAAGATTACCGATAATCATCAGTGATCCTCCTGAATCCATTCCGGAGTGAGGCGAACGTATTTAATGGCCTGACGAAAATACGTATAAGCAATGTGCAATTGACCATCAGCACCCTGTTTAATACTGGGATAGGAAAACTCACGGTTGAGTTTTTCTTGTGAATTGTTGGTCATGCAATAACCGTCGCCTTCATCAAGATTACGCTGCCAGGGCCACGTTTTACCCCCATCGGCAGAGAGGGCGACGGTCATCGGTGCGCGTGGTGCGCCCCAGAAAGCCGAACGGCCTGATGTCACTACCGGCTGGATGCGGTCATCATCGCCATCGTCAATTTCATCATACAGTGATGTGCGGCGCTCACTGGCTCCGGTCGCGTTCATCGCGTTGAATACCAGCGCGAGCCTGCCATCATCCAGCGTAGTAACCTGAATTGAGGAATTATTATTGGGTAATGTCGTTGGTTGTGGTGCCGACCAGCTTTCACCCATATCGGTGGACGTGCTGTACCAGATATTGTCGGCCCAACGGCTGCGGTACAGGGCGATAAGTGAGCCGTCCAGCAGCGGTGTAATATTCATATGAACGCAGCCAAGACTTTGCGGAACTTCCACATCACGCCAGGTTTTACCGCGATCGGATGAAATTTTGACTGCGCTAATATCATCATTACCGACCCATTTTTCGCCCGTACGTGTGCGGCAATAGAAAACCGGAAGCAACCAGTTGCCATTGTCCATCACCATAATTGGCTGGCGGATAAAGGTGCCTGGTTTATCCAGCAGGGTACCTGTCTCGCCCCAACTCTCCCCAAGGTCATGTGATTGACGATAACGCACAATAGCCGTGTCCTGATTGCCAGAGATCTGGGCGGTCCAAAGCAGCCATAAGACGTTATCTGGCGCGAGGAACAGCACAGGGTTTTGCTCTGAGCGACCCGGATCATCAGACAGTTTAACAGCCTGGCTCCAGCGCTCGCTTCCTGGGCGCAGACGTGAGCTCCAGATTGAGATGTCTGCGATGCCTTCCTGAGTACCGCCGAACCAGACGCACATCAGTGAGCCATCGGGCAGAGGCATAATATTGGCGGCATGATTCTGCGGGCATTCTGAAGGCAGCATGGCAATAACCACACGCTCATCTTGTTCGAGTTTTCGCAGCATGCCATCGCGATTTACGGTTACGGTCATTTTAGACTCCATTATTTTCGACAGGTTTGGGAGTAGCTTGCTGGGATTTGTTAGGGATTAGACGGTCGAGAATCATAATCACCGCAGGCGTCAGCAAGGCGATGTACATATTATTGATACCGAACGGGTCACCCAGCAGATACCAAACGGATGTCACCACGCAGGCTCCCAGCAGGGCACAGTTTGCACCGCGAGTGCTTTTAAAGAACGGCGCATAGAAGGCGATAATGGCGACGACGGTAATGGAGAGTCGGATCGCACGGGTAAAGAAGGAGAGCTTTAATACTTCCGGTACCAGCAGGACGAAAATCAGCGGCAGGAAGCCAATGAACAAGGAGATCCAGCGAGTCGCTTTAAACTCCTGTTCCTTGGTAGGGTTACGCATTGGCACATAAAAATCTTTCACCACCAGTGAGGCGATAGCCAGAGCAACGGTACTGACACTAACAAAAATAGAGGCTACAAGTGACGTTGTCACAAGCCCGGCCAGCCATGGGTCCATATCCTGCAGAAAAATGGGCATTGCATACAGGCTGTTAATTTCTGGGTGAAGAAACTTCGCCGCCACACCGATAATGGCGATAGCAAAAGCAATTGGTAAACAAAAGAAGAAGGCGATCCATGTTGATCGTTGGGCGGATTTGACATCTTTAGTTGATGAAATCGCCTGGATCACAAACTGTGTACAGAAAATAGAACCAATGGTACCGATGAGCCATGCGACGATAGTACCCGCGCCGATGTTGCCATCCCAGGTCCAGTAAAAGTCTGGCATTTGTTCAATCATCGGTGAGAAACCGCCGGTTCTTGAGAGAGCAAACCCCATAATGATCAACAGACCAATGTACTTTAGGGCACTGTGCAGCATCGTTACCCAGGCAACGCCTTTCATGCCGCCAAAGGCAAAATAGAAGGTGCTCACAATGGCGGTTATAAAGGCGGCAACAGGTAAATTGACCTGCAGTACTGTCGAAATCGCCGCGGCGCCGCTGACGTAGTTTCCGACGTTTACCAGCAGCAGGGCGTAAATCATGATGATAGAGATAATGTTTTTTGTGCTGTTGCCATATTTCTCGGCAATGGCACCCGATATAGTGATTTTCCCTGTATTGTAGATACGTTTAACCAGTATCAGACCGAACAGAGGAAAACCTATAGCGGCACCGAGAACAGACCAGGATGCGGCTATTCCGCCTTCAAATGCTGCCTGAGCGGTACCAATGGTAGATTTGGCGCCGATATATTCGGACATAAGGAGAATACCGACGATGAAGGCAGGCATGGCACGCGAGCCTTCCATAAAATCGCCAGCATTTTTACTGCGTAGGCGGAAAGTGAGCCAGGTTGTAAAAATAATATAGGCAATCACGATCCCTACAATGATCAGAGTGTCTGAAGAGGTAAATGAGTTCATCTTAGCCGCCCTCCAGGGCGTACGAATCCAGGGGGCGCCAGGCTCCCGGGTATTCTTGTGACGATTGAGAAATCCTTTAGTGGGCGAGATGCGACACTATCTGGCGGATAGTATTTTCCTGTTGCTCACTAAACGTGACGGCGTAACGACTTGCGCCTACCTCATGTCCCATGATTTGCAATGCTTTTTTGACTGCGGCGGGCGAGAACGCAACGTTATAGAGCTCGGTTCGCAAACCCGTGACGCTTTCCTGCGCTTCACGCGATCCGACAACATCACCGGCCTTGAATCGCGTCCAGATAGCGTTAATTTCTTTTGGCGCTACGTTCGCCAAACCGGAAATACAGGCTGAACAACCGTCAACGAATCCTTGATGAATCAGCGAGTCCGGCCCATTTAGCACATCAAAACCTTCGATATCTTTGACGGCGTTGAGGAAACCTTCGAGGCTTTCATAGCTCCCGGCGCTGTCTTTGATACCAATGATGTTGGGATGCGCCGCCAGTACGCTTGCGGTTTCTGGTTCAATGGTGTTACCCGTACGTGCCGGAATGTTATAGAGAAATACCGGCACCGATAGCGCGTCGGCAATCGCGGTATAATGAGCAATCAGTTCCTGCTGTTTGAGCGGAACAAAATACGGGGTAATCACCGATACGGCATCGACGCCCATTTTTTCAATTTGCTTGCCCAGACGAATGGTTTCACGGGTTGAGATTTCACCGATATGCGCCACCACATTTGCCCGTCCAGCGACTTCCTCAACGCAGGTGCGGGTCACTGCTATTTTTTCTTCCTCGTTAAGCACAAAAAACTCACCGTTCGTACCGCCGCAGAAAATGCCGTTGCCGGCGTTTAGCTGGCGATTAACCTGATTTTTGAGCTCGTGGAGGTTTAGCGCCCCTTCGTTGTCAAAGGGGGTGACGATTGCCGTCAGTACACCACAAATTTTCTTACTCATGATTCACTCCTTTGGTAATCAGTTCTGGAAAAAGTGTTTGATAAATAGCCTTAACATCGTCATGGCTTACCTGACAGGGGGTGTTGTTAATAAGACGTTTTACGTTGAGCGCGGCATCGGCGAGAGTGGAAATATCTGTGGGTGGTACCCCGAGCGTTGCCAGGTTATCGGGGAGGTTGAGTCGTTTCACAAGTGCGGAGAAGTATTCCACCAGCGCGAATGATTTTTCTTCGGTACTCAGGGTCCGATCGGCATCAGGCAACAGATCCCAGACCTGAGCGAACTTGTCGACCACATGAGGACGGATAGCTTTCATGCAAGGGGCTAACAGAATGGCATTGGCTATACCATGAGGCAGGTGATAGCGACCTCCGAGTGGGTAAGAGAGTGCATGGACAAGATGTGTTCCGGCATGATTAATCGCGACTCCGCCATAATATGACGCCCACAGCATTTCCAGTTTAGCCAGCAAATTGTTCGGTTCATTAACCGAGGTTTCGATGTTCTTTAGCAACTTCTGTAACCCGATGAGCGCCGCATTGTCACTGATCGGATTGGCGATGGTGGCTGTAAAGCACTCAATCAGATGACATAACGCATCTATTCCGGTTGATGACGCAATATGCGCTGGCATGCTGGTCGTCAGTTCCGGCAACAGGGCAACGTAATCGGGTAATAGCACCGGAGAAATGATGCCGACCTTGGTGTTTTGTTCCGGGATCGCCAGAATCGCATTAGGAGTTGCTTCAGAACCCGTCCCTGCAGTGGCTGGAATCAGCACTGAAGCTACGCGGTGCAACGGTTTCTCGCCTGCCAGCATGGCGTCAAGAGAAGAGGATTCAGGATGACATAAGACTGAGAGCAACTTCGCTACATCCAGTACGCTGCCACCACCAATACCTATCACCATCTCTACGTTAAGACCTTTAACGCTTTCTAACAGTGCCGCAACGTCATGATGACCCGGCTCGGCAGGCACGCTATCAATAAGTGTGACCTGGCGGCCATCGTTACTGAGCAAGGTGCGGATCTGCGCCACTGCATCCAGCCTGACGATATTGCTATCGGTCACCAGCAATAGCTGGTGCTTGCCTGTCAGTATTGGTTCCAGCGCGGGGATGGCATTTGAACCGCTAATCACGGTGCTATTGATTGTTGCCACAACATTCTCCTGTAGGTGAGTGATTGAATTCGCTCATTTCGTTTCAAAAGCGATTTCATCATGGGCTGAATTTATAATTTATCTCGGAACTGAATAACTTGAGCTTGCTCACACTTAATCAAATGTGATTGAATATAATCATTATCAAAATTCAACAACCCGGAGCATGGATGAGTAGACATGTTGTAAGACCCCAGATCCTTGTCATTGCTGATGACTTTACGGGGGGAAATGATGCGGGAGTGAGTCTGGCGATGACGGGAATGACGGTGAACGTCGCTTTCACATTGCCCTGTGCCGATGATGCAGATGTGCTGGTCATAAACAGCGATAGCCGGGCACTGGATGCTCAACAAGCCGCGGCGAGGGTAAGCGATTTGGCTCTTGCCTGTCAGGCAGAACCTCAGACGCAGTGGCTGAAGAAAATCGATTCAACATTGCGGGGTAATCCGGGGGCGGAACTGGACGCGTTGATGCGAGTAACGGGCAAAAAACGTGCCATTTTAGCGGCTGCTTATCCTGCCGCAGGCCGTACCACCGAGCAAGGGCAATGCCTGATTCACGGCGTTCCGGTAACGCATACCGAATTTGCCAGCGATCCTAAAACACCGGTGATGAGTGCTGATATCTGTGAAGTGATACAGGCGCAAACAACCATTGCGTGTCGGTCGATGTCTCTAAATGACTACACGCAGCACCTGCATGAGCCTGTTGTTGAGACGCCGCAGATTTGGGTTGTGGATGCGCGGACTGACGCTGACCTGGATGTGATTGTTACTCAAGCGCTGATGCAGGATGAGCTGCCGTTGTTGGTGGGGTCAGCCGGAATCTGTGATGCACTGGCGCGCCATGTGCAGGCACCTTCTTCCCAGCGCTTGCTGGCTGTTGTGGGATCAATGAGTGAAATCGCTCAACAACAGGTTGCCGCTGTGTACCAGAACCCGCAAGTGGGGATGGTATTCATCGATATCGAGAATATTTTCAGCGGTGGTTCAACAGCGTACGTGCAGCGCATTGTTGGAATCCTCGCCTCTGGTAAACACTGCATCGTTCACACAAGTCCCGACAGTGAAGCACGCCATCATATTCCGCAGTTGTGCGTGCGCATGGAGACGAATCGCGTTCAGCTCGGTGAAAAAATCTGCCTGTTTCTTGGACAGCTTATCCGCCAGGTTTTGCAAGAGGTATCGCCAGGCGCGCTGTATCTCTCTGGTGGCGATGTGGCGATGGCGGTTGCAGACGCCCTTAAGGCAACAGGATTTCGAATTACCGACCGTGTGGCCCAGTGCGTGCCGTACGGTCATTTTGTCGGTGGCGACTGGCAACGCCCGGTTATGACAAAGGCAGGGGGATTCGGTGACGAAACGACGTTGCGTCAGGTTTTAAATTTTATCGAGGAGAACATGAGTGAATAACATTATTGCAGTAACAATGGGCGATCCTGCCGGTATTGGACCTGAGATTATTATTAAATCGCTGGTGGAGGGAGAACTCTCTGGCGCGCCGGTTGTGGTTGTGGGATGTGCCCAAACGCTGCGTCGTATCCAGTCATTAAATGTCACACCGCCAGCGGAACTTCGGGTTATCGACAGCGTAGACCTGGCGCAATTCGCCCCAGGTGTTATCAACGTGATTGATGAACCGCTTGCCGATCCTACCGCTCTTCAGCCAGGAGTGGTGCAAGCGCAGGCGGGAGATTTGGCCTATCGCTGCATAAAACGCGCTACAGCACTGGCGCTAAGTGGTGAAGTTAAGGCTATTGCTACCGCGCCGCTGAATAAAGAAGCGTTGCATCTGGCGGGACATCATTATCCCGGACATACCGAACTGCTGGCACAACTGACCAACAGCAAAGACTACGCGATGGTACTTTATACCGATCAGCTTAAAGTCATTCACGTTACCACCCACATCGCGTTGCGCAAATTTCTTGATACGCTCAGCGAGCAACGTGTAAAAACGGTCATTCAGGTGGCGAATGATTTCCTGCGTCGGGTAGGGTTCGATAATCCACGTATTGCGGTTGCTGGCGTCAACCCCCATGCCGGCGAAAATGGCCTGTTTGGCGAGGAAGAGATAACGATTGTCGGACCTGCGGTGCGTGCAATGCAAGCGGAAGGGGTAAATGTTACGGGCCCCTGTCCACCGGATACGGTATTTATGCAGTGCCACGAAGGTATGTACGACATGGTGGTGGCGATGTATCACGATCAGGGCCATATTCCGCTAAAATTGTTGGGATTTTATGATGGGGTGAATATCACCGCCGGATTGCCGTTTATTCGCACCTCTGCGGACCACGGTACGGCGTTTGATATTGCCTGGACAGGAAAAGCCAAGTCTGAGAGCATGGCGGTGTCTATCCAGTTAGCAATGCAAATTACGCGGGAATAAAATGAAGGGATATAATCGGTTAGAACAGATTATGGATTATCTGAAAGGGCATAATCTGGCGACTGTTGAACAGCTCGTCGCTGTGACTCAGGCCTCTCCGGCGACCATTCGTCGCGATCTGATCAAGCTTGACCAGGAAGGTGTCATCAGCCGTACCCACGGAGGCGTCACGCTTAACCGGTTTATTCCTTCACAACCTACCACGCATGAGAAAATGCAGCGTAGTCTGCTGGAAAAGCAGGCTATCGCCTGTGCGGCGGCAAACCTGGTGAAAGCCGGTGATGCTATTGTTCTCGACGCGGGGACGACAATGATTGAGCTGGCTCGTCAGCTCACCCATCTGCCGCTGCGGGTTATCACCAGCGATCTGCACATTGCGCTTTTCTTCTCTGAGTTTAAACAAATTGAAGTGACCATTATTGGCGGACGTATTGATGATTCCAGTCAGTCCTGCATCGGTGAACATGGACGTAAACTGCTGCAGAACGTCTGGCCAGATATCGCGTTTTTGAGCTGCAACGGTTGGGACATAACGCGAGGGATCACCGCGCCGACTGAAGAGAAGGCCGGATTGAAAAGCGACCTGATTGCTAATGCCAAACGTCGGGTACTGCTGGCGGACAGTTCGAAATACGGCGCATGGTCACTGTTTAACGTTACACATCTGGATGCGTTGACGGATATCGTGACCGATGCGCATCTCAATGAAGACGTGCGCGAGCAACTGGAACAGCTACCCTGCCAACTGACTATTGCCAGTTAATCCCTGGTCTGCGACAACTGGGGGTTCAATACCTCAATAAACGCTTCCAGTTGCCTCGTCATTGCGCCTCTGCGCCATACCAGCCACGTATTCAGCCAGCGCCAGTTTTCGCTTAGCGCCCAGGCGTTGACCTGATGATGTCCTGGCATACTCTCCAGCATCGAACGTGGGATCAGCGCGATCCCCGCGCCGGCAATCACACAGGCCAGCATCCCGTGATACGACTCCATTTCATGAATAGTGCCGGGCATGGCGCGATCGGCATGAAACCAGCTTTCAAAATGGCGGCGGTAGGAACAGTTGGCACGAAAGGCGTAAATACTGCACCCGTTAACGTCGCTGGCCCGCTGGATAGGAGGATGACCGTACGGAGTGACAATCATCATCTCTTCACGGTAGACCGGCATTCCTTCAAGGCCTGGGTGGGTAATCGGTCCGTCAACAAAGGCAGCGTTCAGCGTCCCGTCGAGCACACCATCCAGCATTGTGCCTGAAGGACCGGTCGCCAGCGCAAACTGAATTTTGGGATAACGCTGATTATATTCAGCCAGCGTCGCAGGAATGCGCACGGCAGCGGTGCTTTCCAACGAGCCAAGCGAAAACAATCCCTGCGGTTCATCCCCGGCGACAACCATTCTCGCTTCATCAACCAGTGCGAGGATCCGCTGGCTATAGCGTAAAAAGTTGTGGCCGGACGGGGAAAGCCGCAGACGCTGGTTTTCACGAATAAACAGATCGACGCCAAGGTCGGCCTCAAGCTGGCGGATGCGGGTGGTGAGGTTGGATGGCACACGATGCACCTTCGCGGCAGCCTGGGTAATACTGCCCGTCTCCGCGACGGCATTGAACATTTCCAGTTGCGTCAGGTCCATAATATTCTCTATTCGTGAATGGAGTGGTTAATATTATTCATTTTTCAGAAAGAGTAAATATGCGCATGATATAACCATACCCTGCGATAAAGAGAGGCAACTATGACTATCACTGCAGCAACACATGCGATTTCTGTCAATCCTGCTAATGGCGAAATGTTAACGGCGATGCCGTGGGCCAGCGCGGAAGAGATTACTCATGCACTGACCCTTGCCGCGAATGGTTACAGCGAATGGAGACACACTTCCGTTGAGCACCGTGCGCAATCGCTGCGTGATATCGGGCAGGCTCTGCGTAATCGCGCGGAAGAGATGGCGCAGTGTATCTCACGTGAAATGGGGAAACCCATCAAGCAGGCGCGTGCTGAAGTGGCCAAATCAGCCGCATTGTGTGACTGGTACGCCGAACATGGACCGGAGATGCTCAATCCGGAACCCACGCTGGTGGAAAACAATCAGGCGGTGATTGAGTATCGCCCCGTAGGAACCATTCTGGCGGTCATGCCGTGGAACTTCCCACTCTGGCAGGTACTGCGTGGCGCCATTCCAATTCTGTTGGCCGGAAATGGCTATCTGTTAAAACATGCGCCTAACGTAACCGGCTGTGCTGCGATTATCGCGCAGGTTTTGGCTGATGCCGGCGTACCTGCAGGTGTGTACGGTTGGGTGAATGCCGATAACGCCGGGGTGAGTCAGATGATCAATGATCCGCGTATCGCAGCCGTAACGGTGACGGGCAGTGTTCGTGCTGGTGCGGCGATTGGTGCTCAGGCGGGCGCAGCGCTGAAAAAATGCGTGCTTGAACTGGGTGGTTCCGATCCGTTTATTGTCCTTAATGATGCCGACCTCGAGCTGGCCGTTAAAGCTGCGGTTGCCGGACGTTATCAAAATACCGGGCAGGTTTGTGCGGCAGCCAAGCGTTTTATAATCGAAGAAGGGATTGCGGCAGAATTTACCTCACGCTTTGTGGCGGCCGCGAGCGCGCTGAAAATGGGCGATCCGTTAAATGAAGAAAACGATCTGGGTCCGATGGCGCGATTTGATCTGCGTGATGAGTTGCACCAGCAGGTCGAAGCCTCCCTTGCTGAAGGGGCGCGGTTGCTTCTCGGCGGGGAAAAAATTGCCGGTAAGGGCAACTATTATGCCGTGACGGTACTGGGTAATGTCACCCCGGAGATGACGGCGTTCCGTCAGGAGTTGTTTGGTCCGGTCGCGGCGATTACCGTGGCAAAGAATGCGGAACATGCCTTAGCACTGGCTAATGACAGTGATTTCGGTTTATCAGCCACGGTATTCACGGCGGATGAAGCGTTGGCTCAGAAGATGGCGGCACGCCTGGAATGTGGGGGCGTATTCATCAATGGCTACAGCGCCAGCGATGCCCGCGTTGCGTTTGGTGGCGTTAAGAAAAGTGGGTTTGGCCGCGAGCTTTCACACTTTGGTCTGCATGAGTTCTGTAACGTGCAAACTGTCTGGAAAAACCGTCTCTGATGGTGTGGTGCCTCCGTCGGGGGCACCTTTCGAAATTGTATATTATGAATCTCACCAGCTTATGCAGGCTATAGCCAGATTCCGCCTTCCGGCCTGACGCTGCGTATTCAGCTCTGTTATACTCGCAGGCCTTTCATACCTGCGAGCAAGGAGCATGTTGTGGCCAGGGCCATGAACAATTCAATTTTAGAGACCATTGTGCAGCAGGTTCGTCCGCTGATTGGTCAAGGTAAAGTCGCTGATTACATTCCTGCATTAGCCTCCGTCGACGGTTCAAAACTGGGTATTGCCATTTGCACCGTTGATGGACAGCACTACCAGGCGGGGGATGCGCAAGAGCGCTTTTCTATTCAGTCAATTTCAAAGGTGCTCAGTCTGGTCGTGGCGATGCGTCACTATCAGGAAGATGAGATCTGGCAACGCGTCGGTAAAGATCCTTCCGGTCATCCTTTTAACTCCCTGGTGCAGCTGGAAATGGAGCAGGGGATCCCACGTAATCCCTTCATCAATGCAGGGGCGCTGGTGGTTTGCGATATGCTGCAAGGGCGTCTGAGCGCACCGCGTCAACGGATGCTGGAAGTGGTACGGGCATTAAGCGGCGTGTCGGATATCGCCTATGATGCGACGGTGGCGCGCTCTGAGTTTGAGCACTCAGCACGTAACGCGGCTATCGCCTGGCTAATGAAGTCCTTTGGCAATTTCCATCATGACGTGACCACCGTATTGCAAAATTATTTTCACTACTGCGCCCTGAAAATGAGCTGTGTGGAACTGGCGCGTACATTCGTCTTTCTGGCAAATCAAGGGCATGCTTTTCATCTTACGGAGCCGGTGGTTACACCCATGCAGGCCCGGCAGATCAACGCGTTGATGGCGACAAGTGGCATGTATCAGAACGCAGGGGAATTTGCCTGGCGGGTTGGCTTACCGGCGAAATCTGGCGTCGGTGGCGGTATTGTGGCTATCGTTCCCCACGAGATGGCGATTGCCGTCTGGAGTCCTGAGTTAGATCCGGCGGGAAACTCACTGGCCGGCATCGCGGTGCTGGAGCAATTAACGCAACAGCTGGGGCGCTCGGTTTACTGATGAATAGGCTCGATCCTCTTTTTGCACGGCTGGCGAAATCAACGTTCCGCTCGCGCTTTCGTCTTGGTCACAAAGAGAGACAATATTGTCTGGATAAAGGTGCGCCGGTTATTGAACAACACGCTGTGGATTTTATTGCTAAACGACTGGCTCCGGCGTTTCCTGCCAATGATGGCAAACAGACCCCCATGCGCGGACATCCGGTATTTATCGCTCAGCATGCCACGGCAACCTGCTGTCGGGGATGCCTGGCGAAATGGCATGATATCCCTCAGGGTGTGGCGTTAAGCAACGAACAACAACGTTACGTTGTTATGGTGATTTATCACTGGTTAGTGCTCCAAATGAATAAGCCATAGATAACATAATCCTATGATACGACTCCTTGTGTTGTGTTTTTGTTAAAAGCAGTATGAAGGCGTCAATCTAAGGAGAAAAAATGGTTTCCTCTACCCCCTGCTTTGTGCTGAGCGCGGCACAGATTCTGTCGAGAGTCGACGAGCTCAGCGATATCCTTGAAACATGCGTCAATAACGGCGCTTCCGTTAGCTTTATGTCACCTTTTAATCGTGATAAATCACGGCCATTCTGGTTGGACGTCGCACAAAGTGTTACTCGTGGTGAAAGGATTGTTCTGGGCGCGGAGGACGCTCAGGGGGCGCTTGTCGGTGCCGTCCAGCTTATTCTCAATCAACCCGAAAATCAGCCTCATCTTGCGGATGTCGCTAAACTGCTGGTGCACACCTCGGCACGGCGGGGCGGCGTTGCCAGAAAATTGATGAGCGAACTGGAAAGCTGCGCACGTGAGCAAGGTAAAACGTTGCTGGTGCTCGATACAGCGACGGGCAGTGGCGCTGAGTTGTTCTACCACAATTGCGGATGGCAAAAAGTAGGCGTGATACCCGATTATGCCAAAATGCCAGACGGGACGCTGACCGGGACCACACTTTTCTATAAATACCTCTAATTTGTTGCTGGGGATTGATCAAAACAGGGTTTCAATGTATTAAAGTTTGATAACCTATTGTACCAATTCAATCAGGTTGTATGACTAATTAAAAAGGGAACCCATTGTGCAAACACTAAATCGTCGCGATTTCCCCGGTGCTCAGTATCCTGAACGCATTATTCAGTTTGGTGAAGGTAACTTCCTGCGCGCTTTTGTTGACTGGCAGGTAGATCTGCTGAATGAACATACCGATCTGAACGCCGGTGTGGTCATTGTTCGTCCTATCGAAAGTACTTTCCCGCCATCGCTGAGTACCCAGGATGGTCTCTATACCACCATCATTCGTGGTTTGAATGAGCAGGGCGAAGCCGTGAGCGATGCCCGTTTGATTCGTTCGGTTAACCGCGAAATCAGCGTCTATAGCGAATACGATGAGTTCCTGATGCTGGCGCATAATCCGGATATCCGTTTTGTGTTTTCTAACACCACTGAAGCAGGCATTAGCTATCACGCGGGCGACAAGTTTGAGGATGCGCCAGCAGTAAGTTATCCGGCTAAACTGACCCGACTGCTGTTCGAACGCTTCCGCCATTTTAATGGCGCGTCAGATAAAGGCTGGATTATCATTCCGTGCGAACTGATTGATTACAATGGTGATGCGCTGCGTGAACTGGTTCTGCGTTACGCTCAGGAGTGGATGCTACCGGAGGCGTTTATTCAGTGGCTGGATCAGGCCAACGCATTTTGTTCCACGCTGGTGGACCGCATTGTTACCGGTTATCCGCGTGACGAGGTGGCGAAACTTGAAGCTGAGTTGGGTTACCACGATGCATTTCTTGATACGGCAGAACACTTCTATCTGTTTGTTATTCAGGGACCGAAGTCGTTAGCTGCGGAACTGCGTCTGGATAAATATCCGCTCAACGTTCTGATTGTTGATGACATCAAACCGTATAAAGAACGGAAAGTGGCGATTCTCAATGGCGCACACACCGCACTGGTTCCTGTTGCCTGGCAGGCAGGGCTCGACACCGTGGGTGAAGCAATGAATGATGCGGAAATTTGTGCCTTTGTTGAAAAAGCCATTTATGAAGAAATCATTCCGGTACTGGATTTACCGCGCGATGAGCTGGCGTCCTTTGCCAGTGCGGTGACGGGGCGTTTCTGCAACCCGTACATCAAGCATCAGTTGTTGTCGATTGCCCTGAACGGCATGACTAAATTCCGTACCCGCATATTGCCGCAACTGCTGGCCTGGCAACAGGCCAGCGGTCAATTGCCCGCACGTCTGACGTTTGCGCTGGCGGCATTGATTGCGTTCTACCGCGGGGAGCGTAACGGTGAGTCTTATCCGGTCCAGGATGATGCGCACTGGATTGAACGTTTCCAACAACTGTGGAGCCAACATCGCGATCGCCAGATAAGTACTGAGGCGTTGGTGCGTTCTGTACTGGCGGTCAAAGAACATTGGGAGCAAGACCTGACCCAGGTTTCTGGGCTGGTGGAGCAGGTTTCTGCCGATCTGGATGCCATCCTGGCAAAAGGCATGCGTGAAGCCGTGAAACCACTGTGCTAAAAAATGCTTAATATTCATTTATAAGCTTTTTATTTTAGCAGGCCGCAAAGGTGTTTAATTCAGGGAGAGGTTACTCTCCCTGAGCTATTTTATTTTGTAATACAAATTATGTTTTTTTCCGTAGTTCACCCGTGCAAACTATACTTTTTTTAATTATAAAACTATAGAATTACACCACACACCATAATAGCATCATGATGAAAGTAGTCCCCATGGGTATTATCACCACCATTATCTCTAACGACATATAAAACTAAGTGCATTTTACCTGTTTCTGCATATAACATTTTTGATCCAATCTGTAAAAAAAGTTATAAATAAAGCTATATAAAAACCATGAAAAAATGAAGGCTTTTAGTGGATGGGGATTACAAAAATTTCATTAAACGATACCAATTGAAATTTTTGATGAGATATTTGTCGCGTAAGTTATTATCAGTGAGGAAATCTTAGGAAATAATTATGTTTTCAGTTTTTTTCGTTGATTAAATAGTTGTTGATTTAATTTTTAGCCTGTTGATAATCGATTCAGCTTCTCAGAGAGACTCTGTTCTTTTTGAAATGCACAACAACTCGTTATATTTTTATCAGGAACAACATAATGAAAAAAATCGCCGCTATCGTTGCATTCAGCAGCGTATTTGCTGTCTCTGCTGTTCAGGCAGCCGGAAATGGTACTATTAATTTTACCGGTGCGGTAAATAACCAGACCTGTAGTGCTACGATTAATGGCGCAACAGGTAGTACTGCGGCGGCTGTGACGCTGCCAACTGTTCAGGCAAATATTTTAGGTACCGCAGGTAATGTCGCGGGTCAGACATCTTTTAAAATGGATGTCACTGGGTGTGCGTCGACTAACCCAGCAGGCGCGGGCACTGTTAAGGCCTTTTTTGAAAGAGGAGCAAATGTAGACAGTAATGGTCGTCTTGTTAATACCAATACAACAGGTGCGTCCAATGTTGTGCTGGAGCTTGTTGACGGTTCCGGGAATACGCCAATTAAGGCTGGCGACATTGCGCAGAACACGGGTAACTACGTGCCTATTAGTGGTGGTAATGCAACTCTGCCATATGCCGTACGCTATTATGCAACGGGGGCAGCTACTGCTGGTGCGGTTGCGTCTAGCGTAACGTATTCGTTGATCTATAACTGATATCAGAATATTACTTAAGAAAATTTGGTAAAAGTATTTCTCCGAATAATATAGATAAACATTTTCAAAGTGTTCTATAAACTCCAGTAATTTTCTTACTTCGTAACAAGCCGGAGTGGAAGGTTTTATGTCGAACCTTCCTCTCCGGATTTTATAAAAATAAAGAGCATATCGTTAAATATTCTGTTTTAAAGGCAATAATACTATGAAACTGCACCGATTCTTTTCTGCTACAGCGCTTTTACTGGCTACGGGAATACCAGCGACGTATGCCAGTATTCAAATCAATACCACCCGAGTCATTTATCATGCTGCGGAAAAAGATATCAGCGTGCAAATTACGAATCCAGGAAAATATCCGGTATTGCTGCAAAGCTGGACCGATGACGGTAATCCAGAAATTAAACCTGACGCAATGCGCACTCCTTTTGTGCTGACTCCTCCATTGACGCGGGTGAATGCCGACGCAGGACAAACGTTACGCCTGTCATATACCGGGACTGCTTTGCCCGCCGACAGAGAGAGCGTTTATTGGTTAAACGTGCTGGAAATCCCGCCTGTAGGTGAGAAAGGGACAAATCAGGTACAGGTGGCCTTTCGATCACGGATCAAGCTGTTTTATCGCCCTGTCACACTTGACGACAAAGGCGCTCGTACGGCAATCGCGCAGCTGCGCTGGCAGGCGCAGGGTAATCATATCATCCTGAGTAATCCGACGGCGTACTACGTTTCTGCCGTGGCTGTAACCGCGACGCACGCAGGCAAAAAAACAACGATCCCCGCCGATATGCTGGCACCGCACGGCAGTCTCGATCTGACGCTTCCCTCTGGTGTAGTGGCGGATGGCCTTACCGTGGAAGCGATTAACGATTACGGCTCATCGGTTACAGAACCTGTAAACCGGTTGTAATACCAGGGGATACTCATGCGTAAAACTTATCTTGCTGAAATGCTGTCGGCAGGGCAGCCCGTTGCCTGGATATATGCGTCATTACTGATCATACCTGTTATGGCAATGGCAGCGCCAGACGATGATGTTGAGTTCAACACCACATTTCTTGACAGCGCGTATACAGCGGGTATCGACCTGCAGCAGTTCAGGCAGGGGAACAACTTGCCGGCGGGAGAGTATTTAGCGGATATCTGGCTAAATGATGAGTTGGTGACAACGCAGAAAATGACATTCAATAAAACGTCTCAAGGGACGGTTGTTGCCTGCATGACTCCAGAGTTGCTGGCTCACCTGAATATTATGCCGTCCGCTTTGCACGACACGGATAAGCTGACCCGCGGCAACTGCGTGCCCGTAGAGCAGGTGATCCCATCAGCAAAACTCACATGGAATAACAGCGAGCAAAAGCTGGTTATTGCCATACCCCAGCAGGATCTCGCGAAAACGGCGCGCGGTACCGTGTCGCCATCGCTCTGGCAGGATGGCAGTCTGGCGGCATTTATGGGTTACAACGCCAGTGCCTATCAATCATCGTCTGGCGGTGAAACGTTTAACTCACAGTATTTGAGTCTGAACAGCGGGCTTAACGTTGGAGGCTGGTATCTGCGACATAACGGTAGCCTGACCAATCAGACCGGAAGCGGCAATCGTTATCAAAGCATTAATACTTACCTCCAGCATGATGTCAGCTCTGTTCGCGGTCGTTTCCTGGTGGGTGAAGCTAATACCTCAGGACGTCTTTTTGATTCGTTGTCATATACCGGCGTCTCGCTATTCAGCGATGATCAAATGTTGCCTGAATCACAGCGCGGTTATGCACCTGAAATCCGCGGGATCGCCCGCAGCCATGCGCGCGTCACCGTACGGCAGAGCGGGAATGTGATTTATGAAACTACCGTTCCGGCAGGGGCTTTTGTTATTAACGATCTTTATCCTACCGGTTATGGTGGCGACCTCAGCGTGACCGTACGCGAAGCGGACGGTAGTGAAAGCACATTCCTTGTGCCTTACGCCTCGGTAGCAGATTTGTTGCGCCCTGGCGCATCGCGTTATGAAGCGGTGGCAGGAAAATACCGTCAGTCGAATGGGCGTGACGGTCAGCCTTTTTATCAGGCGACCTGGCAGCAGGGTATTACTAACTTCTTGACGTTGTATGGTGGAACCCAATTTAGCGATGGCTATCAGGCGTATCAGGCCGGCAGCGCGGTATCGACCCCGCTGGGTGCCGTGGCGCTGGATGTGACCCAGGCTATGACCTCCACGAGCAGAGACAAACTGAGCGGGCAAAGTTATCGCATTACCTACAACAAACTCATTTCTGACACGCAGAGCAATATTGCGCTGGCCGCATATCGTTTTTCCACGCGTGATTATCTGGATTTTGCTCAGGCCATGGAATACCAGAACTTGCAGAAAGGGGATGCGATTTATGCCGGGTTACTGTACCGGACCAAAAACCGATACAGCCTGACGTTAAGTCAGGGGTTGGCGGAAGGTTGGGGGACATTCTCTGCCACCGGGCTTTCGCAGAATTACTGGAATCGCAATGGGAACGACATGCAATACCAGTTTGGTTACTCAAACCGCTGGAAACGATTGAGTTATACCCTGACCGCTACGCGTAACCGTGCCCCAGAGGGAAACATGGAAACCAGTTGGCTGGTTTCCTTCAGTTTGCCGCTGGGTGAGGAGCGCCCTGTCACGTTTAGTAGTTCGGTTTCCCATGATAACGGTGGCCTGGCTGAGCAGGTGGCGCTGGCCGGAACTGCCGGAGATAAGCAGCAGATGAGCTGGGGCGTTTCGGGAACCCACAGTGAACAAAGTGGCAGTACCGGTAGCGTAAGCGGTCAGTACCTTTCACCATGGACATCCGTCAATGCGTCTGTAGGTGTAGGTCGGGATAACCATACCTTGTCTGGTGGGTTGTCAGGTTCGATAGTGGCGCATCCACACGGAGTAACCTTTACGCCTTATACCAGTGACACTTGGGTGGTAGTGAATGCCCCAGGTGCTGCAGGTGCGGAAGTGCTGAGTTATCCGGGATTAAAATTGGACCGCTGGGGCAATGCTGTCATGCCTGCCTCAATGCCTTATCAGCGAAATTCGGTCAGCCTCGATCCGAAAAATCTGTCTCACCAGGTTGAACTCGAAAATACCACTCAAAATGTGGTGCCGCGCGCAGGTGCGGTAGTGGTGGCGGAATTTGCCACGCATCAAGGCTATGCCCTACTGCTGACGCCAGCGCGACCAGAAGTAAGTTTATCCTTCGGCGCGACGGTAACGGATAGTCAGGGCAATACCGTCGGCATGGTAGGGCAAGGTGGAATGGTCTACGCCCGGGTAAATACAAAAACAGGCCAGCTGTTTGCCACCCATGATGTAACAGGCAAAGCCAGTACCTGCATTATGCCGTTCAGCGTGACGGATGAAGCGAAAGCGATGCAGCAGATAACCTATTCGTGCGGACGCTAAGACAACAGCCGCTTTGATTTACGATCATGGAGAATACATGTTCAGTTTGATTCGTTCCAAAATACATCTGCGGATAGTTCAGTTGCTCGTTGCGACGAGCGGGCTGTTATTTGCTGGCCATAGTCTTGCCGTCTGCTCGACGAATAATCAGTACACCGTCCAGGTTGCGTTGCAGTCGGCAACATTCAGTGCTGGAGAGGACTTTCCTGTCGGTAGCAATATCCGAGTGCAGCAGGTAAGAGGCTATGCCACCGTAACCGTGAACTGCACACAGGGAGGGGCCGCGGTGCGAATGGGTCTGTCTGGCGGTTCGCTGTATCCAGGTCAGAGTAATATTTATCAGACGGGCATTAATGGCCTGGGGATACGCTTTCGTAATCCTTTTGAGAATAAATACTTACCATTCAATACCACTTCTCTTACTGGTGAGGTCAATCCGGGAGGGTGGCTAGATTTTACTATTGAGCTGGTCAAAATGGGGCCAATTACTGCCGGAACAGTGAATAGCGCACTTTTTCCGCAAGTGAGAATTGATGCGATAGATGCCGATAATAATCCGACTCGAGTGGCATGGCATACGATTACCGGCGGTTTTACGCTGCAAACGCCAACGTGTACGACGCCCAACTTTAATTGGGATCTGGGAACGACTAACACCACACTCTTACGAAATCAGGGTGACGCCAGTGTGTGGGTGGATACGCCAGTGACATTGACCGGGTGTTCTACATTCCTGGGTAATAACAGTAATGGAAGCTATACCCAGTACAATATTCAAGGTTTTAATTCTGGCAACGTATCCCAGTCAGGCAGTATTGCGCCCAACAAACTTACTATGACGCTGACACCGAACACCTCCGCTATTGATTCCGTAAATGGAATTGTCGCTCTGGATAATACGGCCACCGCATCAGGATTTGGCGTACAGCTCGCCTCGAAACAATCAGGAACCTACGTTGCGCAGAATCTCGCGGGCAGTATGGTTGTCACGCCGACGGTTGGAGACAGCAGTGGTTCAGTCCGTTTTCCGTTGGGCGCGCGTATCATCCGAACCAGCGATTCGGTGCAGGGCGGGTCGATCAAAACTAGCCTGACTTACACTATTAATTACCAGTAATCGCAGCATGATAAACAGCTATAAGCAACGTTATGTTTGTGAGCCGGTTTATACCATGGCGGGGCGTCTGGTTGCCATGGAAGTGCTGACATCGTTTACGACGCCTGAAGGGAATACGGTCTCGTACAACGATGTGACCGATATTCTCACGCCGGAGTATAAATGGCTAAATTTTGTGCGCCAACTGCACGGTGTTAGCTGCTGGCAAAATTGGTTGGTTCGCCACCACATCGTTATCTCACTGAATGTGGATGCTGATACGGCTGTATGGCTTCTTCGTGACAAGGCCGTACTTTCTATGATCGCTAAAATGCCGTTTATTCGTCTTGAGGTACATGAGCATTTCCCCACCTCAGACAAAGAAAAACGGGGATTACTGCATCATTTACGGCCCCATGCCTCAATGTGGCTGGATGATGTTGGCTCCGGAAGCCATAACAATTTTGGTTTGCTGATCAGGGGATATTTTAGTGGGGCGAAGATTGATAAGTCTTTTTTCTGGCAACACCATGTCAGCGATGAGGCATGGCTGGGAAAGGTTATCCGCGATCTGACTCGTTTTGCAGGAAATGTCATCGTGGAGGGAGTAGAACACACCGGCCACACAATGGCTCTGATGACGACCCCGCATTGCTGGCTTCAGGGGCATCTGTTTCAGCGTACCGATATTGATCGCATTCCAGAAGTTCCATTATGGATTAACTCCGTCTTAACCGCGCCATCAGGCTAATTTTCACAGGATAAAAAGGTGTATCTCGTCATTACTCAGGATCGTTTTTTATTTTATTCAATTTCCTGTATTTTGGGTCCGGATATGACAGAGCATATCCGTTGTGTAGAAGATATTTGTCTGCAACGTCATCGGCATGCTCATGTGATATTAGATACTTTTAAAAACAATGTCATTTATACGCCATTGGCCGAGCGGATTGCGTTGATTGAACCTGAACGCATGTATATTATGTCACCTTTTGGGATTAAAAAATGCTTTCCTGGAATGAAGGTTAGGTTTATCCCACGAGCAATTCAGGTACAAGATTTAAGAGAATTGGTTGTTCATGGTAGGTTCTATGAATGGCAACCTAAAATATATTTAACCAGAAGACAACATCATATCATAACAATGACATTATTGCATAAGAGTCAGCGTGTGATTACGGATGACTTGAATATTGCCATAAAAACGCTCTTTAGCCACAAATATAATATTATGTTATTGCTCAACCTTAAAAAGTTTAGTGGGTTATTGAGCCATCCGTTTTCACTATACCTGCGTTATGAACAGCATGACATGCACGGTATGGCAGAGTAGTTTTGCATTGATAACTAACGTGCTTTCCAAAAATCAGCGGGTGTGCTCGACGTGATTTTTCGAAAGGCTTTATTAAATCCGGATAATGACTCATAGCCCACACGTGATGTTACTTCTTCAACTTTGTAGCCTCTGCGCAATAAGTTAATGGCGATGTTAATACGCAGTCGGGTTACCAGCTCATTAGGAGTATAACCGCATATATCATCTATCTTTCTGATAAAGGTTGAGCGACTCATATTTACTTTACCGGCCATCATATCAATTGACCAGTCGAGTGTAGGGTTATGCATAATCTGCAATAAAAGATCAGAGAAGGGGGCGTGTTGTGAAATATCCAACAGTTTTATATCGACAAGATGTTCATCAACAATTTGCTCAACAATGTAAACCAATAAAAGATCGGTGAGTCGTGCGAGAGCCAGTTCGCACCCTGACTGTGAGACTGAACACTCCAGCTGTAAAATAGCAACCAGTTGGCTTATTTTCTGGCTGGATGTATCATCTTTTTTGATTATCATGAATTCCGGCAGTAGAGCAAAAAGAATTTCACCCTGTATGGTTTTTGGGTGCAAAAAACCGCACAGAAGGGCGGTATCGCCATCTTTAGGTTCACTGATGGAATACATCGATTTTTTTGGAATATTCTCGGTATTCGCCTCGGGAGAAGAGACTAAATAAAATGGCATATTAAAGAAAAAGAATACAATATCACCTTCGGACAGGTTTACGACAGTGTTACGATCGGTGAAGCGAAGCCAGCATTGCCCTTCCAGCACCAAATGAAAACTGGGCATACCGGTTGGGTATGTTGAGGCTTTCCAGTCGTCGCAGTACCTACCGAGATGAAAAACGGAGGTGGCAACATGCGTCTGATTCGCGAGCCATTCTTTAATGTACATAATTTATTCTCTGATTTTATGTAATTTATATCCCAATGAATGACTGTAATGACCACTAAGAAACTGAAGATACAATACCCGTCCGGTCATTCAATATAAAGTTAGCATACGTTATCTGTTTCGAATGTGAGGTATTTTCCGAATGGTAATGATAAATCTTATTTAGTTACAACATACAATAAGCACTTTCAAAAAACACCGTTCCGTAACAACGGAGTTGACTAAGTTTTTAGCAGGGAAGAAGCTGGTGTGGTCAGAAGCTTGCAACATTGATCACAATCAAGTTTAATGCGTTGGCTCCCAACCATTTCTAAGATAACCATGATCGTTAGACCTCAACAACACTGGATACGCCTGATATTTGTCTGGCATGGCTCCGTATTATCAAAAATCTTTACCCGGCTGCTTCTTAATTTCCTTCTTTCTATTGTGGTTATTATCATCCTGCCATGGTATACGATGCTGGGTATCAAATTTACCCTGGCACCGTTCAGCATTCTCGGCGTGGCGATAGCTATTTTTCTGGGATTTCGCAATAACGCCTGCTATTCACGTTACGTTGAGGCCCGACACCTGTGGGGGCAGTTGATGATAACTTCCCGCTCATTACTGCGAGAGGTTAAAACCACCTTACCGGACGACGCTGATCTGAGGCATTTTGTTCATCTGCAAATCGCATTTGCCCACTGTTTACGCATGACTTTACGCCGACAGCCTCAGGCAGAGCCGTTAGCGAAGTACCTGAGCGAGAAAGATATACAGACGGTATTTGCCTCACAATCACCGGCAAACCGCATCTTGTTGCTGATGGGCGAGTGGTTGGCCGTACGCAGACGTAATGGTCAACTGACTGACATATTATTTCACAGTTTAAACAATAGGTTAAATGATATGTCTGCAGTACTGGCCGGTTGTGAGCGGATTGCTAATACCCCGGTGCCGTTTGCTTATACCTTAATCCTTCATCGCACGGTGTACCTGTTTTGTATCATGTTGCCATTCGCATTGGTGGTAGATCTGCACTATATGACACCGTTTATTTCAGTGCTTATTTCCTATACTTTTATTTCGCTCGATACGCTTGCCGAAGAGCTTGAAGATCCATTTGGCACTGAGAACAACGATCTGCCGCTGGATGCGATTTGCAATGCAATCGAAATCGATTTGCTGCAAATGAATGATGAAACAAATGTGCCAGCAAAGCACATGCCGGATAAGCATTACCAATTAACCTAGTTGCGCTCGTTTTGCCACCAGATCGGCCGTATCTCGTAGAACGAATGAAACTCTGGCGCCAGGTCTTCATCGTTAGGATCGTCAAAAGCCCCGGCTAAAAGCGCAATTACCGGGGCGTCATCAATAGCGCCCACAGAACTGCCGCACTGGGAGCAAAAGGCTCGACTGGCTGTCTCTGATGAGCGCCAGATTGTTGGTCTTCCGGCTTTTCCCGTCCATTCAACATTTTCCGCATCAAACTCAATCCAGACGACGGTCGGTGCGCCAGTATGTTTCTGGCATATATTGCAGGAACAGGTATGGGAATTATTAGGGCTACTGGCAGTGAAGCGGATAGAACCACACAGACACCCACCAGTGTAGATTTTAGACATAACAACCCCCGTCATAATCACGTTGCAAGACACTAGCAGATGCCCGACATTGCCACTAGATACTTATGATAAAAAGGCGAGGGCGCTCATAGACGATAGTTCATTCCTGTGATCTATCTGATGATAAATGCTTAATTATTGCGTCTGGCAACAATAAACAAACGTGGAAATGCCAGCAAAATTTTGCCATTTTCCTGTAGTGGATATTGCTCCTGAAGTAATTCATGATAGCGCGCCAGGTACTGACGTTGCTCGCTTTCACTCAAATCCTGCAACCAGGGACGCAGGCCTGTAGAGCTTACCCAGTCGATAATCGCCTGATGAGAATCCATAATGTGATAATACGTCGTACGCCAGATATCCACCTCACAGCCCGCCTCGGTCAAAATATCATAATAGGCATGTACGCCAGGTAGCGGCGCTCGGCCCCGATCGGGGTAACCCTGTTCATAAGCCACTTCGCGCATCAGAACGTGCGTAGGTTCCAGCCAGTTATCCGGCATTTGCACCGCCAGAACGCCGTTGTGACCCAACAGCGATACCAGATTTGGGAACAGATCATAGTGTTCGGGTACCCACTGTAACGATGCATTGGCATAAAGCAGATCCACGGGTTGCTCTGCCTGAAACGTACTGATATCCGCTTCAATAAAATGGCATTTTGGTAATGTGTTGCGCGCTTCATTCAGCATCGCGGGTGAGGTATCAACCCCAGTTATTTGAGCTGAAGGCCAGCGCTGATGCAGTAATGCTGTACTGTTTCCCGGACCACAGCCAAGATCGACAACTGAACGAACACTTTCTAACGCCACTCTGCTAAGTAATTCCGCTGCGGGCCTTGAACGTTCAGTTTCATATTGCAAATAAAGCGAAGGGTTCCAGTCGGCCATGTATGAATCTCCAGTATAATAAGAAAAGGCGGAAAGGGGGTTCATTAGTCCTTGCCGATGAGCAGCTTCTTTTAGAAGATTATATGAAAATGAATGATAAGGGCAGATTTATGCTGGAAACATCGAGACTGATTCTCCGTCAGTGGGAAGCGAAAGACAGAGCGCCATTCGCCGCGTTAAATGCCGATTCCGATGTGATGCGTTTTTTCCCGGCTCCATTGCTACGCACGGAAAGCGACAATCTTGCCGCAAGATTCCAGGAAGGCATTACAGAGCGCGGCTGGGGATTTTGGGCCGTTGAACTACAAGAAACACACCAGTTTGTGGGCTGCGTAGGTTTACATCCACAACCTGATAAGTTTCATTTTTCACCCTGTACTGAAATAGGCTGGCGTCTTGCGAGATCATTCTGGCATCAGGGGTTGGCATTGGAAGCTGCCGAAGCCTGCCTGACTTTTGCTTTCGAGGAACTGGCGTTAACTGAGGTGGTTTCATTTACTTCGGTGCTGAACAAACCGTCTGAGAACCTGATGATACGCCTTGGCATGAGTAAAGTAGAAGAGTTTGTGCATCCCGCGTTGCCGCCAGATCATCGATTAGCACAACATGTCCTGTATCGTCTGATTCGCAGCAGCGCCGTTTAACACTATGTTTCAGCTGCACAAGGACGACCAAAAAAACTCAGGTTCTTTCTTACTCTATCTAAGTGCGCATAATGTATATTATGTTAAATGGAATTTATACCGCATTAGGCTTCTAACCCCATGGACCTGTCCACCCTTCGCCCCGTCTGATTTCTCTGTCTAATAACCAATCATGAACAAAGTTCGCTCTCCTGCAGTTGAGATGCTTTGAGCAAAGCACTCTGTATGCAAACGCTATACAGAGTGCAATCTCAGTGGTTTAACGCTGACAAAATACCGACGGCGAACGGCTGGTATAGAACTGCCATGTACTGCTATTGAGTCGCAATATGCTGAAATAAAATGGCTCTTTGGGTTTAAGGAAAAAATCTGGCAACGTTCTCGCTAACAATGGATGAATGTTAGTGCCACCGGAACTTGAAGCGACATTTCCGGATTCCATAAAGTAATCATCATCCTTGCGGGTAAAGGTAAACCAGACATTTTGATTTACCGCCAGATTTTCACCGTTATTATCAGTGATTTTTCCGCGTAAAATAGCCACCCCATTGCTGCCATTAAAAACGTATCTGACTGAAATATCACCACGAATATCTGGATACTCCATTACTAATTCTCCAGAGCAATCGAAATGCGACCGCTGCCAGTTTTGTAACGTCACCGTGGCTGCAATTGTTAACGCTACTGCTAAGATGATGCCTAGGCACCATTTTATATTACGTCCCCACATGTCTGGACTCCGCGAAATAATAATGGGTCACACAATCATTATCCCGCCAGCGACTAAATTGCTTTCGACAAGTTAATGCGGAGATCCGCGGGAAATTGGGATACAGCGTGAGATAAACCCAGGGATAGCTTTGACAATCCAGCGTACTTGTTTTGATAAACTGCTGGTGCTGATCAAATTTAAGCACATCCTGATTGGCGTACCAGTGACATCCCTCCCCTACGCTTAATGGCACATAACGACTGAGTCTGGGATCAAACTGTGCCTCCCAGGTCACTATTGCGGCGAAAACGCAGCACACCACACTCGCCAAAATCCAGCACAGTGTGCGCATACGCAGTGATTTTGTCACTGTGTTTACCGACGTTACCGATGGCGTGACGGGGTGATCGCTGAGCGGCTCTTCTATCTTCTGTTCCAGCACTTCCAGTTGCGGCTCCAGACGGATCCCGACTTTCGGTACGGTTACGATAAGTTCTTCATTCAGGCTAAGTTCTTTAAAAGCGCGACGTAACAAGGAGATATTCTGATAGAACGTATTATTGGTGACCTGCGCACCGTTAATATACCAGACATGCTCAAAAAAATAATCACGGCCAATAACTTGACCCTGTTGTTGAATTAATAATAGTAAACAACGGGTTGCCGGATTGCTTAATGTTATACGTTTGGTCTCATCTGATTTCGCGTAGAGTACGTTCCGCTCTGGCCAGAATACAACGGTACTGTTAAGCAAAAACACGTGTGCCATTATGTTCCCTGAATATGGATTTTTGTCATTTTAGCTGGTGCGAGCACTGCCAGCGTTAATTTACGACAGTTGAAAATCCCCAACGATTTCCTTCATCGTTAATCACAGTGAAGTTTATCTTATTATTCAGCATTTCAGGAGGCGCGGATTTAAAAATTACCTGCCGGGAACGTGGTGAAACCACTATTCCAGTTATGGAATAGTCTCCTGAAGATACATTAGCCAGAGTTATGTTCCAGGAACTCTGATTAACAGCATAAATTTCCCCACTTTCATGGTGAAAACTCAGAAGATTGATGCTTTTTTCAGTCAACACGCCTGTGTTTTTCGGTCTCCATAGGACTTTTAGCTGATTTCTTAACGTTAAGCGCACTTTTTCACCAGTTGAGCTACTTTTCACCTCCGCTGGAACCTGGTACACGTTGAGCCAGAATAATGATTCGCGATCGTTGGCAAGCCCCGCACCGGTCGTCATAACCTTTATCTCGCGTTGTTCGCCGGGGAGAATTTTTAGCACCGGGGGAAGCACGATAAAAGGCGAACTGGCCTGTGATGGCCCTTTCTCTGGGGTGCCGTCATCTACCCAACTTTGAACCACCACGGGATATTTACCGTCGTTGACTAACATCACCGAGCGTTGAGTCTCTCCGTGGTTGAAAATGACCCGAGTAGTACTGATGTTAACCGCCGCATGTAGGCCAAATGCCAGCATCCAGAGGCTACTGAATACGCAATAAAACTTGTACATGTGACTGGTAGCTCCCCGCCGTTAACGTATCCGCGCCAAAACTTGCCAGACGAGCTTCGAAGCTTTCGCTGTAGTAATTGATGCCATCCTGGCTGCCATTTTGCTGCGTATTGCTGCCAATGACTGGCATCCAGCCGCCTTCGCTACCGCTACCGACAGTCGACACCGCCATAAAATTCACCGGATTACCCGCACGGTAAACACGCACGCCAACGCCGCGAGCACGCCCGGGAGCGCCATATTGCGTATCCAATAGCCAGGTTACTGTTTTACCGGTAATCAAATTAAAACCCCATGCGCTGTTGACGCTGCTTTCCGGCGCAAGCAGCCCCATTGCGACATTGCTCTTCCCGGTCGCAACACCGGAAACCACCGTTGATTCGCAGGCAAATCCTATCTGGAAGGGGGCTGAGGAATATTCCCCTTGCTTAAGCTGAGCCACGGAAATTGGCGGCAGATGCACTACCGGCGTAAAATCAGTGACCTGACACATTGCTGCACGTTTGACGAAGATCCCGTTGTTGTACAGGCTGATCACTGATGGCCAGTCATTCGCCCAGCCAGCCCAATTTCCACCACGGTGCGGCTGACCTATCTTGATACCCCACGAAGTTGTACCTGGCCCACGAAAAACCACGTAAGCATTGGGATTCACATAGCTATTATAAGTAGCAGACTGTGCCTGGTTGGCGTAATAGCGTGTATCCAGCGTTTTAATCAACTCGGCACTTATCGTCGAGAAGTTCTTGGCCTTAATCAGGAAGTTGCCATTGGTGTCAAGATCCAGGTTCTCCAGTGGGCGTTGCTGCCAACTGTCGGTAAAGACGCTACCTGTCGCGTCATGCGTCAAGCGTAATGCGACGTTTTTCATTATGGTCAGATACGCGCCAGGTACATCCGTTGCTTCATACCAGCCAGCCACGATGTCATCGCCGTTCGTTGACCAGGCTTCATAAAGTTGCCCGGCAGTGTCCGGTGTACAACGGAAAAATACCTGCTCAGGATCGTAACCACCGCCTTTATGGGCATATGTAGTAAAAGGGATCCCGCCGCTGGAAGTCAGGATCGTCCCTGCTGGCTGAAAGCTGCTATTACTTGTGATATCAACAGACTTACTCAATCCCGGCAATAATCCGTTCCAGGCATCGTTGCCGCCGCCGGAGCGCCAGTCATTGGCGATGCCGTCCGTACTTGCACTGAGTCTGTGGGTGCCTTGTGCACCACTACTCCCTGATTTGTATGGATAAATAATGTATTCACAGGCGGCCTGCGTTTGGCAAGAAAACAGCGCCAGCACCAGAAAAAATAGTCTCATGAGCGCCCTTTTATTACGCAATCCACCGTTAATGCAATTAATGGTTCTGTACGTTGTTGTGGGTTAAGTTTCCACGGCAACGAACAATCACTGCTTTCCAGCATCAATAGTCCCTCTTCGTCTTCAACGCGGGCATATACCTGATTAGCCTGGGCAACCATCCCCACTACCCGGCCTCGACTGTCGGTCACTGCCGCTCCCATCGGTAACGTCACGTCACTCTTCACAGTGATGAGTAACGGATAGCCAGAGAGCGTTGCAAAACGCAGTTTTACTGCGGCCCCTGCCATTGGCGCAATGCGGCGTTGACTCTCCTGAAGCTCTGCGTTGGTGTTCATTCCGCTACCGTCGAGAGTCACGTTGTTATAGCGATAAGGTGTCAACGAGGGGACCAGCGCATAACCCCCACTGTTCACGGTTGCACCCTGTCCACCCCCTACTCTGGCTCCCGCAGCGCCTGGCGCTTCTACCAGAGCAAATGTGTCGCCAACCCACGGGCCGGCAACGATGCCATGGCGATGTACAACGAGTGCCCCGCGAACACCAGCAGCCCATTGTTGATAGTTTTGTGACTGTGAAACGCTGCCGTTTAGCGTGCCGAAAGCAGTATTTTTTTGCAGCGAACCACTCCAGTCGGTCACGCTGTTCGATTCCTCTTGCCCTTGTTGCCAGCCCGTGGACAGCGCGTAATTGAGGGTTTCATCCTGATCAAGCGCACCAGACAATGCCAACTGTGCATTGCGCCCTGCATGTTGAGCCTGACTCGCCGACAGCGCCAGCGTATGCTCACGTTCGCCTATACCGAAAGGCATTGAGACGGTAATCGTTGCCATGTTTTCTTTTTGCACTTGTGACCGATCGCCGTTACGCCACCAGGTATCCTGTCTGCTGAATGACATACCTAACGTTATTCGTCCAAAGGTGGTGTTATAACCAGCCTGCAATTGTGTGCTGTTGCCACGGTCACTGTAGTAATCCATCATTGATCCCGACAGCCATAGGTTTCCGTAGCTGTTCAGTGTTTGGTTCACCGTAACGGAGAACTGGTTTTTTTGACGCAGTGTATCCGAGCGCCACTGCGCATTGCTCCCACTGACGCTTCGCTCACCCAGGACGTCACCGTAGTCACGATACCCTTCTGTGGAATAGCGATACCCCGCCAGCGCGACGTGAGTGCCTGTCGGGTTGAACGTTTTGCTCCAGTTGGTTTGCAACCGCCAGCCACTCATAGTTTGAGAAGAAATCTGGGCCCGCGAACCGGTAATATCGACACCAAAAGCGCCCATCGATGTAGCCAGAACGCCTCCCATCAGCAGTGCCTGATAGTCGTCGCCGATCCGCAAAGCGCCATTAGCGGTCAGGAGATTCGTCATCCCGCGCTCCAGCGTGAAATCGGTAAACAGACCATCGGCAGCGCTGTAATCCCGGGTCTTCCCTGCCACCAGACCGTAGCGCCAGACGCCAGGACGCAGTGATAAAGGTACGCTGGCATATGGCACGGTATAGCTACTCTTTTTGTTATCGGCGCCGGTGATTTCAACTTGTAAATCACCGTCCCAGGCTGTATTCGGCAAATCATCAAGTACAAAGGGGCCTTGTGGCACGCTGGTTTCGTAAAGCGTTCGACCATTCTGCTTGACCACGACACGTGAAGGTGTCGATGCCGTGCCACGAATTTCTGGGGCGTAGCCGCGTCGCGACTGCGGCCACATCCGTTGATCGGTTTCCAGTTTGACACCTGTAAACGCCATACTGCCAAGCAGATTTCCCGAGGTGTAGCTTTCGCCTACAGTCAGTAAACTCTCCAGTGTTGCAACAGGATGTTGAAGCCAGGTTTGCAGCGCATCCCAGCGTTGGCTTTCACGATCGCCATCGCGCCGCCAGTTGGCAGATGACTGTTGGCGAAATTGCCAACTCCCCATATTGAAGCCGCTGCTCAGACCCAGCCAGCCGTAATCACTTTGCTGACCGTTATTTTTATTGTGATAAGCGTGCAGATTGTAGTTACTGAACAGCACACTCTCGCCACTTTGCCACTGCGACGGCGGTACATAATCCATTGGGGTACGTTTTAATGCGGCCTGAGGCACGCTGAGATTCAGACGCAACAGGCTCTGGTCAAAATCCCACCGTCCACCGCTGATCCGAGCTTCAGGGGCGAAGCATTCCTGCGCTTGTTCCGGTGCTGCTGTTACGCCCTGTTCATCCCAAAATTTAGCCGGAAGACAAGGTTCGGTACGCCCTGCGGTATTCTGGCGAAACAACACATCATCCCGCCCTACATATTGTCCATTGAGCCAGATATCCACGCTATAACGTCCCGCAACCACGGCATCCGGATCGTTGAGCATTGCCAGGCCTTTCTCGTAGCCACTTCCAAGCAACAATGTTTCATCAAAGGTGTAATCGCTGGCAAAAACAGGCATCGCAATGGGCAAAAACAGCCACCACCAACGTGGATTAGTCTCGGACATTGTCCTGCTTCTCCAGCGCCACACGCCCGCTTAATGAGGCTCCTTGATCGTTAATCCAGCGCATTTGCGCGTCGTTCAATTGCGAAATTTTTGCAGGCCATGACATCGTCGTCCACGGTGCGATCGTTTCGCTCTGAATGCGCTGTTTTTTTCCCGTGCCGCTGACGTCAAGTGACGAAAGTGCGAGATAGTAACCACTGTTATTGCGGAAATGCAGCTTGCCATTCTGCAGCCAGACCCGGCTGGTGTTCGCCATCTCCAGCGGTGAACCCACCAGCCCTTTCGGTCTGACCAATACTTTTACGCGGCTACGCACCAGCACCAGAAGCTGGTTATCGGTTTGCGCGTCCTTATTTGTGGGCGGGATCTGAATGAAGTTAAACCACCACAGTGATTCCCTGTCCTGTGCGACGGGTTTACCGATGTAACGCAACCGCACAGTTTGCCCCGCGTGGGCCGCCATCCGAAAGACCGGTGGTGTGGTGACAAAAGGAGCGGCCGCAGTTTGTGGTACTGATTGTGCATCGCCATCATCAAGCCAAACCTGAACAACGCCGGGGACGTCGCCGCGATTAGTTAATTGCACGCTGACTTCCCGACTGTCTGCCGGATAGATTATCCGGTTGCCGGTCATCACTATGCTTGCCTGCGCGCAGAAGCACATCATCATTACTGCCAAACTAATAGCCAATCCTTTCATCACGCAGATCTCGCTTACAAATAGGAAATGGCGTATTGCACAGTGCCAACAACTGTCCCGGCGGTTGCCCCACCGTTCGGGCTATAATACTGCACGGCAAAGTCGTGCTCACCGGATGTATTTCCGGCCGCAACGGTAATTCCTGCAACCGGAGTTCCAGTACGTAAATCGATCGGCGTAGTACCCGCGCTATCGGTCAGCAGTTGTAATTCAACATTTTGCGCGGTACCTGTATTAGCCAGGTTACCGCGCTCGGTCATATTATTTGCAACGAAGACGGTTTTAATATCCAACGCGTTAGAATCAACTGTACAGCCGGTCACGCCGAGGGTGAATGTTGTCAGGCCTGCTGAAGATGCTGCTGACGCGAGATCGCTTTTCGCAACAGATGGCAGTAATACTACTGGCCGTGCATTTACACCGTTAACCGTGACTTCGCAAGTTTGTTCGGTCACTTCGCCTTTAAAGGTGATGGTATTTGCTGAATCAGCATACGCTATCTGCGCAAACAATAATGCAAGGCCACCAGCTGCAAATATATAACTGGCATGAGGAATATTGGTTTTCATATTGTCTATCCTTAATTAATAAATACACTGGCATCGTAATAAAATGATGCAATAACCCTTCTCCGCTTAGCGTGGAGTATTTATTCAGGGATGCGGCGACATCAGTAATGTCTTATAACACCGTAAGAGTAACCCTACGATGACGGCTAGTTTAAGAATAATCCCAGAAATTAAAACCTTTGTTTTCTCAAATCATATTAGGTCGATCTTAAATAAGATCTTAATTTCGATATTTCCATTCTAACTAATTGCTTTTATTGAGTTTTAATGATAATGGTAATTTCCATAAGAAAAATTTTCTTAACCTGAATTAAATACAATAATAACGATGTTCATCACAAATTAATGCAGCAACAGTCATCCAGATGACTGAGATGATGTTATATTTCCCTCATGAATTGAAGCTTCAATTAACATTGCCAAACTGAAATCCCCACAGAACGAATTAAAAATTAAAGCGGGAATGCCCGCCAGCGTGACGATCAAGACCGGTGAACGAACCTTGATGAGTTACCTGTTTAAACTGTTAATTGCCCGTCTGAAACTGGCCTTTAAAGAGTATTGAACCCTCCATTGCCGGTATGGCGTTCTGCTTGCGCGTCATACCGGTTTCTGCCATTGCTGGCAGCTTTGCTTTCTTGTAACCTTCTTTCCGTCGCACTACTGACAAAATCTGGAACCACTGAACTGGACTTCATATGAATGCTCATATTTCTAAAGACCCTTTACATGGCGTAACGCTTGAAATGCAGGTCAATGCACTGGTTGATCGTTACGGTTGGGCTGAGCTGGCACAACGCATTAACATCAACTGTTTTAAAAATGAACCGAGCGTTAAATCCAGTCTGAAGTTTCTGCGTCGTACGCCGTGGGCGCGGGCAGAAGTTGAAGCGCTGTACCTTGATTCTCTGGATGACCAGGCCTCAAATAACACCGCCGAACCGGCCATTGATCCCTGGGCTAACAGCCGCAACAAGAAGAAATAAGAGCCAAATCTGATGTCTGCATCCGGTTTTATTTCAGGAAATTATCAAAAAAAATTGGCGAATTTACTCGCCCGTTCCCGAGCCAGACTGCCGCTCACCAACATGAAATGGTTCACGCTGCTGGTAGGTAGTATGTTGCTACTCGGCAGTTGTTCTTCACAGCCGCCAGGTTCCAAAATCACCCCACAGACTCCGGTAAACAAATCACAGCAGAGCAAAGAGCCAGTGCGCGGTATCTGGCTGGCAACGGTTTCGCGTCTGGACTGGCCACCGATTTCATCTGTCAACATCAGTTCGCCTGGCGTTCGCATCAGCCAGCAGCAAAAAGCGCTGACTGACAAGCTGGACAATCTGAAACGTCTTGGTATTAATACCGTTTTTTTCCAGGTAAAGCCTGATGCCACCGCGCTATGGCAATCAAAAATCTTGCCGTGGTCAGATACTCTGACGGGAACGATTGGTCAGGATCCGGGCTACGATCCGCTCCAGTTTATGCTTGATGAAGCGCATAAACGCGGCATGAAAGTCCATGCGTGGTTTAACCCCTACCGCGTATCCGTGAACACCAAACCTTCGACAATCACCGAATTAAACAATACGTTGTCACAGACGCCTTCCAGCGTTTATGTTCTGCATCGGGACTGGATCCGCACCTCGGGCGAGCGTTTTGTGTTAGATCCCGGCATTCCGGAAGTTCGCGACTGGATAACCAGCATCGTGGCTGAAGTGGTTGAGAATTACCCGATTGACGGCGTGCAGTTTGATGATTACTTCTATACCGAGTCTCCCGGTTCTGCGCTCAACGACAGCCAGACTTTCAGACGATACGGCCAGGAATTCGCATCCAAAGCAGACTGGCGGCGTGATAACACGCAACGTCTGATCGCCCAGGTTTCACAAACCATCAAGAAACTCAAACCTGAAGTCGAGTTTGGCGTCAGCCCTGCGGGTGTGTGGCGCAACCGTTCGCACGATCCAGCGGGGTCCGACACGCGCGGCGCGGCAGCGTATGATGAATCATACGCCGATACCCGCCGCTGGGTGCAACTGGGGCTACTGGACTATATCGCCCCGCAACTGTACTGGCCCTTCGCCCGCGATGCGGCACGATACGATGTGCTGGCAAAATGGTGGGCAGATGTCGTGAAATCAACCAACACTCGCCTCTATATAGGGGTGGCGCTTTACAAAGTCGGCGAGCCGTCGCGAAAAGAACCAGACTGGACGGTTAAAGGCGGTGTACCAGAGTTAAAAAAACAGCTCGATCTGAACGAGTCGGAACCGCACATTAACGGCACTATTCTGTTTCGCGAAGATTATCTTAATCAACCGCAAACGCAGGAAGCGGTAACTTATATTCGCAACCGTTGGGGACGTTAATGGTTGTCCTCTGGTCTGTTTAGCGGGGAAATGTAGCGGGGAAATTTTTCCCCGCTCAGGCCGACGTCTTCAGTCCACGTGGCGACTGTCTCGGCATCACCTGGACATTAACCTGCGGACATTATCATTAATCTGTTTCTGTATCGTATTCAGCGTAGTTTGTGTTATCTGATCGGCGTATTTGTCTTTGGCTGTAACGCTTAGCGCTGTCGCATAGTGGCAGATCTTGTCGATTATGGCGTTCACATGCTCAGCTGATAGCTCGGCTTCCTGTTCGCCAAGCTGCTGCAGGTGCTTTCTTTCGATATCCAGCGCTTCTCCCAGCACGTCCATTTGGTGATATCCGCCTGGCCCTTCGCACCAGGTCACGTCGTAAGCCGGGGCCAAAGTCCAGTTTCCGTCGGCTGACATTAAATAGGCAAAGTTTTTGGGATGATCATCGCGGTTGTTAAATGCCACGTTGAAAACCACGCGTTCGAACGCTTTCGCTTTTTCTCTGACATCATTGGTACAAATCTGTGTGGCGCGCAGAAAATCCCGGTAATCTAAAGCACCGGGTATCTGGTAATTTGCACCGGTAAATGCCGCCAGACTCTGCATAGGAATACGGACCGACTGCTCACGGTCGAAACGGCGGGTAGCAAACGCCGCCTGCTCGTCAGGCAGATTGAAATACGCTGTATCTGGCGTGGTAATCCCACATTGCCGCAAACATTCTGCGTATACTGCTTCGATGGCACATACCTCGGCATGCTCGTGCCTGGCAGGAAATTTAATCAACCAGCTTTCGCTCCCCGGGAGGGGCACAGTGGTGAATTTTGACGTGACACTGTCACGATAAAGTAACGCTTTTGGCCTTGCCCCTTGTGGTGAACCTCCCATCTGGAGAAGTTTTTGCAAGAATTCCCCGCCTTCTCCACTCAGGACTTCCTGAACCTCAGATGCCAGTTGTTCAAGAGGAACATCCTCTTTTGAAAGTTTCTCGACATCTGACTGAACGGGCCGGAACGTCATGGCACCCATTGCGTTATTGCCGACCCAGGTTAACCTCTCCAGAGGTCCTATGCGCGCTGCGTTGAGTCCACGGCGTTTAAATAACCGATCCATCAACAGCATCCCCCAGCCATCAGGTAGCGAATCGTACACGGGACCAGGTAATCCCAATTGATGAGCCGGGAAATCCCTGCGTAAACGGGGACCGTTCAGCGGTAACGTTAGCCGGGACAGCTCCAGCCCCTTACGTATGGCGTCTTCACTGTATTCAAAAGCGATCAACGGGCGTCCGGTCAGGGCTGTGGAAGACACCAGTTTTCCCCACAACCATTTTTCACCCCAGCCTTCATAAAAGACATCGACTTGCTCAGGCATCAGTATTTTTCCTTTTCACCCGCTGGCGTGCTGCGCTCTTCTCGTAACGCAAAATATCATCCAGACTGTCAATCCTGGGTTTAAATAAGCCCTCCAGCGCCTCACCATAGCCTAACACCATCGCGACTTTGACCAGATTCTCAAATCCTACATTCTTACCCGCTTCCAGATTTGAAACGGTATTCACACCGACCCCTGAACGCGCGGCAACATCAGCCTGCGTCATTTGCCGCGCGAGTCGTTCCTTACGCAATCTGTCGCAAAGTAGTTTGACGATATCGGCTGCTGTATTGAGCATTAAATCCATAATATTGGCTCTTATAGGGATAAAATAGACTTTACACCCAATATTATAGAGTTAAGCGAGGAATGATTCAAAGTTTTGTAAGACACAATAAAAAGGAGTTAAATCGATAATTCGTGGTTAAGCATCATTATACTGGAGTTATCCGGGCACAACGTTTGCACCCGGATATCGTGTCGTTATCAGGCAACTGAAGGCTCAGGCAATCTGAATGACGAGACCAACAACGCCAACTGTTCCGCCTCCTCTTTCAATGCCTGCGTACGTGCGGCGGCATCATCAATTAACGAGGCGTTTTGCTGAACGGTGCTGTCCATTTCGGTAACGGCCAGCGTAACTTCTGAAACGCCCTTACGCTGTTCTTCACCCGCCACACGAATTTCCCCCATCAGCTGACGTACCTGACGTACATTGCTGACCAGTTCTCCCAGACGTTCGCCCGCATGGTGAATTTGCTGGCTTCCGCTACCAACATGAGAAACGGATTCATCTATCAACGCTTTTATTTCCTGTGCAGCGGTGGCACTTCGCTGGGCCAGCGTGCGCACTTCGGAGGCCACAACGGCAAAGCCTCTGCCTGCATCACCCGCTCTGGCGGCTTCAACCGCAGCGTTGAGGGCGAGGATATTGGTCTGGAACGCAATGCTGTCGATGACTGCAACAATTTCTACCATTCTGCCGGATGACGCGCTGACGTTGTCCATCGTAGAGATAACGCCCTGCATCACATCGCCGCAGCGGTTGGCCGTTTGCGCTGTGCTATCGGAGAGTTCATCCGCCAGTTGTGTATTACTGGCATTTTGATGAACGGTTGCGTTTAATTGTTCCATCGCCGCTGAACTCTCTTCCAGCGCCGCGGCCTGCTGCGTTACGCGAGATGAAAGTTCCATATTACTGTCTGCCAGACTGACGGCGTTATTCGCCACTACCACGCTACTGCTTCTGACGGTGATCAGGACGGCTGCGATTTTATCGACGAACAGGTTAAACGCTTCGGCGATGGCTGAAATCTCATCTTTACCACGCACATCCAGGCGACGGGTAAGATCGCCTTCTCCCTGTGCAATGTCATCAAGTGCCTGACGAGTATCATCGAGACGCGAAATCAGTCGGCGAACCACTAGCCAGGATCCCACCAGCAACAGCGTCATAATCGGGATCAAAACTTCCAGTACGTCCTGCATCATCACTTTAGCAAGGCCGACGATACGTGATTCAGGCGTCACCAGTCCCACTACCCAACCGGTATCTGCCATCGGGAACAGCATCACCCGGGACGCCGTATTCAGGACGTTGTCGTTTGCAAGCGTAATAGTCTTCACCCCATCTGTCGGGCGGAGAGATTTCAGGCCGTTTTCCACCGGGATAAGCCATTGCGCGCTTTGCGCCAGTTCATTAATGGTTTTATATTTTGCCAAATCGGCCTGCGGGAAGTAGAGAATTTGCCCCTGTTTGTCCACCACAAACGCGTAACCTCCGGTGCTGTTTCCCTGCTGTTGCATAAAGGTGGCGACGTTATCCAGACGAATATCGGTGGTAGCAACCCCGGCAAACTTGCCCGCCAGTTGATATGGCACGCTGCACGTTACCATGTTGACGCCCGAACTGGCGTCCTGATACACATCAGACCATAGGCAGCTGTTTTGTGAATGGTTTTTGGCGTGCTGATACCAGCTTTCATTATGGTATCCGCTTGATCCTTCGACGTTATAGTCGTTGGAATACACCAGTTTTCCTTCCGCATTACGCGCCCAGAAAAAGCTGCGCTTCTCCACGCCAGCGGTAAAGGCGCCTGGTTCTGGCCAAATGCCGCCGCCGGTAATAATCGAGTCTTTACTTTCGCCAATCAGATGTGGAACGACGCTTTGGTAGAGGGATTCATCGTTGGGCAATACTTCAGCCAGTCGTGACAGGCTGACGGTCTCGCCTTCAATTCGGGACAACACGGTACTCAGTTGACGGGTTAAACCTTGCCCTGTTTCTTCGATCAGTGCTGTGTTGATTTCAACAACGCGCGGCTGACCACGCCAGAGCATAATCGCCACAATAACAAGCGTCGTGACTGCAAGCAGCAGAATGCCGCCGATGGTTAAACGCGTTGAAATACGAGTGGGATACCAGGCCATACAAACTCCTTGTGCGAAAGGCTAAGTTTTATCCAGTATCGGCACAGGCGTTTATATCTTTATAAAGTTTTCTTAAGTATCACAAAATAAATAAGTGACGTTGTCACGAATAGCAAAACCCAGCACTTGGACTGGGTTTAAATAACAACTTAATCTTATTTTGATAATTCTTTTTTGATTTCGTCTTTTATTTTACTTAATTCACTCTGCGGATGTTTTTTACAAAGTTCAACGGTCAGAGGAACTGCGGTAGTGACGGTTTCGTTATAGTCCACGTAATCACCACCTTTGAAGTCTTCGTCTTCATTGAGCACCCAGAAAGCCACTGGAGCCATAGTTTGCGGGTTCAAATCAATAAACTCCTGGCAGCTCATGCCTTTCGGAGTCACTTCAGTTTTAGCGTTATCAGTTGCTGCATTGACGCTGACACTGGTTAACAGCGCTGCGACCAGAATACCTGCTGTAGAAAGGGAGAATTTATTCATTGTAGTACTCCATTTATAATATAAATAATATCTACACTTGCGCTTCAAACCGTTAATGTAGTTCGCAAAAAATAATACCCCTACCTTCATAAGAATAAAGATCAACACCATGGATATGGCTGAAATTTATATTTCACATTACTGATTCTGATGTTCGAGCGCAAAACGTGGCCACAATGTGATCGTTCCGACGAAATCAGTAGATTCATACTCCATACCCCTGTCACTGCACCAAAACTGAACTACGCTGCACAAATGTTGATCATTGGTTAACGAATTTGAGTTGAATTTTAACAAAAACAGCCAGCATGCCGCTGTTACCAGCCTGGCACGCGTCCTGCATTGTTAATTCGCTAACAGTGAGCCGTAATCTGACAGACAACTAACAGCGAGAAAGTAATGACAGCGAAACCTGAGTTATTTACCCGCATAGAGCAGACCTTTAGCCAGCTGACGCCTAGCGAAAAGCGCGTGGCCGGATGGCTGTTAGCCCATGCTGTACAGATCCCTTTTGAGACGGCGGATGGTATCGCGAAAGCGACCGGAACCAGCGGCATTACCGTTGGACGCTATCTGCGTAAACTGGGCTTTCGCAATCTGGAAGATGCAAAAGCCAGCCTGCGAGAACTACCCGTAGTTCCCTATCAGCCCTGGGGTATGAACGAGCGGTTGGACTCCTGGCACCAGCAACAAAGTCTGTCCGATCGCGCGCAGCAGTCGCTGTTACTGGAAATCGACGCTATTACCCACGTTTATCAGCTTGCTCAGGGCGAGACATTTTTACGCATTGCGCAACAGCTGGCGCATGCTGAAGCCGTGTTTATCCTTGGGATCCAGTCTACCCGCGGGATCGCCAACGCTTTTTTCAGCCATCTGGAATACCTGCGGCCTAAAGTCAGCTACTCCGAAGGGCTTTCAGGCAGTTGGGTGGAATCACTGAATTCGGGTTTCACCCAGCCTTACGTAGTGATCACCGATATGCGCGCCTACTCTGCGGTCTCCAGACAATATTGCCGTATCGCCACAGAGCGCTGCATTCCGCTGGCGCTGGTCACCGATGTGTGGTGCCCGTGGGCCAGAGACTATTCCATTGATTTGCTTCAGGTGAAAACTGACACCGGGCATTTCTGGGATTCACTGGCGCCGGTGAGCTGTCTGTTCAACTTATTACTCTCTGCGGTGGTGGCACAACTGGGTGACTCCCTCACAGAACGCCTGCAAACCAATCGCCAGTTACAACAACAATTTGGTCAATTTGAACAATAAACAGGAAACGTGCTATGTCAGAGACCCCAGAACTGGTCGATCTGTCGGTGATATTCCCGTCACTGCATATCGATCTTAAATACGCTACTGCAGATAACATTACCGGTGCGCCAATTTACCGGGAAGCACGTTGTCTGTTGCACACCGAGGCGGTAACCGCGCTGGCTAAAAGCATCAGTATTGCGCAACTGGCGGGCCTGAAGCTTGTTGTGTACGACGCGTATCGCCCGCAGCAGGCACAGGCGGTGCTGTGGAATGCGTGTCCGGATCCTCAGTACGTTGTCGATGTGGCGATTGGTTCTAATCACAGCCGCGGCACGGCTATTGACGTTACGTTAATGGACGATCGCGGCAAGGTCCTTGATATGGGAGCCGGTTTTGATGAAATGCACGACCGTTCCCATGCCTGGCATCCGTCTGTTCCTCCGATTGCACAGCGTAATCGCCTGCTGCTCAATGCCATTATGTTCGGCGGCGGCTTTGTCGGTATCAACAGCGAGTGGTGGCATTTTGAATTACCTGATGCCGCCCGCTATCCGCTGCTTGACGATCAGATGGATTGTTACACTGTCACTCCCACAGCAACACAACATCCCCTTTGATTCTGGAGCCTGGTTATGAAGACTACACCTGCGTTAAACGCGTTTTTTCGCCCCGCTCTGATTGCCGTTGCGCTGGCGTTTGCCCTGCCCGCCGCACAGGCCGCCGTTCCCAAAGATATGTTGGTGATTGGTAAAGCAGCCGATCCTCAAACGCTCGATCCCGCCGTGACCATCGATAACAACGACTGGACGGTCACCTACCCCTCTTATCAGCGACTGGTTCAGTACAAAACCGACGGCGGTAAAGGCTCCACGGAAGTTGAAGGTGATTTAGCCAGCGGCTGGAAAGCCTCTGACGACCAGAAAGAGTGGACGTTTACCCTGAAAAACGATGCCAAATTCGCCGACGGGACGCCGGTAACGGCTGATGCGGTAAAGCAATCTTTTGAACGCTTGCTCAAAATTGGCCAGGGCCCTGCAGAAGCATTCCCGAAAGATCTGAAGGTTGAGGCTATCGATAACACGACGGTGAAGTTTACCCTCAGTCAGCCGTTTGCGCCGTTCCTGTATACGCTGGCGAATGACGGAGCCTCAATCATTAACCCGGCCATTTTAAAAGAGCATGCTGCAGACGATGCCCGCGGATTCCTGGCGCAAAACACGGCAGGCTCTGGTCCGTTCATGCTTAAAAGCTGGCAAAAAGGACAGCAGTTGGTGCTGGTTCCTAACCCGTATTATGCCGGTGAAAAACCTTCGTTTAAGCGGGTTTCGGTAAAAATCATCGGTGAAAGCGCCTCCCGCCGACTGCAATTGTCACGTGGCGATATCGACATTGCCGATGCGCTTCCAGTTGACCAGCTTGCCGCTTTAAAACAGGAAGGCAAAGTTAACGTAGCGGATTATCCCTCACTGCGCGTGACCTATCTGTATTTGAACAACAGTAAAGCGCCGCTCAATCAGGTGGATTTACGCCGCGCCATCTCGTGGGCCACCGATTATAAAGGCATGGTAAATGGGATCCTCAGCGGCAACGGGAAGCAAATGCGTGGTCCGATCCCTGAAGGCATGTGGGGTTTTGACGACAAGGCCATGCAGTACAGTTTTGATGAGGCCAAAGCGAAAGCGGCGTGGGACAACGTTGCCAGCAAACCTGAAAGCCTGAGCTTCCTGTACTCTGATAATGACCCTAACTGGGAACCTATCGCGCTCGCCACTCAGGCAAGTCTTGGCAAACTGGGTATTAAGGTGAAGCTGGAGAAACTGGCAAACGCCACCATGCGTGACCGTGTAGGTAAGGGAGATTACGACATTGCCATTGGCAACTGGAGCCCGGATTTTGCCGACCCGTACATGTTTATGAATTACTGGTTTGAGTCAGACAAGAAAGGTTTACCCGGTAACCGCTCCTTCTACGAAAACAGTGAAGTCGATAAGCTGCTGCGTAGCGCCCTGGCGACCACCGATCAGGCGGCCAGAACCAAGGATTACCAGCAGGCGCAAACCATCGTAATTGATGAAGCTGCCTACGTTTATTTATTCCAGAAAAATTATCAGTTGGCGATGAACAAAGACGTTAAAGGATTTGTATTCAACCCCATGCTGGAACAGGTCTTCAATATCTCCACCATGAGTAAATAAGCCACGTTGATGCGGAGCCGCTCGGCTCCGCAAGGGGAAGCTAATGACGTTCTGGAGCATTTTACGCCAGCGATGCTGGGGACTTATTCTGGTGGTGATCGGTGTTTGCGTAATCACCTTTATTATTTCACACCTGATACCTGGCGACCCCGCACGGCTGCTGGCAGGCGATCGCGCCAGTGATGAAATTGTCGAAAATATTCGCCAACAGCTAGGGCTGAACCAGCCGTTGTATGTTCAGTTTTTTCGCTACGTCAGCGATATTTTCCATGGCGATTTAGGCACTTCCATTCGTACCGGCCGTCCGGTACTGGATGAGCTACGCATCTTCTTCCCCGCCACCCTTGAGCTGGCTTTCTGCTCCTTGTTGCTGGCGCTGCTCATCGGTATTCCGTTGGGCATTTTATCTGCGGTCTGGCGCAACCGCTGGCTTGATCACCTCGTTCGCCTGATGGCGATCACCGGCATCTCTACGCCTGCATTCTGGCTGGGGCTGGGGGTTATTGTGCTGTTTTATGGTCATCTGCAAATTTTACCCGGCGGCGGGCGTTTAGACGACTGGCTGGATCCACCCGCTCACGTCACCGGGTTCTACCTGATTGATGCACTGCTGGAAGGCAATGGCGAAGTCTTTTTCAATGCGCTTCAGCATCTGATCCTGCCGTCGCTGACGCTGGCTTTTGTGCATCTCGGAATCGTTGCCCGCCAGATTCGCTCTGCCATGCTGGAGCAACTCAGTGAAGATTACATTCGTACCGCTCGCGCCAGCGGGTTACCGGGCTGGTACATCGTGCTGTGCTATGCATTGCCTAACGCACTCATTCCATCAATCACTGTCCTCGGCCTGGCGCTGGGCGATCTGCTCTACGGTGCGGTGCTGACCGAAACGGTCTTCGCCTGGCCGGGGATGGGCGCCTGGGTAGTGACATCAATTCAGGCGCTCGACTTCCCGGCGGTAATGGGATTTGCCGTGGTGGTCTCCTTCGCCTATGTGCTGGTCAACCTGGTGGTGGACTTGCTCTATTTGTGGGTGGACCCTCGAATTGGACGTGGAGGCGCACAATGATGCTCACACAAGAAACGCCCGCGGCACCGCAGACCGTTCGCCGTCGCACGGACTGGGCCAAACTGTTCTGGATGATGAAAAACAGCCCGCTGACGTTGGTTGGCGGGGTCATCATCGTATTGATACTGCTGTTGATGGTGCTGTCGCCGTGGATAACCCCTCACGACCCAAACGCCATCGATTTAAGTGCGCGCCTGCTGCCCCCGTCAGCAACTCACTGGTTTGGTACCGATGAAGTTGGCCGCGATCTGTTCAGCCGCGTTCTGGTGGGGAGCCAGCAGTCGGTCGTTGCGGGTCTGGTGGTAGTGGGTATTGCCGGAGGAGCGGGTTCACTGCTGGGCTGCCTGTCAGGTGTTATGGGCGGACGTGCAGATGCGATCATTATGCGCATGATGGACATTATGCTGTCTATTCCCTCGCTGGTGCTGACGATGGCGCTGGCTGCCGCGCTGGGTCCAAGCTTGTTTAACGCCATGCTGGCGATTGCGATCGTAAGAATTCCTTTTTATGTGCGCCTCGCCCGCGGTCAAACGTTAGTGGTGCGTCAGTTCACCTATGTACAGGCGGCGCGCACTTACGGGGCTTCACGCTGGCATCTTATTAGCTGGCACATTTTACGTAATTCTCTGCCCCCACTCATCGTGCAGGCTTCGCTGGATATCGGCAGTGCGATCCTGATGGCTGCCACGCTCGGGTTTATTGGTTTGGGCGCACAGCAACCGAGCGCTGAATGGGGCGCGATGGTCGCAATTGGCCGCAATTATGTGCTTGATCAGTGGTGGTATTGCGCTTTCCCCGGCGCGGCCATTCTGATTACCGCCGTGGGCTTTAATCTCTTTGGCGATGGCATTCGCGATCTGCTGGATCCGAAAGCCGGAGGAAAACAGTCATGACACAACCCGTGCTGGAAATCGAAGATTTACATTTGAGTTTCCCCGGCTATAAAGCTGAGGTGCATGCGCTGAACCATGTCTCGTTACACATCAACCGCGGAGAGATCGTTGGCGTGGTGGGTGAATCCGGTTCCGGTAAGTCCGTGACGGCCATGCTCACCATGCGTCTGCTGCCGGAGGGGAGTTATCATATTCACCAGGGACGCGTTTCGCTGCTGGGTGAAGATGTGCTCAATGCCAGCGAGAAGCAAATGCGTCAATGGCGCGGCGCACGCGTCGCGATGATTTTTCAGGAACCCATGACGGCACTGAATCCAACCCGACGTATCGGTCAGCAAATGGTAGAGGTTATCCGTCATCATCAGGCGTTGAGCCGCACGGATGCCCGTCAGAAAGCCATCGCTTTACTCGAAGAGATGCAAATCCCGGACGCGTCGGAAGTCATGAAACGTTTCCCGTTTGAGCTTTCCGGCGGGATGCGCCAGCGTGTCATGATCGCGCTGGCCTTTTCCTGCGAGCCAGAGCTTATTATTGCCGATGAACCAACCACCGCGTTGGACGTCACGGTGCAACTGCAGGTGCTGCGGTTACTGAAATTAAAAGCGCGAGCCAGCGGTACTGCCGTGTTATTTATCAGCCATGATATGGCTGTGGTTTCACAGCTATGCGATCGGTTATACGTCATGTATGCCGGAAGCGTGATTGAGAGTGGCCCGACGCAAACCGTTATTCAACACCCGACGCATCCTTATTCTATTGGCCTGTTGAAATGCGCCCCCGAACACGGCGAGCCGCGCGCATTGCTACCTGCGATCCCCGGCACCGTGCCGAATTTAACCTGCTTGCCGGCGGGATGCGCATTTCGCGAGCGCTGCTTTGCCGCTGGTCCTCGCTGTGAAGAAACACCCGCATTAAGCAGTCAGGGAGGCGCGGAGCAACAATCTGCGTGCTGGTACCCGCAACTGGAGACAACACATGTCTGACTTATTACTGGATCTGCAGGATGTCCATGTCAACTTCCCTGCGCGTAAAAACTGGCTCGGCAAAGTAACGGAGCGAGTACATGCGCTCAACGGTCTGGATTTACAGATCCGACAAGGGGAAACGCTGGGAATTGTTGGCGAGTCTGGTTGCGGAAAAAGTACGCTGGCACAACTGCTGATGGGCATGCTGAAACCCAGTAAGGGAAACTATGGCCGCCGTGGTGACACGCAACATAACGGTATGCAGATGGTATTTCAGGATCCTCTTTCATCGCTGGATCCTCGCTTACCGGTGTGGCGAACTATCACTGAGCCGGTATGGATCCAAAAACGGAATCCGGAACGTGAGCGCCGCATGCTTGCCGAAGATTTGGCCCAACAGGTGGGAATCCGCCCAGAATATCTCGATCGTCTGCCGCATGCGTTTTCCGGTGGACAACGTCAGCGTATTGCCATCGCCCGGGCGCTATCGTCAGAGCCGGATGTTATCGTACTTGATGAACCCACTTCGGCACTGGATATCTCCGTACAGGCGCAAATACTTAACCTGCTGGTGTCACTGCAGGCGCGCAGAAACCTGACCTACGTGCTGATCTCGCACAATGTGTCGGTGGTCCGCCATATGAGCGACCGCGTGGCGGTAATGTACCTCGGGCAAATTGTTGAGCTGGGCGATGCGCAGCAGGTTCTCACTCAACCCGCCCATCCCTACACGCGATTATTGTTGGACTCCGTCCCTAAAACGGGAGCGCCGTTGGCGGAAGATTTAGTGTTGCGGAAAACCGAACTTCCGGGAAATCGAACTCTGCCAGAGGGCTGTTTTTTCCGTGACAGATGCCCGCTTGCGACCAGCGGTTGTGAGAAGAAACAGGCATTATTGAAAAGTGATACCGGATGTGACGTTCGCTGCTGGCGGGCGGTTACATGACCTGAGCCGTTGAGAAAAGTCAGGTGCGATACGCCTTTTTCAGTGAATCCACCAGCACTTCAGAGGCGGTAGATAACTTATGATGTGCCGAACGCAAAACGCCGATCCGACGTTGGATCACCGGCGTATCCAGATCGATACAGATTGCGCCCAGCTCGGTCATTTGCGTACGGCACAATGCTGGCACGGCGCTGCCGCCCAATCCACTCGCCACCAGGCGACCAACTGTTACCAGTTGATGGCTCTCCAGCGCCACCTCCAGCGTATGCCCGCTTTGTACCAGCTGTTCTTCCAGCATCAGACGCACGGCGGAAGGTCGTTGCAGGGTGATGAAATCCAGCGTCAGCAGTTCGCGCCACGCAATACGATCCCTCCCCGCCAGTCGGCATGTCGGCGGCACAATCGCAATAAAACGATCCACGCCGAGCGGCGTGAAATGCAGATGACCTGAGTAGTCAGGCTCAAAGGCGATACCCATCTCTACCCGCCCTTCGCTGACCATCTCAATCACCTGTTCGTTGATCACATCGTGTACCGTTACGTTGATACCAGAGTAAGAGTCACGAAACGTTTTCAGTACCGATGGCAGGACGTTAGCGGCAAATGAAGGCATGGCGGCAATCGAGATTTTACCGCGCTGTAGCGTAAAGTGTTGGCGCATTGCCTCTTCCGTATTCTCCCAGTCCGCCAGCAGTTGTCGTCCCATGTTCAGCAGCGTTTCTCCCTCCTGCGTCAGGGTCACTTTGCGGGTGGTTCTCAACAATAACGCCCCGCCCAGGGAATCCTCCAGTCCTTTAATCGCCAGGCTTAATGCGGGTTGCGACATATTCAGTCTTTCACTGGCATGAGCAAAATTCAGAGTGTGAGCTACCGCTAAAAACGCGCGTAACTGTTTGATGCTCATTCCCATTTCGCATTCCCTTAACTTGTTGAATACCTTTAATTAACATTAAATTGATAAAAAAACCCAATGATTGAGTCACAAATTTAAAATTAACAAATCATTTTTCACCCCCAATGATGTCGGCAAGGACAACTGGAGGGGCAAGTGTATGGCTGGACTGGATAAACGGGTTGCCACTTATCAAGAGGCGCTGGAAGGACTGACCGATAACATGACGCTGCTGGCGGGCGGATTTGGCTTATGTGGGATCCCTGAGAACCTGATTGCCGAAGTACGCCGTCGGAAAGTTCAGGGGCTTACGGTGGTGTCAAACAATTGCGGCGTGGATGGTTTTGGCCTTGGTGTACTGCTGGAAACGCGGCAGGTGCGTAAAGTTGTCGCATCCTATGTGGGTGAAAACGCGCTGTTTGAGCAGCAGGTACTCAACGGCGAACTGGACGCTATCCTGACGCCGCAAGGCACGTTGGCGGAGCAACTTCGGGCAGGCGGCGCGGGGATCCCGGCATTCTTTACCGCAACCGGCTACGGAACCCCGGTCGCACAAGGAAAAGAAGTTCGTGAATTTGCCGGACGCCCGTACATCCTGGAGCAGGCAATTACTGGTGATTTTGCCTTGGTTAAGGGCTGGAAAGCCGACTGGTACGGCAACGTTATTTACCGTCACACCGCACAGAATTTTAATCCACTGATGGCCGCGGCCGGGCGAATCACCGTCGTGGAAGTCGAAGAAATTGTCCCTCCCGGAGAGCTTGACCCCGCCGCTATTCACACCCCAGGAATTTTTGTTAACCGCATTATTCAGGGGCAATTTGAAAAACGTATTGAACAACGCACCCTTCGCCACAAAGGAGCCTGACCATGTTAACGCGTGAACAAATGGCGATGCGTGTCGCCCGCGAGCTGCGCGACGGTTATTACGTCAACCTTGGGATTGGTATTCCCACTCTGGTGGCGAACTACATTCCCGATGGCATGGACGTCATGCTGCAATCAGAAAACGGTTTGCTGGGTATGGGCCCGTTCCCCACGGAAGACGAAATTGATGCAGACATGATCAATGCCGGAAAACAGACCGTTACAGCGCGCAAAGGCGCGGCGATCTTCGACTCGGCGCAATCCTTCGCCATGATCCGCGGTGGCCACGTCGATCTGACGGTACTCGGCGCGTTTGAAGTGGATGTTAACGGCAATATCGCCTCATGGATGATCCCCGGAAAAATGGTGAAAGGCATGGGGGGCGCGATGGATTTGGTTGCTGGTGCTGACAACATCATCGTGGTGATGACGCATGCTTCCAAAAGCGGTGAGTCGAAACTGCTTCCCTCCTGCACCCTGCCGCTGACCGGCGTGGCCTGCATTAAACGCGTGCTTACCGATCTGGCGCTGCTGGAGATCGCCGATGGCGCGTTCATTCTGCGTGAGCGTGCGCCGGGCATCAGCGTGGATGAGATTGTCGCCAGAACAGCCGGCAAGCTGATCGTTCCCGAAAACGTCCCCGAAATGCAATTTAGCTGAGGATCTGACCATGCAGGATGTTGTTATTGTCGCCGCAACGCGTACTCCGATTGGCAGTTTTCATGGCGCGTTGGCGCCACTTTCCGCCGTTGAGTTAGGCTCGGTAGTGATCCGTTCTCTGCTGGAAAAAACCAACCTGGCGCCTGAACAAATTGATGAGGTGATTTTAGGTCAGGTACTAACGGCAGGCTGCGGCCAGAATCCGGCCAGGCAAACGGCGTTACGCGCAGGACTGCCGGCAACCACGCCCGCGTTAACCATTAATCTGGTGTGCGGTTCGGGCCTGAAGGCGGTGCATCAGGCGGTCCAGGCGATTCGCTGCGGCGATGCGCAAATCGTAATAGCCGGTGGTCAGGAGAGCATGAGCAATGCGCCCTATTTTCTCGACGGTGCGCGAGCCGGTCTGCGGTTGGGCCATGCCAGTATGAAAGACAGCGTGGTACATGACGGCTTGTGGGATGCGTTCAACGATTATCACATGGGAATTACCGCGGAAAATCTGGCGGATAAATTCGTTATCAGTCGCGAGCAGCAGGACGCCTTTGCTCTGCGTTCCCAGCAAAAAACGGCTGCCGCCATGGAAGCCGGTCGTTTTATCGCGGAAATCACGCCGGTCATCGTCCCGCAGGGTAAAAAACCGCCGCGCGTTGTGAACCATGACGAACAGCCTCGCCCGGATACCCAGGCTGAGAAGCTGGCGCTGCTCAAACCAGCGTTTCGCCCTGGTAACGGCACAGTGACCGCCGGGAACGCCTCTTCAATCAACGATGGTGCCGCCGCAGTGATGTTGATGAGCGCCGCCAAAGCAGCAGAACTCAATCTGCCGGTTCTTGCCCGGGTGGCGGGCTACGCCGTTTCCGGCGTCGACCCTTCCATTATGGGCATTGGGCCGGTAGAGGCCACACTCCAGTGCCTGAAGCGAGCGGGCTGGACGTTGAATGATGTCGATCTCATTGAAGCCAACGAAGCCTTCGCCGCACAAGCGCTGGCGGTTGGTGAATCCCTGAACTGGGACAGCGACCGGGTGAACGTAAACGGCGGTGCGATTGCGCTGGGCCATCCCATCGGCGCATCAGGTTGCCGAATTCTGGTGACGCTGCTGCACGAAATGGCGCGTAGTAACGCGACCAAAGGGCTGGCTACGCTGTGCGTAGGCGGCGGTCAGGGCGTAGCCCTGGCGGTAGAGCGTTTGCAGGAGGTCCCTCATGCAAAGTAAATATGTCTGCGTATTGGGCGCGGGTTTAATGGGCGTCGGTATTGCCACCCACTTTGCTCGTTATGGTCACGATGTCTGGCTGTATGACACCGATAGCGACCGAATTGCTGAAATTGGCGCCGTTGCCAGCGGTATTCTGGATGAACTGATCACCGCCGAAAAGTTTGCCGCTGACGAAAAAGGACAGGTTGTGAGTCGTCTGCATGGTACGACTTCGCTACCGGAGATTGCTGCGTGCGGATTACTGATTGAAGCCATCCCGGAGCGGCTCGGGCTCAAGCACGCGTTGTATGCGCAACTGGAAAAACTTATCGCACCGGAGGCCGTCATTGCCAGTAATACCAGCGGCCTGCCGCCGGATGCGCTGGCAGAAAAGCTCGCCCATCCTGAGCGGCTGCTCATCGCCCATTTCTGGCACCCGCCACATTTTATCCCGCTGGTCGAAATTGTCCCCGGCACCGCCACGAAACCGGAATACCTGCGTGAGCTGCAACAGCTGCTGCTCTCGATGCAACTGGAAGCCGTCGTCCTCGACCGCGCAGCACCTGGTTTTGTCGGTAATCGCCTGCAATTTGCGCTGCTGCGTGAAGCATTACATATCGTAAAAAGCGGTATCGCCAGCGCAGAGGCGGTGGATCAGGTCATGCGCGCCTCGCTCGGTCGCCGCTATGCGATGGTTGGCCCGCTGGAGGCGGCAGATATGACCGGACTTTCTACGGTGCAGGACATTTGTCGGCATCTGCTGCCGGAACTGGCCACCGGTAGCGACATGATGTCGCTGGTCGCGGATAAGGTTGCCTCTGGTGATACCGGCCTGCGCAGCGGCCAGGGGTTTTATCGCTGGGATGATTCTCCAGCAACGCCGAGAGCATCAGCTGCGCTTTGCCCTGAAACCGTAACTTCTCTTTCTGTACCCCACTATAACAATGATATTGAGGAGTCATGATGAGTGTATTAATCGCCCTGGCAGCGCTGGGCCTGCTGATGCTGGCAGCCTATCGCGGGTACAGCGTTATCCTGTTTGCCCCCATCGCGGCATTAGGTGCTGTATTGCTGACCGAACCCAGCGCCGTTGGCCCTGCCTTCACCGGCCTGTTTATGGAAAAAATGGTCGGTTTTGTGAAGCTTTACTTCCCGGTATTCTTACTGGGAGCGGTATTTGGCAAGTTAATTGAGTTATCCGGTTTTTCTCGATCGATCGTTGCCGCCGCCATCAACATTCTCGGGCGTCGTCACGCCATTCCGGTGATTGTGTTGGTGTGTGCGCTATTGACCTACGGCGGCGTGTCGCTGTTCGTGGTGGCGTTTGCGGTGTATCCGTTTGCGGCGGAACTGTTCCGCCAGAGCAATATTCCGAAGCGCCTGATCCCGGCAACCGTGGCGCTGGGCGCGTTCTCATTCACCATGGATGCGCTACCTGGCACGCCGCAAATCCAGAACATTATTCCAACCAGCTTCTTCGGGACTAACGCCTGGGCCGCGCCTTGGCTGGGTCTGATCGGTTCCGTGTTTATCATCGTTGTCGGTCTGGTTTATCTCGAACGCCAGCGCCGTAAAGCACAGGCGAAAAACGAAGGCTATGGCACTGAACTGTTAAATGAACCGGAAACGCCGGATAACATTAACCTGCCGAACCCGATAATTGCTATCTCGCCGCTGATCCTGGTCGGGGTATTTAACCTGCTGTTTACCCGCTGGATCCCCCAATGGTATGGTGCCACGCATCAACTGGAACTTCCGGGTCTTGCCAAACCGATTACCACCGAAGTCGGTAAAATCACCGCTATCTGGGCGGTAGAAGCAGCGCTGATCTCTGGGATCTTGCTGGTGGTGGTGTTCGGCTATCGCAACATTAAAGGTCGCCTGGCGGAAGGCAGCCGAACGGCGGTTGGCGGCGCAATCCTCGCGGCCATGAACACTGCGTCAGAATACGGTTTTGGCGCGGTGATCGCCGCCCTGCCCGGATTCCTCGTACTGTCAAAAGCGCTGGCTGCCATTCCCGATCCATTGCTCAATGAGGCAATTAGCATCACCACGCTTGCCGGGATCACCGGTTCAGCATCTGGCGGCATGAGTATTGCGCTCGCCGCCATGTCGGACACCTTTATCGCTGCCGCTCATGCCGCAAATATCCCACTTGAAGTCTTCCACCGCGTCGCCTCTATGGCCAGCGGAGGCATGGATACTCTGCCGCATAACGGGGCGGTGATTACGCTGTTGGCTATTACCGGTCTCAGCCACCGTCAGGCGTATGGTGGGATTTTCGCCATTACCATAATTAAAAGTCTGGCCGTGCTGTTTGTGATCGGCGTTTTCTACACCACCGGAATTGTTTAAGGAGAATCATCATGAACTTAACGGGAAAAGTAGCCCTGGTTACCGGCTCTACCAGCGGTATCGGATTAGGCATCGCGCAGGTGCTGGCGCAAGCAGGCGCTACGCTGATCCTCAACGGATTTGGTGATGTCGATGCCGCCAAAGATGCCGTTGCGCAGTATGGCAAAACACCGGGCTATCATGGCGCAGACTTAAGCGATGAAGCACAAATTGCCGACATGATGCGTTATGCCGAAAGCGAATTCGGTGGTGTGGATATTCTGGTCAACAACGCCGGGATCCAGCATGTTTCACCGGTAGAGACCTTTCCGGTTGATAAGTGGAACGCGATTATCGCTATTAACCTCTCTTCTGTTTTTCACATCACGCGTCTGGCACTTCCCGGCATGCGCACGCGTAACTGGGGGCGCATCATTAATATCGCCTCTGTTCATGGTCTGGTGGCGTCAAAAGACAAATCCGCTTATGTGGCAGCGAAGCATGGCGTGGTGGGTTTAACCAAAACCATTGCGCTGGAAACCGCGCAGACGGGAATCACTTGCAATGCGCTGTGCCCCGGCTGGGTGCTGACCCCGCTGGTCCAGCAGCAGATTGATAAGCGTATTGCCGACGGGGCTGAACCTGATGCGGCGCGTGACGCTCTGCTGGCGGAAAAGCAGCCGTCACGCGAATTCGTTACGCCGGAACAGCTGGGTGAGCTTGCGCTGTTTTTGTGCTCAGACGGTGCGGCGCAGGTACGTGGCGTCGCGTGGAATATGGATGGCGGCTGGGTGGCGCAATAAATTACATTGGCCGGATAAGACCCCGTCGTATCCGGCGCATACTTATTAAGACTTCAGTTGATAATCCAGTGTAATTTCCGCGTTCAGCACCTGGGATACCGGACAACCAGCTTTCGCTTTCTGGATGATGCCGTCAAATGTGGCGGCATCTATCCCCGGGACGCTTACCTGGCTGTGCAACGCCACTTTGGTGATAGCAAACCCGGCATCCACTTTATCCAGAGAAACGTCGGCTGTAGTATCAATGGCATCTGGCGTAAAACCTGCTTCGCCCAGCATGAGCGAGAGCGCCATTGAGAAGCAGGCTGCATGGGCCGCGCCAATCAACTCCTCAGGATTGGTGCCTTTCACTCCTTCAAATCGTGTATTAAACCCATACGGTTGCTGATTCAACACCCCACTTTCGGTCGACACGGTACCTTTCCCGCGCTTGATGTCGCCTTCCCAGTGTGCCTGACCTTTCTTATGGATAGTCATTATCGCTCTCCTGTGTTGTCGTTGGAGTTACAAGTATAGGACGGCTGAGAAAAAGCATGACACATAAGGGATAGTTCTCATTTCCTGCTTAAGCATTGACCTTTCAGATAAAATGACCGACCATCCAGAAAGCCGTTATGTTGAACATCGGCTTTCTATCAGGTTGTATTTCGTCCGTTCTTATACGGGCTCGCCCTTGAAACCAGTAACAGGATAAAGGAGTTAGAATGAAATCGAACCGTCAGGCCCGCCATATTCTTGGACTGGACCACAAAATCTCAAATCAACGCAAAGTCGTGACCGAAGGTGACAAAACCAACGTGGTCAATAATCCTACCGGAAGAAAGCGCCGCACTGACGGCAAATAGCCTTTCGCACGTATGACTGAGTAACGAGATAAACACCATTGCAACCGCAGTGGTGTTTTTGCTTATAAAACCCCTTAACCCATTCACAATGCTTTATACTTCGCCTGTTTCCCTGGCGGACAGGCCCGATACGATCATAAGAGTGCCAGGGACGGTTATTCAAAAAAGAGTGAGTGACATGGAAAACGAAACTAAAAAATTGCGTTCCCTTTACATCCCTTACGCTGGCCCGGTACTGCTGGAATTTCCTTTACTGAATAAGGGGAGCGCTTTCAGTGTGGAAGAACGCCGTAACTTCAACCTGCTGGGGTTACTGCCGGAAGTGGTCGAGACGATTGAAGAACAGGCCGAACGTGCCTGGATCCAATATCAGGGATTCAAAACCGAAATCGATAAACATATTTACCTGCGCAACATCCAGGACACTAACGAAACCCTGTTTTACCGACTGGTGCATAATCACCTTGATGAGATGATGCCGGTTATCTATACCCCAACAGTAGGCGCGGCCTGTGAGCGTTTCTCTGAGATCTATCGTCGCGCACGCGGCGTGTTTATCTCTTATCAGAACCGCCACAATATGGACGATATCCTGCAAAATGTTCCTAACCACAATATCAAGGTTATCGTCGTCACCGATGGGGAACGTATTTTGGGTCTTGGCGATCAGGGGATCGGCGGGATGGGTATTCCAATCGGTAAACTGTCGCTGTATACCGCGTGTGGCGGGATTAGCCCGGCTTACACTCTGCCAGTGGTACTGGACGTCGGGACTAACAACCAGCAATTGCTGAACGATCCACTGTATATGGGTTGGCGTAATCCGCGCATCACCGATGATGAATACTACGAATTTGTTGATGAATTTATCCAGGCTGTGAAGCATCGCTGGCCTGACGTGCTGTTGCAGTTTGAAGATTTTGCGCAGAAAAACGCCATGCCGCTGCTGACCCGTTATCGCGACGAAATTTGTTCATTTAACGATGATATTCAGGGCACCGCGGCGGTTACTGTCGGTACGCTGATTGCGGCCAGCCGTGCGGCGGGTAGCCAGCTGAGCGAGCAGAACATCGTTTTCCTCGGTGCGGGTTCCGCCGGTTGCGGGATTGCCGAGCAGATCATTGCGCAAATCCAGCGAGAAGGTTTAAGCGAAGAAGCGGCGCGTCAACGCGTATTCATGGTCGATCGCTTTGGCCTGTTAACCGACAAAATGCCGAACCTGCTCTCCTTCCAGACCAAACTGGTGCAAAAACGCGAAAATCTGCAGCACTGGGATACACAAGAAGATGTCCTGTCGTTGCTCGATGTGGTTCGCAACGTTAAACCTGACATCCTGATCGGGGTTTCCGGACAGGTTGGTCTGTTTACCGAAGAGATCATCCGCGAAATGCATAAGCATTGTCCGCGTCCGATTGTCATGCCGCTGTCTAACCCGACTTCTCGCGTAGAAGCCACGCCGCAGGATATCATCGCCTGGACCGAAGGTAACGCGCTGGTTGCGACCGGTAGCCCGTTTGCACCGGTACTGTGGAAAGAGAAAACTTACCCGATCGCCCAGTGTAATAATGCGTACATCTTCCCGGGTATTGGCCTTGGCGTGATTGCTTCTGGCGCGTCGCGCATCACTGATGAAATGCTGATGTCGGCCAGTGAAACGCTGGCACAGTATTCACCGCTGGTGCTCAACGGTGAAGGACTGGTGCTACCGGAACTGAAAGATATTCAGACGGTTTCTCGTGCCATTGCCTTTGCCGTCGGTAAAATGGCCCAGCAGCAAGGTGTGGCGGTGAAAACGTCCGCTGAAGCGCTGCAACAGGCGATTGACGATAATTTCTGGCAGGCAGAATATCGCGATTACCGTCGAACCTCTATCTGACGCTTTGCCCGGTGGCACGTTGCTGCCGGGCAATTTTTATCATTCAATTAACAAAGGCGTTATATCGACTATTGCTCTGAAAGTTCAAGCTCTGCAATAACCGGCAAGTGATCGCTCGCAGTAGACCACGTGAACTCTGGCGAATTATGTGGGATCTCCAGATTTTTAACGTTCCACTTCTGGCCTTTAAATGTGAAAATATGGTCAATATCAATCGCCGGGTTTACGGCTGGCCAAGTACGAGTATCCATCCCTTCTTTTGTGACTTCATTGAAAAAATAACGTATTTCTTTAAGTGGCTGCTCATCCCGGGTCGAATTGAAGTCCCCTGCCAGGATCTTGATTGAAGATGCAATATCCTGGAAATCAGATGTTGCATCACCAATGCTGATATCTAACAGGTAACGCGCCTGCTCTGTCCGCATTGTGGGATCTTTTTGCCAGTCGAGATGTGTCACCATAATAATAGGCGCGGAATCAAAGCCGGGTACGTCAACCTGCGCCAGGAGCGCCACGCGTTGTTCCGCGTTTCCCGAGGGTAGTTTCACGACCTGCGAATGCAGGATTTTATATTTGGAGAGAAGACCTAAGCCGTACTCACCACCATCGAAATCAAGGGCTTTACCGAAGGAATAATGTAGGTTATTGGCCTCAGCGATTTTTTTGAGTTGATCAATCTTTTGGCTACGTCCCGTTTTGTTATCAACCTCTGGAACAGCAATAATATCGGCATCAATTCTTTTAATCGCCGAATTAAGTGCTGTAAAATCCTTTACATCAGCAGAGGTTTCATTTTTACCAATGTTATAGGTGGCAATCTTTAAATGCGGTTTTTGTTGTGAGTAAATTTTGTCAGGCACCCCACCTTTTTGAACTTTAAGTATTTCATTTCCATCAAGTTTCTCATTTGCCTGAGCATTTGCAAGTAAACATCCCAGCGCAATCATCGTGAATGTAATTGTTTTTTTCATATCATCTATTCTCCAAAAAATAAAATAGTGAGAAGAGGATACTGGAGAATTTCGACTGTTGTTGTGATCGTTAACTCATGCTTTTGACGCGAAGAAAATTAACTTTTGAATAATTATCCTGTGTTCATGGTTTCTGCATTAACGTAACGTCCAACATGCCAGGTTTCACGGCCATACGTTCGAAACTTGCACTACTGCGTAACTTGCGATTACACTTTCACCATCGATTAACATTCGGAAATATAAAAGGAGGATACTTATGCTGTACTGTGAACGTTTCATCGTTTCACATGCTTTTGGCGATCGCCAGTGCTCAAGCGTTATCGGTATCGTGCTGCGATAACTTCTGCTTGAGCGAAGCTAACTTCTAAACCCCCTTCTCTCGGGCTTACCGGGTTATCGTCAGCGATGTTTGACGAGGCGTTTTTACGCCTGTAACTCTTGAGTAAGCAACAATGAGCACATTACTAACCGCACAATCCTTACACGTTGATACGGCATTTGGCACGCTATTCGACGATCTCACATTTACCCTGAAAAAAGGCGACCGCATCGGGCTTATCGGCTATAACGGCTGCGGCAAAAGCACGTTGTTAAAGCTGCTTGATGGCACCATTTCTCCCACCAGTGGCGTAATCGCGCAGGCGAATTACTGTCAACTCGCCCGTGTAGAACAACATTTACCCGACGATGTACTGCCGCTAACGTTGCAGGAGGCGGTTCTTGCTCAACTTCCCGAACATGAGCGCGCCAGCCAGCAGTGGCGAGTTGAAGCGTTACTCGCCGAAATGGGTTTTACGTCGGAGAATTTGCACCTCACTGCACAGACGCTGAGCGGTGGGCAGCACACGCGGCTTTTATTAGCGCGGGCGCTGATGCGAAATCCCGATCTGCTGCTGCTGGATGAACCGGGTAACCATCTGGATTTGCCAACATTACTGTGTCTGGAACAGTTCTTACAGAACTGGTCTGGCAGTTTTGTGGTGGTTTCTCACGACCCGCAATTGCTGGATGCGGTGACGCAGGGAACCTGGATCCTGCGCGATCGTACTCTCCACGCCTTCGATCTACCCTGCAGCGAGGCGCGTCAGGCTCTGGCAGAAAGAGACGCCAGCGATGCTCTGCGCCATAAGGCTGAACAAAAGGAGATAGACCGGGTTACCGCCAGCGCTAAACGGCTGGCAACCTGGGGGCGGGTCTACGACAACGAGGATTTGTCCCGCAAAGCGAAGCAGATGGAAAAGCAGGTGCAACGCCTGAAGGACGTTCAGACGGAAGTGACCGCAGGAAGTCAGTGGACACTAACATTGCATGGCGATGCCCTGCGTGCAGATCGTTTACTGGAGATGACTAATTTGTCGGTGGCCCCTGCTCCCGGCGCAGATACGCTGTTTTCCATTGCCGGAATTCGGTTAAAAAGCGGCGATCGGGTGGCGATTGTCGGACGCAACGGTTGCGGGAAATCTTCGCTGTTAAGGCTTATCTGGCAACAGTTTCAGTCACAGCTGGTATCACCTTCGCTGGTGTTGCACCCGCGCGTTACGTTGGGGTATTACGACCAGACGTTGCATCAGCTTGCCGATAGCGATTCGCTATTTGACGCGCTGGAGCCTTTTGCGCCTCAGCCTGATATCCGCAAAATGGCGCTGATTAGCGCGGGTTTTCCGTGGATCCGCCACGCGCAGAAAGTCAGTGTTTTAAGTGGTGGTGAGCGCTCCCGGCTGCTGTTTGTTGGGCTCTCGCTAGCTCGCTACGGCCTGCTGATGCTCGACGAACCGACCAACCATCTGGATCTGGAAGGTAAAGAGGCGCTGGCAGCAACGCTGCAAAGCTACCACGGCGGCGTGTTGCTGGTCAGTCATGACCGTCAGCTTATCAGCCAAAGCTGCAACCGGTTTTGGTTTATCGACGAGGGTGAGCTTAGCGAATGGCATGACCTGGAGGCAATCAACGCGCGTATTCAGGGCGCCACCAGTGAGTTAATGGTGCATAACAGTGTGGCAAAGGTTGTTCCTGCTCCCCATCGCAGTGGAGATGAAGTACTGGAAAAACTTCTTGAGCTGGAGCAGCGGCTGGCCGACGACCTAGCCCGCAAACCGAAGCATCAGAAACCGCAATTACAGGCGCAATGGCGGAAGGAGATTGCGCGTCTGAACTCACAACTGGAGTAAACCCATTGCCGGACAGCGGCGTTGTGCCCTGTCCGGCAAATCTTGCGTGACTTGTTTCTTCATGGAAGAACATCTGGCGTTATGGCGAAGCATGTCCGACGATTGCGTGCGACACAGACTCGCTGTTATCGATGCGGCCAGCCATGTTACTGATATCAATATGCCCGGTTATAGGTTGCATCCACTGGCGGGCGATCGCGACGGCATATGGGCAATTTCTGTTTCAGGTAACTGGTGCATTACCTTTGAATTTGTCAATGGCGACGCGTACATATTGGACTACGAGGATTATCATTAATGAAGATGGCAAAAAAACGTGGATATTTCACGCCTGCGTAAGCTGGCAGTGCAGTGATAAAAGTGAATGCCGGATACGCTAACACCATCCGGCATTTCATTTACTGCTTCGGCTGTTTTTCTTTCCAGGCATCCCATGCCTGCTTGATCTCTTGTTTCGCGGTGGCTGCATCGTTAAAGCCATTTAACTCTACTTTTTTACGCCCTTCCGGCAACTCTTTATACACACGGAAAAACGACTCCAGTCGTTGCACTTCGATCTTTGGCAAATCGCTCAACTCTTTGATGTCGTCATAGGTGGGGTCAATTTTGCTGGCCGGTACGGCGACAATTTTATCGTCCTTTTCCCCGCCATCGATCATCTTCAGCACGCCGATCGCGCGCAACTTGATCAGCGTTCCCGGGGCCAGCGGTGCCCGGGTATAGAAAATCACATCCAGCGGGTCACCGTCACCTGCCAGGGACTGGGTCAATGAACCGTAGTTTGCCGGATAGACAACCGGCATCGACTGGAAGCGATCGGCGACGATAAAGCCGGTTTTCGCATCGGTTTCATATTTTATGATCCCGCCTGCCGGGATTTCAGTCACGGCATAAAACTCTTCCGGGTTATTCTCCGGCTGCGGAAAGTCGAGGATATTCTGCGCCTGAACGGACGCACAGAGAAATACGCTGACTGCGAGTAATGTTTTCACCAGATGCATTGTCTTTTAACTCTTCTCTTAATGGAAAGACAACACCTTACGTTTACCAGATGACAGAAACATGACGTTTTTTTGGCAAAAGAAATGGCGCTACGTCGGTAGCGCCATTTTTATCAGCAGAACGTTAATGGATTATTGTAACCCTTCCTCGTTCTCTTTTTTGGCTTCGGCCTTTTCAACTTCACGATACCAGCGCGGGTGGTGTTTCTTCGCCCAGCGGCGACTCACCTTCCCTTCGACCATGCCCTTAATCGAACCTTTCACCCAAAATGCCATATACATATGGATGAGGATCGCGTGCATCAGAATGATGCCCGCCGCAGCATGGATTAACAGGCTGTAGCGGACAACCTGCATCGGGAAAAACTGCGCAAAGTACGGACGCCAGATAATGATGCCGGTAATCAGCAGCACGAAAATCATGCTCATGATCGACCAGAACATCATTTTTTGTCCGGCGTTGTATTTGCCCACATCCGCCACCTTGTGTTCATTGCCCTTCAGCACTTCGACAATGTTTTTCAGCCACGGAATATCTTTCTTATCCGGGATGTTGTGGTGCACAAAGCGTACAAACATGAACATTAGCGCGACGAAAATCAGCAGACCGAAGAACGGGTGCAAAATGCGCCCCATCTGTGGCGTACCGAAGGTTTGCGTCAGCCATTGCAGCGTCGGGAAGAAAAACGAAATCCCCGACAGTGCCACCAGAAAGAAGCAGATCACCACCGTCCAGTGACAGGCGCGGTCGATAAACTTCGTGCGCACAATCATTTTCGACTTACTCATGATGATCCTCCTCGTCGTCGTCCACTTCCTTATTCGGACCAATACCAATGTAGTGATAAATCAGTCCGGCGAAGGTGGCGATAAATCCGGCAGCGGCCAGCGGTTTCAGCGCTCCTTTCCACAGATTGATAGAAGTATCGATCTTAGGTTCTTTCGGCAGACCGTGATACAGCTCCGGCTGGTTGGCATGATGCAGAACGTACATGACGTGCGTGCCCCCCACACCTTCCGGGTTGTAGAGACCGGCGTGTTCAAAACCACGTGCTTTCAGTTTTTCCACACGCTGCTCGCCCATTTCCAGCATTTCCTGCTTGGTGCCGAAATGTATTGCCCCGGTTGGACAGGTCTTCACGCAGGCAGGTTCCTGCCCAACGCTGACGCGATCCACACACAGCGTACATTTATACACGCGGTTATCCTCTTTATTGAGGCGCGGAATATTAAATGGACACCCGGCAATACAGTAGCCGCAGCCAATGCAGTGCTCTGACTGGAAATCGACAATCCCGTTGGCATACTGAATGATTGCCCCGGCAGATGGGCATGCTTTCAGGCAGCCCGGATCTTCACAGTGCATACAGCCGTCTTTACGAATCAACCATTCCAGCTTGCCGTTCTGTTCGGTTTCGGTGAACCGCATCACCGTCCAGGACTTAGCGCTGAGATCGGCGGGGTTGTCATACACCCCTACGCAGTGGCCGACTTCGTCACGGATATCGTTCCATTCTGAGCATGCCACCTGACAGGCTTTACAGCCTATACAGGTGGAGACGTCGATTAGCTTCGCAACTTCGGCTTTGTAATCACGGCCCTGAGGCGGCGGCGTGATGGAGTTTGTTGCGGACCTTTTGATGATGTCCTGCGTTTCCATAGACATTTGTTCGCCCCCTTACGCCTTCTCGATGTTAACTAAAAACGCTTTGTATTCCGGCGTTTGCGAGTTTGCATCACCGACATTCGGCGTCAGGGTGTTGGCGATAAAGCCTTTACGCGCGACTCCTTCAAAGCCCCAGTGAATTGGGATCCCAACCGTTTCAACCTGCTGACCGTTGACGTTCAGGGTACGCAGACGACGAGTGACGACAGCAACTGCGCGAATAAATCCACGCTTGCTGCTGACTTTCACGTAATCGCCATTGTTAATTCCCTTCGCTGCCGCCAGTGTTTCGCTGATTTCCACAAACTGCTCTGGCTGGGCAATCGCATTCAGTAATGCGTGCTTGGTCCAGGTATGGAAATGTTCGGTCAGACGATAGGTTGTCCCGACGTACGGGAAATCCTGCTTCGTCCCCATGCGTAATTTATCCGCCTCGTACAGACGTGCTGCCGGGTTGGAGATCACGCTCGGGTGCAGCGGGTTAGTACCCAGCGGTGTTTCCATCGGCTCGTAGTGTTCCGGGAACGGCCCTTCCGCCATTTTATCGATAGCGAACAGACGACCCAGCCCTTCCGGCTGCATAATAAACGGATTAGTGCCACTGCCCGGTGCCGCGGTGTTGAAGTCCGGGATATCGTTCCCCGTCCACTTCGTGCCGTTCCACTGGATCAGCATACGTTTTGGATCCCACGGCTTGCCCTGCGGATCCGCCGATGCGCGGTTATACAGGACGCGACGGTTCAACGGCCATGCCCAGGTCCAGCCCAGCGTATTACCAAGACCTGACGGGTCGGCGTTATCGCGGTTGGCCATCTGGTTGCCCTGCTCGGTCCAGCTACCGGTATAAATCCAGCAGGAGGATGAGGTCGTTCCATCATCGCGAAGGAGTGCAAAGCTGCTGAGCAACTGACCTTTCTTCGCAATTAGCACGCCGTTGGCGTCATAGAGATCTTCCAGCGCATAGCCGTTATTCTCTTTCGCCACTTCCTCGGAATGCGGTTCGTCCGGTTGCTTATAGTTCCAGCTCATTTTCAGCACCGGCTCTACGGCCTTACCGCCTTCAGTGCGATACATATCGCGCAGACGGTGGTAAATACCGGCCAGAATTTCGCCGTCGTTGCGGGCTTCACCCAGCGCATCCTGTCCTTTCCAGTGCCACTGCAGCCAACGGCCGGAGTTGGCGATGGAGCCATCTTCTTCCGCAAAGCAAGTGGATGGCAGACGGAAGACTTCGGTCTGAATAGATGCCGGGTCGACATCGTTAGACTCGCCGTGGTTCTGCCAGAACGTTGAGGTTTCAGTCACCAGCGGATCGATTACCACCAGATACTTCAGTTTACTCAGCGACTGCACCACTTTGTTTTTATCCGGGAAGGACGCAACCGGGTTAAAGCCCTGACAGATGTAGCCGGTGACTTTCCCGCTATCCATCATGTTGAAGTATTTAATGACGTCGTAGGACTGATCCCACTTCGGCAGCCAATCAAAGCCCCAGTCGTTCTCTTTTTGCGCCGCATTGCCATAGAAAGACTTCATCAGACTGACGAAGAATTTCGGATAGTTGCCCCAGTAGTTAACCTGATCGGCTAACGTGGCTTTCGGCGTATTCGCGGCCAGATAGGTTTGCAGATCCGCGTGTTTCTCTGACGGCAGCGTCAGGTAGCCCGGCAGACTGGTCGACAGCAGACCTAAATCAGTTAACCCCTGAATGTTGGAGTGACCGCGTAAGGCGTTAACCCCACCACCTGCCATCCCCATGTTGCCGAGCAACAACTGGATCATCGCCATGGTACGGATGTTCTGCGCCCCGACGGTATGTTGAGTCCAGCCCAGCGCATACAGGAAGGTGGTTGTGCGATCGGCTGCGCTGGTGGAAGCCAGCACTTCGCAGACTTTCAGGAAGTCTGCTTTTGGCGTACCGCAGATGTTTTCCACCACATCCGGCGTGTAGCGGGAAACGTGCTGTTTTAACAGATTCCAGACACAGCGAGGATGGCTTAACGTTTCATCGCGTTTCGCGTAGCCGTTTTCATCGAACTGATAGTTCCAGGACGATTTATCGTATTGGCGTTTTTGTGCGTCGTATCCGCTGAACAGACCGTCTTCAAAAGTAAAGTCATCCCGCACCAGCAGGCTGGCGTTGGTGTAATGCTTCACGTATTCAGCATTGATTTTGTTGTTTTCAATCAGGTACAGCAAAACACCTGACAGGAACGTGATGTCCGTGCCGGAACGAATCGGCGCGTAAATATCTGCCACCGAGGCTGTACGGGTGAAACGAGGGTCAACAACAATCAGCGTGGCATCATTGTTGTTTTTGGCTTCCATCGCCCAGCGGAATCCCACCGGATGTGCTTCAGCGGCGTTACCGCCCATCACCATCACGACGTTGGCGTTTTTAATATCTACCCAGTGGTTGGTCATCGCACCGCGACCAAATGTTGGAGCAAGACTTGCTACCGTTGGTCCGTGTCAGACGCGTGCCTGGTTATCAACTGCCAGCATGCCGAGAGAGCGCACAAATTTTTGCGTCAGCATGCCGGTTTCATTACTTGCCGCAGATGCACACAGCATCCCGGTAGAAAGCCAGCGGTTAACCGTTACGCCCTGCTCATTCTTCTCAATAAAATTGGCGTCGCGGTCAGCTTTCATCAGTTTCGCGATGCGGGTAAAGGCATCATCCCAGCTGATACGCTGCCATTTGTCGGAGCCAGGAGCGCGATATTCCGGGTAACGCAGACGGTTTTCGCTGTGTATGTAATCCAATAATCCTGCGCCCTTAGGACATAATGCCCCACGGCTCACCGGATGATCCGGATCCCCTTCAATATGGTAAATCGACTCTTTGGCGTTTTTAGCTCCATCACCCAGGCTATACATTAATAGCCCGCAACCTACGGAACAGTATGTGCATGTGTTTCGGATCTCTTTTGCGCGTAACAACTTATAGTTTCGCGCCTGAGCCAGTGCCATTTTGGGTGCAAAACCCAGAGCGGCTACTGTTGTTCCCGCCATACCGCCCGCGCAGATTTTAAAAAATTGTCTGCGGCTGACGTCCATTGCTTTCCTCTTTTTTGCAGGGGTTCGTACAGGAAATCTCTCAAATTGCGCCAGCGCGGCTGTTTGAAAGATGACATGTACAACTTCGCGACGAAACTATCAGCTATATCCATATTTTTTTTGCGTCAAATCAATAACGAAACGGTTCCGCTACTAAATAGTGCTCTTTGCTTAACCTTTGTACTCATAAGGGAGTAGGTAAAAGGTAATTAATTAGCGTGCTATGGTGCAAAAGTGCTATAAATTTCAGCTTAATTTTTGCCAGTATCATGGACAGACAAATAGCATGACAAAACAAAAAGCAACGTTGATTGGGCTGATTGCCATTGTGCTCTGGAGCACCATGGTGGGTCTCATTCGTGGAGTAAGTGAAGGACTGGGGCCAGCGTGTGGCGCGGCAATGATTTTTTCATTAAGCGGCTTGTTGCTGATATTTACTGTTGGCTTTACTGATATCAGAAAAATCCCTGTACGTTATTTGATCGCCGGTAGTGTGCTTTTTGTGAGCTATGAAATATGCTTAGCGCTGGCCCTGGGTTATGCCGCAACTCGTCATCAGGCTATTGAGGTCGGCATGGTCAACTATCTCTGGCCAAGCCTGACAATATTATTTGCCATTTTATTTAATGGCCAGAAAACAACCTGGTTGGTGGTTCCCGGATTAATCATCGCATTGACCGGGGTCTGTTGGGTATTGGGGGGTGAAAATGGTCTCAATCCTGGTGAAATTATCAGCAATGTCGCTACCAGCCCGCTTAGCTATTTCCTCGCCTTTCTCGGAGCTTTTATCTGGGCAACGTATTGCACGGTGACCAATAAATATGCAAAAGGTTTTAATGGCATCACCGTCTTCGTTTTACTGACGGCTGCAAGTTTGTGGGTTTACTATTTTATTACTCCTCAGCCGGAAATGGTTTTCAGCACGTCGGTGACGATTAAAATGTTCACCGCTGCATTAACGTTAGGATTTGCCTATGCTGCGTGGAATATCGGTATATTGCACGGTAACGTGACCATCATGGCTGTTGGGTCTTATTTTACCCCGGTGCTTTCCTCCGCATTGGCTGCTGTATTGCTCAGTGCTCCGCTGTCCCTTTCCTTCTGGCAAGGTGCGCTGATGGTCTGCGCTGGCTCGCTGCTTTGCTGGCTGGCAACGCGGCGCGCCTGAAAAAATACGGGTTTTATCACAAATAAATAAAACCCGGCTATACTTTAGACAAATTGATGAATAATAATTGTTCATTCTGTCTGCTCTTTATGTTTATATTTGTTTAATTAAATGTTAAATATATGGTAATCAATTAACGCCTGAAAATATTATGCGGTTATCCATATCCCTTCACATGTATATATTACACCTGCGAAACTAACACCATTTAAATCATAGGGCTGCCAATAGTCCCCTATGTAAATATACCCATTCAGATCTGTCACATATAAAGATTAATGCAATCAGTTATATTATGTAGATCTGGATCACACAACTTCAAATATTTCGCAATATTATGAAACTTATTATTGAACTTATACCACTGCGTCATTTAAAAATAGTTTGCCATTGACGAACCCCTCGTTTAGCAATGGTTTAGGAAACACACCAAGAAATAATTATAAGGATTATTTAGAATGAAACTTAAATTAGTTGCAGTGGCAGTGACTAGCCTGTTGGCGGCAGGTGCAGTAAACGCAGCTGAGGTATATAACAAAGACGGTAACAAACTGGACCTGTACGGTAAAGTTCACGCTCAGCACTACTTCTCTGATGACACCGGCAGTGATGGCGACAAAACTTATGCACGTATGGGTTTCAAAGGCGAAACTCAGATCAATGACCAACTGGTTGGTTTTGGTCAGTGGGAATATGAATTCAAAGGCAACCGTTCTGAATCCCAGGGTTCCGACAAAGACAAAACTCGTCTGGCATTCGCTGGTCTGAAGTTTGCTGAATACGGTTCTTTCGACTACGGTCGTAACTACGGCGTAGCCTACGACATCGGCGCATGGACCGACGTTCTGCCAGAGTTCGGTGGCGATACCTGGACCCAGACTGACGTATTCATGACTGGCCGTACTACCGGCGTTGCAACCTACCGTAACACCGACTTCTTCGGTCTGGTTGAAGGTCTGAACTTTGCTGCTCAGTACCAGGGCAAAAACGACCGTTCTGACGTCAAAGAAGCTAACGGTGACGGCTTCGGTCTGTCTACCACTTATGAGTATGAAGGCTTCGGCGTAGGTGCTACCTATGCGAAATCTGACCGTACCGATTCCCAGACCCGTGCTGGCAGCGCATTCAAAGCTGACGGTAAAAACGCTGAAGTTTGGGCTGCTGGTCTGAAATATGATGCGAACAACATCTATCTGGCAACCACCTACTCCGAAACCCGCAACATGACCACCTATGGTTCTGTAAACGGTATCGCTGAAAAAACTCAGAACTTTGAAGCTGTTGCTCAGTACCAGTTCGACTTCGGTCTGCGTCCGTCCGTTGCTTACCTGAAATCTAAAGGTAAAGACATTGCAGTATACGGCGACCAGGATCTGGTTGAATACGTAGACCTGGGTGCTACTTATTACTTCAACAAAAACATGTCCACCTTCGTTGATTACAAAATCAACCTGCTGGATGACAACAACTTCACCCGCGCTGCCGGTGTAAGCACAGACAACATCGTAGCTGTTGGTCTGAACTACCAGTTCTAATTTTGTTGTAGCCTGAATACAAAGCCAGTCCTTCAGGGGCTGGCTTTTTCTCTTGATGTAGACTCGGTCATAAGGAGTATGCCGTGCAGACATTCACTGGTCGTTGTCTTTGCGGACAGAGTCATTTTACCGTCGACGTCGAAATGCTGGATGTCTATGCCTGCCACTGTACGCTATGCCAAAAGTGGTCTGGAGGCATTGCTATGTATCTGGAATCCAGCACTCACCCGCAGATGTCGCCAGATTCAGCCGAACCCTCACACTTTCCTTCTTCAAATCGTGGGGAACGTTTCTTCTGTTCCGGTTGCGGATGTCCCCTGTGGTTTACCCTAACGGGCAGCGATCGTTATTTTGTGCCGTGGACATTGCTGGAACTGAATGAGGTGGATCGCCGCCGCCTGGTTTTAGCGGCAGAGATCTATACGGAAACACAACCTGCGTTCTGGAGACTGACGGGGCAATACGCTCGACTGAGTGGAAAAGAAGTCGAAGAGATGGATTACCCCTGTCATTTAGCCCATTAGTTAATGACGCTGTACCTTTGCCAGACTGAACCACATTCCTACCGCCAAAACGATAAGCATGCTGCCGGCACTGCTTAAGGCCACGCTGTGCGACCAGGTAAAGGCTTCTCTGGCTGCTGACAACAACGCCTCACTCAGGGACGCCGGAAGCGAATGCGCCAGTTGTACCGCCTCACCCATTGACGATGAGGCTCGCTCTATTTCCTGCGGATTAAGTCCCGCAGGCGGCAGAATCGAGGCTGAAAAGCTACGGCTCAACAACAAACCAAAGATAGCAATCCCAAGCCCGGCCCCCAGTTCATAAGCCATTGTTTCGATGGCGCCTGCGGCAGCAGCTTTTTCTGCCGGTGCTGCCGCCATGATAGCCGCCGTTGAGGCCAGGAGCGCGCTGGCGGCGCTAAAACCGAGCAAAGCCATCAATATCCAGGCCTGAATCTGCTGGGTACTAAAGTCCGTCATTGCCAGACCGTAAAAACTGACGGCGCTTAGCGCCATACCCGCCGTTGCCACGCAACGTAATCCCAGACGTGATACCAGCATACCAGCGATCGGTCCACTGAAGCCGCTGGCCAGCATCACCGGTAGCATAAATAACCCCGCCTGATACGGCGTTAAACCATGTACAAACTGCAGCTCCTGAGCCATCAGCAACTCAAAACCAACCAGAGTAATCATCGCCGTCATCGCCATAACTACGCCGCTTAAAATAATACGATGCGTGAACAGCCGCATATCAATCATCGGGCGCGCGGCCGCAAGCTGGATACGCACGAACTGCCCCAATAATAACGCACCAATTATCAATGTCAGTACGATGACCACGATCGCTGTATGCCCTTTCAACGCCGTTTTCGCGCTGTAAACCAGTAGCAGAATGGCGACAATCAGCATTATCGCATGACCGAAGTTTAACGATTGATCGCGTCGTCCGGCCTGGCGCGGCACATAACGCGCGGTTAATGCCATAACCACCAGGACAATGGGCACATTGATTAAGAACACGGAACCCCAATAGAAGTTCTCCAGCAGCATGCCGCCCACTAACGGTCCAAATGCGGCACCACCGGAACCCACGGCTGCCCACACGCCCAGCGCCATATTACGATGACGTTGCTCGGCAAAGGTTGCGCGGATACCCGCAAGCGTTGCTGGCACAATCATCGCCGCACCAATCGCCAATACGGCCCGGGTGGCAATCAACCAACTGGCGCTGTGGGCAAAGGCGGCGGCCAGCGATGCCAGACCAAACAAGCCTCCACCTAACAGCAGCAAGCGTTTAAAGCCAATGCGATCGCCCAGCGCCCCCATGGGCAACACCATACCGGCCATTACCAGAGAATAAATATCAATGATCCACAGCAGCTCGTTACCACTGGCACCCAGCGTCATACTCAGCGTGGGCGCGGCAACATGCAGCACCGTTGCATCAATCGCAACAGGGATGTAGACCAGCACAATAATCACTAACGTTAACCACTGACGAAACATAAAATTCCCTTCGAAACTAAAACTGGACACATGTCCAACTTCAGCGATCCTACGGAAAATTGAACATATGTCCAACTTTTTGTTACACTGCGTGCTAAACGGGTATGGGAGGAACGATGAGCTATCTGAATCGGGATGAACGTCGGGAAGTGATTCTGCAGGCGGCAATGCGCGTCGCGCTTGAGGAAGGATTTACCGCCATGACGGTGCGGCGTATTGCCACGGAAGCTCAGGTGTCCACCGGCCAGGTACACCATCACTTTACGTCTGCCGGTGAGTTAAAATCCCTCGCTTTTGTGCAACTGATCCGTACCCTTCTGGATGCCGAACTGGTCAGCGCAAACGCCAGCTTCCGTGAACGGCTTCACGCCATGCTGGGCAGCGAAGACGGCGGGTTTGAACCCTATATTAAACTGTGGCGTGAAGCACAGGTTCTGGCGGATAAAGATCCGGAAATCAAAAGTGCTTACCTGCTGACCATGCGGATGTGGCACGAAGAAACCGCCGCTATCATTGCTCAGGGACAGAAAGCAGGTGAGTTTTCTCCAGACCCGGATGCTACCGATGTGGCCTGGCGTTTGATTGCGTTGGTCTGCGGTCTGGATGGCATCTATGTATTAGGCATTGAAGAAATGGCCGATCCTGCGTTCGAGCGCCATTTGGATCGTATGATTACGTTAGAGTTAGTTAATTGATGTTATAGATGAATTAATAATACATCTTTTATATTTACAATTGGTAACACTTAAGCAACGTGTAATCCCCCCATCACGCCGCGTTATTGCGCTTTTTTATCTATTCTTTCAGTCAATATTCCCAAAACTTTTCAATAGTTTCTAAAAAGAACCCGCGCGGCGCTGTATGCGTTTATTTCTTTTTCATGAACGGCATGTGCATGGAGAATAATATGTCAGCATCAAATGAGAAAAATAATCGTTATCTTTTAACTGACTGGAAACCGGAGAACCCCGCCTTTTGGGAAAATAAAGGTAAGCATATTGCCCGAAGAAATCTCTGGATATCAGTGAGTTGCCTGTTGCTGGCGTTCTGCGTCTGGATGTTGTTCAGCGCCGTGGCCGTCAATCTGAATAAAATTGGTTTTAATTTTACCACCGACCAACTGTTTTTATTAACCGCATTGCCTTCTCTTTCTGGCGCGATATTACGTGTTCCCTACTCCTTTATGGTACCTATATTTGGGGGGCGTCGCTGGACCATTTTTAGCACCATTATTCTGGTCGTTCCCTGCGTCTGGCTCGGATTTGCCGTGCAAAACACCGCTACTCCGTTTGGCGTATTTATTATTATTGCGCTGATGTGTGGTTTTGCTGGTGCTAACTTTGCCTCCAGCATGGGCAATATCAGCTTTTTCTTCCCAAAAGCGAAACAAGGTAGCGCGTTAGGTGTTAACGGCGGTCTCGGCAACCTTGGCGTCAGCGTGATGCAGTTGATCGCACCGTTGGTGATCTTTCTGCCCATCTTTACCTTTTTGGGCGTACAGGGCGTCCCGCAAGCCGACGGCTCGTTACTGTCGCTGGCCAATGCCGCATGGATTTGGGTTCCGTTATTGCTGATAGCCACCGTGGCGGCAAGCACGGGAATGAACGACATTGCCAGTTCGAAGGCCTCCATTGCTTCCCAGTTACCGGTCCTGAAGCGTTTTCATCTGTGGCTATTAAGCCTGCTGTATCTTGCCACCTTTGGTTCATTTATCGGTTTCTCGGCAGGCTTTGCCATGCTGGCGAAAACCCAGTTCCCGGACGTGAATATTCTGCAACTGGCGTTCTTCGGCCCATTCATTGGCGCGCTTGCGCGTTCGGCGGGCGGCGTGATCTCTGACAAGTTCGGCGGTGTACGCGTCACATTAATTAACTTCATCTTTATGGCGCTGTTTAGTGCCCTGCTGTTTCTTACCCTGCCAGGGTCTGGCGAAGGAAACTTTGTCGCCTTCTACCTGGTGTTTATGGGCTTGTTCCTGACCGCAGGTTTGGGTAGCGGTTCGACCTTCCAGATGATTGCGGTGATCTTTCGCAAAATCACCATTTACCGGGTGAAGCTGCACGGTGGTACTGAAGAACAGGCTCAGCGTGAAGCGGTAACCGATACCGCAGCCGCTCTGGGGTTTATCTCTGCTATTGGCGCGGTCGGGGGCTTCTTTATTCCGAAAGCGTTCGGTTCATCGCTGGCGCTGACCGGCTCTCCGGTCGGCGCCATGAAAATATTCCTTGTGTTCTACATCGTCTGCGTGCTGGTGACCTGGCTGGTATACGGCCGTAAATCACAAAAAAAATAGTCATCTTTTAGCCAGTGCGGGCAACGTTATTCGAAGCAGGAGTTATGTCATGAGTAAACTGTTAGATCGCTTTCGCTACTTTAAACAAAAGGGTGAGACATTTGCCGAGGGGCATGGGCAAGTGATGCACACCAACCGGGACTGGGAAGACAGCTATCGTCAGCGCTGGCAGTTCGATAAAATTGTGCGTTCTACCCACGGCGTTAACTGTACCGGCTCATGCAGCTGGAAAATCTACGTCAAAAACGGGCTGGTAACCTGGGAAACTCAGCAAACCGACTATCCTCGTACCCGACCTGACCTGCCAAATCATGAGCCCCGTGGCTGCCCACGCGGCGCAAGTTATTCCTGGTATCTGTACAGCGCCAACCGCCTGAAATATCCGCTGGTGCGTAAACGTCTAATCGAATTGTGGCGCGACGCCCTGTCCCGCCAGCCCGATCCGGTGCTGGCCTGGGAATCCATTATGAACGACCCGCAAAAATGCCTGAGTTACAAGCAGGTGCGCGGGCGCGGCGGGTTTATCCGTTCCAACTGGAAAGAGCTTAATCAGTTGATTGCCGCCGCCAACGTCTGGACGGTAAAAACCTACGGTCCGGATCGCGTGGCCGGATTCTCCCCCATCCCCGCAATGTCGATGGTCTCTTATGCCGCAGGCACACGCTATCTCTCGCTACTGGGCGGAACTTGTCTGAGCTTCTATGACTGGTACTGCGACTTACCGCCTGCATCACCAATGACCTGGGGCGAGCAGACCGATGTACCGGAATCTGCCGACTGGTATAACTCCAGTTATATCATTGCCTGGGGTTCTAACGTGCCACAGACCCGAACCCCGGACGCGCACTTTTTTACTGAAGTACGTTACAAAGGTACCAAGACGATTGCCATTACGCCGGATTACTCGGAGGTCGCCAAACTCTGCGACCAGTGGCTGGCACCCAAACAAGGGACGGACAGCGCGCTGGCGATGGCAATGGGCCACGTCATCCTGAAAGAGTTCCACCTCGACAATCCCAGCGATTACTTCCTCAATTACTGTCGCCGCTATACCGACATGCCGATGCTGGTGCTGCTGGATGCCCGCGAAGATGGCACCTACGTGCCTGGACGCATGATGCGCGCCTCAGACCTTGTCGATGGTCTGGGCGAAAACAACAATCCAGAGTGGAAAACGGTGGCTTTCAACCGCGAAGGCGAACTGGTTGTCCCGAACGGATCCATCGGTTTTCGCTGGGGCGAGAAAGGCAAATGGAATCTCGAATCGCTGGCGGCAGGGACTGAAACAGAGCTTTCCCTCTCGCTGCTTGGTCAGCATGATGACGTAACCGGCGTGGCGTTCCCCTATTTCGGCGGCAACGAAAACCCACATTTTCGCAGCGTGAAACAGGAGCCGGTGCTGATTCGCCAACTGCCGGTAAAACATCTTACCCTCGCCGATGGCAGCCGTTGCCCGGTGGTGAGCGTCTATGATCTGGTACTGGCGAATTACGGCCTCGACCGTGGTCTGGATGATGTTCATAGCGCGCAAGATTACAGCGAAGTGAAAGCCTACACCCCTGCCTGGGGCGAGCAAATTACCGGCGTGCCACGCCGTCATATCGAGCAAATCGCCCGCGAGTTTGCTGATACCGCGCACAAAACACATGGCCGCTCGATGATCATCCTCGGGGCGGGCGTTAACCACTGGTATCACATGGACATGAACTATCGTGGGATGATTAACATCCTCGTGTTCTGTGGTTGCGTGGGGCAAAGCGGCGGCGGCTGGGCACACTATGTGGGTCAGGAGAAGCTGCGGCCGCAAACCGGTTGGTTACCGCTGGCCTTTGCGCTGGACTGGAACCGTCCTCCGCGTCAGATGAACAGCACTTCGTTTTTCTACAACCACTCCAGTCAGTGGCGCTATGAAAAACTCACCGCTCAGGAACTCCTCTCTCCGCTGGCCGATGCATCGAAGTTTAGTGGGCATTTAATTGATTTTAACGTGCGCGCAGAAAGGATGGGCTGGCTGCCGTCCGCCCCGCAGCTAAACCTCAACCCACTGACCGTTAAGGCAAAGGCAGATCAAGCGGGAATGTCTCCGGTGGAATATACCGCGCAGGCGCTGAAATCGGGTGATATTCGTTTTGCCTGCGAACAGCCGGATAGCGGCAAGAACCATCCACGCAACCTCTTCGTCTGGCGCTCTAACCTGCTCGGCTCTTCCGGTAAAGGGCATGAATACATGCTCAAATATCTGCTGGGTACCGAAAGCGGGATCCAGGGAGAGGCGCTCGGTTCAAGCGACGGTATTAAACCTGAAGAAGTTGAATGGCAGTCCGCAGCGATTGAGGGCAAGCTCGATCTGCTGGTAACGCTCGATTTCCGTATGTCGAGTACCTGCCTGTTCTCCGATATCGTTTTACCAACCGCCACCTGGTATGAAAAAGACGATATGAACACCTCGGATATGCATCCGTTTATTCATCCCTTGTCAGCGGCAGTCGACCCGGCGTGGGAATCGAAGAGCGACTGGGAAATTTATAAAGGCATCGCCAAAGTCTTCTCCGAGGTTTGTGTCGGGCACCTTGGGCAAGAAACGGATGTTGTATTGCAACCACTGCAACACGACTCCCCGGCAGAACTGGCGCAGCCGTTTGACATTCTGGACTGGCGTAAAGGCGAATGCGATCTCCTGCCGGGGAAAACAGCGCCCAATATTGCCGTTGTGGAGCGTGACTACCCCGCCACCTACGAACGTTTTACTTCGCTCGGCCCACTCATGGATAAGCTCGGCAACGGCGGGAAAGGCATTGCGTGGAATACTCAGACGGAGGTCGATTTCCTCGGCAAGCTGAACTACACCAAACGCGAAGGCCCGGCAAAAGGCCGACCGTTGATTGACACCGCACTGGATGCTTCTGAAGTAATCCTCGCCCTGGCACCGGAAACCAACGGTCAGGTGGCGGTAAAAGCCTGGGAAGCGCTGGGCGCGATGACTGGTCGCGACCATACGCATCTGGCCTTGAACAAAGAAGACGAGAAAATTCGTTTTCGCGATATCCAGGCCCAGCCGCGCAAAATTATCTCCAGTCCTACCTGGTCCGGTCTGGAAAGCGAACATGTCTCCTATAACGCAGGCTATACCAACGTCCACGAACTGATCCCATGGCGTACCCTGTCCGGTCGTCAGCAGTTGTATCAGGATCATGCGTGGATGCGAGCGTTTGGTGAAAGTCTGGTGGCATATCGTCCGCCTATCGATACCCGCAGCGTCAGCGAAATGCGCGAAGTTCCGCCTAACGGCTTCCCGGAAAAAGCGCTCAACTTCCTGACGCCGCATCAGAAATGGGGGATCCACTCCACCTACAGCGAAAACCTGCTGATGCTGACGCTTTCTCGCGGCGGCCCCATTGTCTGGATCAGCGAGACCGATGCCAAAGAGCTGGGCATTGAGGATAACGACTGGATTGAAGCCTTCAACGCCAACGGTGCGCTCACTGCGCGTGCAGTGGTGAGTCAACGCGTGCCGCCGGGAATGACCATGATGTATCACGCTCAGGAGCGAATCATGAATATCCCAGGCTCGGAAGTCACCGGGATGCGTGGCGGGATCCATAACTCGGTCACCCGCGTCTGCCCGAAACCCACGCACATGATCGGCGGCTATGCGCAACTGGCATACAGCTTCAATTATTACGGGACGGTCGGCTCTAACCGCGATGAGTTCATCATGATTAGAAAAATGAAAAACATTAACTGGCTGGATGATGAAGGTCGCGATCAGGTACAGGAGGCGAAAAAATGAAAATACGCTCACAGGTAGGCATGGTCCTTAATCTGGATAAGTGCATCGGCTGCCACACCTGCTCCGTCACCTGTAAAAACGTCTGGACCGGGCGTGAAGGGATGGAATATGCATGGTTTAACAACGTCGAGACCAAGCCGGGCATTGGTTATCCGAAAAACTGGGAAGATCAGGAAGAGTGGCAAGGCGGCTGGGTTCGTGATGTCAACGGCAAGATCAGACCGCGTCTGGGCGGCAAGATGGGCGTGATCACCAAAATTTTCGCCAACCCGGTGATCCCGCAAATCGATGATTATTACGAACCGTTTACCTACGATTATCAGCATCTGCATAGCGCGCCGGAGAGCAAGAATCAGCCCACCGCGCGTCCGCGTTCACTGATTGATGGCAAGCGGATGGACAAGATTATCTGGGGTCCCAACTGGGAAGAGCTGCTCGGCGGTGAGTTTTCAAAACGAGCCCGTGACCGTAACTTTGAGAAGATGCAAAAGGAGATGTACGGGCAGTTCGAAAACACCTTCATGATGTATTTACCGCGCCTGTGCGAACACTGTCTGAACCCAAGCTGTGTCGCCACCTGCCCGAGCGGTGCCATCTATAAGCGTGAAGAAGACGGCATCGTGCTGATCGACCAGGACAAATGTCGAGGTTGGCGTTTGTGCATTAGCGGTTGCCCGTATAAAAAAATCTACTTTAACTGGAAGAGTGGCAAATCAGAGAAGTGCATTTTCTGTTATCCACGTATTGAGTCCGGTCAGCCAACGGTGTGTTCAGAAACCTGCGTCGGGCGTATCCGTTATCTCGGCGTATTGCTGTACGACGCCGATCGCATCGAGGAAGTTGCGAGCACCGAGCATGAAACCGATCTCTACGAGCGTCAGTGCGATGTGTTCCTCAATCCGAACGATCCGGCGGTGATTGAAGAAGCGCTGAAACAGGGGATTCCGCACAACGTTATCGAAGCGGCCCAACGTTCACCGGTCTATAAAATGGCGATGGACTGGAAGCTGGCGCTGCCTCTGCATCCCGAATACCGCACTTTGCCGATGGTCTGGTATGTTCCGCCGTTGTCACCGATTCAGTCAATTGCCGACGCCGGTGGCTTGCCGCACAACGGCAACATTTTGCCTGCGGTTGAGTCACTGCGAATTCCGGTTCAATACCTCGCCAACATGCTTAGCGCGGGCGATACCGGCCCGGTACTGCGCGCGCTAAAACGGATGATGGCGATGCGCCACTATATGCGTTCGCAAACCGTCGAAGGTGTTACGGATACTCGCGCGATTGAGGAAGTGGGTCTGAGCGTTGAGCAGGTTGAGGAAATGTATCGCTATCTGGCGATTGCCAACTATGAAGACCGCTTCGTGATCCCGACCAGCCACCGCGAAATGGCGCGCGATGCCTTCCCGGAGAAAAACGGCTGCGGCTTTACCTTTGGTGACGGCTGCCATGGTTCCGACACTAAATTCAACCTGTTCAACAGTAGCCGTATTGACGCTATCGACATCACCGAAGTGCGCGATAAAGCGGAGGGGGAATAATGCAAATCCTGAAGGTTATCGGCCTGCTGATGGAGTACCCCGACGAGCTGCTATGGGAGTGTAAAGACGAGGCACTGGCGCTTGTGGCCTGCGATGCCCCAATGCTTAGCGAATTTAGCCAGGCGCTGCTCAATGCGCCGTTACTGGATAAACAAGCCGAATGGTGCGAAATCTTTGACCGGGGTCGGGCCACCTCTCTGCTGCTGTTTGAACATGTGCACGCCGAGTCTCGTGACCGTGGTCAGGCAATGGTTGATCTGTTGGCGCAGTACGAAAAGGTCGGGCTGCAGCTCGACTGTCGTGAACTGCCGGATCACCTGCCTTTATATCTTGAGTACTTAAGCGTGTTACCGGAAGCGGAGGCTAAAGAAGGGCTGCAGAACGTCGCACCGATTCTGGCGTTACTGGGTGGGCGTTTGAAGCAGCGTGATACGCCCTGGTATCAACTGTTTGATGCCCTGCTGCTGCTTGCAGGAAGCCCCCTCTCAAGTGACAGTGTCACTAAACAGGTTAGCACGGAAACTCGCGACGATACCCGACAGGCGCTGGATGCAGTCTGGGAAGAGGAACAGGTGAAGTTTATTGAGGATAACGCCACCGCCTGTGACAGTTCACCGTTACAAAATTATCAACGACGCTTTAGCCAGGACGTGGCACCTCAGTATGTCGACGTCAGCGCGGGAGGCCCGAAATGATACAGTACCTGAACGTCTTTTTTTACGATATCTATCCGTACCTGTGCGGTACGGTGTTTATCCTCGGCAGTTGGCTACGCTACGACTACGGGCAATACACATGGCGCGCCTCTTCCAGCCAGATGCTGGACAAACGCGGTATGGTGTTGTGGTCAAACTTATTCCATATCGGTATTCTGGGGATATTCTTCGGTCACCTGTTTGGCATGTTAACGCCGCACTGGATGTATGCCTGGTTCCTGCCGATTGCGGTAAAGCAGCAGATGGCGATGATTGCCGGCGGATTTTGTGGCGTGCTGACGCTGGTTGGCGGCGCTGGCTTGCTGGTGCGCCGGCTGACTAATCCGCGCATTCGTGCAACCTCCTCCACCGCCGATATTCTGATCCTCTGCGTTCTGCTGATTCAATGTATTCTCGGTTTAACCACTATCCCGTTCTCAGCGCAGCATCCTGACGGCAGTGAAATGCTGAAACTGGTCGGTTGGGCGCAGTCGGTGGTGACCTTCCAGGGCGGTGCGTCTGCGCATCTGGATGGCGTGGCGTGGATTTTCCGTGTGCATCTGGTTCTGGGAATGACCATTTTCCTGCTGTTCCCGTTCACCCGACTGGTCCACGTATGGAGTGCGCCGTTTGAGTACTTTACCCGCCGTTATCAGATAGTGCGTTCACGCCGCTAATTTTCTCTGATGCCCGGTATAGCTTGCGCTTACCGGGCCTGGATCGCTATCCCGCTTTTTGTACGTTATGATGCTTCTCCATCCCAGGGAGAACGCTAATGAAACCACAGGTTTATCACGTCGATGCCTTTACCTCGATACCCTTTCGTGGCAATTCAGCGGGAGTGGTGTTGCATGCTGACGGACTGAGCGAAGCGCAGATGCAGCTCATTGCTCGCGAGCTACGTCATTCGGAAACCGCATTCCTGCTGACCAGTGACGACAGCGATGTTCACATCCGTTATTTCACGCCGACGGTCGAAGTTCCTATCTGTGGGCACGCTACCGTCGCAGCACATTATGTGCGCGCCAATGTGCTGGGTTTGGGCAACAGCACCGTCTGGCAAACCTCGCTCGCCGGTCGTCATCGGGTCGATATTGAAGCAAGTGACAATGACTATCGCATCAGCCTTGAACAAGGCGTACCTGGATTCGAAGCTCCGCTGGAAGGTGCTGTACGTACCGCGATAATCGATGCACTGCACTTGAGCGAAGACGATATGCTGCCCGGATTACCCATTCAGGTAGCCACCACCGGACACTCTAAAGTGATGATTGCGCTGAAGCCTGAGGTGGACCTCGACGCTCTTTCACCGGATTTGCCTGCCCTGACCGCTATCAGCCAGCAAATTGGCTGTAACGGGTTCTTCCCTTTTCAAATTCGCAAGGGCGAAAACGCCACCGATGGCCGCATGTTCTCGCCTGCTATTGGTATTGTGGAAGATCCGGTCACCGGCAATGCCAACGGTCCAATGGGGGCGTGGCTGGTTCACCATGGCGTGATGCCGCATGACGGGAAAACGCTACGTGTTCAGGGGCATCAGGGCCGCGCGCTCGGGCGCGACGGTATTGTTGATGTGACGGTGGCTATCCGTGATAACCTGCCGGAAAAAGTGACTATTACCGGTTCGGCAGTGATCCTGTTTCATGCCGAATGGGCGATCGATTTTTGATTGAATCTGTAAGCCGGATGAAGCGATGACGCCGCATCCGGCATTATTCCCATCCTCTATTTCCCCGCCTCAGGATGTGTATCAAACGCCGCCATGACGGTCGCCAGCTCATCCAGGGTAAACCCATGCTTCACATCATCCACACCCAGTCCAAACCGTTCCTGCAGCAAGGCATACAGACTGGCGACATCGGGTAAATTTATCTGTTCTACCGCACGACCATCCTGATAATGGGTAAAATGAAAATTGGTCAACGTCAGCTTGCCGCCGTCCGGAAGATGGCGACACATCAGCAGATGATGACGAAAATGTGATTGTGGCCAGTGCGCGGACCAGAAGTTACCTATCAGATAATCGCTGTGATGTTGCACCACCAGATCGAAGCGGTACATTGACTGCCAGTGATCGTGATGGCGGAACTGCAGAAGCCAGTCTTCCCCCTCCTGAACCAGGCGATATTCGCCGTGAGGCGTTTGCTGCTCAATGTCGGCCTGCAGACGAATCGGCGCCGTCAGCGTTTGTCCGCCGAAGCCAACGTCGGCAATCCACTGTTCTCCCTGCAACTCAACCAACAACAGACGATGCGTGCGCGGCGGCAAGCTTGACGGATTAGCCAGAACCACTCGTCCGAGAAGGCTACGTACGTTAAAACCGATTTCGCGTAACGCACGCTCAAATACTCCGTTCTGCTCAAAGCAATAGCCGCCGCGACGCGCGGTCACCAGTTTCTCTTCCAGCGACTGATCGTCGAGCTGCATCTCTCTTGGCAGCAATACATCCAGGTTCTCAAATGGAATTGCACCGTTGTGCAGTAAATGCAGTGCTTTTAAGGTTTCAATGTCGGCGCTGGCCGAACCTGACCAGCCAATGCGGGCAAAATAAGCGGTTAAAAAAGGCGTCATACGGCGTTCCTGTTCGATTGGTGCAGTACTTATAACGCATTTTTAATTTTACGCTGTCGAAATTGTGCGTTGTTCCTCAAGACGAGGCGACAAAATCGCTAATACCGTTAATATCTATATCTATTGTGGCGTGTTATCTCTCAGACCAGGAGCATCCATGAGCCATTTCCGTTCAATCGAATTAAAACATGCAAGTCGGCTGCTTAACCACGGCCCTACGATACTAATCACCAGCCGGGATGAGCATACCGAGCGGCGCAATGTGATGGCGGCGGCATGGTCAATGCCCGTGGAGTTTGAACCGCCGCGGATCGCAATTGTTGTCGATAAAACCGCCTGGTCGCGTGAATTGATTGAGCGTAGCGGCAAGTTCGGCATCGTTATTCCGGGCGTGGCCGCCACCAACTGGACCTGGGCGGTAGGCAGCGTTTCGGGTCGCGTAGAAGATAAATTTAACTGCTATGGTATTCCGGTGGTAAAAGGTCCGGTACTGGGATTACCGTTAATAGAAGCGAAATGTCTGGCCTGGATGGAGTGTCGTCTGCTGCCTGCAACTGCGGCACAGGAAAAATATGACACCCTGTTTGGCGAAGTGGTATCTGCTGCCGCTGATGAGCGTGTCTTCGTTGAGGGACGCTGGCAGTTTGATGATGGCCTACTCAATACCCTGCATCATCTTGGCGCCGGAACGTTTGTCACCAGCGGGAAACGCATAACAGCGGCTGAATAATACGGGCGCAATAATCGCCCGTTTACTTTCACATGCTGTAGCCGGGTTTTTTAATCAGCCTCGTCATCTGCGGCGCAATTTCGGCATCCCACACGCCCTGCCACGCCTCGGGCTCAATTTCATTCAGCGCCACGCTCACTGAACTCTCTTTGCTTTGTAAATGACGAATAATGACTTCGGTAATATCCGCCGCCAGTGCGGCCTTCTGTTCTTCGTTCAGATCGCGAGGAAAACATTTGATATCAACGTGCGGCATGACAGGTTCCTTATTGTTTTGGGATGCAGGTTACTTATGCAGACTCTCGTTCAACCAGGTGAAATCCGACATCAATAATATCGTCTTCACGCGGGATTTGTTCGATACGATCGGCCAGAAGTGAGGCGGCGCGTTGTCCATAGCAAACCAGGACGGCGATAACCTTTGTTCAGCAAATAGTCTGCCACCGCCTGTATCACTTTTTCCACGGTTTTCGGGCGCGCCAACTGCGGGTTATTTAGCGCCCTGCTCACCGTGATGGGTGACAATCCTCAGTCTTTTGATTACGCCATTCAGTACGTCGGTTCGATGGGGCTGATTGGCCTGATTTCTTATCTGTTTATCGTGGGTCCATTGGATCGTATTACGCTGACCCCTGCTGTCGAGTAATTTAACCTTATGGCGATAGTTCGCCCGCTGTTCCAGGATTTGCACTCCTGCGGAACAGCGTTTTTTTATTCAAATAATCTTATTGTTTTTCAGGACAGTTCGCAGCCTCGGATGCTGACAAACTGCATCAGCGATGGCGCTAATATTCGGCGTGTTGTCCTGAAACCAGTCATGCCCTGGTCCCCAGGTGCGCATAACGGCAATATATACGTCCAGTAGTGTTAGCTGATCCCCGAATGCGTACGGCTCGGCGTTTAGCTGATCGTTCAGCCACATATAGAGAGATTTCCGGTACTCAATGCAGTTTTTTTTCAACTGCGCCGGAGCATCTGGCGCCCAGCGATCGGGATAGTCGGCAAAGGTAAATGTAGGATAGACATTTGCCACCAGCCAAATCAGCAGGCGCTGAAACTGCTGGCGTTCGGCGTGTCCAACGGGTGGCGCAAGTTCAGGGCAACGATCGAGGATCATCAGCGCGATCGCTGCCGTTTCCGTCATCACATTGCCATTTTCCAGCACCAGTGTGGGCACCTGACATAGCGGATTCATTTTTTTAAGTAACTCCCGCTGAGGGCCGTCACTGTCAAAACCGTCGACATTAATAAAATGATAAGGGATTTCCGCCAGTGTGAGCATAACTTCACTGATGGCCGATCCCCAGCCCGGCACCCCATAGATTTTCATCATGCTGCAACCCTCAATGTTAAAACCCTAAGTGTAGAGCAGCATTCGTGAGTCTATGCAGTCATCATTATTACTCTAATAATAACAATACCCGTGCCAGAGCGAACACCAGGAGAGTAAGAGATGCGTTCCAGTATGTTTAAATACATGAGCATTTTTGTGCAGGTTGTGGAGCAAGGCGGATTTGCCAAAGCCGCCGATGTGTTACACCTACATCGCCCTGCTGTAACCAAAGCGATGGGCGTAAAGCTGCTTAAGCGCACCACCCGCAAAGTGAGTCTGACTGATGAGGGCGACGCTTTTTATCAGCGCACAAAAATATTACTTGGTGATGTTGATGACATCATGACCTCTTTCTCACCCACTCGCCCTCCGCGCGGAAAACTCAGGGTGAACGCTCCCCTGTCGCTGGCGCATTCGGTATTAGTCCCGGCCCTGAACGATTTCCAGTCGCGCTACCCGGATAACGGTTTATCTTTGAAGGACTGCAATCCGGTCAGCTCAAACCGCTGATTGATAAAACCTTCGCTTTTGATGACATTGTCAACGCGCATCGCTACATGGAAGCCAACGGTCAGGTGGGTAAAATCGTCGTCACCCTGTAATCCCTGTGCGGCGCAGCCTTGTGCCTCACGATGCGCTCCTGACAGCGCTTTCTTTCTGGCACGATATTTTCACTATGCCTATCACTTCCTGATTAAAAAATCTTGTATACGTACACTACAAAATATAATAGGGATGTTATCCGCCCTGTAAAAAAATATACTTTTGAGTTTGTTTTATTTCAACAGTAAGATAGCAGTTAATTTAACTTAGGTCAGGGCAAACCGCCTTTCGCGTTATATGTTTGTATTAATTGTTTAACTTTTATGACAACAAATGAATAGTTTAAATGGAAATTTTTATTTTAAGTACTTTCACAAAATTGATGATTAGTGGAGAATGCAGCGTTTCTTATTAAGACTTATTTAAAACAACTTTTAATATACCCTGGTTTCATTGCGGGGATTTTTTGTATGGATTTTACATACCATCATGGGGTCTCTATGAAAAGTAACACGCCCGTTACACAAATTGAGCACAGACTTAACGATAAAGCGACGCTGCTTTCTACGACGGATAAAGAAAGTCATATTACCTACGCCAACTCCGCATTTATTGATGCCAGCGGATTTAACGAACAGCAATTAATGGGCGAACCGCATAATATTATTCGCCACCCTGATATGCCTCCCGCGGCGTTCGCCGATATGTGGTACACGCTACAGCAGGGAGAGAGCTGGACAGGGATGGTGAAAAACCGTCGGCAGAATGGCGACCATTACTGGGTTCGCGCCAACGTTACACCGGTCTGGCAAAATGAAAAGCTCACTGGCTACATTTCGGTGCGTACCGTTCCTTCGCGTGATGAAATAACTCATAGTGAAAGCTTATACCAAAAAATTAATAGTCAGCAGTTTAAAGGCTTTCGGCTTTATAAAGGCATTATCATTCGTCGCGGCATAATGGCATGGGCTTCTATGTTTAAATGGCTGAGTATTAGCCAGCGCGTCAATTATTCTTTAGGAGTAGCCGCCCTGCTCACTTTGTTATTTCAGTTCGCCCCTATCAACCCATTTATTCAGGCGGGTGGGTTGTTAATATTATTTCTTATGCTTGCTATTTACCTTAAGTATCAAATTTGTCAGCCAGTTAATACGCTACTGACGCAAATGAAAAAAGTGGTATCCGGACGAAAACCTGATAACTGTCATTTAAATCGGGTGGATGAGATCGGAATGCTGATGCGGCTGGTTAATCAGTCCGGACTTAACCTGAATTCACTGGTCGATGACGTCAGTACGCAAATCTCCGGCATTCGCGCGATCAGTCAACGGGTATCAAAAGAAGGTACGGCGCTGCATAAACGCTCAGAAGAAACCTCAGCCGACCTGCAACAGACGGCTGCGGCCATTGAAGAAATTGGCAGTGCAGTACAGCAAACCGCTGAAACGGCGGCTCATACCATGACTATGGCCGATAAAACCAGCGCCAACGCTGCAGAAGGCGGCGATATCATGAAACAAACTATCGCCATGATGCAGGCGATATCGCGTGACAACGGGCAGATCGTTGACATCATTGGCGTCATCGACAGCATCGCTTTTCAGACCAATATTCTGGCGCTCAATGCCGCAGTTGAGGCGGCGCGCGCCGGGGAATCCGGCCGTGGTTTTGCCGTCGTGGCGGCAGAAGTACGAAATCTGGCGCAGCACTCAGCGTCCGCGGCAAAAGAGATCAAGCAACTTATCGAAAAAAACGTCGCTAACGTGAATAGCGGGGTCAAAATGGTGGAGCAAACTGAAACACATCTCACCGGGATGATTGGCGATGTACTGCAGATGTCGATGATGATCAAAGACATTAGTCTGGCCACCCGCGAGCAAACCCTGGCGTTGGATCTGATTAATGATTCGATTTCACGCGTTGGCACCATGACACACAATAACGCCGAGATGGTGGAACGTGTCACTGACGCGACTGCCGATCTGACCCAGCGTTCATCACGTTTACAGCAGGCCGTTCAGGTCTTTGGCGCATCGGCATAAACACGCCGCGCTTATCAGGTAAATGTCTTGATAAGCGCGCCTCTCCTTGTATTAACCCCCCTCTTTTTTATTGGCTGAATCGAGGCCACACCGCGCCAGCTATGGCTGTACAAAAATACTGAATTCTTGTTATCGGGGCTTTGCGGAACCGATCAATTGAATGTAGGATGCTCGGCCGGCTGTTTTCCCTCGTAACAGAATGAAGGGTAACGCTGTTTTCGCCGCAGCAGGTGCGGCAAAAAGGACGTTGAATTTTTGTCAGGTCAACAGGAAACGTAATGAACACAAACAACACGCAAGCCGCAGAGCAACATGCGGCGAAACGACGCTGGTTGAATGCTCACGAAGAGGGGTATCACAAAGCGATGGGCAATCGACAGGTGCAAATGATCGCCATTGGCGGCGCAATTGGTACCGGATTGTTTTTAGGCGCAGGCGCACGCTTGCAGATGGCCGGGCCTGCTTTGGCGCTGGTCTATCTGGTGTGCGGTATTTTTTCGTTCTTTATACTGCGCGCGCTCGGTGAACTGGTTTTACATCGCCCTTCCAGCGGCAGTTTTGTTTCCTATGCTCGTGAATTTTTAGGTGAGAAAGCCGCCTATGTGGCGGGCTGGATGTACTTCATCAACTGGGCAATGACCGGCATTGTCGATATCACCGCAGTGGCGCTGTATATGCATTACTGGGGCGCATTTGGCGATGTGCCGCAGTGGGTATTCGCCCTCGGCGCACTGGCCATTGTCGGCACCATGAACATGATCGGCGTGAAGTGGTTCGCAGAGATGGAGTTTTGGTTTGCACTGGTTAAAGTACTGGCGATTGTCATTTTTCTGGTGGTGGGGACCGTATTTTTAGGTACCGGAAAGCCGCTTGATGGTAACGCCACGGGCTTTCACCTGATTACCGACAACGGCGGATTCTTCCCGCATGGCCTGCTGCCAGCGCTGGTACTTGTACAGGGTGTGGTTTTTGCGTTTGCCTCTATTGAACTGGTGGGCACTGCCGCCGGTGAATGCAAAGATCCGCAAACGATGGTGCCAAAAGCAATCAATAGCGTTATCTGGCGTATTGGTCTGTTTTATGTGGGTTCTGTCGTGCTGCTGGTTCTGTTACTACCATGGAACGCCTATCAGGCAGGACAAAGCCCGTTTGTCACCTTCTTCTCCAAACTGGGTGTGCCGTACATCGGCAGTATCATGAATATTGTGGTGCTCACTGCGGCGCTTTCCAGCCTTAACTCCGGGCTGTATTGCACCGGGCGTATTTTACGTTCCATGTCGATGGGCGGATCTGCGCCGAAGTTTATGGCGAAAATGAGCCGTCAACAGGTACCCTGGGCTGGGATCCTCGCCACGCTGGTCGTGTATGTCGTTGGCGTATTCCTGAACTATCTGGTTCCATCGCAGGTGTTTGAGATTGTGCTGAACTTCGCATCGCTGGGCATTATTGCGTCGTGGGGATTTATTATGGTCTGTCAGATGCGTCTGCGCCGGGCCATCAAAGAAGGCAAAACGGCAGATGTCAGCTTCAAACTGCCGGGCGCACCGTTTACCTCCTGGTTAACGCTGCTGTTCCTGCTGAGCGTGCTGGTACTGATGGCGTTTGACTATCCGAACGGTACTTATACCATCGCATCATTACCGCTGATAGCCATCCTGCTGGTTGCGGGTTGGTTTGGTGTACGTAAGCGCGTTGCTGAAATTCACCGCACTGCGCCGTAATGACAAAAGGCCTGACAGGTTAATCCTTCAGGCCTTCTTTTTTAGTTAGTTTCAATCAACTGCGCGACGTCATTGCTGTTAATTCCCCGCGCATTCCCGTCTTTTTATCCAGCTTTGACGAGGCGTATCGTAGGGTTTGGAGAAATGATCGGAGGGGTTTCCCCCTCCGGTTAATTACAGCGCAATACGAATAACATCGTCCGGCTGGGTAGCTTCCTGTTCGCGTGTAGACTTCTGCTTCACGCTGACGTACAGGGTTTTACCATCGGCGGAGAGCGCCAGGCTGTTCGGGAATGTTGGGGTATCAAACGTTTTGACGACTTTATAACTTTTCGCGTCGATCACGCTGACTTTTCCGGCCTGACGATGGGTCACGTAGGCTTCGTTACGCACCGGGTTGAACAGCACGGCCAGGGATTCCGGCGCGGCGACTTTAGCCAGTACGTTACCATTACGGGTGTCGACTACCAGCACTTCTGCCGCTTTAGAGTCGGTGACAAATGCACGGTTACCCGCCGTGTCCAGGCTCAGGTTGATGAAGAAATGCTCTTTGCCATCATCCAGCAGCTTTTTGCGAATGAGAATTTTGTTGGTGGTGGTATCGATGGTAATGAATTCACCGTCTGCATTGGCCGTATACAGGCGCTTAGCGTTGCTGTCGACCGCCAGAGCGGTGCTCATTTTGCCAGTATTTTGAATGGTGTCCTTCAGTTTAATGGCATCACCGTCCACCACCCAAATCACGCTCTCTTTACCAATACCGCTAATGTATACCGTGTTCGTGGCGTCATCTGCGGCCAGTTCACGCGGCTGCAGCGGGCGAACATCTTCAGAACGCTTACGCGCATCCAGCACCAGACGCCCTTTCACTGTGCCCGTTTTGGCATCCATCGCCGTTACCGCGCTATTTACCGTGTTGCCGAACCACAGCGTTTGCGTGGCGTTGTTAATGGTGGCACCAAACGGTTTGAGATCGTTATGAATAACCTGAGTCACTTCGAGGGTGACTGGATCAAGACGATAAACCACCCCGCCGACATCCAGTTTGCGGCTCTGCGAGGTTGCCAGCCACAGTGCGTTCTCTTGTTGGCTGTACGCCATTTCATAGGCGCCTTTACCCACGGCTTTGCGCAGTAGTTCTTCTGCAGCCTGCGTAGTAAAAGATGATGCAACGAGCAGTGAACCTAACAGTAATGAACCACGCAGACGCGGTGAAAACAGATGACGTAAAGACATGACGACTCCCTTTGAAAAATTCGTTTGTTACTGCTTCACATAGCTTCAATGCGCAAAATCATAGTTTTGCTTTGTAGTAATGAGAATAGTAATCATTATTCATCTCAAAGTGGAGCACTTATTCACATATTGACTACAATCGTTTTGGTTGTCCGGTTATTTACCGCAATTCAACAGCGCTAAATTTCATCTTTTATAAAAATATTCACATGATTACCGCCGATTTTACGGCGTAAACATCATTTACTGGCCTTGTTCATGACGATTTTTTCAGCTCGCTTTATTGCATTTCCTGTTTCATTACTGTCTTTCCTGCTCTCCCCATGTGCTGTGGCAGAAAGTGAGATCAACGATCAAACGCTGATCGTGAGCGCGACGCCGCAATCCGTTTCTGAGCTGGACACCCCAGCCGCCGTCAGCGTCGTTAACGGCGAAGATATGCGTCTGGCAACGCCGCGAATTAATTTGTCTGAATCCCTGACTAGTGTCCCAGGGCTACAGGTGCAAAATCGGCAGAACTACGCCCAGGATCTACAGTTGTCGATTCGCGGATTTGGTTCGCGAACCACGTATGGCATCCGCGGTATTCGTTTGTACGTCGACGGGATCCCGGCAACGATGCCGGATGGACAGGGTCAAACCTCCAATATTGATATCAGCAGCGTACAAAATATTGAGGTTTTACGTGGCCCCTTCTCGGCTTTGTATGGCAATGCCTCCGGCGGGGTGATGAATGTCAGCACTGAAACGGGTCATGAACCGCCAACCATTGAAGCCAGCAGTTATTACGGCAGCTTTGGCACCTGGCGCTACGGGTTAAAAGCAACGGGCGCGCTGGGTGATGGTACTCAACGAGGGGATGTGGATTACACCGTTTCAACAACCCGGTTTACCACCCACGGATATCGCGATCGCAGTAGTGCGCAAAAAAGTCTGGCCAATGCCAAACTGGGCGTGCGCATAGATGATGCGAGCAAACTGACACTGATTTTCAATAGTGTAGACAGCAAGGCCGACGATCCCGGCGGTCTTACCGAGTCGGAATGGCAGTCTAATCCGCAGCAATCGCCTCGCGCAGAGCAATTTAATACGCGAAAAACCATCAAGCAGACCCAGGCGGGATTGCGATATGAACGCCAGCTTAGCGCGCAGGATGATATCAGTATCATGACCTACGCGGGGGAACGTGAGACCACGCAGTACCAGTCGATCCCAATGGCCCCTCAGTTAAAACCGTCTCACGCCGGAGGCGTCATTACCCTGCAGCGTCATTATCAAGGGATAGATAACCGTTGGACTCACCGTGGTGAGCTGGGCATACCCGTGACCTTCACTACCGGTCTGAATTATGAATACATGAGCGAAAACCGGAAAGGCTACAACAACTTTCGCCTTGATGAAGGCGTGCCGGAGTATGGCCAGAAAGGCGACTTACGACGTAACGAGCGTAATCTGATGTGGAATCTCGATCCCTATCTGCAAACCCAGTGGCAATTAACGCAGAAGCTTTCGCTGGATGCAGGCCTTCGCTACAGTTCGGTGTGGTTTGATTCTAACGATCGCTATATTACCCCAGGTAACGGAGATGACAGCGGTGACGCCAGCTATCACCAGTGGTTACCTGCCGGGTCGTTAAAATACGCCATCACTGATGCCTGGAACGTTTACCTGGCTGCGGGACGTGGGTTCGAAACACCGACCATCAATGAATTGTCTTACCGCGCTGATGGTCAAAGTGGGATGAATTTTGACCTTCAGCCTGCAACAAATGATACCGTTGAAATTGGCAGTAAAACGCGTATCGGTGACGGATTGTTTACCGCCGCCCTGTTCCAGACCAACACGGATGACGAAATCGTCGTTGACAGTAGCAGCGGTGGAAGGACGACCTATAAAAACGCCGGTAAAACCCGCCGTCAGGGCGCCGAGTTAGCCTGGGACCAACGTTTTGCAGGAAACTGGCGCGTAAAAGCGGCATGGACCTGGCTTGACGCAACTTATCGCAGCAACGTCTGTGGCGATCAAAACTGCAACGGCAACCGACTGCCCGGCATAGCGCAAAACATGGGATTTGCGTCACTGGGCTACGTGCCTGATGAAGGTTGGTATGCGGGAACAGAAGTTCGTTATATGGGCAACATTATGGCCAATGATGAAAATACAGCGAAAGCCCCGTCCTATACCGTTGTTGGTTTGAATACCGGTTATAAATTTTATTACAGCAGTCTCATGATCGACCTGTTCACTCGGGTGGATAATCTGTTCGATAAAACTTATGTCGGCTCGGTGATTGTGAATGAGTCAAACGGCAGATACTACGAACCGGCGCCAGGACGAAACTACGGTTTAGGAATTAATCTGGCATGGCGTTTTGAGTAAAACTGGCGGGAATGACTCCCGCCCTCCGATTTACGCATCGTCGGTAAGACGAATAACCACCTTGCCAAAGTTTTTGCCGGTCAGCAGGCCGATAAAGGTCTGCGGCGCATTTTCCAGACCGTCGGTGATTTGCTCGCGGTAATGGATTTTGCCCTCTTTAACCCAACGTCCCATCTCGCGCTGAAACTCCTGAATGCGGTGACCATAATCCTGACCAATGATAAAGCCCTGCATGCGGATACGCTTTTTCAGCAGCGTTGCCATCAGCAAAGGTAATCTGTCCGGTCCGGCAGGGAGCGATGTGGCGTTGTAACCGCTGACCAGTCCGCAAAGCGGAATGCGCGCAGACGTGTTGAGTAACGGCAGGACAGCGTCAAATACCTTTCCGCCGACGTTTTCATAGTAAATATCGATCCCCTGTGGACAGGCTTTTGCCAGCTGTTGCGCGAAATCTTGTGCGTGGTGATCGAGACAGACATCAAAACCCAGTACTTCGGTGGCATGGCGGCATTTTTCAGCGCCGCCTGCAACGCCGATCACCCGGCAACCTTTGAGCTTACCTATCTGTCCTACCGTTGCGCCAACCGGGCCTGTCGCGGCTGCCACAACCAGCGTTTCTCCCGCTTTCGGCTGACCGATATCGAGCAGCCCCATATAGGCGGTAAAACCTGGCATACCCATAACGCCCAGTGCCCAGGAGGGATGCTCGGGGTTATCGCCAAGTTTCACCAGCCCGTTCCCATCGGAGATGTCATAGTCCTGCCATCCGCTGTAGCTCAGCACCCACTCGCCAGGCTGATAGTCAGGATGATTAGATGACACTACGCGACTTACGGTACCGCCAACCATAACGCCGCCAATCTCAACCGGTGCGGAGTAAGACGGTTCATCGCTCATGCGTCCACGCATATAGGGATCGAGAGAAAGAAAAACAGTGCGCAGTAAAATCTGACCTTCACCCGGCGTTGCAACCTCATCTTCTTCAAGACGGAAGTTGTCCGTAACTGGCGCGCCATGCGGGCGGGAAGCCAGTACCCAGCGGCGATTACGATTAGTCTGTTGACCCATGATGTGCTCCTCTGCTTTTGGCATGAATCCATCAATAGTAGCAGCCCGGACCTGCCATTTAGCTGATGCCGGGGTTTAACCGCACAACCAGGTAAACGCAGGGTTGTGTAGTTTCATTGATAAACCGACAGTCATTTGGTGGGCCAAGCTCCAGGCAATCGCCCGCCTGCATTTCATGTCGCACGTCCCCCTCCACAAAGACTAACTCCCCTTGCTGGAGCCAGATAAGCTGTCTGGCCTGCACATAAGAAGAGGCTGGCATCGGAATATCGCTGCCGGCAGGCAATTCTATCTGCACCAGATCAATCGGCAGATCGCTGCGCGGTGAAACATGGCGGCGTAAATAATGGCTTTGCGGGTCGTGCCAGACGGGCTGGTCAGCGAAGCGCAGCAGCTTACCCTCCTGCATTTCGGCCCGCGCAATCAGCATAGACATGCTGATACCAAAGGCGCCGGAGAGCCTGCCCAGCAGCGTGGCCGTTGGGCTGCTTTCACCGCGTTCTATTTTATGGATCATCGCCCGCGACACGCCCGCGCGCTCGGCAAGTTCCGTCAGTGACCAGCCGCGAGATTCCCGCTCAATGCGAATTCTTGCCGCGATCCGTTGATTTATGCTGTCTTCAATAGTATTCATATTGTAATACTATAGTGAACAAGCCTTGAGGTTCAACATGTCAATTCGATTTGCCAGCAAAGAAGACTGTGCAGCTATTGCCGAAATCTACAACCACGCGGTACTGCATACGGCGGCTATCTGGAACGATCAAACGGTCGATGCCGAAAACCGTATTTCCTGGTACGAAGCCCGCCAGTTGATGGGGTATCCGGTGCTGGTAAGTGAAGATAATGGCGTGGTTACGGGATATGCCTCCTTTGGCGACTGGCGTAACTTTGATGGATTTCGCCATACCGTTGAACATTCGGTGTATGTCCATCCTGAGCATCAGGGAAAGGGCCTGGGACGAGCGCTGCTTAGCAGACTGATAGAAGAAGCTCGTGTATGCGGCAAGCATGTGATGGTGGCCGGTATTGAGTCTCAGAATCAGGCGTCTTTGCATCTGCACAGCACGCTGGGTTTTAAAACTACCGCGCAAATGCCGCAGGTTGGCACCAAATTTGGCCGCTGGCTGGATCTGACCTTCATGCAGTTGCAGTTAGACGATCGTCGCGAACCGGATGCCGGCAGATGAACCAGACGCTGACCCTCTCCTTTCTGATTGCGGCGGGTATTGGTCTGGTGGTGCAAAATACCTTGATGGTGCGCATTACGCAGACATCCTCGACGATCCTCATCGCCATGTTATTGAACTCGCTGGTCGGGATCGTATTATTTGTCAGCATATTGTGGTTTAAGCAAGGCGCGGCAGGATTTGCAGAGCTGGTCTCCAGCGTACGTTGGTGGACGCTAATCCCCGGCTTGCTGGGATCGTTCTTCGTTTTTGCCAGTATCAGCGGATATCAAAATGTGGGCGCAGCGACGACTATCGCGGTGCTGGTCGCCAGCCAGTTAATTGGCGGGTTGGTACTGGATATTTTGCGCAGCCACGGCGTGCCGCTGCGGGCGCTGGTGGGGCCAGTTTGTGGTGCGGTGCTGCTGGTCGTCGGGGCCTGGTTGGTGGCGCGACGCTCATTTTAATTGCGCTTATCCGACCTACAGAATGTGCCTGTAGGCCGGATAAATTCCGGCAAGGAAATATCAAAGAATAGAGCCGCCTTTGGTCAACTGTTCGCGACGGGCTTCCATATCTTCTTTATGCTGACGGCCATGATGTGCGATCGCTGTACGCAAACGCTGTTGCTGGGTGTAGCGATCTTCCCGGCTCAGCACGTCATCATCGCTGAGTTCAATCAGCAATTCATTCATATGCGTAATGACGCTCTCTTCAATGGCGGCATCAACCCGTGCGCTAACCTCATCCAGATGCGACATAACCTCTCCTTAACTCATTAATTTAACTTCGCTTTCGAAAAATCACTGCCCATCAGGCTCACGCTGTATCCGCTGACATTACTGCGTGTCGCGTAGAACGTTTTACCGTTCGCCAGCGCAATCCACGGTGCCTGCTGATAGAAAATCTCTTGTGACTGCTGGTAAAGCGCGGCGCGTTCTTCAGGTTTGCTCACCAGTTTCGCCTTTTCAACCAGCGAATTATACGCTTTATCGCACCAGCGCGCGGCATTAGATCCGGTTTTAATGCTGTCGCAGCCCAGCAGTACATCGGCGAAGTTATCCGGATCGCCGTTGTCCGACATCCAACCGAACAAAGCGGTGTCATGCTCACCTTTACGCATTCCAGAAAGATATTCGCCCCACTCGTAGGACACAATTTTCGCCTTCACGCCAACTTTTGCCCAGTCGCTCTGGATCATCTCGGCAATCCGTCGGGAGTTCGGGTTGTACGGACGCTGAACAGGCATTGACCACAGTGTCGCTTCAAAACCGTTTTCCAGCCCCGCCTGTTTCAGCAGTTCTTTCGCTTTTTGCGGGTCGTATGTGTAATCCTGCAGATCTTTATTGAACCCCAGCATATTCGGCGGAATCGGTGATTTTGCCACCGTACCAGAACCTAAAAAGACAGCGTTAATAATGGCCTTTTTATCCGTTGCGTAGTTCAGAGCCTGACGCACCAGCACGTTATCAAACGGTTTTTTCTCGGTGTTAAACGCCAGATATCCAACGTTCAACGCGTCAACCGAATGCAGCGTCAAATCTTTATTCTTTTTAATCTCGTCAAACTGTACGGGCGCTGGTGCCGGGATTATCTGGCATTCATTGGTTTGCAGTTTTGCGAGCCGCGTCTGAACGTTCGGCGTGATTGAGAAGATCAGGTGTTTTGTCGGGACCGCACCATCCCAGTAGTTCGGGTTGGCGAGATAACGGATTTGCGAATCCTGCTTGTACTGCTGCAACACGTAAGGCCCGGTGCCAATTGGCCAGTTATCAACGTTTTCCGGGGCGCCTTTTTTCAGCATCGCGTCGGCATATTCCGCTGAAAGAATGGAGGCGAAATCCATTCCCCAGTCGGCAAGAAACGCGGCGTTAGGTTCATTCAGAACAAACTGAACGTGATAATCATCGAGCTTCTTCACTTCTTTAATCAGTTTATCCAGACCGACATCGTTAAAGTATTCGTAGCTTCCCTGAGAAACCTTGTGGTACGGATGATCGGCATCTTTCTGCCTTAATACCGAGAAAATCACGTCATCAGCATTGAAGTCGCGCGTCGGTTTAAAGAATTTATTGCTGTTGAATTTTACACCCTGACGCAGGGTAAAGGTGTAGATCTTACCGTCCGGCGAAATCGTCCAGTCCGTCGCCAGAGACGGTACCGGCGTATTTTTTACCGGGTCGAAGTTGATGAGTCGGTTATACAGCACTTGTGAACTGGCCACAAACGACGGGCCTGAGCTGGCGATTTGCGGGTTAAATGACTCAGGCGACGCTTCAGAGCAGTAGATGATAGTGTCAGTATTGGCCGCCAATGCAGCGCCTGACGGTATGACAGCGCTGAGCGTCAGCGCGAGTAACGTTTTCCTTGCAATCATGGTTATAAGCCTTCTTATTTTATTATTAACCGTGATATCAGAGCATAGCTGACAAAAACTGACCAATAACGAATCACTATCAGGTTATTCTAATCCGGTGTATTTCGCTGAATAATCCATCACCCTAAGCGAATTAATTTCCCTTAAGTCTTTTTCTAAACGTCAAGATTTTTCCCGGCACTCTATGCCATGAAAATTAGCCCCTTTTTGCCTCTCTTTCACCGTTTGCTCGTTTTTATAAAACGTAAAGTAGATACGTGAAGAAGTCTAAGGGGTAACAACGTGGCAAAAACTCTCTTGCGCAGCGGCAATTTGGATGACTATCAGGCCGTGGGTGGCGGTGGTCAGGCCGTGTTTGATTCAGCATTGCAAATTCGCGAAACGCTTCGTCTGCGTAAACAACAGGCAATGGTGGATTGTCTGGCGATCCCACAAATTAACGACAACGGCGATCGGGTGGACTGGTATTCCCCGATCGAAGGGAAAGTCGTTGCGTGGAAAGCCGCTGATGAGGAGGCTCGTTTTCGTGCGCTGCGCTATCTGGGGAGCACGCTGGAAAATGCGGCTGCTCTGAGCCGTAAAAGCCTGCAATCGGGGAAAACCTCACTACAGCTGTTTGGCTCACTGCTCGAAAAAGCCATCCAGTTTCCTGGTGAGAATCACGTTTTTTTGGTTGAAGGCAAACCCGTTATTACGTTCTGGGGCTTCGTCAATCTGAACGAAAATCCTCGCGACGAGGTGCTCGATTGCCTGCGACTTGCTGATACTCCTCCTGTCGTTACCGTAGCAGAGCCGGAGCCGGAAGAAGAAAGCAGCCCTGAAATCACCTTCGCCGAGGCTGATACGCCTTTATTGACGCCGGTCGTCGAGCTGGCTAAACCGGCTGAACCTGAACCACAGCCGCCGGTTATAGTTAACGAACCTGAAGTCACACCGCCACTGGCACAAGAGAAACCCGCGCGCCGCCTGCCGCTGTGGAGCCTGCCGGTTGCCGCAGTAATCATTGCCGCCATTGTTGGGCCACTATTGTGGAAACAACAGACAGTCCAGCCCACTCCCGCAGTCATCCCTGTTGACGTTGCGAAGGCAGATATGGCTCCGCTGCCAGAACTGACATCTGCACTGCCGCTGCATCGGGCTGAAGTGATCCCGGTCGCGAAGAAAGAGAAACCTGTGGAAGGACCTGTCGTGATCGCCGCGATTCCGAAAGATGCGCTGGTCATGGATGCCAACCAGATGAAGGCAGGAACAACGCGTTTTCTCAACGGCAACTGGCGTGTAATGGTCGATGTTAAAGATCCGGTCAGCGGCAAAGCGCCGTCGCTACGCTATCAAATCCAGGCCAATAAAGGCACTGCTCGCGTGGTTCATGGTGACAATATCGTTTGTCGAGCCGAGATTTTCTCCGGTTTGCACCAGTCGGGTGAATTAATGATTAAGAGTCGCGGGAATGCCCGTTGCACGGACGGGTCACGTTATCCAATGCCTGAAATTACCTGCAAAGCGGGAACCAATGACGTCGCCGCGTGTACCGCACGTTATGACGATCACGCGGAAATCCCTCTGACGATCAAAAAGATAGGTGCCTGATTTTATGTTGGTGAATCTGTGTGATTACAAACAGAGCGTGACGCTCATCGCCAATAGCGGTGTGCAATTCCTGGATTTTGGCCTGACGCCGCAAGAATCTGCGCATCATGGTCGCTTTGTGCGCAAAACAGCAAACGGTCCCCTACTACGGCTGGATTTCGATCTGGCAACGGGTCGCTATACCTTGCCAGGCAGTACCGGCGGTCAGCCCGAAGTGGTGAAACCGGAAAGCACCCAGACGCTGCATTATTCGCTTGATGTCCTCGACGGCGTCTGGCTGCCACTGCCGTTTCTGCGCTTTAACCCACCGCGCACGTTTGTTGAAGGTCCGGATAACTGGGCACGCGTGCAGGTACGAAAACTGGCGCAGCCCGACAGCGCGGGCAACACCCACCGCGTTACCGTAGCTCTGGACAGCCAGCTCACTGAAAATGCCCCTGCAGCGTTAACGCCTAATGAAAACGACCTGCTCAACGGGACACGATTCGCGCTGGCCTGGCATGACAATGAAATTGCCGATTTCCTCGACCAGACATGGATTGACGGTTGGTTGCGCGAGTCTTTTATGCATCATGTCACACAGCATGAGAACCGCTCTGAACACGAGATCCAGCAGGCTCTGCGTAATTTTGAATATCAGGCACACTGGCTGAATGTGCTGACCCTGTTAGGCGAACAACTTTCGCTGCCGGAAGTGAAGCTGGTTACGCACACCCTCAGTACACCCGCCATTCCCGTCGATCTCATTCTGGATATTGGTAATACACACACCTGCGGCGTGCTGATTGAAGATCATGGCGACGCCAATGACGGACTGCGTCAGACTGCTGAATTACAGGTGCGTTCGTTAAGCGAGCCGCAGTATCTCAACGACCCACTGTTCACCAGCCGACTGGAGTTTTCTGAAGCGCGTTTTGGCAAGCAGCACTTTTCTGTGGAGAGCGGTCGTGATGACGCCTTTATCTGGCCGTCGATTGTCCGCGTGGGTGACGAAGCCCGTAAGCTGGCGATGCAGCGTATGGGCACTGAAGGCAGCAGTGGGATCTCCAGCCCACGCCGTTATCTGTGGGACGAAACGCCGGTGCTACATGATTGGCGCTTTAGCCAGATGAATGGCAAAACCCAGCGCGAGCCGCTGGCTACCGCCTTCCCGCTGATGAACCTGATGAACGATGACGGGCAACCGCTGTTTAGCCTGCCGCAGGACGATCGTCTGCCGGTATTCTCACCGCAATACAGTCGCAGCACGCTGATGACACATATGCTGTGCGAAATTCTGGCTCAGGCGCTGGGCCAAATTAACAGCGTGGCAACGCGATTGCGTCTTGGATTCCCGGCCTCTCCTCGTCAGTTGCGGACGTTGATCCTGACCCTACCGTCGGCAATGCCCAAACAGGAGCGCGAAATTTTCCGCCTGCGCATGTTTGAGGCTATTGCGTTGGTGTGGAAAGCGATGGGCTGGCACCCGCAGGATGAAGATTTCACCACTCGTAAACAACAAGAAAAGAGCGTGGTTCCCGTACCTGAGATCCAGATGGAATGGGATGAGGCCAGCTGTGGGCAACTGGTGTGGCTGTATAACGAGGCTATCTCCCACTATGATGGTCACACTGAATCGTTCTTTAACGCCCTTGCCCGCCCGGACCGTCTGCCGGAACCCGGTGAGACTAAAGGTCGTGCGCTGCGCGTGGCGTCGATCGACATTGGCGGCGGGACAACGGATATGGCCGTGGTTCATTACCAGCTTGATGATGGCGTTGGGGCGAACGTCAAAATTACCCCGCATCTGTTGTTCCGTGAAGGTTTTAAGGTCGCGGGGGATGACATGCTGCTTGACGTAATTCAGCGTTGCGTTTTGCCCGCGTTGCAAACCCGCTTACAACAGGCTGGCGTGACTGATGCCGCCGCATTGCTGGCGACGCTATTCGGCGATTCCGGGCGCATCGATACTCAGGCGATTTTGCGTCAACAAACGGCATTACAGCTCTTTATGCCGCTTGGTCATGCGGTGCTCTCTGCCTGGGAACAAAGTGATATTAACGATCCGGTAGCCGGGCTGCATGCCACCTTTGGCGAGCTGCTCAGCCAGCGCCCCACACGTAACGTGATGAATTATATCCAACAGGCCATCGACCATGCGTTGCCAGCAGGATCGCCAGCGTTTGATGTTCTGAACGTTCCCTTACAGGTACAGTTCAGGCAGCTACAAGAAGCGTTACTGGCGGGACAATTTACTCTGACTGCGCCGCTGCACGCGGTCTGTGAGGCCATTTCGCACTATCGCTGCGATATTTTATTAGTGACCGGCAGACCCGCCTGTTTACCCGGCGTACAGGCGTTGATCCGCCATCTGCAGCCTGTTCCGGTTAATCGTATGATCTGGATGGATAACTACCGCGTACATGAGTGGTATCCGTTTAGCCAGCAAGGACGGATTGGTAACCCCAAATCCACCGCAGCAGTAGGTGCCATGTTGTGTAGCCTGGCGCTGGATTTACGTCTACCACGCTTTAACTTTAAAGCTGCCGATATCGGCGCTTACTCAACCGTACGATATCTCGGCGTGCTGGATAATACGGTCAATACGCTGCGCGATGAGAATATCTGGTATCACGATATCGATCTGGATAAGCCCGGCGCTAAGCTGGATACCCGCCTGCACTTTCCTTTGCGCGGTAACGTGACGTTAGGTTTCCGTCAATTGGCAAACAGTCGCTGGCCTGCCACGCCGTTGTATACGCTCAGCATAAATTCTGCCGAACTGGCAAAAACCATCGCCGGAGATGGCGTGTTGAATGTCCGGTTGCAACTACGCGGTGGTAGCAAAGAAAGCGGACCGGAATTCTTCGTACTGAGCGACGCCTGGTTACAGGATGGCACTCCCGTTGCCGCTCATGCCTTAACGTTAAAACTGAATACGCTGGCAGACCGTCGCCATAGCGGTAGCCATTACTGGATTGATAGCGGGAGCGTGTACCTGAAATGAGTAAGATGTTAAATACCGCGCAGGCCGCCATCGAATGGGTATCTGATACCCGTCAGCGCTCGGCACGTCTTGATGATGAAGCAGATGCCCTGCTGGCCCAGCTCACGTTAGCCGCCGTGCAGGAATCTGCGTTAAAGACGGCTTTTTCATCGCGAGGGTGCGTTGGGTTATATGGACATTCACAATCGGCGAAAGCGCATCTGCTCGCGGCATTGTGCAACAACGCCAATGGCAAAGTGAATATCGTCACTCCGGATCGCAGTTTTGATTACTTTTCGCATATTAATCCCGGTCATGCGCCAACCAATATGGCGATCCGTTTCACGCAGGAAGAAAATCCGCTTGATAATGAATGGCCATTGCGTCTGCGGTTACTCAGCGAAGCCGAACTGGTACAACTGTTTATCGCCCAGTTCAGTGCGCTCCCGGACAATCGCCAGGTTGAGAAATCGATTATTGAGTCGCGCCTGGAAAAATGGCAAACGCTACGTCAACGTCATCCGGTACAGGGCATTACTGCACAAGATGTTGCGTCGATTGGTCGCTTCTGGCGCGCCTGCGTGCCAACCAATCAGCAGCAAATCGACGATACGCTATGGCATCAGTTTGCCACGCTGTTACCCGCACTGGACCTGACGACCCGGGCAAACGCCTGGGCGTTACTGTGGGGAGAGCAACCAGAACTGACGCAACAGTGGTTGGCGCTGGCGCATACGCTGCAGCAAACCGGGAACGCGTCAGAATTAGCAGCACCGCTGAGCCTGCTGGTCGATCATTTCGGTTTACCTGCGGAAAGTTTTCTTACCCAGATGGCGTTAACCGGGAATGAGGCGCAAAGCGATGTGGTGGTTCATCCCGTTGAAAATCATCAGTTGCTCAACGCGGTTAGTCTCCCTCAGGCATCACTGGCGCTGCTCACGCGCGAACTGGTCCTGACAGTTGAAAACGCTGAACTGGGGAATGTCGATCTGCTTGATATTCCCCTCGCCCCGGATGTTCATCTCCATCCACTGTGGCAGGCCAAATTAGGCTGGATGCTGGAACATTACCGCCAGCATCTGCAACCGGATGTGCTCTTAATCTGTAATGCGGTATCGACCCGTTCCCAGACGCCTGCTATCACCCGCAAGCTGCTGGGCTGGGTTAACGATACTCAGCCCGTACATGACGCCGCATTGCCGGGCGTGGTGTGGGCCATTACCCCGCAGGATGCGCGTTTTAGCACTCAGCAAAACCTGGATGAATCCGTACAGCAATTAATGGGTAAGCCCGGACTGCACTGGGGCACACTGCAGGCGCTGGATAAACACAGCTTACAGCGCCTTGTCGAGTGGCTGACTCAAGCCACCTCGCCACAGCAGCGCCAGGCCAGGTTGGATTCCCTGCGTGAGCAGCACCAACAGCACGTACGCCAAACCCTGATCGGCTGGATTCATCCCGTTGAAGCCGAATCCGGTAGCAATGAGTGGGTGATCCGCCAGTTACAGGCTCAGGCGGCAAAGCATGGCGAACTCCTTGATGGTTTGCTCCCGCCGATGCGCCTCTTTGAGTCGCTGCTGCGTATTCAGCAGCCACGCGAGGAACAGGTGAGCGGACTCTTTAATGAAGATATTGACCTGTTTGCCGAGGTGCGCGACACGCAACACTCGCCGGAAAACAAAGAGATCGGATATCAGGCGCACAAAATGTGGATAAACCACGTGCGCCAGTGGTGTCGCGATGAAAATAATGCGCGCCGGTTACGCCTCGACGCCCGTACGCTAAGGCAGGTTGCCGATATCCTCGTTACCGCCAGCTATCGCCTGGAGATGCCGCAACGCTTACAGCGCATTTTGCAGCGAGAAAACGTCTGCGCCGCGCAACTTCACGCCGATATTGGCGATTTTATTACCTGGCTTGGATTTGCTAACGTTGCCGAGGAACAGCGTCCGGCCAGCAGGATCCAAAAAGGATCGGCTATTTTTAGCGCGCCTAAGCAACAGCCAATGTTACGCCTGACGAAACTGGATGAACAACCTTCGCACGGCGCAAGTCGCTACGTTTACGACTGGCTGGTCGCTTTATATACCCGTGCGAATGAGAACGTGGGGTATCAGCATCCGCAGGACGTCAGTGACGCCGACAGAAAACGATTAGATGCCCTGCTTTCCGCCTGAAACGGCGTTTACGCCGTCATCAGAAGAGAGAAAACATTAACGCGACGGGAAAACTCATCGGCCAGGTCGCCCCGACTAATACTGCGCTGAGAAAACGAATCCGCTTTTTATCGCGGGAAAGAAACCAAGTGATGATTGCCGTGATAGCGGCCATCACCGCATAAAAAACCAACATTTTTTGGTACAGAGACATGTAAGGCATCCGGGCCGAAAGGTGAAATCGCGCGCAATATGCTCTTTTTCATGACCCACATCAAGTTTTATTAATTATTTTAAGAGAAACAGCGGTAAAACACACCGTTTTCATTGTGTTCGGAATTCGTACTATTGCGGATAGTTATAACCCGTACTATACCCATAAGGGTTTAAACGAAAGGTGGCACAAATGAATGTTTCCAGTAAAACGGTGGTGCTGATAAATATATTTGCTGCTGTAGGACTTTTCAGTCTGATTTCCGCAAGGTTTGGCTGGTTTGCTTGATGTGGTTCTTGTTTAATTAATCGCAGCGTCCGCTGGCAGAGAGGTTTTTCTCTCTGCCATTAGTACACCATCTTCCCACTCTCACACTTCCGGGTAAATTATCCTTAGTATGTAATCCCCCTAATCCTTCTATGGCATTAGGTATCCAAATAACGCCTCGGTGTTGTGCCGGTATGCTGATGGAAATTGAGATCCCTTGGCTGAACGGGGTTGTTACTGGCATTTGCTTCACTATTGGGCAGCCTGCTGAACCGGCGATTATTGACGACAGGTCTGACGCCGGAACAACTGGGACTGGTTCTGAGCGTTTGTGCGCTACTCGCCTGACTTAGCAGCTTACGCCGCTAATAACCGGACGGTATACCTGAAAGCACAAAGCCCCGATATTCAACCGGGGCTTTGTTGTATCAATTAGCCTGACCTCGCGGATATTTCCAACTTACCGCCGTCCGATGGCGACGAGGCCAGTGGCACGAATAGTATAGACGCACGTTTGCCAATATTTAGCTATCCGTGCCCCATTTACCGCTCGCGCTTCAGAGACTACTCATGCTTGATCATGACATGGCGAACAATCGTGTAATCTTCCAGCCCGTAAACCGACATATCCTTGCCATAACCAGACTGTTTTTGCCCGCCGTGCGGCATCTCGCTGACCAGCGTGAAGTGTGTATTGACCCAGGTGCAACCATACTGCAGGCGAGCGCTAAATCGATGCGCGCGCCCCACATCCCGGGTCCAGACGGAGGATGCCAGCCCATACTTCGAATCGTTAGCCCACGCCAATACCTGATCTTCATCATCAAAGACCGTTACGCTGACCACCGGACCGAAAACTTCCCTCTGCACAATGGCATCGTCTTGCTTTGCCCCAGCCAGCAGCGTCGGGGCGAAATAGTAGCCTGCCCCCTCCACTTTCTTACCACCGGTGATAACGTTGATGTGCCCCAACGCTTTAGCCTCATCAACCGCTTTGGTGATGCGATCAAGATGCGCCTGAGAGCTTACTGGCCCCAGCTCTGTCGACTCATCATTCGGTGAACCGGTTTTCAGGCTGGCAACCGCGGCGCCAAGTTTCTCAACCAGCGCATCATAAATGCCTTTCTGGGCATAGATTCGGCAAGCGGCAGTGCAGTCTTGTCCGGCGTTGTAATACCCAAAGGTTCGCACGCCGCTCACCACCGCATCCAGATCGGCATCATCAAAAATGATGACCGGGGCTTTACCACCCAGTTCCATATGCGTGCGCTTAATCGAAGGCGCAGTATGCTGGATAATGTGTTCGCCGGTTGCAATGGAGCCGGTCAAGGAGACCATGCGGACTTTTTCATGGCCGGTCAGCGGGTCACCCACCGTTTTACCCCGGCCAAACAGCACGTTGATAACGCCAGCCGGATAAATATCTTTGGCAAATTCAGCCAGTTTTAGCGCCGTTAGCGGGGTGATTTCTGACGGTTTAATCACCACGCAGTTACCCGCCGCCAGCGCCGGAGCCAGCTTCCACGCCGCCATCATCAGCGGGTAGTTCCACGGCGCAATAGAGGCCACCACGCCCAGTGGATCCCGACGAATCATCGACGTATGCCCTTCCAGATACTCTCCGGCCGCCTGTCCTTGCAGAGTTCGCGCTGCCCCGGCAAAGAAGCGGAAAACGTCGACGATTGCCGGAATTTCATCATTGAGGACGCAGTGCAGCGGCTTACCACAGTTGAGTGATTCCAGCTCGGCAAAGGTTTGCGCGTTATCGGCGATAACATCCGCCAGTTTCAGCAGCAATTCCGAGCGGACTTTCGGCGTGGTTTGCCCCCAACTGGCAAATGCGCTGTCTGCTGCACGTACTGCGGCATCAACCTGCGCAGCAGACGCCTCGGCAATCTCCAGAATAATTTCACCAGTGGCAGGGTTATAGACTGGCTGCTTTTCACCTTCACCGTTGACCAGCTCGCCATTAATCAGTAATTGATGTTGCATAGCAATTTCCCATATCGTCGTTTATTTACCGTTTCCGGCGAGAGTGTCGCCTTCACGCGTTAGCCACCAGGCCCCTAAAATTGGCAGTGTTGTCACCAGCATTACCAGCAATGCCACAACGTTGGTGACAGGCACATCTCGTGGTCGACCCAGTTGATTGAGTAGCCACAAAGGAAGTGTTCTTTCATGTCCGGCGGTGAACGTTGTCACGATGATTTCATCAAACGACAAGGCAAACGCCAGCATCCCTCCCGCCAGCAGTGCCGATGCCAGGTTCGGCAGCACGACATAACGAAAGGTTTGCCAGCCATTGGCGCCAAGATCCATAGACGCTTCAACCAGACTCCATGAGGTACGGCGAAAACGCGCCACGACGTTGTTAAACACCACCACCACGCAAAACGTCGCATGGCCCACCACGATCGTCAGAAACCCTGGTTCCAGGTTGATGGTTTTAAACGCAGTCAGCAGCGCCAGACCGGTAATAATTCCCGGCAGCGCGATCGGTAAAAGTAGCAACAGCGATATTGCGCTTTTACCAAAAAAGTCCCTGCGCCACAGGGCAGCCGCGGCCATCGTCCCCAGAACCAGGGCAATAGCTGTCGACAGCGCCGCGATTTTAAGTGACAACGTCACCGATTCCAGAATATCGCTACGCTGCGCCGCAACGCTAAACCATTTCAGCGTTAACCCCTGCGGTGGGAAACTAAAAGCGGCCTCCTCTGTATTAAAAGCATAGGTGGCGATGATGAGGATGGGAAAGTGCAGGAAAATAACCCCGCCCCATGCCGCCAGTTTGAGTAGCCAGGGTGCGCGTTCAGAGTGCATCGAAAGCTCCCAGACGCTTCACGAACGCCAGATACAGTGCGATTAAGACAATTGGCACCAGAGTAAATGCCGCCGCCATCGGCATATTGCCGATAGCCCCTTGTTGCGAATACACCATGTTGCCGATGAAATAGCCTGGTGGTCCCACCAACTGCGGTACGATAAAATCGCCCAACGTCAGTGAGAAGGTAAAAATCGAACCCGCCGCGATGCCGGGTATCGCCAGTGGGAGAACCACATAGCGGAAGGTTTGACGCGGACGCGCGCCCAAATCAGCGGAGGCCTGTAACAGTGACGGCGGAAGTCTCTCTAGTGCAGCCTGTACCGGCAGAATCATAAACGGCAGCCAGATGTAGACGAAGACCAGGAAACGACCCAATCCTGACGTCGACAACGTATTGCCGCCTACCGCAGGCAGCGTCAGGAACGAAAGCAGCAGCGGCTCCAGCCCAAGATGGGTTAAAAACCACTGCGCCACGCCGTCTTTAGCCAACAGCAACGTCCACGCGTAAGCTTTAACAATGTAGCTGGCCCACATCGGCAACATCACGGCAATGTAAAAAAAGGCTTTCATTTTGCCGCTGGTATATCGCGCCATATACCACGCCATCGGAAACGCCAGAATCGCGCTGGCAATGGTGACTGCCACCGCCATCGTCAGGGTACGCAAAATGATGTCGTAGTTAGCCGGATTAAACAGCGCCTGCAAATTCGCCAGCGTCAGGTCCGGCGTGACCGACATCGTGAAATCGTCAAAGGTATAAAAACCTTGCCACAACAGCGTCAGTAATGAGCCAAAGTAAACGATTCCAAACCACATCAGCGGCCCGAGGAGCAGCAAAAACAGCCCCAGCCCCGGATTACGCCAAAAGAAACCTGAGATCCGGTTCAGATTTGTCGGCTGTGGAGGCGAATGTAAGACGTTCATAGCCATTCACCTCTCCTCAACCAGCGGTACCATCACATCACGTGACCATGAGGCTATCACCTGCTGACCCGGTGACAGCGTTGGCGGCAGCACTTCTCCCGTCAGGTTAGCCTGGCTAACCAGCAATTTTTCACCACCGGCGAGTTTCAGCTCAAACCGCGTCGCCGCTCCCTGGTATTGCACAGCCTGAATGATCCCCGGAGCCTGGACTTCGCCACTGACGTCATTCAAGCGAATGTGTTCCGGACGCAAGGAAAACATACCCTGCAGCCCGCAAACGTTGGCCGACATCGCCTCATCGAAGACATTTGACGTCCCAACGAAACTTGCCACAAACGGTGTCCGCGGGCGCATGTACAGTTCACGCGGAGAATCCACCTGTTCAATACGACCGTTATTAAACACCGCCACACGATCGGACATCGACAGGGCTTCCCCCTGATCGTGGGTGACAAAAATGAACGTAATACCCAGGGATTGCTGTAACTTCTTCAGCTCCAGTTGCATCTGTTCACGCAATTTAAGATCCAATGCCCCAAGCGGCTCATCCAACAGCAGGACGCGTGGTTCATTGACCAACGCCCGGGCAATAGCCACGCGCTGCCGCTGCCCACCGGAAAGCTGTGACGGTTTGCGTTCATGAACAAAACCGAGCGCGACCTTATCCAGTGCCTCGCGTGCTTTTGCGTGACGTGTCTTTTTATCAATGCCTTTGACCATCAACCCGTAAGCGACGTTATCGAGAATCGACATATGCGGGAATAGCGCGTAATCCTGAAAAACCGTATTGACGTCCCGTTCCCAGGGCGGCAATTCGCTGGCCTGCTTACCAAAAATAGTAATTGCGCCGCCTGAAAGTTGCTCAAAACCGGCAATCAGGCGCAGACAGGTGGTCTTGCCGGAGCCGGATGGCCCCAGCATAGAGAAAAATTCACCGTCGTTAATCGCAATACTCACCCCATCAACAGCACGAACATCCCCGTACAAACGCGAGACGTCATGAAACTCCACTGCGTACGTCATAAAACCCCCAGCGGAATTAACGACCACCCATAATGGCGATGTAATCCTGCGTCCAGCGACTGTAAGGAACGAATTTGCCGCCTTCTGCGATCGGCGTTTTCCAGAAGGCAATTTTGTCGAAATAGCTATAACCGTTGGTTTCACAGCCTTTTTCACCCAGTAACGGGCTGGCTTTACAGCCTTCCGGCACCACTGGCAGAGAACCAAACCATGCCGCTACGTCGCCCTGTACTTTCGGGGTTAATGACCAGTTCATCCATTTATAAGCGCATACCGGGTGTTTTGCCTGACTGTGCAGCATGGTGGTATCAGCCCAGCCAGTAACCCCTTCTTTTGGGAAAACTGTGGCAATCGGCTGACCTTCCCCTTTCAGGGCGTTAGCCTGATAAGGCCAGGCGCTTGAGGCCACCACACCTTCGTTTTTGAAGTCGCTCATTTGCACGGTGGTATCGTGCCAATAGCGATGGATTAACGCGTGCTGATCGCTCAGGACTTTGATAACCGCCTGATACTGCTGTTCGGTGAGCTGATAGGGATCGGTAATACCCAGTTGCGGCTGAGTGGCCTTAACGAATAACGCGGCGTCGGCAATATAGATCGGGCCATCGTAAGCCTGAACGCGACCTTTATTGCTTTTACCGTCAGGAAGATTTTGTTCAACGAATACCACGTTCCAGCTGTCCGGCGGCGTTGGGAAGGTTTTGGTGTTATACATCAGCAGGTTTGGTCCCCACTGGTATGGCGTACCGTAAACTTTACCCCCAACGTTAAACCACTCTCCTTTTACCACTCGCGGATCAAGGGTTTTCCAGTTAGGGATCAGCGCGGTATTAATTGGCTGAACGCGTTTACCCATAATCAGTCGCAATGAAGCATCACCGGAAGCGGTAACCAGGTCGTAGCCGCCTTTCGCCATCAGGCTGACCATCTCATCAGAGGTGGCCGCCGTTTTAACATTGACCGCGCAGCCGGTATCTTTCTCAAACTGCGAGACCCAATCATATTGTTTATCAGTTTGTCCACGCTCGATGTAACCCGGCCAGGCAATAATATCCAGACGACCTTCCGGTTTACTTAATGATGTCGGGGGTTCGGCTGCCTGCGCCGTCATCAGCGTCATGCTGAAGGCACAGAGGCTACTGAGGGCAAGTTGCTTGCTCATAACGTCTTACTCCTGTCGAAAAAATATTGAGCGGCAGCCTTGCCGTAAATATATGTCCTTTCCTAAAAATAGTCGGGGTGTGGTAAGCGTTCCTGCTGGCGCAAGGAAATTTAATCAGGTTGTGAGCTAACGCTCATTACGCGACTGACTCCGACCATGAGGCTTAATCTTCTGGAGTATAGACAAGGAGTTAGGTGCAAAGGTGGCAACAGTAAGAACTATTGATTTTTTGTATGGTAGCACTCGATATAAATAACATCAGTGCTATGTATTCTCTATTTCGAAAATAAGAACGCGCTATTCTTTTATATTGAATAGCGCGTTACGTTTTATTTCATCATCTCGCGAATTAATTTTCCCAACTGTTTCACCGCCTGTTCCTCACGTTCTCCCCAGTGCCATGCGGTATTAAAACGAAAGAAACGCGTCCAACTCCCCGAGGTTGAGAACATTTTTCCCGGCGCAATGCTGATATGGTGCGCCAGTGCCTGGGTAGTGAGTTCGCCTGCATCAAGCGGTTCTGGTAATTCCAGCCATAAAAAATAGCCGCTGTCGTTGTGGTGAATTTTGACTTCCGCCGGAAGATGACGCAGCAACGTTTGCCAGGCCTGCTGTTTGCGCTCTGCCAGTTGGCGGCGTAAGCGACGCAGATGTGCGTCATAGCGCCGGGTTGACAAGTAATCCACCAGTGCAAGCTGCATCGGGGAACTGGTGGATAAGGTGCTCATTAACTGAAGTCGCTGAATACGCCGGGCATGCTTCCCGGCCGCCACCCAGCCCACACGGAACCCGGGCACGAGGCACTTCGAGAAAGACGAACAATGTAAAACGCGGTCAGCACGATCCCAGGCCTTGGCGGGCTGCGGTTTTTCACGACCAAAGTACAGTTCGCTGTAGACATCATCCTCTATCAGCATCACGTGGTATTTTTCCAGCAATGCCACCAGGTGCGCTTTTTTCTCTGGGTTGAGCGTAAAACCCAGCGGATTTTGACTGTTAGTCATCAGCCAGCAGGCTTTGACCGGATACTCCTGCAACGCCTGCTCCAGCGCAGCCAGATCGATCCCCTCTTTGACATCGGTGGCAATCGCAAGCGCCTTCAGGCGTAATCGCTCCAGAGCCTGCAACGCGCCGTAAAAACAAGGGTTTTCGACAATCACCCAATCCCCCGGTTCGGTCACCGCCTGCAGGCTCAGGTTGAGGGCTTCCAGCGCGCCGGTGGTGATCACAATCTCATCAGGTGAAATAGTCATTCCCTGTTGAGCATAGCGACGGGCAATGGCATGGCGCAATTCTGCATTTCCCGGCGGCAGGTTTTCGATCACGCTCATAGCAGTGGCGGTTTTACTCACCTGCGCCAGCGAGCGGTTCAACTGCTGAAGTGGAAACAGTCGCGGGTCGGGGAATGCAGAGGCAAATGGCATTACTGACGCATCACGACTGGCTTGCAACATATCAAAAATATAAGTGTTGATATCCACTGCTTCATCGCGCATGACCTGTGCCTGCGGTGCTGCCAGCTCACGTTGTGGGCGCGCGGCGACATAGTAACCCGACTGCGGTCGGGCAATAATCCGCCCCTGACTTTCCAACAGTTGGTAGGCGTGTCCGACGGTCATAAAACTCATGCCGCTGCTGACCACCTGTTCACGCAGTGACGGCAGGCGATCGCCTGGCTGCCATACGCCAGACGCGATTTGATCGCGAATTTGCTCAGCCAGTCGCTGATACTTTTTCATTTTTGATCCTGATTACCGGTGTCGGTGACAATCACTGTGTATATCAGTTTACATAATCAGGGTGTTTTTTATAACTGTTATAGTTAACAGTTTTACAACATCGTTAACGCCAGTTCTTTGCCTAAGACGCGAGCAGCAATCTGTACGGCATCAATTTTGGTCGTGTGCTTTAAATCAAATAAACGGGTGATCTCCTGCTTAGGTCTGCCGATCCTGTTCGCCAGCTCCTGCTGGGTGATTTTTGATTCAAGGAAGGCATTCAGCAGAAGAACCTTAGACGCAACGCTCAGCGGTATTTCTACGTAGGTATCTTCAGCGCCAACCGCCGAAGGGAGTGGAATCGCCTCGTTGTCGTCGAAATAGAATTCAAAAGCGGTAATCAATGCAGCCTGTGCGGCCTGCAAAGCGTCATGGCGAGTATTTCCCTGAGTTAATGCTTCCGGAATATCCGGAAAAGAAACCACAAACCCACCTTCCACTGCCGGTGTTAGACTCGCTTCCAGATTTCATATCAGCGTGTACAACCTATAACAGCACTGCAACTGTTATGGTTAAAAAGAACTGTTCTGTTTCTGCCCCGCATTCCTTCCGAAGCTTAGAATTGCGCCAAATCAATTTTGCCTGCGGAGTTAAGCATGTTCGGTCTTGACGCGTTTCACCTGGCGAGGATCCAGTTCGCGTTTACGGTATCCTTTCACATCATCTTTCCGGCCATTACCATCGGCCTCGCCAGTTATCTGGCGGTGCTTGAGGGGTTATGGCTAAAAACAAAAAATCCCACCTGGCGTTCGCTATACCATTTCTGGTCGAAAATATTCGCCGTAAACTTTGGTATGGGCGTCGTTTCCGGGCTGGTGATGGCTTATCAGTTCGGCACGAACTGGAGCGGTTTTTCCGAGTTTGCCGGAAGCATCACCGGACCGCTGCTGACCTATGAGGTGTTAACCGCCTTTTTCCTCGAAGCGGGCTTCCTTGGGGTAATGCTGTTTGGCTGGAACCGGGTTGGTCCTGGACTTCACTTCTTCGCCACTTGTATGGTTGCGCTGGGTACGATTATTTCTACTTTCTGGATCCTCGCCTCCAACAGTTGGATGCAAACACCGCAAGGCTATGAAATCGTTAACGGGCAAGTGGTTCCCACCGACTGGTTCGCCGTTATTTTCAATCCTTCATTCCCTTATCGTTTGTTGCATATGTCCGTTGCCGCTTTCCTCAGCAGCGCGTTGTTTGTCGCGGCTTCAGCCGCATGGCATTTACTGCGTGGGAATAGCACTCCCGCTATTCGCGCCATGTTTTCGATGGCGCTGTGGATGACGCTAATCGTCGCCCCACTGCAGGCCTTGATTGGCGATATGCACGGATTGAATACGCTGAAACACCAACCGGCAAAAATTGCCGCTATTGAGGGACACTGGGAAAATCCGCCAGGCGAACCAACCCCGCTGCTGCTCTTCGGCTGGCCGGATATGGAGCAAGAGCGCACTCGCTATGGGCTGGAAATTCCTGCGCTGGGCAGTCTGATCCTGACCCATAGTCTGGATAAACAAGTCCCGGCCCTGAAAGAGTTTCCTAAAGAAGACCGGCCCAACTCCACCATGGTGTTCTGGTCGTTTCGCATTATGGCGGGGCTAGGCATGCTGATGATCCTGTTGGGTGCGTTTGCCTTGTGGCTGCGTTATAAGCAGCGTTTATACACCTCGCGCGCTTTCTTGCGCTTTGCATTGTTGATGGGCCCTTCCGGTCTGATTGCCATTCTGGCTGGCTGGGTGACCACTGAAGTGGGCCGTCAACCGTGGGTGGTTTACGGTCTGCAACGTACAGCGGATGCGGTTTCCGCTCATGGCGATTTACATATGAGTATCAGCCTGCTGTCCTTCTTTGTGGTGTATAGCTCGGTATTTGGCGTGGGTTACAGCTACATGATCCGCTTGATCCGTAAAGGGCCGCAGGAAGATGACCCGACCATTCCGCCAACCGGCACACCTGCCCGGCCGCTTTCTGCCGCAGTTCTCGATTCTCAACCGGAGGCACATCGCTAATGGGTATCGATTTATCAGTTATCTGGTTTGTGATTATCGTGTTCGCCACGCTGATGTATATCGTGATGGACGGTTTTGACCTCGGGATCGGTATTTTATTTCCCGCTATTCAGGACGCTGATGATCGCGACGTGATGGTTAACAGCGTCGCTCCGGTATGGGACGGGAATGAAACCTGGCTGGTTCTGGGGGGGGCCGGGTTATTTGGTGCGTTCCCGCTGGCCTATGCGGTGATTGTCGATGCGCTGACGATCCCGTTGACCCTGATGCTAATCGGCCTGATATTTCGCGGCGTCGCGTTCGAGTTTCGCTTCAAGGCTACACCGGCGCATCGACCATTCTGGGATAAAGCCTTTCTCGGCGGTTCAATTCTGGCGACATTCACCCAGGGCGTGGTGGTGGGTGCTGTACTCAACGGATTTTCCGTTACCGGTCGCAGCTACAGCGGCGGTCCTTTCGACTGGATGACTCCGTTTACGCTGTTCTGCGGCATTGGTCTCGTGGTGGCCTACGCCCTGCTGGGAGTAACATGGCTGGTGATGAAAAGCGAAAACCCGTTACAGGATAAAATGCGCGGCGTGGCAAAAAAACTACTGCTGGCGATGTTGGCTGTCATTGCCATTATCAGCCTGTGGACGCCGTTGGCGCACAGTGCTATTGCCGTGCGTTGGTTTAGCCTGCCCAACCTGTGGTTCCTGCTGCCGGTTCCGCTGCTGGTTGCGTTAATTAGCCTGTGGCTGTGGCGCGCGCTGGGCCAGCGAAACAGCCATACTCTGCCTTTTGTCTTGACGCTGGGGCTGATTTTCCTCGGGTTTAGCGGACTGGGGATCAGCATTTGGCCACACATCATTCCACCGTCCATTACGCTCTGGCAGGCGGCGGCTCCGGCGCAAAGTCAGGGCTTTATGCTGGTTGGCGCACTGCTGATTATCCCAATAATCCTGGTGTATACCTTCTGGAGCTACTACGTTTTCCGCGGCAAAATTCAACATGGTGAGGGGTATCATTAATGCAACAATCTATCTGGAAACGTCTGATGTGGCTGGTCATTCTCTGGGGCGGCAGTGTGCTGGCCCTGGCGGCCGTCGGTTCATTCTTTCGCTTACTGATGACCGCTGCTGGGTTTAAGTCCTGATTTTCCCCCCGGTAACAACCGAGTCGCCCTGTGCTTCCCGGTTGTTACAAATCCTAATGCTGGCTAAACAAAAATGTAAAAAACATCGAATTGGCAAAACAGAGATTGCCATTATCCCGATTAAAATATTGAATAGTCACAAGGTGAAATTATCGCCAATTCCGCAGCTAACGTACCAGAGGGTGCATGATGTTTAAGAAAGGGTTAACGGTGTTATTGCTGGCCAGCGCGCTTTTTTCTGGTCAGCTTTTCGCGACTAATCAGGGACATGAATATCTTCAGGTACAGGATGCCGATCACGTATTACGACACACGGCCGACAGCGATGAGCTGCGAGTGACGGCGGAAGAATCCGCCGTCACTCTTCGCGAGCACCATCACTGGCAAAAATCACGAAAACCCGATATCCATATGAGTTAACCGTCAGCCTTTACGCTTCGGCAGTGTCTTCATCAGGTCTTCGGGGCTGACGGAAGCCACTATACTGCCAGGCAATGGCATCTTCAGAATGTGATGTTTCATCTTGCCGATCACGTGCATTTCGCACGGTCGGCAATCAAATTTCAGCGTCAGGACTTCATCGCCGTTAACCAGTTGCATCGGCGTGGCTTTCCAGCTCTTGATGTTCCCTTTCGCCTGTTTCGGACACAGGTTAAAGGCGAAACGCAGACAATGTTTGGTGATCATCACCGGTACATCGCCCTTTTCTTCATGCGCTTCATAGGCGGCATCAATCAACTGCACACCATAGCGGTGATAAAACTCACGCGCTTTATGGTTGTAGACGTTAGACAGGAAACTCAGATGCGTTTGCGGATAAACCGGCGCCGGTTGTACGACCGGTTTACGACTGCCCCGCTGATAATTTTGCAAACGCGCGGCATCCAGCATGTCGACAGCTTCACGTCGCAACTGATTCAGTTGACCGTTTGGTACGAACAATGCCCCCGGCAAGTTGATCTGAATATCGCGGGCGTAATACATCGTTTGTCCGAGCTTTGCCAGGCCATCCTGCAGATTGTTCAACGCTTTTTCTGCATTGTTCGCTTCCTCAAACTGACCATCCAGCGTATGGGTGATACTCACGCCCTCCTCGCTGGTGAGCGTCAGGATTAACTGTTCCTGCCAGCCGCCCAGTTCAATATCGACCGCAACTCGGCGTTCGCTGGAGGTTTTGGTCAGCGCCTGTTGCCAGTTATGATCGAGATTGCGATTCAGCGGATGGTTAGCACGAACTTTGTGCAGATCGACGGGCATTTCATTCGGCCACACCCGATAACGATTGTGCCCGGTTTTTTCAACGGTGTTAGCGCGAAATCCAACGACCTCACGCTTGATTAACACGTTCAGACCATCCCCGTTCGCCAGCGGTTCTGTCACCTCAACGTCGAGATGATCTTTTGCCACTTTCAGGACTTCACCAATCGGCAGGCCAATAAACTTTGGAGAGTCGAATGCGCCGATATCGGCCTTACGGGCATTTACAAAGTAATCAGTACTGCCGCGATGGAAGGTTTTCTCCGTAGACGGGGTGAAGAAATGTTCTGTGCGTCCAGCTGAAGAACGGGCCAAATCTCCCCGCTCTTCGATGATAGCGTCCAGCATCTGACGATAATGCGCGGTAATATTCTTCACATAGCTCATGTCTTTGTAGCGCCCTTCAATTTTGAAGGAACGCACACCTGCGTCAATCAATGCGCCGAGGTTGGCGGTCTGATCGTTGTCTTTCATCGACAGCAGGTGTTTTTCATAGGACACCACGCGCCCCTGATCGTCTTTCAGGGTATACGGCAGGCGGCAGGCCTGAGAACAGTCGCCACGGTTAGCACTGCGTCCGGTTTGGGCATGAGAAATATAACACTGGCCTGAATAGGCAACGCACAGCGCACCGTGGATGAAAAATTCAATGGTTGCGTCAGTAGCCTGATGGATGGCGTTAATTTGCTCAAGGCTCAGTTCGCGCGCCAGGACAATCTGGGTGAATCCGACATCAGCAAGAAACTTCGCCTTCTCAACACTGCGAATGTCACATTGGGTGCTGGCATGCAGCTCAATGGGGGGAATATCCAGTTCCAGAATTCCCATATCCTGCACAATCAGGGCATCAACACCGGTCTGATACAGATCGGTAATTAACCGTTGTGCGGGTTCCAGTTCATCATCGTGCAAAATGGTATTTAGCGTCACAAAGATTTTCGCCCCGTAGCGATGGGCGAAAGGCACTAGTTCGGCAATATCTTTCAGACTGTTACTGGCGTTATGACGCGCGCCAAAACCCGGGCCGCCAATGTAAACGGCGTCTGCGCCGTGCAAAATGGCTTCACGGGCAATGGCGGTATCCCGGGCCGGGCTTAACAATTCAAGGTGATGAGGCTGCTGGCGCATACAGTTGTTATCATCCACAAGCGGTAAAAATGGCGGTTATTGTAGTCACAAGCGGGGCGTTTCGGAATAGTTTTCCCGATTAACCACGTCGGTAATGGATCAGCGAATGAAAGTGCACCGTTTGTTCGCTGCTGTTACGGTAGCTATGTGCCCTGTCTCCGGCAAAACGAACTCCCTCGCCGGATGTAATGGTACGCCACTGCCCCTCAATACACATATCCAGCAGTCCGTTAATCACCACAACATGCTCGATAACCCCGGATTCATGCGGAGTTGATTCGCTGAGTGCACCGGGTGCCAGCAGGATTGAAAAATGATCGAAGCACAGTTGCGGATCCCACGGGAACAGTGATGTGACGACCATCGCCTGCTGCTGAGGATCAAATGCCGGCGTATTGTCTGACTCTGGCGGTGAAATAAACGTCGAAAACGGCACGTTCAGTCCAGTGGCAATTTTCCACAATGTCGCCACCGTTGGGCTGGACTCGTTGCGCTCAATTTGCCCCAACATGGCTTTTGATACACCGGTTTCCTCCGCCAGGCGTGAAAGGCTCCATTCTCGCTGGTGACGTAACGTCCGGAGCGTAGTAGCCAGATACTGGGTTAAGTTGTCCATTTTTCTCCTTCATCGGTCTCCTTTCACGGACCTACAGTTTAGCACTTGTACGCTATAACGCACAGTGTTACAGTGTCTGACCGTTATAACGCACAAGGAGTGAATATGCGCGCATTTTCTATCCCTCTGCATACCGTTCTGTCCGGTTTTGTGGCTGTCCTGGTCGGCTATGCCAGCTCCGCAGCCATCATCTGGCAAGCCGCTCTGGCCGCAGGGGCGACGACTGAACAAATCGCGGGCTGGATGACCTCGCTGGGGATAGCAATGGGTGTCAGTACGCTGGCGCTGACATTATGGTATCGCGCCCCTGTTCTCACCGCATGGTCAACGCCCGGTGCCGCGCTGCTGGTTACGGGCCTGCAAGGCATCACGATTCAGGATGCTATCGGCGTTTTTATTGTGGCTAATGCGCTGATTGTGCTGTGCGGCGTAACCGGGCTGTTTGCCCGTTTGATGAAAATCATTCCGCATTCACTGGCATCTGCCATGCTGGCCGGGATCCTGCTGCGTTTTGGTTTGCAGGCATTTAATAGCCTGAATAACGAACTTATCTTATGCGGGAGCATGCTGCTGGCATGGCTGGTGTGTAAAGTCATCGCCCCACGGTATGCGACGCTCGCCGCGATGCTGGTAGGTATCGCCATTGCGCTGATTAAAGGTGACGTTGTCACTAGCGGTGTTAATCTGTCGCCGGTATTTCCTGAATTTATTGCCCCACACTTTTCATTTGCCCACAGTATCAGCATTGCGCCGCCGCTGTTTCTGGTCACCATGGCCTCGCAAAATGCTCCAGGCATTGCCACCATGAAAGCATCAGGCTATGCGTTACCCGTATCACCACTGATTGTTTTCACTGGCCTGATGGCGCTGCTGTTTTCGCCTTTTGGCGTTTACTCTATTTGTATTGCCGCCATAACCGCAGCAATTTGCCAAAGTCCCGAAGCACATCCTGATGCCAAACGACGCTGGCTCGCCGCCGCTGCGGCAGGCGTTTTCTATCTACTGGCCGGGGTTTTTGGTGGTTCGGTCACAGGACTGATGGCGGCCCTGCCCGTAAGTTGGATCCAGATGCTGGCTGGCCTCGCCTTGCTCGGTACGATTAGCGGAAGTTTGTATCAGGCACTGCATAATGAGGCCGAGCGCGATGCGGCTATCGTTACTTTTCTGGTCACGGCCAGCGGTCTGACGTTGTGGGGTGTTGGGTCTGCATTCTGGGGGCTGGTCGTCGGCGGTTTCTGCTACGCAGCCTTGACGTTATTTCGCCGCACGTAACTGCGTTGGCGTTTTACCCGTTACCTGTTTAAACCGGTTACTAAAATGACTCGCCGAACTAAACCCGCAGGCCATCGCAATATCCGACAAACTGCGTGAAGAATAACAAACCAGATTCTGCGCCAGCGCCATCCGACGTTGCATCACATACTGGTGCGGCGCCATATTCATCGACTGGCGAAACATTCTGGCAAAGTGGAAATCACTAAGCGCCGCCTCGCTTGCCAGATCGCTCAGGGTTATCGGGTGCGCCAGATGCGCTTCAATATAGGCCAGCACATTACGCAAAGTGGCAGGTGCAAGACCTCCCGTGACTGTGGGCAACCGCCATTGTACATTGCTGTAATGCTGGATCAGATGCGTTAGCAGCAGTGAAGATGCGGCGCTGAGCGTAAGATGATTGGCCGGTTGCTGCCAGTCGTTACCGAGCAAAAACTGACGATAAACCGCTGTGATCCCCGGATCGCTGCCAAATGTATGCTCGTCCAGCGTGAAGCTATAGGGGCTTTTGTCCCAGACTTTTTCACCCACTTCGCGCAGATGGGTATCCGTACAATAGAGGTGAACGAAGGAAAGATCGTCGCGAATATCCCAACTGGATTCGCTCTCTTTTGGCATCAGGCAAAAACGATCCGGCCCGCCGCCATTCTTCCAGCCTTCCGCCGTCTTGTGATAACTCTCGTAGCCATCCGCGATGTATAAACTGAGCGTGTGGTGATCGCAATACTGGGTAATAGTATCGCGCTTGTTTGACCAAGCGGCCAGTTGGATCCCCGAATGTAACGCAACTGATTCATGCAGCACGGCATTATGTTTGCGTAATTTTTCAAAGGCATCGTAGGGCTGAGACATACCATCACGTTCAAAAATAGATTAGCAGGCTTTCAGTCTATATCAGCTACATGTTGTTAACAGCCAACTTTTCGTTTCTTACGCTAAAAAAGCGCAAGATTTTGCAAGTTCGCCGCAAGCCGATGAAAGCCCCCTGCCGCCAGCCGTGACACAGTGTGAGCCTGATTACAAAAATGAGAGAGTTTTATGAACGCACTGTTGTACTGTCTGGTCGTCGTCATTTGGGGAACAACATGGATTGCGATTTATTTGCAGCAAGGCCCTGTTTCTGCCCCGGTTTCTATCTTTTGGCGCTTTGCCGTGGCCAGCTCGGTAATGATTGTTGCCCTTCTGGTTAGCGGGAAATTACGCAAACTGTCCGGTCGCGATCATCTGTTTTGCCTGTTGCAAGGTGGATGCGTTTTTTGCTTCAACTTCTGGTGTTTTTACACAGCTGCGGCATGGATTAATACCGGCCTGGAGTCGGTAATTTTCTCAATGGCCGTTCTGTTCAATGCGGTCAATAGTTTTATCTTTTTTGGGCAAAAACCACCGCTGCGTTTCTATATTGCAGCCGGCCTGGGATTGACGGGCATTGTCACTTTGTTCTGGCAGGATTTGCTCAACAGCGGATTCAACCATTCGCTGCTGCTGGGCATTGGCTTAAGCGCCCTTGGTACTTTTGGTTTCTCATTGGGCAATATGATAAGCCTACGTCACCAGAAAAAAGGGCTGGAAGTATTAACCACCAACAGCTGGGCCATGCTGTATGGCACGCTATTGATCGCCGTTATTGCGCTGGTGCGCGGGGATAACTTCATGCCGCAGTGGACTTTCAGCTATATTAGCGCACTGTTATATCTGGCTATTTTTGGCTCGGTGATTGCTTTCGGTGCCTATTTCACACTCGTAGGGCGTATTGGTCCCAGTAAGGCGGCATACAGTACGCTGCTTTTCCCGCTGGTCGCGCTGACGCTGTCAACATTGTATGAAGGATACATCTGGCAGGTTAACGCAATTGCTGGATTACTGCTGATTTTGCTGGGTAATCTGGTGATGTTTGCTCGCCCGGAGGCGTTAATGGGAAAACTGCTTTACCGCCGTCGGACGGCATAATAAAAAACGCACCATCCAAAGATGGTGCGCTCAGCATTACGGTTTTGTGTTGACATCAAACATGGAGGCATCTGTCGCCATGTCATCAACAACTTTCTTCAACGTTTCGAACGCCATTGGCGTACTTTCGTTGTTCAGGTCTTTACCTTCACCCTGCCGTACCACTTTAATCACTGGCTTGTTGGTTGCCGCATCGATCAACTCACCTTCAAAATAGAGGTGAGTATCCATGGTACGGTGGCCTGTCGCCATTTGTGTACCCGCTACAAGCAACGCAACCGGAACGACTTCATAGAACTGCAGCCCTTCTTTGCTGGTTGCAACACCGGTAATCGCGCCACGGAAAATCAGGCTACGCGGACCGGGGGTCGTCACCAGAGGTTTACGTTTGCTAATCGCGGTTTTCATCTGCGTATTGGTATAGCTCAACAGTTTATCCAGCACCTGTTGTCCAACCTGAGTCGTTGGTTTAGGAATCGGATAATAGGTTATCGGGTTATAGACAATACTGTCATAGTTGGACTCATTGAAGTTGGGATCAACCCAACGCAGCACAGGTTGTCCTGTTGCCGATTTCGTTTCCTTCAGGCCAGAGTAATTTTTTAAAAAACCTGAATATTTATCCGGCTGCGTGATTTTTGACGCACAGCCTGATAACGCCAGTAAACCCGTAAGCACTGCAACTTTAAATAAAGTTTGAGCACACATGGAATGATCCCTTAGTATTTGCAGATATGCATCTGAAATAGTAGCAAAAGGAAATCATGCTAGTTGTGCGAAAAATGGTACGCATCACACAAATTTTCTTTCTGCGTTCGACGTAAAAGCGTTGAACGCAGAGCATAAGCCATTAGCCGATTTTGCGGGCCAGCATAGTCGCAAAACGCAGCTTAATGCGATTGCCGTTTTCATCTGTACGGTGCAGTTCGCCCACGTCTTCGTTATATTTCAGCAGTTCCCATCCGCGATAATAGTTGCGTAACTCCCCCGCTTTAAACGCGAACGGAAAGCCAACGGTGCACGGGAAATCATCGGTATCCATCGCCGCAACGATTAAGTTATATCCCCCCGATTTCGTGCAACGCTGCATATTTTCGATAAGTCCCGGAATGGTTTTCGCTTCGAGAAACATCAGCACTACGGTAGACAGAATAAAGTCGTATTCACCCTCAAAACTCAACGCATTAAGGTCCGCGACGCTCGCCTGCAGATTAGTCAGCCCTTCGGCTGCTTTGATACGCTCAAGGTTAGCGATACTCATGGGATTTTTATCCCATGCTGTTACGTCATAACCGTTTGCTGCCAGGTACAGGCTGTTACGACCGTTACCGCAGCCCAGATCTAATGTTTTACCTGGCTTAACAATTTTTGCCGCTTCTACAACATCGGAATGCGTACGGGTTAAATCGTATTTCTCAGTAAAGTAGTTTTCGTCGCAAAGGGTCATTATTTATCCTCAGATTTCAGTAATGCAGTACGCTCTGTGCGGATGAGCAGTTTTCCCTGCATCAGCAATGCAAACGTACGTACCAGTAATAATGCAATGGTAAAATTTGTAAAAATAAACAGTGGGATCGACAGCGTATGAAAAAATCCTGATTCGCTGCCTTGTCCCAGATGCAGCCCCGTTGTCGCCAGAGCCGACACGCCAAACGAGAAGCTCCAGAAAGACGCATTAAAGGGCTGAGACAGATACCACGGCATGAGGCGTAGCATAAAAAGAAGTTGCAGCAGACCATAGCCGAACAACATTTTGGCCAACGTATCCCCCTCGCCGCCGTTGACGCTAAGCCAGGCGCTGCAGGCGACCAGCGCAGGCGCCAACTGAATGCCAAGCGAAGTACGTAATACCGTTGGCAGTTCGCCGCAACTGCGTAAACGTTGCAGGATCACTGGCTCCAGGCTGAGCCAGGAAAATACCCCAGCGCCCAAAAACACCAACCCTGCGTCGTTGAAACCCAGCGCACCACAGGCCATTGCACTAATAAAGTTATTGGCGACAGTCGGCAGATACAGCCCCGGCGTGGTGGCTTCTTCTGGGTGCTCCCCGCGCCATAGTCCCGCGGTTTGCCACGCCGCGTACGCCAGTTGGATCACAACCCCAATGCTGAACAATCCAAGCGCCAGTGGTCGATACCACGGGACAAAACCAATCGAGACCAGCATGGTTGTGGCCGGAAACAGACTGACAAAGCTACTCATCACCGGGTGGCGAACCTCTGCCAAAACGCTATGTGGAAAACGCAGTAAACGATTAAAAAAGGCCAGCGTCAACAATCCCCAGATGACCATCGCAAGGATCACTAAACCGTCGCCGATCCAGTGGCTTACAGGCCACACCTGGCTGGCATAACGCCACGCAAATCCCATCCCTATGATGCCCAGTACCATGCCAAAATAACCAGCCGGAAGATTGAGGACCTGTTCACTGTGCTTGTTCTTACTCATTTTGTTTATTTTTTAAAGTATATTTGAAATGCATTTTATGGAATTTCCGCTGATTTAGCCAGTCCGGAAAACTTTGCTACGTTTAACTAAGGCGCGCAACATGGAAACGAGCTATGACCAAATATCGTCTAAGCGATGAACCTCGCTCCTTTAGTTATCAGGATAATGGCAATAAAAAAAGCGTATTACTACGCCAAATCATTGCGCTCACTGATTTTAATGATGTCCAGGCCGGTACTCCCGGCGGCTGGATTGATAATGAAAGCGTGCTGTCGCAAAACGGCGATTGCTGGATTTACGATGAAAACGCGCTCGCTTTTTCCGGCGCAATAATTACAGGAAATGCTCGTATCACGCAGGCAAGCGTGGTTAGAGATGGCGCTCAGATTGGCGATACCGCGTGGATTGACCGGGCTGAGATCAGTCATCACGCTCACATCCGTGACAATGTCATTATTCAGGATTCAGTCGTTCGCGGTGAGTGTCTTCTCTTCGGTGATGCGCGCGTGGTGTGTGGCTCTGAAATCATTGCCGCCAGGGGACTTACCCCTGAACATGACCAGATCCTGCAAATTTACGATCGCGCTTTTGTCAGCAGCTCGCGTGTAGTGCATCAGGCACAACTTTATGGTGATGCAAAAATCAACTATGCCTTTATTGAACATCGGGCAGAAGTGTTTGATTGCGCAAGGATTGAAGGTAATGCAGAGAACAATGTCTGGATCTGCGATTGCGCCAAAGTCTACGGACACGCATACGTCATTGCCGGAACCGATGAAGATGCCATTCCTACCCTACGTTATAGCTCGCAGGTGGCGGAAAACGCGGTGGTCGAGGGCAACTGCGTACTGAAGCACCATGTGCTCGTCGGCGGTCATGCGCAGTTACGCGGCGGGCCGCTCCTGCTTGACGACCACATCCTGATTGAAGGCCACGCCTGCGTGCTGGGCGAAGTGCTGATCGAGCATCACATTGAAATAAGCGACCAGGCGCATATTGAAGCATTTGATGGCGATGCCATTCATCTGCACGGCCCGAAGGTGATCAACGGCGAGCAGCGCATTACGCGTACACCGATCGCAGGCTTATTCTGAGGTGCTATCAATGATTCGGGCATAGAGATTCACATCATGGTGATCACCATTGAGGAACTCCGCCTGTTTCATACATCCTTCCAGCAAAAAGCCATTGCGCTGCGCCACTTGATTACTCTCAAGGTTATCGACGCGGCATTTAATCACGAAGCGGCGGATCTCCTGACGCTGCGCATAATGGTGAATCAATGCCTGTAGCGCCAGAGACATGATCCCTTTGCCCTGATGTTCCTCATCCAGCCAGTAGCCGATATACGCGGCTTTGTTCAGCGGTTCTATCTGGTTAAACGAGATAACCCCGACCATATTTCCTTGCGCAAAAATCAGGAACATTTTGGCGTAACCGCGCTGATGCAACATCATATTGCCTTGCACGTTCTTGCGGGTGTCTTCCTCTGACGTAACAAACTGCGGCCAGTTCAGCGACTGCTGGAGCCAGCTTTTATTTTTAAGTACAAGCTGATACAGAGGCGTGACGTGTTGTTCTTCTACGGCACGCAGTTCCAGCGTTTCATTGATGGTAATCACTTCTGACATTTTTATTCCGTTATGCTGGTTCAGCAGGCAACCCTGCTCATCAAATAAAACAGGAAGGGCTCCCTTTTGGAAGCCCTTTTACACAGCAAGTGCCGTTTTATTTAGCTCTCACTGACACTCTCTTTTTGCAATATTTTGAGCAGATCTTCCTTCAGGTGGAGTTTCTGTTTCTTAAGGCGAACAATGTCCAAACTATACCCACGACCATCCGAACCTTCCAGTCTGGAGATCTCATGATCAAGGCTGTTGTGTTTTTCGAATAAGGACAGAAAGCGAGGGTTCTCGGATTTCAGTCGGGAAATAAGGTCTCTGTATTCTGGAAACATACTTTCTCCCTGTTAGTGGACAAGAATGTGTATAAGAAATACACACCTTCAGCTTATCGGTTTAAGTCAGGGAAAAATGCGAGCAGGATCGAGTAAATAGTGTACAGCGTTTTTTAAGAAAATGACGAATATGGCTCCCCGACGGAGAGCCATAAAGATGAGGATCAACGCATCTCGCGGTCGTCAACGTACTGGCGTTTATCCGGCGCTGGCGGGAAGTACTGATACAGCCAGGTTTCGCTGATAGCGTCGCCCTGGCAACGCAGGAACATACGCATATCTACCGGATCGGTTGAGTCAGAGGTCGGATACCAGTCAAACTGGATGCGGTAGCCGTCGATAGGTTCAACGTAAAGGATCTCAATCTGTTTCGCTTCACCACTCGAAAGCGTAATTACCGGTTCAATACCTTTCGGCGCGGCGGCTTTTAAATCGCCACCGACGAAATCAACGGCAAAACGTCGTGCCCATTTTTCCGGGTAGTGCTCGCCCGGTGCCCATCCTTCCGGGAAACCGCCCATGCCTGTACGGGTCGCCATCACGCGAGCCAGCGGCGAACGCACTGGCGGCTGAGCGCTCCAGTACAGGCGATATTTGAATTCCAGCTCATCGCCAGCTTTGATCTTCCTCTCCGGCTGCCAGAAGCAAACGACGTTATCCAGCGTTTCACCGGTCGTCGGGATCTCCATCAGGCCGATAGTCCCCTTGCCCCACTGGTTACGCGGTTCGACCCACAGACTTGGACGCTTGTTGTACCAGCCCATGATGTCCTGGTAATGTGAGAAGTCGCGATCGAGCTGCAGCAAACCAAACCCTTTCGGGTTGTTATCGGTATAGGCGTTGAACTGCAGTTTTTGCGGGTTATTCAGCGGACGACAGATCCACTCGCCGTTGCCCCGCCACATCGCCAGACGATCGGAGTCATGAATTTGCGGGTGAATGGTGTCGCACATCCGACGTTCATTGTTGCCGCAGCTAAACATGCTGGTCATCGGCGCAATGCCGAGCTGCTTGATGTCTTTGCGCGCATAGATGTGGTTTTGTACATCCATGATCACCTGCGTTTTCTCACAGTGGATCACGAACTTGAATGCGCCAGTAACGCTTGGGCTATCAAGAAGCGCATACACGGTAAAGGAGGTTGCGCCCGGTTTGACCGTTTCGAACCAGAAAGCGGTAAAATCAGGGAACTCTTCTTTGCTGTCGGTGTAGGTATCTACCGCCAGACCGCGAGCCGATAATCCATACTGGTAGGTGTCATCCACGGCGCGGAAATAACTGGCGCCCAGGAAAGAAACGATGTCGCGACGGGCCAGCTCTGGCGCCTTAAATACGCGGAACCCGGCGAAGCCGAGGTCAGTTTGCCCTTCCAGTTGTTTGGTATCCACGCCCGCATCATTGTATTTAAACAGTTCCGGACGGAAGTGAATTTCACGTGCCATATGCGTACTGGCATCAACCGAGAACATGCGTACACGGCGACGGAAGCCCATTCCCACGTGGAAGAATTGCGCATCAAGCTGACGATTTTCAACATTGTTCCACAGAGACTGCTCTGCGTCATATTGAATGCTGTTGTAGGCCTGCGGCGTCAGTTTCGCCAGCGTGTCAGGTAACGCGCGCGGTGCGCCACCCCATGGCTTCTGTGCTAAGTCATGAGCCATCGATTGCAGAACGGAAAAATCAAAACGAACGGTTTTTCCGTCTGCAATGTCAGACTCTGCCGCAAAGGCGGCGCGGGAAAAGAGTGATGCAATACCACTGGTTCCGCACACGGCGGCCACTGCCATTGAACCTTTAATAAATCGTCTGCGATTCATGCCTGAAAGTGAATCCTTCTGGTCGTGTAAATGGTCCCGCGCCGGTCATAATCAGCGGCAAGAGAGTGCACATTTCTGACCGCTCACTCTAGACAAAATTCATTAATAATCCAATTGTTGGTCGCCGATTATCTGTACAAAATCGAAAATATTTTATGTCGATGGGAACAGGCCGAATCCCATGTAAATTCCGTTAAAGTAAACCACAGCGACGTTTACTTCGATCTTGCGCCTCCTGATACAGCGCAAACTCATCATACACCGCGCAACCCAGCGCCTGTTCAAACGCGTCGCGGCTGGAATTTCCATGGCTGCGAGCCTGCGTTTCATTCCCCAGATTTGACTGGAAAATTCCTGCGGCACTTACCGGTAAAAAATCTTCGTAGGTGATGGGTTGCGCAACCAACCAGCCTCGCTCAATGAGCGGCTGCGGGTCGTCATCCGGACGGATTGCCTGTCGATGCGCCTCGCCCGACGGTGTCAGGCGATAACGGAACCAGGCGAGCCCTTGCTGGCGCAGCAAAAACTCGCTGTCCGGGAATGCTTTGAACACTTCCTGAAGATGCAACTGATGCGTCAGGTTGTCTTTTCCCATTCCCGCCTTATTCAGCAGTTCGTCATACAGCGCTCTGCCTTTCGGCGTCAGGGCCACGCCGCGCTGTTCGATCTCACCGAAACGCGCCGTGTGGGTGCCGCGCATCTCCCCGGCAAACCACACCGGTTCTTCAAGCGCTTTAAAACTGGTCTGACGCAATAAAATGGGCACCTCGCGACGCGGTGGCCCTTCAATCAGTATTTTGGGTTCAATACCGCATTCGGGCATCATCGACTGCACCCGGTCGATATCCAATGTACGCGGCGTCAGATGGTTGATATGACAACCAGGGAAGCACACCACATCGGCAATCAGTCGGTGCTCGTCATGTAATGCGTGGTAGGTTCCTTCATCAACCGTGGCATGCTGATGCCAGCGGAAGGTTTCCAACGCCTCATGCACAAACTCATGCGCCTGCGCCTGCGTAAAACTGCCCTGCGCATCATATTCATTCAGAAGTTCGTGACAACGACGGGTGAATATGTCGCGTTTCGCGAGGATCTCCGCGGCCTTTTGCCTCAACGCGACGTTTTCGATTAATTCGAGGCGTAATAACGAGGTAAATACCCGAAACGGATTGCGCGAAAGCGACGCATCGTCGATGGGCCGAAAAGCCGTGGAATGTACGGGAACGCCGGCCTGGGAGAGATCGTAATAACTCACCGGATACATACCCATAATCGCAAACATCCGGCGCAGCGTAGAAAGTTCCTGCGCAGTGCCCACCCGAATAGCGCCGTGGCGCTCAACGTTTAGCCGCGCCAGCTCATCCGCATTAGCCAGTTTTTCATGCAACGTCGGATTATTTTCCAGTACCGCCAGATTCACATCAGCGACAAGTTCCAGCAACGTGCCATATTGCGGGACTTCCTGCTGGTACATTGCTGACATTGCCTGCGAAAATTGTTCCCGAATCTCATCTGCCGTGATGGTGTTCGCCATAATGTCATGCCTCCAGTGAATATTACCTGGAGTGTAGAGAACACCGCAGACTCCGGTGGGAAGAATTTACAAAGTGTGACCTCGCGTAAATTTCCCACCCTTACTGACGATGAACAGAACCTACTGACGTGGTTTTAAATGCGTTTCCAGCCACGGCAGCATCTGTTTTTTACGGCTGAGCATACCTTCAACTTTACAGGGCTGCGGGATGTCTGAGAGTTCACAACCAGCAAACCACAGGCTGGTGTCGCCCAGATTAATGTCGGTGAGCATCAGAACAACCAGTGCGGCATTCTTTTCCTCTGCATAACGCACCATTTCATGACGTAAATCGTCCAGCACCGCATCCACCTGTTGCAGCGAATACAGCTCAAGCTGTGCCACACAAACCGAATGCCCATGGATGGTGAAGGATTTGATGTCTTTCTGCAGAAGTTCGTGGGCGGTCATGCCTTCCACGCTGGTTTTGGCAGATAGCAGACCGCGACTGAAAACGTCAAGGTCCACTCCAGTTTTTAGGGTTAATGCCTCAACTGCCAGGCGGTCATCTGGGGTCGTGGTCGGGGAACGAAGCGTGACAGTGTCACTCAACGCGGCACCCAGCAATAAAACGGCCTCGGCGGCAGACAACTGGCTGCGCTCAGCTTCCGTCATCAGTTGCCATAACAGCGTCGCGCTACTACCGACGGGTTTCACCCACACTTCAGGCGGCAGACGGGTCATTAATCCCCCGAGTCGGTGATGATCGATAATGCCCACGACGTTACTTTCTGCCAGCGATTCCGGCCCCTGAGCAGGCTCAGTGAAATCGACCAGCCAGACATCAAGATCGGTCAGCGGAAACGTCAGCCGCCCAGGCATTTCCAGCCCTGCATGCTCAAAGATAAATTGCGTTTCGCGATTCGGTTCGCCCAGACGCCATGCCGTCGCCTGCTGACCGCGTAAAGTAAGCCAACGCGCCGTCATTGCGGCAGTACAAATGGCATCGCTATCGGGATTAAGGTGCCCTATTACGTGTATCATCAATCAGTGCCTTGTGAAGAGAAGGGTTCAAAAGCCAACAATAACGAAAGTATATCGACCGGATACATTCCCTTCCATGATCCTATCCCCCTGTACATGCTGTACAAAACATAAGCAAAATAAATTAGTTGTAAGTAAAATACGATAAATGTTAATAATATTTTGCTATCAAGTTATCAAAAACAAACAACTTCACTTGTCATCGATACGGCTCTGTTTTTAACATCGCTTATGGAAAAAAATGTTCTGTTCAATCAGCGCATTCGCTTGCGCCACCTTCATACTTTTGTCGCCGTTGCACAACAGGGAACGTTGGGGCGCGCGGCTGAGACCCTTAACCTGAGCCAACCGGCCCTCTCCAAAACGCTGAATGAACTGGAGCAACTGACCGGTACCCGGCTCTTTGAGCGTGGCCGTCTTGGCGCGCAGTTAACGCTGCCCGGAGAACAGTTTCTTACCCACGCGGTAAGAGTGCTGGATGCGCTTAACACCGCCGGACAAGCATTAAACCAGCGCGAAGAGTCGCAGACTGATGTCGTACGAATTGGCGCCTTACCCACCGCGGCGCTGGGCATTCTGCCGGCGGTAATTGGCCCATTCCATAAACAGCAAATGGAAACCACGCTGCAGGTTGCCACCATGAGTAATCCGATGATCCTGGCAGGTTTAAAGTCCGGAGAAATTGATCTCGGCATTGGTCGTATGGCCGATCCGGAATTGATGGTCGGTCTGAACTACGAATTATTATTTCTGGAATCACTCAAACTGGTCGTGCGTCCTAACCATCCATTGTTGCAAGAAACCATCACGCTGAGCCGGGTAATGGAGTGGCCAGTGGTGGTTTCGCCGAAAGGAACCGCACCTCGCCAGCACGCAGAGACATTGTTGCAAAGTCAGGGCTGTAAAATGCCGTCGGGTTGTATTGAAACGCTGTCAGCATCGCTCTCCCGCCAACTGACGGTTGATTACGACTATGTGTGGTTTGTCCCATCAGGCGCGGTTAGAGAAGATCTGCGCCAGGCGACACTGGTGTCATTACCAATTCCCACTCACGGTGCGGCTGAACCCATCGGTATTCTTACTCGTGTCGATGTGCAACTCTCTCAGGCCGCGCAGATCCTTATCGCCGCAATACGCAAAACCGTGCCGTTTTGATGCCAAAAATAAAGGGACCATCTGGTCCCTTTATTGATGCTTAAAACGTTTCCCAGTTATCGCCGTTGGCCGTTGCCGCCTGCGGACGTGAATGACCCGGCGTAGGCGCCACCTGAGCGCGTTTAATTGCGCTTGTCCCGGTTAAACGGAATGTGCCGACGGCTTCCGTTAAGCGTGCTGCCTGTTCTTCAAGAGATGCTGCAGCGGCGGATGCTTCTTCAACCAGCGAGGCGTTTTGCTGCGTGACCTTGTCCATCTCTGAAATAGCCTGACTCACCTGGACGATGCCCCGGCTTTGTTCATCGGAGGCCGCTGCAATTTCCAGCATAATGTCGGTCACGCGTTTTACCGCATCGACAATATCCGTCATCGTATTGCCTGCTGCGACCACTTCTCCGGACCCCTGGTCAATCAGCCGGACTGACTCGCTAATCAACCCTTCAATCTCTTTTGCCGCCTGGGCGCTGCGGCTTGCCAACGTACGCACCTCACTGGCTACGACGGCAAACCCTCGCCCCTGCTCTCCTGCCCGCGCCGCTTCTACCGCTGCGTTCAGCGCCAGGATATTAGTCTGGAAGGCAATGCTGTTAATAACGGCGGTAATTTCAGAAATTTTCTTCGAACTCGTTGAGATATTTCCCATGGTTTTAACCACGCCAGAAACCATCTGCCCGCCCCGGCTGGCCTTGCCGGAAGCATCTTCCGCCAACTTGCTCGCATGATGCGCGTTGTCGGCATTTTGCTTCACCGTAGCCGTCAACTCTTCCATGCTGGCTGCGGTTTGCTCAATCGCCGCGGCCTGTTGCTCGGTACGGGAAGACAAATCGGTGTTCCCTGCCGAAATCTCACTGGTACCGCGATAAATTTCTTCCGCGCCCTGACGAACCGTGCCCACTGTCTTCGCCAGCGACCGTTGCATAGTTTGCAGATGGCGGCTCAGGCGGCCAATTTCGCTGCGCCCGGTCGGTTCCTCCTGCATCGTCAGATCCCCTACTGAAATTTGCTCAATGCGTTGTGCCGCGCGCAACAGAGGATGAATGACGGTACGGCGCAGAACGATGAACGTCATCACGGTCAGCGCTAGTGCAAGAACGAATGCGCCCAGCATAAAGGCCATGCCAAGCTGTGTACGTTGGTGTGCCTGTTCGCTTAACTGATTCGCCCTGGCGGTACGAATGTCGATCGCTTTTAACAACACCTTATTGTAAGCAGAGTCCAGAGGTCTGGCCTGTTCATTTTCATGGTTGATGATCGCTTCGAACATGCCGTTTTTAGCGTACTTCAGCATAGGTTGTAAGCCGTCGATATAGGCTTTGAAACTGGCACTCAGTTCAGCGTCTAACGCTTCACCGGCAGTGGTTTTCACTGCACGCGCCATATAGGTATTGAAACCGTCCTGCGATTGCTTAATACGTTTTTCTGCCTCGGCAATATTGGCCTTCATGTCATCCATTTCAGCAATACGGCTCGCCGCACCAGCATGGATCATGTTGATACGCGCGGTGCGTAAGTGGTTAGAGCTGTTAGATAACCCCATCCGAACCTGAATCTCATCGGTTACATCGCGCTGATCGCGATCGGCCTGCATAAGAAAATAACTTGCCAGCCCCGAACTTAAGGCGAACAACAGAAGGATGCCACCGAGAATGGAGGAAAACAGCGGAACCAGCCGGATTTGATGCAGAAAGCCCAGTTTATACTGGGCTTGCATCGATGTAGTGTTGTCCATGACCGTCGACTCTCTTGTAGGGTTTATGCGTGAAAACACGCCCGTTAGATAGTCATCGGCAATCCGGGAGGTTTACTTACCGTGAAAAGCGCCGGATTCGTCACACTTTCACAACATAATTCTAAAAAATTCAGGAAAGTGCCAGCGGTCAAATCCGCTGGCCCATGAATCAGTTATCACCAAAATGGATAACGGTACGGATGGATTTACCCTGATGCATTAAATCGAACGCTTCGTTAATCTGCTCCAGCGGTAAACGATGGGTAATAAAGGGATCCAACTGAATTTTCCCACTCATCGCTTCTTCGACCATGCCAGGAAGCTGAGTGCGCCCCTTCACGCCGCCAAACGCGGAACCGCGCCACACGCGCCCGGTCACTAACTGGAATGGACGTGTTTTGATCTCCTGACCAGCACCCGCCACGCCAATAATGATGCTTTCGCCCCACCCTTTATGACAGCACTCCAGTGCTGCACGCATCACGTTAACGTTGCCGATGCACTCAAAGCTAAAGTCCACGCCACCGTCGGTAAGTTCGACAATCACGTCCTGAATCGGTTTATCGTAATCGTTCGGGTTGATGAAATCGGTCGCCCCCATTTCACCCGCCAGTTTGAATTTCTCCGGATTGGTATCAACGGCCAGAATACGCCCGGCTTTTGCCTGCACCGCGCCCTGAATCACTGCCAGGCCAATACCGCCCAGACCAAATACGGCTACGGTATCGCCTTCCTTCACTTTCGCGGTGTTATGGACCGCTCCGATACCGGTGGTCACGCCACACCCCAGCAGACACACTTTATCCAGCGGAGCCTGCGGGTTAACCTTCGCCAGCGAGATCTCTGCGCAAACGGTGTATTCGCTGAAGGTACTGGTGCCCATATAGTGATAAATCGGCTCGCCATTATACGAGAAGCGCGTTGTGCCATCCGGCATCAGACCTTTGCCCTGTGTCGCCCGCACGGCCTGACACAAGTTAGTTTTACCCGATTTACAGAACTTGCACTCGCCACATTCTGCGGTGTACAGCGGGATCACATGATCGCCCGGTTTCAGGCTGGTGACGCCTTCCCCCACTTCAACCACAATGCCGCCGCCTTCATGACCCAGTACCGCCGGGAACACACCTTCCGGATCGTCACCTGAGAGCGTAAAAGCGTCAGTATGGCACACGCCGGTGTGGGTAATTTTAACCAGCACTTCACCTTTCTTTGGCGGTGCAACGTCGATTTCGACAATTTTTAACGGTTGGCCGGGGCCAAATGCAACTGCTGCACGTGATTTCATTTGTCTCTTCCCATTATTGCAAGGTGATGGTGTTATTTTAGATAAGCACGCAGAAGATGGCCGATCTCAGCCATGCGCACAGCTCGTTGGTCTGGCGTTGTCTCCCCACTGACCAGTTCATCTTTCAGGTGAATCTCAACCATTTCGCCCATCAGGCCATTGGATGCACCGCGTACGGCGGCAATTTGTTGCAGGATCGCCAGACACGGTTCGCCAGATTCCAGCGCGCGCTCAAGTGCATCAACCTGACCGCGAATACGGCGTACACGGGTGAGAATGCGTTTTTTATCTTCAGGTGAATGCGGCATACGCCCTCCAAATCCTATACCCCCCTATAGTATCACTGTTTTTAATCTATTTGTAACAAATTAGGTTTATTTACTATTCACCAATGAAGATAATCCCGTTTTGCAGGATTGATGAGCATTTTGAATGGTCGGCACGAAGATAATTGTTCTGTAATACTAACTATAATTATATGGATATAACACGTAAAATGGATTCATTATCCAATAACTAGAATAATTATGAATTTTTATCATTATTTTATAATATACGCCGTGGGATTTGTCGTCATGTTCACGCTGTTAATCCGCGGGGACAAAATACATGATCTCGAATTTGATTTAATCGATACGCTCAGAACATCTTTATTGTGGCCATTTTATGTAGTAGCAATGATCTGCATTATTATTTACTCATTTTTTATACGAAAAATACTATATGAGTAATATAGAGAAATGTGCAATGCTACTACCTAACCCGCAACAAATCGCTGTATCTCGTGGTATAACGCGGTGAAAGCATGTCTCGCTTCATCGCCCACGGTTGCTGTATCCCTTGTCCGGCAAAGTAGAGCGTTCCTTTCCCTTTTTTAGCATTAAGCGTATCCAGTACATCCATCAGTTTATCGCTGTTACGCCGTGGGCAGTTGTCGTCAAAAAGATTCAGCTGCGCAACGCCAGAGCTAAAAAAATCCCCCAACATAACGCCCGCTTTTTGGTAACGCAGCCCCGCTCGCCAGATGGCATCCAGGCTGCGCGTTGCCGCTGCAATAATATCCCGACTATCCTGAGTTGGCGTCAGCAGTTTTATCGACGCGCTGTTTCCGTAATAAGGTTCATTCAGAACAAACGGACTGGTTTTGATAAACGTAGAGATAAACCGGCAATACTGGTGCTCTCTGCGCAGCTTTTCCGCAGCGCGTGAAGCATAGGTGCAAATTGCCTCTCTCATCGCGTTGTAATCCGTGAGTTTTTCACCAAACGATCTTGAGCAGATAATTTCCTGCTTATCCGGCGCAAACTCTTCCAGCGCCAGACAAGGTTCACCGCGCAATTCCCGAACGGTTCGCTCAAGTACGACATTGAAATGTTTACGAATGAAGCGAATGTCGGTATTCGCCAGATCGAGAACCGTTTTAATGCCCATGGCATCCAGTCTCTTGCTGATACGGCGCCCGACACCCCAGACTTCATCAACCGGAAGTGCGGCCATTAGTTTACGCTGACGTTCAATATTTGAGAGATCCACGACTCCGCCGGTTTGCTCCTGCCACTTTTTGGCTGCATGATTCGCCAGTTTGGCCAGCGTTTTGGTCTGGGCGATGCCAACCCCAACCGTGAGACGTGTTTTCTGTAAAATGGTAGCTCTGATTTCCCGACCAAAATTCGTAAGATCCCGGCAGTTTCGCACCCCCGTTAAATCGCAAAAGGCTTCATCAATACTGTACATCTCCACACGCGGCGACAACTCCTCCAGAATCGACATCACCCTGCTGCTCATATCCGCATACAATTCGTAGTTCGAACTAAAACAGAACACGCCATAACGCCTGAACAGATCTTTCTGTTTGAAATACGGTGCGCCCATATTAACGCCAAGCGCTTTTGCTTCCGCACTACTGGCAATGACACAGCCATCATTATTTGAAAGAACGACAACGGGTTTGCCTTTCAGATCGGGCCGGAATGCCGACTCACAGCTGGCATAAAATGAATTAACATCCACCAGAGCAAACATAATCAGCCCGCGGCTTTAACGATAAATGTTACCACGCCAAATATATCCAGCGTGTCCTCGCTGCTAATCATGATCGGCGCGTAGGCGCTGTTCTCTGGCTTCAGCATGATAACTGGGTGTAATTGCAGACGTTTAACGGTGAATTCACCCTCAATAGCGGCAATAACGATATCTCCATGGGCAGGCTTTCTGGCGCTGTCGACAATCAGCAAATCGCCCTCGCCGATCCCCGCTCCCCTCATGGAGTCGCCAGATGATTTAACAAAATAGGTTGCGCTGGGATGCCGTACCAGCAGGTCATTAAGGTCGATACGCTTCTCAACGTAGTCCTGTGCCGGAGATGGAAAACCACAGGGTACAAGATCGCTAAATAGCGGAAAGTGTTTAATTTCGCGGCGTTCCGCAGGCTGGAAAAACAACATAATAATCTGCCTCTCATTAACTGTGTTTATATACAGTAGTTTTAATAAGGACAGCGATCAAGTGACAAGAGTGGCGAATTGAGCGTTGTTTAACCATCTTGTCGATAAGCTTTTATGATGTCTGGAAAAATAATTGGCTAAAAAAATGCCCCACATTTGTGGGGCATTACCTCAGGAGCGTTTTCGCGGCATCATGCGCAACAACGTATTGTCCTTCCAGAAATAGTGGTGCATCAGGGCCGCTGCGGCATGCAGAGCAATGACAAAATAGCCCAGGTTGGCCAGCGTCACGTGCCAGGACTTCAGCATATCCACTACATCAAAGTTGGCCTCTGCTGCATGTGGCATAACGATGCCAAATGCAATCCACGGGTTACCCCGGTTGTACATCATTACCAGGCCAATAATCGGCAGCACAATAAACAACAGATAGATAACCAGATGCCCGAGATGCGCCATCCCGGTCATCATCGGCTTCGGTTTTGGCACAATCGGCGGTGCTGGATATTTGAGCCTGACCAGCAAGCGCGCCACCATCAGCGTTAAAATGGTGATACCGCAGGAGACGTGCACCATATTGAACACGGGGCGATAGCTGCGCGGGAAAAATCCGCGAAACTCCATGGCGCTGTAGGCCACAATGACCAACAAAAAGACCAGCCAGTGAATACCAATTTGCAGGCCAGAATACTTATTCCCCATAACATTTCCTGAATAAAAACAATAATGCGTCAACATAACGGGCTTTTGTTAAAAATTCATTAAGTTTTGTTCACCTATTTTCAGTCAGTTGCGTTTAACCTCAAAACAGCTATTGGCGCGGATGCACCGCCAGGTGTAGAGTAAAACTCAGGACTGCAGATAGACCACCTGCGTTTGCAGATATTCACTCAGACCATGTTTACCGTCTGCCCCGCCAATCCCTGACTTGCGCCAGCCCGCGTGGAACCCCTGCATCGCCTCGAAGTTTTCACGATTAATGTAGGTTTCGCCAAACTTCAGCCCTTTAATCGCCTTCATCGCCGTGTTCAGGTTTTGCGTGTAAATCGATGAAGTCAGACCATAGTCACTGTCATTGGCCATCGTCAGCGCTTCTTCAAGCGTATTAAACGCCACCACCGGCAGCACCGGACCAAACGTCTCCTCGTGCATAATCGTCATCTCCTGGCGCACGTCTAACAGTAACGTCGGCGGATAGTAATAACCTTTGCCGGCAACGGCTTTACCGCCCAACACCACTCTGGCTCCTTCCTGCACCGCGCGTGCAACTTTCTGCTCAACACGCGCCAGCGCAGCAGCGTTAATCAGCGGTCCCATTGCAATGTCATTGCGCTCCGCCGGATTGCCAAACTGCACAGCTTTCATCGCCTCACCCAGACGATTGACGAACTGGTCATAGATGCCTTTCTGCACGTACACACGCTCTGCACAGTTGCATACCTGTCCGGTATTGATCACTCGCGAATCAACAATCGCCTTCACGGCCAGTTCAAGGTCAGCATCATCCATTACTATTGCAGGCGCTTTGCCACCCAGCTCCAGACAAACTTTAGTGATGTTTTTAGCCGCCGCGGCCATAATTTTCTCGCCCGCGCCGACGCTGCCGGTCATACTCACCATCGCTACCTTCGGATTTCCAGCCAACTCCTGACCGACCGTTTCACCGCGTCCGAGCACCAGATTAAATACGCCGCGCGGCAAGCCGATATCATCAACAATTTTGGCAAAGGCGATGGCGTTATTCGGTGTGAATTCACTCGGTTTAATAACAATGGTATTCCCCGTCAGCAATGCGGGAGCCAGCTTGCGGGCAATCAGGAAAAACGGAAAGTTCCACGGCAGAATGCCCGTGGTCACGCCCAGAGCGCGCTTAAACAACAGAATATTCTCGCCCGGACGATCGCTTTGCAGGATCTCGCCTTCATAGCGACGCGCCCATTCCGCCATGTAATCGATATAGTCGGCGGTAAATGAGACTTCAACCTCAGCCAGTTGCTGGATCTTTCCACCTTCCGCCACAATCAACGCACTGATTTCATCTGCTCGCTGGCGGATGCCCGCAGAAATTTTGCGTAACCAGTTCGCCCGTTCAATGGCAGGCAGGGCTTCCCATTGCGGTTGAGCACGCTGCGCGGCATCGATCGCTTTACGCGCATCTTCGGCACGTCCATCGGGAATACGTGAGATTACCTCTTCCGTGGCCGGATTGACGACATCAATCCAGGCGTCATCGTGCCAGGTCACAAACTGCCCATCGATATACATAGGATGTTGTACGGGTACTGACATGCGGTTCTCCTGTGATTGATTTGTTTTTAACAAGTGAAACTATTGTTAATTAATATCAATCATGCATGTCAGATTATGGCTGTCATCGCTGTTCTGTGAGCGGCTTCATAAAAGCGTTTGGTAAAGTGATGATAAAGGGAAAAAAACAGTCGGGATTTCTGCCCGTTTGCCGCAAAACGCCGACAAACGGGCAGCAGGCGTTACAGAGAGCGGCTCTCCAGTAAGTCAGTCAACGCAGTGTCATTTCGCAACTGCTGCCAGGCTTGCTCAATATTCTGAGGAATATCAACATGGGCGATAAAATCGCGGCCGCAAGGCCCATAACCATCGGCATCGTCACGCAGGCGCGGAAGCTCACCGGTAATGAGAGACAGGTAGCGATCCACCGACCAAAGGCCTTCTGCGGCGGGTACAAAATCCACGCCGTTTTGCTGTTGGACCAGTTCGGGGCTGAAACCAGGGAAACTCAGCCAGCGCGGCGCATGCAGATCATCACGGGTTACGCGCTGAAACGTCGCCATCGTGCGACGTTGCATAGTAGGATCCTGCACCACAATAACGGTATGAATGTTTTCTGCCGCCTGATTCAACAATGCACAGCTAAACCGGGCATTCTCACCGCAGTTTGTTGACTGGTCTTCCACCCAAATCTTCTCACCCGGAATCAGCCAGAACTGGTGAGCGATATCGGCAAGGATCGCGGCTTCAGCGCGTCCGGTAGTGCGAATGATGTTATAGCGAGGATGCTGAGCAATCGCGTCATACAGAAAGCGCGTAGAATGACCGATGCCACCGCTAATCAATAAGGGAACCTGTTGTTCTTTCGCGATCCGACAAGCAGCGTCGATGGTCGGAATAACCGCGTTGCCCGCCAGAATCACGCAGTCTGACTGAACGGTGACATTTTCCATAAAATCATTCTGCGCCAACCATTGCCCTACGGTATTTATAGCCGCAAGGGTGGCTGCGGAAAGTATCGGAAACTGACTCATACTCATACTCCTGGTGTTTATTCTTTACCGGGTACAGATGCCGGATGGCGACTATGCCTTATCCGGCCTAAGGTCCAGCACCGTGTCACCCCGTAATCTGCTCCATCGCTTGCAGAATACGTTTATCGGAGATCGGATACGGCGTACCAAGCTGCTGGGCAAAATAGCTGACGCGCAGCTCTTCTATCATCCAGCGGATCTCTTTGACATCATCATCTTCACGCCGCGCGGGAGGTAGTTTATTGAACCACTGCTGCCAGGTCTGCAGCACGCTATCTACTTTCAGCATCTGTGCGCGATCGCGATGCGGATCGATAGCCAGCTTTTCCAGACGTTTTTCAATAGCCTGCAAATAACGCAACGTATCGCCCAGACGTTTGAAACCGTTGCCAGTAACAAACCCACGGTACACCAGCCCACCCATCTGTGATTTGATATCCGCAAGTCCCAGCGCCATGGTCATATCCACGCGCCCTTTCAGACGTTTATTGATATTAAACACTGCAGTCAGGATCTGTTCGACCTGCTTCGCAATATCCACCACCGTATCGTTCAGTTCAGCCCGAACTTTTTCATGCAGTGCCGCAAACCCCTCTTCGGTCCACACCGGACCGCCGTTAGCGTCAATCAGTTGATCCACACCGCAGGAGATACAGTCGTCAATCAAATCCAGCACTTTACCGTACGGGTTAAAATACAGCCCCAGCTTAGCTTTATTAGGCAGCTTCTCATGCAAATATTTGATTGGAGATGGAATATTCAACAACAACAGGCGGCGTAAACCGCACCACATCGCCTGCTGTTGCTCCAGCGGATTATCAAACAGTTTGATGGCAACGCTGTCACGCTCATCTACCAGCGCTGGCCACGCTTTTACCTTATAGTTACCGCGTTTTTGCTCGTAACTTTCCGGAAGGTGGCCGAAGCTCCAGATGTGCAATCCGCTCTGCTCGATACCGTCATCTGCCACCGCAGACAATGTTTCCTGAACTTTACCCTTTAGCGCATCTTTCAAATCCTGCAGCGAACGCCCTTCCTGCAGCTTCTTGTTCTTATCATCCACTACCCGGAAGGTGATTTTTAGGTGATCGGGCACCTGATCCCAATGCCAGTCTTCACGGTCAACGGTAACGCCCGTCATTCGGCGCAATTCACGCTCCAACGAGTCCAGTAACGGCAATTCCAGCGGCGTCACTCGGGCTAAAAACGCTTCCGCATAGTTCGGTGCAGGCACGAAGTTGCGTCGAACGGGTTTCGGCAGCGATTTAATCAGGGCGATCACCAGCTCGCGGCGCAGCCCCGGAATTTGCCATTCAAAACCGCTCTCTTCGATCTGGTTAAGCAGCGGCAACGGAATATGTACGGTCACGCCGTCCGCATCGGCTCCGGGTTCGAACTGATAACTCAGGCGCAGTTTGAGATTGCCCTGATGCCAGAAGTTCGGGTAATCCAGCTTACTGATCTTTTCCGCACCCTCTTTGATGAGCATACTTTTTTCAAAGTTGAGCAGATCGGGCGTTTCACGGCTGACCTTTTTCCACCAGCTGTCAAAGTGACGAGCGGAGACCACATCATGGCTGATGCGTTGGTCGTAAAACTCAAACAACGTCTCATCATCGACCAGAATGTCGCGACGGCGTGATTTGTGCTCTAACTCTTCCACCTCAGCCCGTAGCTTTAGATTGTCACGGAAAAACGCATGGCGCGTTTGCCAGTCGCCTTCCACCAACGCATGGCGGATGAACAGTTCACGCGACAGCACTGGATCAATCTGGCTGTAGTTCACCTTACGGGCGGCCACAATCGGTAAGCCGTAAACGGTGACTTTTTCTGTCGCCATCACTGCGCCCTGCGCGCGTTCCCAGTGAGGTTCACTGTATGAACGTTTGATCAGATGCTGGGCAACCGGCTCCACCCACTCGGGATCGATACGTGCGGCAATACGTCCCCACAGGCGGCTGGTTTCCACCAGCTCGGCAACCATCGTCCATTTCGGTGGTTTTTTAAACAAACCAGAACCAGGGAAGATCGAGAAGCGTGCGTTACGCGCCCCGGTAAATTCTTGTTTATCGGCATCTTTCATCCCGATATGTGAGAGTAATCCGGTCAACAGCGCAACGTGAACTTCCCGATACTCAGCAGGTTCGCTGTTAACCGGAATACCCAACTCTTTCACTACCTGGCGCAGTTGCGTGTAGATATCCTGCCACTCTCGCACGCGCAGGTAGTTCAGAAAATCAAGTTTGCACTGGCGACGGAACTGGTTTGACGACAGCGCTTTTTGCTGCTCGCCGAGATAGTTCCACAGGTTTACAAACGCAAGGAAATCAGACTCTTTGTCGTGGAAACGGCGGTGCTTCTCGTCGGAAGCCTGCTGCTTATCCATTGGACGTTCGCGCGGATCCTGAATCGACAGCGCCGAGGTAATGATCATCGCCTCACGTACGCAGCCATGCTTTTGCGCTTCCAGCACCATGCGCGCCAGACGCGGGTCCACCGGCAGTTGCGACAGCTGACGCCCCAACGGCGTTAACTTATACGCGGTTGCCTGTTCATCGGTGGTTATCGCCCCCAACTCTTCGAGCAGGCGTACCCCGTCCTGAATATTGCGTTTATCCGGTGCTTCAACGAACGGGAATGCCGCGATATCACCCAGCCCCAGCGCAGTCATCTGCAAAATAACGGATGCCAGGTTGGTACGCAGGATCTCCGGGTCAGTAAACTCCGGGCGTGACAGGAAATCGTCTTCGGAATACAGACGAATACAGATCCCTTCCGAAACACGACCGCAGCGGCCTTTACGCTGGTTGGCAGAAGCCTGCGATACCGGCTCAATCGGCAAACGCTGAACTTTAGTACGGTAGCTGTAACGGCTGATACGCGCAGTACCCGGGTCGATCACATATTTGATCCCCGGCACGGTTAGCGAGGTTTCCGCCACGTTGGTCGCCAGCACGATACGGCGGCCGCTGTGCGACTGGAATACGCGGTTCTGCTCACTGTTGGAAAGACGCGCATATAGCGGTAGCACTTCGGTATGGCGCAAATCCAGCTTATTCAGCGCATCGGCAGTATCGCGAATTTCGCGCTCGCCGCTCATGAAGATCAGAATATCGCCCTGGCTTTCACGGCCTAACTCATCTACAGCATCAAAAATTGCCTGCAGTTGGTCACGTTCCGTGTCATCTGCATCTTCAACAATCGGGCGATAACGCACTTCTACCGGGTACGTTCGACCGGAGACTTCGATAATCGGCGCGTTATTGAAATGCGTTGAAAAACGCTCCGGGTCGATGGTCGCCGAAGTGATAATAATTTTTAGATCCGGACGGCGCGGAAGGAGTTCTTTCAAATAGCCGAGCAGAAAATCGATATTCAGACTGCGTTCATGTGCTTCATCGATGATGATGGTGTCGTACTGCATCAGCAGCCGATCCTGCTGGATTTCCGCCAGCAGGATACCGTCGGTCATCAGCTTAACCATGGTGTTGTCACTGACATGATCGCTGAAACGGACTTTATACCCGATACAGCCGCCCGGCTCAGTTTGCAACTCTTCCGCAATGCGGTTCGCCACGGTGCGCGCCGCCAGACGACGCGGTTGGGTGTGGCCAATCAGCCCTTTCACCCCGCGCCCCAGCTCCATACAGATTTTCGGCAACTGAGTGGTTTTACCAGAGCCGGTTTCCCCGGCAACAATCACCACCTGATGGTCGCGAATGGCTTCCAGAATATCCTGCTTTTTCTGACTAACAGGCAGGTTTTCCGGATAGGTAATCTTCGGACGAGCCGCTTCGCGCAGCACGACTTTACCTGCTGCCTGCGCGATCTCTTTTGCCATCTCCTGGTAAATGGCCTGTTGTGCATCAGGATTTTTAACCTTCTTCACGCCGTGGAGGCGGCGAGCAAAACGCTGTCTGTCGCGCAGCATCAGTGAGTCCAGCTGTTGCTGCAGCATGTTGAAGGTTAATTTTTGTTGTTCTGTCATAGCGTTAAAAGGCAGTGTTCTGCCGGGTTAAATCTCTTGTAGATGATAGGTATAGAGTACCACATCGGCGCTTTTCATGTGTTGTTCAATAATTTCGAACATAGAATTCGATATATTGCGCTATCACTGCGACAGGATTGTGAATAAAGTGTCAACAAGCAACGGGGCCTCCCCCTTCAAACACATAAAAGGAAACACCCATGAGCAAGGTATTAGTTCTTAAATCCAGTATTCTGGCAGGGTACTCTCAGTCTGGTCAGTTGTCTGATTATTTTGTTGAGCAGTGGCGTGAAAAGCATTCCGCTGATGAAATCACCGTCCGTGACCTGGCTGCAAATCCTGTTCCGGTGCTGGATGGCGAACTGGTGGGTGCGATGCGCCCGAGCGATACGCCGCTGACGCCACGCCAGCAAGAAGCGCTCGCGCTGTCCGATGAGCTGATTGCAGAACTGAAAGCGCATGATGTGATTGTTATCGCCGCGCCGATGTATAACTTCAACATCCCAACGCAGCTGAAAAACTATTTCGACCTGATTGCCCGTGCTGGCGTGACTTTCCGTTATACGGAGAAAGGTCCGGAAGGTCTGGTGACCGGCAAACGTGCGGTGATCCTCTCCAGTCGCGGCGGTATTCATAAAGATACCCCAACCGATCTGATCGCTCCGTATCTGAAAGTTTTCCTCGGCTTCATCGGGATTACCGATGTGAACTTCGTGTTCGCCGAAGGGATTGCTTATGGCCCGGAAGTGGCATCCAAAGCACAATCCGATGCGAAAGCCGCTATCGACAGCGTCGTCACTGCCTGATAACTCACCCTCTCACCCTCTCACCATGCGGTGGGAGGGTTTTCATCTGTAGTTACTTCTTTACCTGCACTCGAACCTGCTTGCCGTGAATGCGGTTAATATCACGCCAGATGGTTGCATAATCCCTGCACTTTGCCAGATTCTCTTCCCAGCAATGGCGCAAAAACTGTTCCGGTTCAGCGACATCCCGGCTTAACAGCTTGAATACCCAACGATTCCAGACATACCACTTGAAAAGCCACATGATGTCACTCCGCGACGCGATCGGTGTTGAACTATATCAGCCTCAGTTTGATGCCGTGTGGCAACTATTGCGATGTCGATGAATAATCCTGACAAACGCTACATCAATAGCGCCAACCAGACAGCCCACAGAACCACAACCAGAAACAGTGTTTTTCGACATTGCTGCAATGCGCCAGACTGGCGTTCAGCCAGCGTTAACGTTTTCAACCGTTCGCGTCGCCAGATAAAACACAGCGCGCTTCCGGCCAGCTCATTGTTTTGCGTATTAATCAGCGAAAAATAACGCTCATCGAGCCACAGTCGCCAACAACTAAACCAGACTACAGCACATAGCAACGCTATGATGGCACGCAGTACACCTGATGGAGCAACAAACAGCACCCACACCATCGGCGGGAGGGAAAACAGCAGAATAAACCGCCAGCTTGCCAGCGTATGTCGGAGCAAACCATGCTGAAGTGCTTCACTATTTGTTACGTTGTCACTTTCCGTTGCCACTGTTGCAGCATCTCCAGATGTTTATCAGTCAGTACCACTTGCGGTCGACTCGTCCGAATCTGCGCTACTGCCTGCTCTACCGTTGTCGAATGACCATAGTGTAACAGCCACGCCGCTATCACCATTGCGCTGCGCGACAGTCCTAACGCACAGTGAACCAATACCGTGCCCTGTGCCTCACGCAGAGTCTCCAGAGTGCCTACCGCCTGCTGAAGTTCAGCTTCATCCGGGATCACTAAATCCAGCATCGGTACACAGTGATACATACGCGAGGCCGTCGCCCGCCCACGCGAAAACTCAAAAGTCACGTCGAGCACCGCTTTTTGCGCGGGCACAAAGCGCGGAAAACTACCAAGATAGACGCCATGTGCTACCGAACATGCCGCGGGCAAATGGCGGGTAAACCAGCGCATTGACAGCCACATTCCTGCACGCCACGGTAATGACAGCCAGTAAACGGTACAAGGCAGTCGGCCCTGCGAATTTTTAGCCATCACGGCCGCGCCGAATCCAGCGTAACCACAGCCGACCATCAAGAGGGCCAGTGCAGGCCATAACAACCATGCCGTCAGCGACACTGCGGCAATAGAACATAATGCCGAGCCCAACAGGTACCGGCGCATCAGCCTCAGACGCGCGGCATCCGGCTTACACCAGCGCCAGCGACGCTGTTCCGGTACCAGCCAGTCAATCAGCATTCCTGCCGCCAGCCCGGTGATAACGTCAATAAAATGGTGCTGCCAGGTGGTCAGCACCGATATCGCGATCAGTAAAGACCAGCCATCACACAGTCTGCGCCAGCCGCCGGTCAGGTGGCGATTGAAATGCCGCCACAGTAGCCAACAGAGAATGATATGTAGCGACGGCGACTGGTTATAGGGCAAATCGAACTGTTCAAGCTGTGCAAATAACCACCCCGCCGCCCCCGTCACTTCGGGGCGGGTAAAGCTAAACTGTAGCGGGAACAGTAAAAACCCCGCGCAGGCAATCACCGATGCCAGTACCAGCCTGAGCACCAGCCGACGCTGCTCGAAACGCGTGGTGCAAATAAACAGGGATAACCCGTAAAACAGATCCAGACTCCAGTAAGGGAGAATAGTCCACGGAATAAACGGAATGGCAGACTCCCAGCCGAAAACGATACTGCCAACGTTCTGATACTGAGCGTCCTGCCAGGCGGTAAACTCATTCACCTGGCCGTACGTAAGGAAAAAAAAAGGTGCCAGCAGCAATAACCAACCCACGGCCTGCACCATGACTTTACGCTGTTCAGGAAGCACGACGCACCGCCATGGAAACGGTGAAAATACCCCACTCATCAATCAATTGTGTGCACTTATCAAAGCCCGCTTCTCGGACCAACGCATCCATTTCGCCCTGCGTACGCACGCGCATCACCCACGCTTTGCCATCTTTATGACTGGTCAGCGACCAGGCAATCGTTTTAAGCTGCGGATGCCACGGCTGACCGGTGTAAATCAATATGCCCCCAGGCGCTATCGCATCAGCCAGCCCGGCCAGAGAGTTTTTAACCAGCGAATTCTCAGGAAAGAGCTCGTACAAACCGGATACAATCCCCAAACCGGGACGAGGTTCCAGCGCAGCCAGTTGTTCACGGTTGAAGGCATCGCCCTGTTCAAAACGCGCGATGTCAGTCATACCTCTGCTGGCGATCATTTCGCGCCCCTTAATCACGTTCAGCTCGCTGTAATCACGCAGTAAAATTGAACGTACAGCCTTTTCACCTTCCAATGCATCAAGCACATATCGTCCATGTCCGGCAGCAATATCCACTACATGTACCGGCGTGCCCTGCTCCGCCAGTTGCGCGACCGCCTGACCGATCAGCATCTGCAGATGGATCTTACGCTGACGGATCCCTTTCCAGCCCACGCTATTGAGGTAGTTTTTGTCAATCAAACGTCCCAGCGCGCTGCTGCCCTGCGGCTGATTACGGTAGACGTAATCCAGCGTGCTACCGGAATCAAAACCGGTTTCGAATCCCAAACGAACGCCCGTCGATTGTGTGCCTAGGAGCTTCATTCCATAGCGCAAGCCACGGTATGCAATGTCGTCGAGAGAATACGGCGCGGGTCCCCCGCTGAGCATCCGCCAGGTATCAGCACCAGGGCTCCAGCGATCTTCATTGCTATAATCAAAACGCTGTGGCGCCATAGCGTAAAGCGTGGTGATAAAATCACGCATTTTATCGAACGCCAGATGCCGGTCTTTTTCTCCCAACGTATCGTGGTAAAACCCTGGCAACACGTGCAGCTCTTTGAGCGGATTCCTCAAGCGCTGATAAAAATCAATTTGCGGCTGGCGATGCACAACAAAATCATCTCCGGATACCAACAACTGCACAGGCATCGTAATGGCGGCGGCATCACTGACAATGCGTTCTGCCGTTTTGTAGAGATCCAGCAGAATGTTCACCGCAATGGCCCGGGTAATCTGAGTATCAAGATTAAAGCTCGCCACACGCTCAGCATCGTGCGTCAGGTATTTTCCCTTAACATAAGAGTTAACAAAAAACAGGCCGCGCAATCGGTGCATTAACGCCAACCCTTGGCGCGCAAACGGCACATACAATTTTACTTTAAACGCCGGTGACGCCAGCACTAACCCGCGAATGGTGGGCGCATAGTCGTGAGCCCAGGTCGCAGCCAATACCGCGCCTACGCTCTGCGCTACCACCACCACATCTTCCATTGCTGCATGACTGTCAGCGGCGGCAAAACGCACAAACTCTTCAACATCCTGCACCGAACGCGCCAGCGAAGGACTGTAGCCACGCTGGCCCGGAGAGTGGCCGTGACCGCGCGCATCCCAGGCATAGAATGCGGTGTCAGGCATCGCCAGCTCATCGACGATATGTTGCAGTCGCCCGGAGTGTTCGTGACCGCGATGGAACATGACAATCACTTTCGGTGTCGCACCCGGCGCAGTTGCCGGCCAGTGACGGTAAAACAGCTCGGTGCTGTCGCTGGTTACAAATTGTTGTTCCTCAGGTACTCGAATATCACTCATGAGAATGCATTCCTTTAGTTTGTTGCTCCAACAGCAACAGTTGTTGCTTTAGTTCATCCATGAAGAGGTGTTTATCACCATGAAAATTCAACGTGCAGCCAATATTGACGTCTATAAACAGCGGCAGCGGTATGCGATTCCCTTTCGCCATGACAGATTCAGTGCCACGTAGCCAGACGGGAATGATCGGTACCTCCGGCACACGCTGACTGAGATGCCACAATCCAGATTTCAACGGCGACAATATTCCTGGCTCGCCCCGCGTACCTTCAGGAAAGAGGATCAGGATCTTACCGTTGCGTAATGCCTGTTCACACTGCGCCAGCGGATTGATTTCTCCTCCCTTTCGCGAAATGGGAATAATGTTGAGAATATTTAGCGCAAACCAGGCCATTGCTTTATTACGCAGAAAATAGTCTGCGGCAGCCACTGGATGAACTGACGACTGACGGCGCAGCGGAAAGAGCGAAAGCAACGCAAAAACATCCATATGGCTGTTGTGATTGGCGACAATAATTGCCGGGCCTCGTGTGGGCAAACGCTCTTTATGCCTGATACGCAGCCCAAGCCACAGCCAAATCACTGGCCAGACGATGCATAACGTAAACAGCATTCTCAGAATTGAGTTCAGCATAAGTTAATAGCAAAAGTAGCGAATGAAATGGAAAAATACCGGCGCGGTGAAGATCAGAGAATCCAGCCGATCAAGGATCCCGCCATGACCTGGCAGCAATGTTCCGCTATCCTTCACGCCGATATCGCGCTTGATTGCCGACATCACCACATCGCCACAAAAACCACTGATGCCGATAATCAAACCCGCTAACAGCGACAGCGGAATGCTTAGTGGTGTCATCAACGGCCCAAGCAGCGACGCCACCAGCGTGGTAGTCGCTACGCCGCCAACCAATCCCGCCAGCGTCTTATTAGGACTGACTCTGGGCGTTATTTTGATGCGCCCAATCGATTTACCCCACAGATACTGCGCAATATCGTTGAATTCCGTTAAGCCAACCAGAAACAGCACCAGCAATGCGCCAGTTTGCATGCCATCATCAGGCAGAACCAGTAAAAAAGCGACATGACTGAAGGCAAAAACGGTGGTCATCAGGCTCCAGTGATGCTGCGAAGCATAGCGCAAGAAACCCTGGGTATCGCCCGCAATGACCATCCGCACGGGTAAGAATAAAAATGCGTAGACCGGGATAAACACCACAAACATGCCATACCAATTGATGCCAATCAGCCAGTAGTTAATCGGAATAGCAATGAACATCCACAGCAGAGGCATGCGATCGGTCTGACGCGACGGCGCCAGCGTCAAAAACTCCTTTAACGCCATAAAGCTCACCAACGCAAAAAAGGTCAGTGCCAGCCAGTGTGGACTTAAAATAGCCAGAGAAAACAGGATGATGATGATCCACCAGGTACGAATACGTAACGTCAGTTCCCGCCAGTCTTTGTCCGGTCGTCGCCACACCAGTAATCCATTCACTGCCGTTGCAACCAGCAGCAATGCAAAAATGACTGCGAGCGACTTCTCCAGCAGCATCATTTCCCCTCCGCTTCGCGTAATGCACTTTTACAGCGATTAATTACCGTCCATAGCAGCAGGAGCGTAGCAACGCCCCACACCAGATTGTTCCATTGCACAAGCTGCGGCTACAGAACCAACGCCAGACCCCAAGCGCCAAATACCAGCGCTCGATCACTTTTACCCAACGGCCCGGCATAGCTGCGAACGCCATTAATCGTTTGTGCCAGGACGCCGCAAAACTCAGTCATTACTGCAGAGAACAACATCACCATAACCAGTATTACGTTACTGTCTGGGAGCAGCATAAACGGCAGATAAAGCGCCAGATCGGACAGAATATCCCCACTCTCGTTCAGAATAGCCCCAAGGCGTGATTGTTGGTGACATTCACGTGCCAGCATGCCATCGAGTGCATTAAGCGCCATTCGAATAAACAATACGATTGGCAGGAGAACAAAAAATTCAGGTTGGGAGAAAATCGCCAGTACGACACCGGTCACAATAGAAAGCGCCATCGCGGCGAGGGTAACGTGATTTGCTGTGACGCCTTTCTTATGGAGCCAAAACATCAATGGACGTAACAGCGCTTGAAAGGCGGGTTTGATCTGATAAAGCGTCATCATCATTCCTTGATAATATGTCTGTTTGACTATAGTAGATTAATCACTCCCCGCCTGCCTGATAGTTTTTTCGACTGAACTCAAAATCAGACTTTACTAACAAGTCAGGTTATTCTTTCCGTAACCACTTACCATTGATGCCCTGGACGTACTCTCCCGGTTTAGCGCGGGCAACCAGCTTTTGTCCGGCCATTTTCGCCACTTCATCAGCCGGAATGTTGTTGCTCTCAGCCAGTTGCTGATAGCTGGCGCTTCGCGCTTTATTAATTTCACTCACCAGCGCCTGCGTTTCGGCATCGGTTTTCAATGCCACCAGATAACCATTAAGCGTTTCGCCAACCCGCCCCTGAGTTCTGGCTTCATTCAGAGTTAAGGCCCACACATTGCCGCTGAGTAAACTCAGAGCCACCAGGATCACTGCAAGCTGTTTTTTCATCGTAACCTCAGAACAGATCGCTGCGCGATTTCAACAAGCTCTCAACGTCTTTATCGACTTTGATATGGATCTCGTGTTCGATTTTGACGTTCATATTAATCGTGATCGGTTCTTTTGGCGCAGCCACTTCGATTCTGGGTGTGCACCCGACCAGCAGAGATGACGCCAGCAAACCCAGCATCGCAGCTATCGTTTTCATTGTTGCTCCTCACATTCCTTGCCTTCCGTGCAATGGTTTTTCGGCAGCGCTGCATTTTGTTCAAGCCATGCCTGTAAATTGTCGCCAAAACGCAAACTGCGCCATAGCGTAAAGACATTTTCCTCGTGGGTGTAATTCAAATTAACCGTTCCCACTTTGCCATCCACCCGACTGTTGCCGGTCACCGTTGCCTGCATAGTTAAAACACCGAGGTTATCCAGATTTATTTTCGTCCAGGAATGGCTTATTTCCATATAACGCAGCCAGTTAATGGCCGCACCCGCCGTCATATTATCTTTGACGACGGCATCCGCCGTGTCCTTGTCAATACGCAGCGTCATGGGACCGGGGTTGGTCAGCCAGCCGTCTTTGATGATCCACTTTTCGTTATCCAGCCATAACGGCAACGCGCCGCTGACTGGGCCAGACATGGCGAATTGTTTGGGATTAACCGCGCTGATAAGCTCGCTGGAGGAGATATTCTGCACCCGCAATAATGCCGGATCGTGCTGCGGCATTCGCAGTTGTTGCATGATGACTTTGCCCCCCAGCAGTTCAGCGCTGACATCGCTTAACAGCAACGGATTGTCTTCACTCCAGGGATACGCCCCCTGCAGATCGGCGGCAATATTTTTCACCGTCACCTGATTCACCACTTCCGCGATACGCAGTGAAATAGGTCCACGGGTGCCAAGTTGCCACGCGCTTTCACTAAATCGAAACGGCAACACAAAATCGACGCCATTGATTTGGTTATCGGGCATCCAGGCGCTACCGCCTTTTAATACCCCATGACCACCCGCTTCAAAACCCTGCTCCGGAGCCGCTGAAAATGCGACCTGAGCATACAGCTCACCTTCGCGCAGCTTCATTTTCCAGTCAGGTGGGATGAGCGGTTGGAAAACGGTGAGCGATTGTTTTGGCCACCAGGCCTGACCGCGCAGGCGGATCCCGTCCCAGCGGCCATTAAGTTGTACGGGTCCAATCGCCCCCGCGTGAAGCTGGCCTTTGAACTGGAAAACTGTCGGGTCGGTACCTTCCACGCTAAATTTCAGAGTTGATGGCGGTAATACGCTTCCTCCAGTGAAGGTGGTGTTCCCTGCATCCAGCGACAGCGCGCCACTGAATGTCGGTTTGCTGGCATCTCGTACCCACACGATCGGCTCATCCATCACCAGACGCGGATTTTCCACCTGCATGGTGCCGTATTGCAGATGGTCAAAGCCGGTGGAGAGATCAAACAGCTTCAGGGTGTTGTCATGCCATTCCCCTTTACCCGCCACATCCCAGCGGGCATGCATCGGCGTAAAACTGCCTTCGCCCCAGTATCGCCACTGCCAGCGCCCCGCGTCAGGAAGAAAATCATTGGCCAGACCATCCAGATGCAGCTCAAAACCGCCCATCTGATTTTCATGCGCGCGCAAAATAGCCTGCAGACGGCCATCCACACCGCGTTGCGTTACTTTTACGCCCGCCAGCGGCCAGCGAATTTCGTCAATATCCAGCGAGTCAATCACACGTCCACTCGAACGCAGCAATGCTCCTGGCTCGAAAGCCAGCTGCGGATCGCTCAGGCTTCCGGTGAGTCTGGCAGGTAACTTGGCGTAGAAGATCAGGTCATCCTGTTTCGCCTCGCCGATCAGCTGCAACGGCATGTCGCTACTATCCACACCGAGCTTACCCGGTCCCAGAGTTAATACGGCGTTTCCTTTACCAGCATCGCCTTGCGTCAGAATGTTCAGTCGCCCGCTCACCATCGCATTTTCCAGCCCGGCCTGCCAGTTTTCAACTTTCATTCCCAACCGTCCACTGAGCGGGAATCCTTGATAAGGCCAGTTCCAGCGACCGTCGCTAATGGTGAGTTGCTGACGGGTTATTTCCCACGGAAGATCGAGCAGCGGATCGGCATTATCGCGGGCCATGACGATCAATTGCCCGCTGTTTTCTTGCCACTCCAGTTCGACGTCAACCAACGAAGGTTCCTGCGGCAAACTCAGAGAAGCAACCGCATGACCGCTCACCGGTAGTCCATCAGGAACCAGCGGCATAGTAAATTCACCGACCAGTTTTACCGGCGGCTGGCCTTCAAATGCTGCGATATCCAGCTCATTTACCGTGAGATTTTGCCCGTGCAGACGCCCCTGAAATTTAACTTTTTCACCCTGATAGCGTAGTTGCTGGGTCGAAGGCGTAAGCGAGAGAGACAGTTTCCCCTGCCACTCCTGCCAGGGAGAAAGAATAACGTTGTCGATGTTAATCCAGGTATTAGGTAGCATCGATTGCCATTCTGCCAGCGTTTTTGGCGCAACCGGAGAAGGCTCAGCCTGCGGCAATTTGGCCAGGCAAGCCGAGTCGAGCTCAATTGTCCCGACATTAAGCAACCAGCGGCTGGGATGAGAAAGATCCGCCTGAGTAACACGCGCTAGTGGGCAATCATCGACCAAATAGCGAAGTTCCGGGATATGCAGCCCATGCCGTGTCAGCCGTGGGCTCTCATCCAGCGCGATGCGCGTGCCGACAGGCAACCAGACGCCCACCAGCGTGGGAACCCACAGGCCAAGCGTCATGACCAGCGTCAACGGCACGAGAATCAATAATAAGAGAAGTGCCAGAACGGCTTTATATTTACCCTTCATGGGTAGTTAATATCCTGATTTAGCAAAAATTTAAGCCGGTTTAGGCCAGTATTGTGGCATGTTTACCTGGATATGCCCACATTAAGAATAGATGCCTAAGAGACATATGTATTATCTATGACTTTTTGGATCGCTAAGGAAATTGATAATTATTCAATAAGATAGACTATTATTTCATATGGCACGCTGTCACACGTGCCGTCTGACAGATAAAGATTCGGACTTAATGAGGCCTCAGTTGTCCATCGCTATGTTTAGGTCCTATACGGCCCGCTTCGATCAGAATTTCCTCAATAAGTTCTTCCAGGCACTCCCTACCGTGATGATCGCAGACCAGATGTACCTGTCGGGAAATCTCGTCAGGTTTCATACCATCACATAATGCCGCCTTCAGCATTAAGGTGGCCCATCGTTTTGCTTCAGAGTGAGTTAACATGACTCCTCCCGATATTTGCTACCTGTATAAGCGTAGCTGCCTGGATGTGATTCGGCTGGCTTTTTAACCACGTTGTATTGACCGTCATGAGCTGGATGAAAATTCTCCAGTTGTTGAAAACGCGTAATCTGCCCACACTAACCAGATATGCGTTGGAATTATTCATTACGTCCATGACTATCAATAATTTTTTATATTTTGTAAAATAATTTTAATTGAATTAATGTGACGTCAAAATCACTGGAGAAAGTCTTATGAAACTCGCCATCTATAGTACAAAACAGTACGACAAGAAGTATCTGCAGCAGGTTAACGAGACTTTTGGTTTTGAACTTGAATTCTTTGACTTTCTGCTGACGGAAAAAACAGCTAAAACCGCCCATGGCTGTGAAGCCGTGTGCATTTTCGTCAACGATGATGGCAGCCGCCCTGTTTTGGAAGAGCTGAAAAAGCATGGCGTGAAATATATCGCGCTGCGTTGTGCCGGGTTCAACAACGTCGATCTCGACGCGGCAAAAGAGCTGGGTCTGCAGGTAGTACGTGTACCAGCCTATTCACCGGAAGCCGTCGCTGAGCATGCGATTGGCATGATGATGACGCTGAATCGCCGTATTCACCGTGCCTATCAACGCACCCGTGATGCCAACTTCTCTCTTGAGGGGCTGACCGGTTTTACCATGTATGGCAAAACGGCTGGGGTGATCGGTACCGGTAAAATCGGTATTGCGGCCCTGCGGATCCTGAAAGGTTTTGGTATGCGCCTGCTGGCGTTTGATCCCTACCCAAGCGCTGCTGCGCTGGAGTTAGGCGTTGAATATGTCGATCTGAAAACGCTGTTTGCGGCGTCCGATGTTATCTCCCTGCACTGTCCATTAACGCCAGAGAATTATCATTTGCTCAATCACGAAGCCTTTGAGCAAATGAAAAATGGCGTGATGGTTATCAACACCAGTCGCGGGGCGTTGATCGATTCGCAAGCCGCTATCGATGCGCTGAAAAACCAGAAAATTGGGTCTCTGGGTATGGACGTGTATGAAAACGAACGCGATCTGTTCTTTGAAGATAAATCCAATGACGTGATTCAGGATGATGTGTTCCGTCGCCTGTCGGCCTGCCATAACGTGCTGTTCACCGGGCATCAGGCGTTCCTGACAGCCGAAGCTCTAACCAGTATTTCTGAGACTACGCTACAGAATCTGGCACAAATCTCCAAAGGCGAAACCTGTCCAAACGCCCTCTTCTGATTTCCGTGCTCCCCTGGCTTCAGGGGAGCATTTTCAGACAATCACCGATGATAAAACACACAGTATCATTATTATATTAAATGCTTCCCCGTCACAAACCCAGAGAAATACAATGAAGAAAGTTGTCACGTTGATTGCGCTCAGCATGCTGATGGCTGGCTGTGTGAGCAATGGAAAAGTTTCCGTCAATCGCGAACAGTTGCAGCACCACCGCTTCGTTTTGCAGAGCGTGAATGGTAAAGCCGTCACCATCGCTAATAATCCACCCGAATTAAGTTTTGGCGAAAACATGACGGTATCGGGAAAGATGTGTAATCAATTCCACGGTCAGGGCAAGCTGTCCGACGGCGAGTTGAAGGTCAAAGATATGGCAATGACCCGCATGATGTGCGCCGATCCACAGCTTAATGCGCTCGACGGGATCGTCAGCGGCATGTTTAAGCAAGGCGCACAGGTCGATCTGACAGCTGACCAATTAACGCTGGCGACAGCGGAACAAACGCTGACGTATAAACTTGCGGATTTAATGTAGGAAACGCGGTGGCTTAATAGTTACCACAGCTTCCGGCGGCAAGCGACTGCTCACTACAGCGTTTGCCGTTGGGTAACGCACACATGCCGATGGCTGAACCATCCAGTTGGCGTGCAACGGAGAGCGAACCTCCAATCATGGCGCAATTTGCCTCCCCAGAACTGGACATTGCGGCCTTCATTCCCGGTGCGACATGAGCGGCGGTTGCCTGTTGAACAGGTTCATTGCTACAAGCCGATAATAATAACGCGGCACACCCTACCCAAAACGCTGCGCGCATTTTACTCCCCTCTGAATATTAACCAAACGACACAGCCATAAATAATAGGCAGCGGAAACACCGCCGTCGAGAGGCAAAATGCGCATTTATGCGCGTTGTTTACATTTTCTGGCAATTTTTTGGCTGCTCCTTTGATCAAACCATTCATTCTGATTATTCCCAGGACACAAAAGCGAAAATCTGTCTTTAGCGCTTTTGCTAAAATAGAAAGATATAACTACAGGATTCGCCGCGGTTATGCGGGTCCCTCTTTTTGCGCAATGTAAGGGTGTCAGTATGATCACAATTGACGGTAATGGTGCGGTTGCTTCGGTCGCATTTCGTACCAGCGAAGTTATCGCCATCTACCCGATTACGCCCAGTTCGACGATGGCTGAACAAGCGGATGCCTGGGCCGGGAACGGGCTTAAAAACGTCTGGGGGGATACTCCTCGCGTCGTAGAAATGCAGTCGGAAGGCGGTGCGATCGCGACCGTTCACGGCGCATTGCAGACCGGCGCGCTCTCTACATCGTTTACTTCATCGCAGGGCCTGTTGCTGATGATCCCGACGCTGTACAAACTGGCCGGTCAGTTGACCCCGTTTGTACTGCACGTGGCGGCACGTACGATTGCCACTCACGCGTTGTCGATCTTTGGCGATCATTCCGATGTAATGGCGGTGCGCCAGACGGGTTGTGCGATGCTGTGTGCCAGTAGCGTGCAGGAAGCACAGGACTTTGCGCTCATTTCGCAAATGGCCACCCTGAAAAGTCGGGTTCCGTTCATTCATTTCTTTGATGGTTTCCGTACTTCGCATGAAATCAATAAAATTGTGCCGCTGGCCGATGACACGATCCTCGGACTGATGCCGCAGGCGGAAATCGATGCTCACCGCGCCCGCGCGCTTAATCCGGAGCATCCGGTTATTCGCGGTACATCTGCAAACCCGGATACCTACTTCCAGTCGCGCGAAGCGACAAACCCCTGGTACAACGCGGTTTACGAAAACGTCGAACAGGCGATGAACGACTTCGCCGCGGCGACGGGCCGCCAGTATCAACCCTTTGAATATTACGGTCATCCTCAGGCAGAACGCGTCATTATTTTGATGGGCTCGGCAATTGGCACCTGCGAAGAAGTCGTCGAAGAGTTGCAGGCTCGCGGCGAGAAAGTCGGCGTACTGAAAGTGCGTCTGTTCCGCCCATTCTCTGCCAGACATCTACTGCGCGCCCTGCCGGAAACCGTACGGAGCATCGCCGTTCTGGATCGCACCAAAGAGCCGGGTGCCCAGGCAGAACCACTGTATCTGGATGTGATGACCGCGCTGGCGGAAGCCTTTAATTGCGGCGAGCGGGAAACCCTACCACGCGTGATTGGCGGACGTTATGGACTTTCTTCCAAAGAGTTTGGACCGGACTGCGTCATGGCGGTCTTTAATGAGTTGACTAGCGCGAAGCCGAAACCTCGCTTTACGGTCGGTATCTATGATGATGTCACCAACCTGTCACTACCACTACCGGAAAACACCCTACCCGGTACCGCGAAGCTTGAAGCACTGTTTTATGGGCTGGGCAGTGACGGTAGCGTGTCGGCCACCAAAAACAATATCAAGATTATCGGTAACTCGACACCGTGGTATGCGCAGGGTTATTTCGTCTATGACTCGAAAAAAGCAGGCGGTCTGACAGTTTCTCACCTGCGCGTCAGCGAGCAACCTATTCGCTCTGCTTATCTTGTGTCACAGGCCGATTTTGTTGGCTGTCATCAGTTGCAATTTATCGATAAGTATCAGATGGTCGAGCGCCTGAAACCGGGCGGTATTTTCCTGCTAAATACGCCGTACAACGTGGATGAAGTCTGGGCGCGTCTGCCACAGGAAGTTCAGGCGGTTCTGAATCAAAAGAAAGCGCGTTTCTACGTTATTAATGCGGCGAAAATCGCCCGCGAGTGCGGTCTGGCTGCGCGTATTAACACCGTGATGCAGATGGCATTCTTCCATCTGACGCAAATCTTACCAGGTGACAGCGCGCTGATTGAATTGCAGGGGGCGATTGCCAAAAGCTATAGCAGTAAAGGTCAGGACCTGGTTGAACGTAACTGGCAGGCGCTGGCCCTGGCGCGTGAGTCGGTCGCCGAAGTGGCGCTGCTGCCGGTTGATCCACATAGCGCTAACCGCCCACCGGTGGTTTCTGATGCCGCGCCTGATTTCGTGAAAACCGTCACCGCTGCAATGCTCGCCGGCCTGGGCGATGCCCTCCCCGTTTCAGCGCTGCCGCCAGACGGCACCTGGTCGATGGGCACCACGCGTTGGGAAAAACGCAATATCGCCGAAGAGATCCCCATCTGGAAAGAAGATCTGTGTACTCAGTGTAACCACTGCGTTGCCGCCTGTCCGCACTCGGCTATCCGCGCCAAGGTCGTCTCACCAGAAGCGATGGAAAACGCCCCTGCCAGCCTGCACTCTCTGGATGTGAAATCACGCGATATGCGCGGTCAGAAATATGTTCTGCAGGTTGCGCCAGAGGATTGCACCGGCTGTAATTTGTGCGTCGAAGTGTGCCCGGCGAAAGACAGGCAAAACCCGGAGATCAAGGCCATCAATATGATGTCGCGGCTTGAGCATGTTGAAGAAGAAAAAGTTAACTATGACTTCTTCCTTGATCTGCCTGAGATTGATCGCACTAAACTGGAACGCATTGATATTCGTACCTCGCAGTTGATAACGCCGCTGTTTGAATATTCTGGTGCCTGCTCCGGTTGTGGTGAAACGCCGTATATCAAACTGCTTACGCAGCTTTACGGCGACCGCATGCTGATCGCCAATGCGACCGGCTGTTCATCGATTTATGGTGGCAACCTGCCCTCAACACCGTATACCACCGACGCCAACGGCCGTGGACCCGCGTGGGCAAACTCACTGTTTGAGGATAACGCCGAATTCGGTCTGGGCTTCCGTCTGACGGTGGATCAACACCGTGTGCGCGTTATGCGCTTACTGGAACAGTTTGCCGATAACATTCCGGCTGAACTGAATGACGCCCTGCACGCCGAAGCAACGCCAGAAGTACGTCGTGAACAAGTTGCCGCGCTGCGCCAGCATCTGAAAGATGTCGAAGGCGCGCAGCAACTGTTAACCGATGCCGACGCACTGGTCGAGAAATCCATCTGGCTGATTGGCGGCGATGGCTGGGCTTACGATATTGGTTTTGGCGGCCTGGATCACGTCCTGAGCCTGACCGAGAACGTCAATATTTTGGTACTGGACACCCAGTGCTACTCCAACACGGGTGGACAAGCGTCGAAAGCCACACCGCTCGGAGCCGTCACCAAATTTGGTGAACACGGCAAGCGCAAGGCACGTAAAGATCTTGGCGTCAGTATGATGATGTACGGGCACGTGTATGTTGCACAGATTTCTCTGGGGGCGCAGTTGAATCAGACGGTGAAAGCGATTCAGGAAGCGGAAGCCTATCCAGGTCCGTCGCTGATTATCGCCTATAGCCCATGTGAGGAACATGGCTACGACCTCGCGTTAAGCCACGATCAGATGCGCCAGCTCACGGCAACCGGATTCTGGCCACTGTATCGCTTTGATCCGCGCCGTGCAGACGAAGGTAAACTGCCGCTGGCGCTGGACTCTCGCCCGCCGTCAGACGCGCTGGCTGAGACATTGATGAACGAGCAGCGCTTCCGCCGTCTGAACGCACAGCAACCGGAAGTGGCCGAGCAATTGTGGAAGGATGCGACCGCTGATTTGCAAAAACGCTATGACTTCCTGGCCCAACTGGCAGGGAAAGCGGAAAAAAGCAGCACCGATTAATACGTGTCGTTAAGTATTAGTCGAGGATAAAAAAAAGCCCGAACAGTTTGTTCGGGCTTGTCAATTTATTCGCTGGCTAATCAGTCCTGAGACAAATCCCCCAACGAAAAACAAGAAGTGACAATAAAGGCATATAACCCGCGCAGAATAGCTCAACACAATTCACTTGTATAATTTTTATTTTATATATATCCATTTTATATATTCATCGTAATTATCACCATTTCTGTAGAATTATTTATTTAAGGTTATACTTAAGGCGTAACAATTCATATTTATCCCTTTACGGAACTTATCCTTTAGCATGCTTTTACTCCCCGTATGGGTAGTCACAGGTAAATAAAAAAACTAAAGGATTATTTCAATGAACAGAAAAGTACTGGCTCTCGTCATTCCTGCCCTGCTGGCTGCAGGCGCAACTCACGCTGCTGAAGTTTATAATAAAGACGGCAACAAATTAGATCTCTACGGTAAAGTAGATGGTCTGCGTTATTTCTCTGATGACGCCAACAAAGATGGCGATCAGACCTATGTTCGTGGCGGTTTCAAAGGCGAAACTCAGATCAACGATATGCTCACCGGCTACGGTCAATGGGAATATCAGGTCAATGCCAACACCACTGAAAGCAACCGCAACAACAACTTCACACGTCTGGCCTTTGCAGGTCTGAAATTCGGCGACTACGGTTCATTCGATTACGGTCGTAATTATGGCGTACTGTACGACGTAGAAGGCTGGACCGATATGCTGCCAGAGTTTGGCGGCGACTCCTACACCTATGCTGATAACTTTATGACTGGCCGTGCTAACGGCGTAGCAACTTATCGTAACACTGACTTCTTCGGTCTGGTAAACGGCCTGAACTTTGCATTGCAGTATCAGGGTGCGAACGAACAAGCGGGTGATGAACAGGAAGGCACCGGTAACGGCAGCGATCGTAACGTTCAGAACTCTAACGGTGATGGCTTCGGTATCTCCTCTACTTACGATCTGGGTATGGGTGTAAGCTTCGGTGCGGCATACTCTACTTCTGACCGTACTAACGATCAGGTTAACGCAGGTAAAGCTGGTGGCAACGTTGCCGGCGGGGATACAGCTGACGCGTGGACGACCGGCCTGAAATACGATGCCAACAACATCTACCTGGCAACCATGTACTCCGAAACCCGTAACATGACACCGTACGGCGACAGCGGCGTAGCCAATAAAACCCAGAACTTCGAAGTTACTGCACAATACCAGTTCGACTTCGGTCTGCGTCCGGCTGTATCTTTCCTGATGTCTAAAGGGAAAGACCTGAACGCTACCGACGGTGACAAAGACCTGGTTAAATATGCTGATATCGGCGCTACCTACTACTTCAACAAAAACATGTCCACCTATGTTGATTATAAAATCAACCTGCTGGACGAAGATGACAGCTTCTACACTCGTAACAACATCTCTACTGATGATGTTGTCGCATTAGGTCTGGTTTACCAGTTCTAATCCGTCAGCCCGCTGGCAACAGCGGGCTATCCTTTCTTTGGTAACCAATCTGTTTTATTCAGATCGAAATATTATATCTATTGTATTAAAACACCTCTTTGATAGATGATATCTTCATTAAGATCTGTAGTAGAGGATACCTGCAATGAATCATCATCCTGTAAAATCATCCCGTATTGCATCCGTCGGCTATGACGAATCCTCTCACACGCTGGAAATTCGCTTTCACCAATTGGCTACCCTGCAATATCAGCATGTCCCTGCGCGTATTTTTCGTGATTTCCTGAGCGTGGTCTCTAAAGGTCGATTTTACGACGGCGTAATAAGAGGCAAGTTTCCTGAAATCAAAATAAAGTGATGCCAAAATGTGATCTTTGTCATTGTACATAAAGTGCCATTACGCGGTAAGCTTTAGGTGGATGCTTAAACAGGAGGTTTTATGAACAGAACGATTCTTGTACCCATCGATATTTCAGACTCAGAATTAACTCAACGCGTTATTGCCCATGTTGAAGCGGAGGCCAAAATTGACGATGCGCAGGTCCATTTTCTGACCGTTATTCCGTCACTGCCCTATTACGCTTCCCTGGGTTTGGCCTACTCAGCAGAGTTACCGGCCATGGACGATCTGAAAGCCGAGGCAAAATCTCAACTGGAAGAGATTATCAAGAAATTCAATATCCCAACGGACAGAGTGCACATTCATGTCGCAGAAGGTGCACCGAAAGATAAGATTCTGGAGATTGCTAAAAAATTACCGGCTGATATGGTCATTATTGCCTCACACCGACCTGACATCACCACCTACCTGCTGGGCTCTAACGCCGCAGCGGTGGTACGTCACGCGGAGTGTTCGGTACTGGTAGTCCGCTAAGCTGTCTGGCCCGCACATCGCTGCGGGCTTTTTATTTCTACCACTTATACCTCACGATTCCTGCCCTAAATGTGCTGACATTTTTCCCGCTTATCCGTACCATACACGCCACTGTTTTCATATCAGACTTTTTTTGCCGGACTATCCGGCGTGATGCATACTCTTCTGATGCCACACTATGAATTGAGCCTCTATTAAATGTCGCAAAATCAAGATATTAGCAAGAAAGAACAATACAACCTGAACAAGTTGCAAAAACGTCTGCGTCGTAACGTGGGCGAAGCCATTGCCGACTTCAATATGATCGAAGACGGCGATCGCATTATGGTGTGCCTTTCCGGAGGGAAAGACAGCTATACCATGCTGGAGATCCTGCGCAATTTGCAGCAAAGTGCCCCAATCAGTTTTTCCTTAGTTGCGGTTAATCTCGATCAGAAACAACCCGGTTTCCCGGAGCACATCCTGCCAGAGTACCTGGAACAGCTGGGCGTTGAGTATAAGATTGTCGAAGAAAATACTTACGGGATTGTCAAAGATAAAATCCCTGAAGGCAAAACGACCTGCTCACTCTGCTCTCGCCTGCGTCGCGGTATTCTGTATCGCACGGCAACTGAGTTAGGCGCCACCAAGATCGCGCTCGGGCACCATCGTGACGACATCCTGCAAACGCTGTTTTTAAACATGTTCTACGGCGGGAAAATGAAAGGCATGCCGCCGAAGCTGATGAGCGATGACGGTAAGCATATCGTTATTCGTCCACTGGCTTACTGCCGCGAGAAAGATATCGAGCGCTTCTCCGAAGCGAAGGGTTTCCCGATTATTCCGTGCAACCTGTGCGGCTCACAGCCGAACCTTCAGCGTCAGGTCATTGCCGACATGCTGCGCGACTGGGACAAACGCTATCCAGGGCGCATTGAAACCATGTTCAGCGCGATGCAGAACGTTGTACCTTCACATCTAAGCGATATCAATCTGTTCGATTTTAAAGGCATCAGGCACGGTTCAGAGGTTGTGGACGGTGGTGATTTAGCGTTCGATCGTGAAGAGATCCCGCTGCAGCCTGCGGGCTGGCAACCAGAAGAAGATGATGCTCAACTGGATGAGTTGCGTCTGAACGTGGTGGAAGTGAAGTAAGTCGAGAATGCCGGATGGCGGCATAAACGTCTCATCCGGCCTACAATGTGCATACGCGCCTGTAGGCCTGATGAGCAAAGCGCCACCAGACATTTCAGTGGGCGTTTATTTCAATAAACGAACCCGGCAGGTTTTGCCTTTAATTTTACCATTTTGCAATTGCTTCCATGCCTTATGCGCTACAGTCTGACGAACAGCGACATAAACATGCGCCGGATGAACGGCAATCTTACCGATATCGGCACCATCCAGTCCAATATCACCCGTCAGTGCACCCAGAACATCGCCGGGACGCATTTTAGCTTTTTTACCGCCATCAATGCATAACGTCGCCATCTCTGCTTCAAGAGGCAGAACCGAGACGTTAGCGGGCGCAGGCAGCCAGTTCAGCTTCAGTTGCAGCATTTCTGAAAGAATATTGGCTCGCTGGGCTTCTTCTGGCGCACAGAAGCTAATCGCCAGACCGCTGTTGCCGGCACGCGCGGTACGTCCGATACGATGGACATGAACTTCCGGATCCCACGCCAGTTCGAAGTTAACCACCAGCTCGAGTGATTTAATATCCAGGCCACGCGCAGCGACATCGGTGGCAACCAGAACGCGTGCGCTGCCGTTGGCAAAACGCACCAGCGTCTGGTCGCGATCGCGCTGTTCCAGATCGCCATGCAGTGAAAGAGCACTTTGCCCCGCCGCATTCAGTGCGTCACACACGGCCTGACAGTCTTTTTTGGTGTTGCAAAAAACGACACATGAAGCAGGCTGATGCTGGCTGAGCAATTTTTGCAGCAGCGGAATTTTGCCGTGGCTGGAGGTTTCGAAAAACTGCTGCTCAATCGCCGGTAGCGAATCAACGGTATCAATTTCAATGGTTAATGGATTTTGTTGCACCCGGCCACTGATGGCGGCAATGGCCTCCGGCCAGGTCGCAGAAAACAGCAAGGTCTGGCGAGAAGCAGGCGCAAAGCGGATAACATCATCAATCGCATCGCTAAAACCCATATCCAACATACGGTCGGCTTCATCCATGACCAGTGTATTCAAAGCATCCAGAGAAACGGTGCCTTTTTGCAGGTGGTCGAGTAAACGCCCCGGCGTGGCGACAATAATATGAGGCGCATGCTGCAGAGAATCACGCTGTGCACCAAAAGGCTGCCCACCGCACAACGTTAAGATCTTGGTGTTTGGCAGAAAGCGGGCTAAGCGACGCAGCTCACCCGCCACCTGGTCGGCAAGCTCACGCGTCGGACACAGCACCAGCGATTGTGTCTGAAACAGCATGGCATCAATATGCTGTAATAATCCGAGACCAAAAGCCGCCGTTTTGCCACTGCCGGTTTTAGCCTGCACGCGAACATCTTTACCTGCCAGGATTGCCGGTAATGCAGCAGCCTGAACAGGCGTCATTTCAAGATAACCCAGCTCGTTAAGATTCTCGAGTTGGGTAGCAGGTAGAACATTCAGGGTTGAAAAAGCAGTCACAATTTAATCTCGCGATAAAAACTTACATTCAGCAGGCGCGTATCCTCGCAGATCTGCGCCCACGATGCGACAATTTAATCGGCTCTTCGTCCGGTGGCGGATCCGGCATCGGCTGCGGACGAGGAATGGGATCGGGAATGGGAACCGGATCGGTCGGTAGTGAATCAGTGTGTGGAGATACAATCAGACAACTCATATACCCCTCCAGTTATTGAGACTGACTCTTTTAGGGTAGACGTTGATTTCCTGCAGGCAAAAAAAAGCCGACTAATCTAAGTCGGCGTCGTACGAATCAATTGTGCTATGCAGTAATTCAAAAAAGGAAGTAAGACAATATGGAGCGCAACGCCCATCGCTTGACGTTGCATTCACCTGCGAGAGAGATATTGCCCCGAATAGGTAGATGGTTTATTGACTTCGCTCAAAAACCAGCACGTTTTCATGCGCAAAAGTCACTAAAAAACGTTGTTGTTACAACCATTTACTACGATGCAACCATAAAGTAACACCACCAATCAGGACCACTAACAGAATACAAAAAAGTGAGAAGCCAAATTGCCAACCACCACCAGGGATACCGCCGAGGTTAACGCCAAACAACCCGGTTAAAAAAGTGCTGGGAAGAAAAACCATTGCCATCAATGACATTGTATAAGTTCGGCGAGCCAGAGACTCCTGCATCACCTGCGCAATTTCATCTGCCATAATACCGGTCCTGGCAATACAGGCATCGATTTCATCCAGCCCTCTCCCCAGCCTGTCAGCAATATCCTGCATCCGTCGCCGATGGTCGTCAGTCATCCAGGACAACCGTTCGCTCGCCAGACGGGCATAGACATCACGCTGTGGTGCCATATAACGGCGCATCACAATTAACTGCTTACGCAGTAATGCCAAGAAGCCACGCGGCGGGATCTGCTGATCGAGCAGGTTATCTTCCAGATCGATAATTTTGTCGTGCAACTGTTCGATAAATTCGCTGGCATGATCGGTCAGTGCATCACAGACATCCACCAGCCAACCGCCACAATCAGCTGGCCCTGTACCTTCCTGGAGGTCGCTGACTACGTCATCCAGTGCCAGCACTTTGCGCTGACGCGTTGAGACAATCAGACGTTCATCCATATATAAACGCATCGCTACCAGTTGGTCAGGCCGCTCGTCTGTACTGCCATTGATACACCGCAGCGTGATTAACGTACCTTCTCCTACTCTGCTGACGCGCGGACGCGTGCTTTCACCCGCCAGCGCATCACGCACGTTATTGGGAAGTAAAGGCGTTGTCGCCAGCCATTGCGCACTTTCAGGATGAGTATAATTAAGATGCAGCCAGCAGGCATGCTGAGTGTCGATAACATCGTTATCTTCCAGTGGTTTCACCCCACCACGGCCATCCAACAGCCATGCAAATACGGCATCCGGCACATTAACATCCGTTCCCTTAATGGCTTCCACAGCGCCTCCACAAACATTCAGCTTTTTTCGTTAGTCTAGCCGTCAGAATATGTTAAGCAATATCTCATTGTCCCATTGTGCTGAAATGACTCATAAAAGTATCTGATAATAAGTAAAGCGCCGACAAATGCGGCGCTTGTTGCGAGGCGATTCTGTTAAGCCCGTTGGCGTCTCTCAGAATCAAAAGCGTGACTTAAGCGAAACTTGTGCGTTCGAGACTGGAGGTCTGTCACTTGATTTTTCAGAATATCCGAAGAGTCTGACAGTTCATCCACCATAATGGCGTTACTCTGAGTCACGTTTTCCAGTTCCGCGAGAGCATGAGTAATACTGATGATCCCTTTCTCCTGCTCCTGCGTAGTGGTTAATATCTCGCTCATCAGTTGGTTTAATTGCCCGGCACCACCAACAATATCCTGCATATTTTTTTCAGCTTCACGCACAATAGCCGCACCTTGCTGAACGTTTTCATGAGTTTGGGCAATCAGATGTTTAATATTCTTCGCGGCATCTGCGCTACGATGCGCGAGCATTCGCACCTCTGCGGCTACCACGGAAAAACCTTTGCCATGCTCTCCCGCTCTCGCCGCTTCTACAGCGGCATTCAATGCCAGAATATTTGTCTGGAATGCAATACCATCTATCATGGTAATAATTTCTGTCATCTGCTGCGCACATTCGGTGATCGACTGCATATTGGTTGCGACCTGCACCATTAAATCCCCCCCCTGCTGGGCAGATAGCGTTGCAATATTGGCCTTAGCACTCGCCATTTGCGTATTCTCTGCATTGTTACGCGTGCTGACCGCTATTTCATCCATGTTAGCAGCCGTTTGCATTAATGCACCGGATTGCTGCTCTGTCTTTACTGATAACTCAGCGCTGCGTTCCGCGAGCTGTTCAGAAAGCGCCATAGCCGTTTGCGAGGATGTTCTGATCTCATTAACCAGTGTTGAAATATTACTTGATAAACTATTAATGCCGGGTATTAATCTCCCCGCACAGTTATTGCCAAACTCTGGAATACTGATCGCCAGATTCCCGGACGTCACTTCCTCAATGCTTCTTTTAACCGTATTAATTGGCATGACCAAATATTTCGTCATGTACCACCATAGACATAATATAGAAATTAAGCTTACTGAGTTAGTCCCAATGATAATCTCTGGGGGGGCCGAAAGAAATATTTCAACGACATTTAGAAAAAACGCCGTAATGAGCAGAAATAAAATAATAAAGGTTCTGACACTAATATCATTTAACATTTTAGTCCTGTGTGCCAAGAAATAACATGGATATTATTTTTTATAGCATCTGCAATCAAGATTTCCATAGCGCTGAGACGAAAGACGAACTTTCAATGAGAGTTTGTAATCCTTTCACTTAAGGCAGGCAATTATACTGGTAGTTTTTATTAATTAAGTATTTTACCCTACAAAAAATGAGGCTGAAGCTTGTCGTTAGATTATTGTGATGGCAAGCACGCCGTGCGCACAAAATGCACAGAATCATAAACCCGATGAATATTTGTATAAGTAAAGGACTGTCATTTTCAATGTTCGCCCCTTCCCTCTAATAGTCATTGTAAAAATACAAGGACATTCCCGGTTTTATCAGGTTAACTGGACAAAACCTGCTAAATTTATCATCACGTCTTTTTTTCGATAGGTAGTAAGATGTTGCACGTGTCGTGGGACCCTGTATTGATTGGGATTTCCTTTGTGGTCGCGTTTATTGCCTCCTTTATTGCTCTCGACAGTGCGGGCAAAGTGGCAATTTCCAGCAGACGTGAATCTACCTTCTGGCGACTCTCTGGCGGCGCTACGCTGGGTATGGGGATCTGGTCGATGCATTTTATTGGTATGCTGGCCATGAAAATGAGTATGCCAATAAATTATCATTTATCCCTCACAGCGTTTTCGTTCTTTATTGCGCTCATTTCTGCGACAGTCGCCATCAATATCGCTATTTCTGGTAATACACTATCAACAAAACGCCTGATCATTGCTACCAGTATATTAAGCGCTGGTGTTGTCACAATGCACTATGTTGGCATGTATGCCATTATCGAACATGTGGCAATAACCTGGGATCGCTCACTAATCCTGCTCTCTGTGATTATTGCCGTCGCTGCATCTGGGGTCGGTTTGTGGCTGGCCTTTCATTTACGCCAAAATAACCGTCGAGCGCTAATAAATCGGCTTATTGCTGCTTTTATTATGGCGGTGGCAATAGCCTCTATGCATTACACCGGTATGGGAGCTGCTACGTTCACCCACTTTGGACACACTGCGCACGATGGTCTCAGCACGCTGGAGCTTTCTATCTGGGTCTGCGCCGTCACGCTTGTTATATTGGGGATCATGCTGGTGGTTTCGATGGTGGATTCGCAACTCCGTACCTCCCGACTGGCTGACAACCTGCATCAGTTGAACTGCCAGCTTGAGCATCAGGTTCACTTCGACGCGCTGACCGGTCTCGCTAATCGTACGCAAATAGACACCTGTTTAGTGGCCTGCCTTCGGCATTCTAAACTGCATCAACAGCATTTCGCGTTGGTATTTATCGACCTCGATCGTTTTAAAGTCGTTAACGATACCTGGGGACATCACATTGGCGATCAGCTACTGATTGCCAGTACACAGCGAATCTTCAGCTGCCTTGATGACTCAATGACGCTGGCAAGACTGGGGGGAGATGAATTTATCTTGCTGGTCCCTGACTGCAACCAGCAGGTTATCTCCACCCTGCTGACGCGGATTGCCGATGTGATCGGTGAGCCCTTTAGCTTGTTCGGGCATACCATTCGGGTTTCGCTAAGTGCGGGGAGCAGCATTTATCCTGAACATGGCTCAACGCTGCATGAGCTAAAAGTGAAGGCTGATATGGCGATGTATCATGTCAAACAGACGGGCAGAAACGGCTGGGCTATTTATCATCCTGAAATGGAAGCTATCGCGGATACGCCGCCGACATTTTTACAGGAACTGTCACAAGCGCTTGAACGCAACCAGTTTGAGCTATGGTATCAGCCCAAATATACCGCTGGAGATCATTCCCTGACCGGTTTTGAAGCATTATTACGCTGGCATCATCCGGAACGCGGCATGCTGCTGCCAGCCGAATTTCTTCCTGTGTTGGAAGATACGGGCCTGATTATTCCCGTCGGGAAATGGGTTATCCAGCAGGCATGCTTGCAGTTGTATCAATGGAAATTACAAGGGAATACAGAATGGACGCTCGCCGTTAACCTCTCACCCGCCCAATTTGAACAGCATGATATTATTGATGTTATTTGTAACGCCCTGGCACAATATCAGCTACCACCAGCTTGTCTCACGCTGGAACTCACTGAAAGCACCGCCCTTAAAAATTTAAAACGCAGCGTTGAAGTCCTGAATGCTTTCTCTACTTTGGGGATCACCGTTTCTATTGATGATTTCGGTACGGGTTATTCAAATATATTGATGCTGAAGTCTCTTCCAGCGCGCGAATTAAAAATTGACAGGATATTTGTCAAAGATATTAGTGAGAACAGCAAAAACACAAAAATTGTGTCTACCATTATTGACATAGCTCACTCCATGAATATGCGTGTGGTGGCAGAAGGAATAGAAACCCAGGAACAGGAAATACTCCTTACACAGATGGGTTGTTGCATGCTGCAAGGTTTCTTGTTTGCAAAACCGCTACCAGCACATAAGATTCATGAACTGATACAACCAGAAACCAGCATCAAACAAATGCCACTCGTACAACCCTTGTCTCACCGACAATCAATAACATTGTGAGACGCAATATCTAAAATATTCGCCTTTTAACGGGCAACACAGCAGATAAAGATAACGGGATTATCGATGAGCACAACCGAGATGCATTCACTGGATTTATTAACCTTTCCGGTATGGATTGTTTTGCCACATACCGAAGAGCTGGTATTCGCTAATAACGTTGCACGGGAGCTAATGCATGATCTCTGTTTTTCCCCGCTCCGCATGGGAACATTTTCAGCGCATGTTCAAAATGATTTAACCATGTATCTCAGCGACTTGCGAAATCTTCACCATATTGTGGAAATTCTCACGGTTTATCGCGAGGGTGAGGAGGCCGCGATGGCAAGTCGCCTCTCCATTAAAGTCCTGCCGGGTATGGGTGAAGTCATCCTTTTCGAAGGTATTGAAACACCTACTGCGCAGGGTCTGAAGGCGAGTCGTTCAGCAACCTACCAGCGGAAAAAACAGGGATTTTATGCACGTTTTTTCCAGACCAACTCCGCGCCAATGTTACTTATTGATCCGTCCCGCGATGGGTTGATCGTTGATGCGAATCTCAGTGCGCTCAATTTTTATGGATACACTCATGATGTGATGTGTCAGAAACATACATGGGAAATCAATATGCTGGGCCGCCGTATACTTCCGGTGATGCATGAGATCGCCCATCTACCCGGTGGTCATAAGCCTTTGCATTTTGTCCATAAACTGGCTGATGGGACTTCCCGTCATGTACAAACTTACGCCGGACCGATCGAAATATACGGTAATAAACTCATGTTGTGCATTATTCATGACATTACCGAGCAAAAGCGGCTGGAACAGGAGCTTGAGCGTGCGGCCATGCGAGATGTTTTAACGGGATTATTTAACCGCCGACATTTTTATCAGGTAACCGAGCCGGAGCAAACGCATGCGATATCATTGACGCAGGACTACAGCCTGCTGTTGATCGATACTGATCGCTTTAAAAGCATTAACGATCTGTTTGGCCATTTGAAAGGCGATGAAGTACTTTGCGCGCTGGCACGCACACTGGAATCCTGTGCACGAAAAGACGATCTTATTTTTCGCTGGGGTGGTGAAGAATTTGTGCTGCTTCTGCCGCGAACGTCGCTGGATGTTGCTCTCAACCTTGCAGAAGTGATCCGCGCGACGGTCGCAAAGGTGACTCTCCCTGGCCTTCCCCGCTTTACCGTCAGCATTGGCGTTGCCCGACATGAAACGAACGAAAGTATTGATGAATTATTCAAACGCGTTGACGACGCGCTATACAAGGCCAAGCACGAAGGCAGAAACAGAGTCTTGGCCGCCTGATGTATACGTTGATTAGCGACTGCGCTTCGCGTGACGCTCCCAGTTTTCCTGTTTTGCCTGCGCTGTTTTACGTAATGCCACATAGCATGCCCCGCTGCCGCCGTGATGCGGCAATGCGGTGCAGTAGGCCTGCACATCGTCAAATTCTGTCAGCCAGCGCGCCACATAACTGCGAATAATATTGGCATGAGCGTTATCGTCACGCCCCTTGCCATGTATCACTAACACGTTACGTAACCCATCCTGCCGTGCCTGCAAAATAAAACTGAAGAGCATCTGACGGCATGTTTCAACGGGTTGGCGGATGAGATTAAGGCTCGCCTGCTGCGGATATTTTCCGGTTCGCAGTTTATCTGTCACACCGTGCTGCAAACCTTCGCGCCGAAAAGCCAGCGGCTCGCTCAACGGAACAATATCGAGAAACCCCGTAGAGAGAAAGTTATCCAGTTGAAGCGTGTCGATACGCGCCGGGGTGCGAATATTACGCGTTGGCTGCCAATGTACATCGGCGGAGCCCTTCAGCGGTTGAACATCCCCCATCGCATCAAGAAACAGCGAATTATCATCCAGGTTCATGTTTCATCCTCCAGCGAATTACGACGAACGTTATCATAACCGCGCACTATTATACCGACAACGGTTTACGATTATTTCCAGTAATTCACCCGCTTGACTCCACTGAAAAGATCTACTCATAACATGCAGATATCCGTTTTTAGGGGTATAGCTGCAACGGTCAATGGCGTGATAATGTGTCACCTCGCCTGAACGCTGTAATGAGAGATACGGATGCTTAACTTACTGGAAGACATCATCGACACACCGCTTGGCCCGCTATGGGTTATTTGTGATGAGCAATTTCGCCTGCGCGCGGTGGAATGGGACCAACACAGCGATCGCATGGAACAATTGCTGGATATTCATTACCGCACAGAAGGCTATAAGCGTATGGCCGTCAAAAATCCAGGCGGACTAAGCGATAAGCTGTCGGAGTATTTTGCCGGGAACCTCAGCATTATTGATTCGTTGGAAACAGCAACCGCTGGCACGCTTTTCCAACGCGAAGTCTGGCAAGCATTGCGCACTATCCCCTGTGGACAGGTCATGCACTACGGTCAACTTGCCGAACAACTGGGACGTCCAGGCGCCGCCAGAGCTGTCGGAGCGGCTAATGGTTCAAACCCGGTGAGCATTGTGGTCCCCTGCCATCGCGTCATTGGACGTAACGGCACCATGACCGGATATGCCGGCGGCGTGCAACGAAAAGAGTGGTTATTACGTCACGAAGGCTATTTGTTACTCTAGATCCCAGGCAATTAATGCCTTATTCATCACACTTCCGTACAATGCGATCCTAAATTAAGTGTTTTCAATCAATAAGATACAATCATTTACCTCAGTTATGCCTGAATTATTCTCTCTTGGGAGTAGCTCAGACTTACGCGCTCACCAAAAAGATGTTAAAATTGACAAATATCAATTACGGCTTGAGCAGACCTATGATCCCGGAAAAGCGAATTATACGGCGCATTCAGTCTGGCGGTTGTGCTATCCATTGCCAGGATTGCAGCATCAGCCAGCTTTGCATCCCGTTCACACTTAACGAGCATGAGCTTGACCAGCTCGATAACATCATCGAGCGCAAAAAGCCTATCCAAAAGGGGCAGACGCTCTTTAAAGCAGGTGATGAGCTAAAATCACTCTATGCTATCCGCTCCGGAACGATTAAAAGCTATACCATTACCGAGCAAGGTGATGAGCAAATTACCGGTTTTCATCTGGCAGGCGACCTGGTTGGCTTTGATGCGATTGGCAGCGGCCATCACCCGAGCTTTGCCCAGGCGCTGGAAACCTCGATGGTATGCGAAATTCCTTTCGAAACCCTTGATGACCTGTCCGGTAAAATGCCGAACCTGCGTCAGCAAATGATGCGTCTGATGAGCGGCGAGATCAAAGGTGACCAGGATATGATCCTGCTGTTGTCAAAGAAGAACGCAGAAGAACGTTTAGCGGCCTTCATCTATAACTTGTCCCGTCGTTTCGCCCAACGCGGATTCTCCCCTCGCGAATTCCGTCTGACGATGACCCGTGGCGATATTGGTAACTACCTCGGTCTGACGGTTGAAACCATCAGCCGACTACTAGGACGTTTCCAGAAAAGTGGCATGCTCGCAGTGAAAGGTAAATACATCACTATTGAGAATAGCGACGCACTGGCCGTTCTTGCTGGCCACACGCGTAACGTTGCATAATCTTTCCGCAAGCATCGTAATTATCCTTCTGTCAAATCGCTAAATTTCCTGATTTACCGATCTGGCAGAAGGTTCTCCCCTCTTTCAATGATTTACCGATTATTTGATACACATAAATTTCGATGGGCTCAGACAATAGTGCTATTGTTTCGCCCAAAACCCGCCCCTACGTCTCAAAATGCTCCCAAAAGTACCGTTAATTATTCCCTGTCAGCTTGACGTAATATCTTGCAGTTAAAGCACCGAAATCATGACTACCCATTTACAGAATGTACTTCCGCATAAATACATTCTGTTTATTCGGGTTCTACACATTATTGTCGCGGTATTGGATTCAATTACCAGGTTCATGCTCAACTTAATGTTAACATAATGTTGACTCGCCATACTGAAAAGACGCTAAAAGAGGTCTTCCTATGCGAATCTTATCTCCTTATACGTTGCGCTGGCTTCCTGGTGAACGTGAGCAGAATGATATTTCAGTGTTTATTCGTGAAAGTTATTCTCAGTTTTATCATGCATCTCTTCCGCGTTGCATGCCATGGTTACTTGGAATGTTCGATGCCAACGGAGAATTAAAAGCAGCATGTGGCGTCCAGCCAGCCTCAATGGGTACGCTATACCTCGAACATTATCTTGATGTCCCGGTTGAAGCCGTGCTGTCTGCACGATTGTTACATCCCGTTTCACGTGACTCAATGGTTGAAATTGGTAATTTTGCCGCGAGCGACGGGGCTAGCGCCCGAATAATGTATGCGGCGCTATGCCTGCTTCTCAATCAATACTGCTATTCGTGGATTGTCTTTACCGGAACTAAAAAAATACGCAATACCTTTTTCCGTCTGAATCTTCAGCCAGTCACATTGATGCCTGCTGACCCGACAAGGCTTGGCGAAGCTGCGCGTGAATGGGGGAGCTATTACGAACATGACCCACAAATTATGGCGGGAGAGTTACATGGTGGGCAAACCACACTGAGTCAGACCAGCCTGTTGCTGGGAATGTTTGCTGATCCGCCTGCTGCTCCCTGGATAACCCCTTCCGGAGGATCTTATGTTTCTGAACATGCTTGAGAAACAGGTTACGCTTCAGCCAAATGCCCTCGCCCTGCAGGGAGACTCTCGCTCGTGGAGCTGGCAGCAATACCATGAAGCCGTTAAGGCAGTGGCCGAACAATTATCTTCCCTCAAGGTAAAACGGCTGGCACTTGAAATGGATAACAGCCCTGAATGGGCGATCATCGATCTCGCATGCCTGGTAAGTGGAGTGGTAATCATCCCTGTCCCCTCCTTTTTCAGCGGGCAACAGAAAGCCTGGGTACGATCATCAGCCTCTGTGGATGCACAAATCGGTGGGGAAATCCTGGCGGATTGGCAGGAACACGATTTTGTACTCGGAAGACTGCAAATCCGTGCAGTAAAGGACCCCGTGACTCTGCCGGCAGGAACGGCAAAGATAACGTATACCTCCGGTACAACCGGAGAGCCAAAAGGCGTCTGTCTGAGTCTGGATGGTATGGTATGGATGGCTCAAACGTTAGCAGGCGCACTGCAACCCCTGAATCTGGAAAAACACCTGGTGACACTGCCCCTCAGTATCCTGCTGGAGAATCTGTGCGGCGTTTACATCCCTCTGCTACTTGGCGTTGAGACGGTGATTATCCCGCCCTCCCGGATTGGGTTTGAAGGTTCCAGCCGCTTTAATCCAGTCCAGTTTCTTCAGGCGCTGACCACCTGGAACCCACAAAGCCTGGTGCTGGTACCGGAGTTGCTACGAGTGTTACTGCATCTGCACAAGCAGGTACCGGGCAGTACGCAATCTTTACGTTTTGTCGCCGCAGGTGGCGGCAAGGTTCCGGCTTCATTGCTGACAATGGCGATATTGAGTGGCTTACCAGTATATGAAGGGTATGGCCTCTCCGAATGTGGCTCTGTCGTTGCCCTCAATCTTCCCGACGCCATAAAAGAGAACAGCGTCGGTCGGCCATTGCCTGGTATCCAGATCCATGTTGATGACCAGCAACAATTGTGTGTCACCAGCCCGGCCAACGCGTTGGGGTATCTGGGAGCCGCGCCCGCCTCCCCCACAGTTGCTACCGGCGATCTTGGCAGTGTTGATGACCACGGGTTTGTTAGTATTCAGGGACGCCTGAAGAACGTGCAGATAAACGCCTTTGGTCGTAATTTTTCACCTGAATGGCCTGAGGCAGAGGCCATGGCCTGCCCGGCTGTACGCCGAATCGTGATTTTTGGCGAAGGCTTAAGGCATAACGTTGCACTCGTCGATGCCGTCGACGGGCAACAGACGCAGGCCCGCGAGCAACTACTGGCCGTTTCTGCTCGACTGCCTGATTATGCGCAGTTCCATCGTTTGTTATTCACTTCAGCTATTTCAGAGCCTGGCATGCTCACTGCAAATGGCCGCCCACGCCGGGAACTCATCCGGCAATCCCTCTGGCAACATATTCTCACCTGTAGTGAAGAGGAGTCATCATGAGCTTTTATAACAAATTACAACAACAGACTGAGGCCGAACGCCGCAGTTTACTCTCCTCGCCTGTCATCGCGCGCTGCCAGGCTGGTGATATCTCGCGCGACCTGTATATCGCTTTTCTGACACAGGCTTACTATCACGTCAGCCATACCGTCCCCCTGTTGATGAGTGCTGGCAGCCGCTTGCCAGCCTCACATGAAGCTGTTCGGGGCGCGATTGCTGAATATATTGACGAAGAGTACGGGCATCAGGAATGGATCCTGAACGATATTCAGGCTTGCGGCGGTGATGCGCAAAGCGTTCGCAATGGCACTCCAGGGATACCGATAGAAATGATGGTTGCCTGGCTCTACTACCGCATTGAACGGATCAATCCTATGAGTATTTTTGGCATGGTACAGGTACTGGAGGGAACCAGCGTATCTATTGCTACCGCGATTGCAGCCCAGGTGGAACGGACACTGGGGCTGCCAGAACAGGCGACAACCTACCTGCGTTCACACGGTGAACTTGATCAGGGGCATCTTAAGTTTTTCGCCTCACTTATGGATACCGTGACTGACGAAGCCGATCAGGCAGCCATTATCTATGCTGCTCGTCGTGTCTATCGCCTGTACACAGAGATGCTTAATCAACTGGGGCAGACCACGCATGAACCTGCATGATAAAACCGTTCTGCTGACTGGCGCCAGCGGTGGTATCGGACAAGCGCTGGCGCAAAGGCTGGCGCACAAAGGAGCCAGACTGTACCTGGTAGGACGAAATGCGCAGGCAATGATGCTTCTGAAAGAAACGCTTCCCAATCCGGAACGGCATCATATTGCGCTGATGAACAGTTATACTGATGAGGAAATCGTCGCGCTGGCCAGCAGATTCAAAGATGAGAACAAACTGGATATCCTGATCAACAATGCCGGAACCAGTCGTTTTGCACTGTTTGAACAACAGTCTTTTGAGGATATTCGGGAACAGATTAGAACCAATATCGAAATCCCCACCCTGTTAACCCGCGCCATGCTGGATAAGTTTAATCCGCAGGGCATCGTCCTGAACATTGGTTCGATATTTGGTGAAATTGGTCACCCTGCCTGGAGCGTGTATAGCGCCACCAAGGCAGCCACGCATCGTTTCTCGGAGGCGCTGGGGCGCGAATTAAAGGGGAATGGTATCTGCGTACTGTATGCCGCGCCGCGCACCACCGAAACTACGCTCAACAGTGACGAGGTTTACGCGCTTAACCGCAAACTGGGTAATGGCAGTGATTCCCCGCAATTTGTCGCCATACGTCTGGTGCATCTCCTTGAGACAGAGCAGAAACTCTACCGCTTCGGCGTGATGGAGCGTCTGTTCGTAAAAATCAATGCCTGGTTTCCCGGTATAGTAGACAACGCGCTGGGTAAAAAATTACCCGTGATCCAATCCTATACCCAGAGCTTATTCAAAGGTGAAGACAAATGAAAATTTTGAAAACGTTGCTGCTGACGGCAGCTTTTCCCGTCTCTGCCATGGCGACTACCACACTGGAAAATCTCCAGCACGACTGGTCAGTTTGCCAATATCAAACCCTTGAAGCGAAAAAAGAGAGCTGCTTTACCGCACTGAGTCAGCGGGCCCATAGTGCGAGTCAGGCGAAAAATAATGCTGATGCATCATTGCTTATCTGGTCGGCGATTATCGACAGTAGCTGGGCGGGGGCTAAAGGAGGGCTGGGTGCATTGAGTCTGGTCAAACAGGCACGTAGCGATTTGGAAAAAGCGATCAGCATCGACCCCAATGCTTTACAGGGATCTGCCTGGACCAGCCTTGGGGCGCTGTATTATCAGGTTCCCGGCTGGCCGATTGGGTTTGGTGATAAAAACAAAGCCGACGAAATGCTGAAAAAAGCACTGGCGATCAATCCTGATGGCATCGATCCAAACTATTTTTATGGCGACTTTTTGCTAAAAGAGAAAAAGACTGACGAAGGAAAACGCTATCTGGAAAAAGCGCTTAAAGCACCGCCTCGCCAGGGGCGTGAGATTGCCGACCAGGGACGCCATCGTGATATAGCAAAAGACCTGGAAAGTATTCAGTAAATATACAAACCCTTGCCTTCTATATCCTCCGGCAGACTACGCTACAACAGAAGGATCAGATCATTATACTAAATAACCGTATGCCGACAGCGCTACACCAGGATGCCTAAAACGGACACAAATTCGGAGGAAAGTCGTTTAGTTTTAGCAAGATGTGAATAAAATATATAAATTTTCCCAATTTATTGATCTGGCAGGAGGTTATCCCCTGTTTCAATCCACATTATTGGGTTACTCTTTTAGTTACAAACTGCGATGACAGTTGTAAGGAGACCCTGTATGGCTATGTACAAAAATATGCTGGTCGTCATCGATCCAAACCAGGACGATCAACCAGCATTAAGGCGAGCTGTTTATCTGCATCAACGGATTGGTGGCAAAATTAAGGCCTTTTTGCCGATCTATGACTTTTCCTATGAGATGACTACGCTGCTGTCGCCCGATGAACGTACGGCAATGCGTCAGGGAGTTATCAGCCAACGAACGGCATGGATACGTGAACAAGCGAAATACTATATCGAAGCAGGGATCCCTCTTGAGATAAAAGTGGTCTGGCACAACCGTCCCTTTGAAGCCATCATCCAGGAAGTTATCAGTGCTCAGCATGACCTGGTCCTCAAAATGGCGCACCAACACGACCGCCTCGAAGCCGTAATTTTCACCCCCACAGACTGGCATTTATTGCGTAAATGTCCAAGCCCGGTATGGATGGTCAAAGACCAGCCATGGCCTGAAGGGGGTAAAGCTCTGGTTGCGGTCAACCTCGCCAGTGAAGAGGCTTATCACAACGCGCTCAATGAAAAACTGGTCAAAGAGACGCTGCAACTGGCAGAACAGGTTAACCATACCGAAGTACATCTGGTGGGGGCCTATCCCGTGACGCCAATCAACATCGCGATTGAACTGCCTGAGTTTGACCCCAGTGTTTACAACGATGCGATCCGCGGACAGCACCTGCTGGCGATGAAGGCGTTACGTCAGAAATTCAGTATCGATGAGAAAATGACGCATGTTGAAAAAGGTTTACCTGAAGAAGTTATTCCTGATTTAGCCGAGCACTTGCAGGCAGGTATTGTCGTGCTGGGTACCGTCGGTCGTACCGGTATTTCGGCCGCGTTCCTTGGTAACACCGCGGAACAGGTTATCGATCACTTACGCTGCGACCTGTTGGTTATCAAGCCGGATGAGTATCAAACACCTGTTGAACTGGACGACGAAGAAGACGATTAACCGCGTAACACATGCCGGATGACGATATCATCCGGCATTTCAACACCTAGTGCTGCTCCTCACCGCCGAGGAAATAAATACCAAGCGGGATAGCCAACAAAATCGTAAACACCATACTGTAGACACAAATCATTGCAGATTGAATGGCGTACATTGAGGCGGTCCAGTCGGATAGCGGAATGTCATACTGTTCAATAACGCCACCGATCGTCGCTCGCGTCACGACCGACGCTGCGATAATAAACACCCCAAGCAGGCACAACAGAAACTTCCGCCCCTTTGCTGTCTTCAGCTTAGCCATGATCATAGTACTGTCCTTTTGCAGATGAAAACCTTGTTACTTTGCGCTAACAATACCATGACATCAACTGACTGTCTGCTACATAAACCATACACAGGGTTGACGCCAGCGCGATTTCGCCGAAAATAGCGCTAATTGCATTATTTTTCTATCCTGGAGAATAATGCTCTGATCGCCTGAACTGAGTAAAATATTCAAGGATTAGGATATCAGATGATATTTCGCTAACACGGAGCTGCCTGGAAGAATCATGATCGCTGAACTGTTTATAAATAACGCGTTTAATTTGACAGTAATTCTCAGCTGCTGTGCCGCACTGATCCTGATGAGTGTCTGGTATCATCGAGGAGAGCGACGCTGCAAAGGATTCATATTTCATGCCGCGCAATTTTTTATCTATGCCGTTATCATTGGGACGTTTGGCAGTATTGCCAATAACATTATCGAAAGTTACAGCCTGAAATTTATCTCCTCCAGCGTGGTCGATTTTATCTGCACCTCGTTGATTGCGCTGATCCTGACCACCAAACTCTTTTTGATGATTAATCAGTTTGAAAAAACGCAGATTAATAAAGGCAGAGATATCACCAGTGCGAGGATCCTGTCGCGTATCATTAAGATTACCATCGTGGTCGCTATCATTTTGCTGTACGGCGAGCATTTCGGCATGAGCTTATCCGGCCTGTTAACCTTCGGCGGTATTGGCGGCATCGCTGTAGGTATGGCGGGTAAAGACGTTCTGAGCAATTTTTTCTCTGGCATTATGCTCTATTTCGACAGACCGTTTAGCATCGGCGACTGGATCCGCTCCCCGGACCGTAATATTGAAGGCACGGTAACAGAAATCGGCTGGCGAATGACCAAAATAAAAACCTTCGATCATCGCCCGCTATATGTACCAAACTCGGTTTTCTCTTCCATCAGCGTAGAGAACCCGGGGAGGATGACTAACCGACGCATCAAAACGGTGATCGGGTTACGATATGAGGATGCTGATAAAGTCGGTAACGTTGTTGAATCAGTCAGACAAATGTTGCAAAACCATCCTGGAATAGACCAGAAACAAACTCTGTTGGTTTATTTTAATGAATTTGCTGATTCATCATTGAATATCATGGTGTATTGCTTCACGAAAACCACCGTCTGGCAGGAGTGGCTCGCAGTACAACAAGACGTTTATTTGAAGATAATTTCGATAGTCCAGGCAAACGGCGCCGACTTTGCGTTCCCAAGCCAGACGCTCTATATGGAGAACTCCACCACACAAGCGTCTGCCAATTAAAATGATGATACGGATCCTGCACCAAATTTTTTAAGGGATTAGGCTACTATCTCAATTAAATTTCCATCAGGATCCTGTATCACTGCTTCGTAATATCCGTCACCAGTAGTACGTGGGTCAGAGACTAATATCCCCTGTTCTTTTGCCAGTGTTGCCATAGCATCAACATTTTCTCTCCCCCCCACTGACATGGCGAGATGCACCCATCCTGAAGTGTTATTGTCAGGAGTTCGTTGTGTCAATCCAGGCTTCGTCATTAACTCAATCGCAATATCCTCACCAATAGTGACAAAATAAGATTCAAATCCAGGATTGGTTTTACTGCAGTATTTTTCGTTGATCTTTGCGTCAAAAAACGTAACCCAGAACTGCGCTTGCTGTTCAAGATCCCGTGTCCATAGCGCCATATGCGCAACTTTCATAGCGAACCTCTCTCATAATATCTACTACAGGACGCCCCTTTAAGGGGTGTTGACATCGTGAACCATAATGCACGATTATGCTTGTTATTGCTCGATGTTTATTTTTTCTGGAGTACACATGCTCGATTACGCCGCATTTCCGGAACAGCGCCAGGCGCTCATTTATCAGATCCTGCAGGAAAACGGCAGGGTCATCTGTTCCGAACTCGCCAGCAGGTTGGGCGTTTCAGAACACACAATCCGCCGCGACCTGCATGAGCTGAGTAAAGATGGCGTATGTAAAAAAGTCTATGGCGGCGCAGTCATTGCCCTCCCTGAATCCGAAGACATCAGCGTGCGTAAGCGTATTAATGTGGCGAAAAAGAGCAATATCGCGCAGAGATGCGCCCGGCTGGTTAAATCAGGAAGCTGCATTTTTATCGATACGGGCAGTACCAATATGGCAATGGCTGAAGCCCTGCCCGCCGAGCTGGCGCTAACCGTGGTGACAAATTCACCGGAGATTGCCGCCGTTTTACTAAAAAAACCGCTATTTGACGTCATTATACTGGGCGGTGCAGTACAGCGATCTTCAGGAGGATGTGTGGGGGCCGCCGCTATTGCACAGGTGCAGGGTATTTTATTCGATCAGGGATTTATTGGCGGTTGTGCAATGTCGCCTGAACCCGGCTTAACGGGATTTGATTACGCGGATTGTGAGTTCAAAAAAGCAGTGATCAAGCAGTGCAATGAAACTATCGTCGCGCTGACAGCGGAGAAGATCCCGGCTGTCGCCCGTTATGTCGTCACCGAAAGCAGCAATATCGATGTGATTGTTGTCGAGGATAATATTAGCAAAGAGTATGCCACGGCTTTCCAGGCGCACGATATTCGTATTTATACCGTATAACATCTGTACTACAGTTCTTTCTTTATGGCTCGCTGAAAACTCACCGTGCTAAATAGCGCCCCGGGCGTCAGCGCAGTGATCGTTGACAGGTGATCCAGACGTATTGTTTGCTGGTCTTCATCGTGCTCCACCAGCAGAAATTCTTCTTTATCCGTTGTGGTACACGTCGTCAACGCTTTGGCATCAAAACATCTGCTATCCGTTAGCTCAATGCGTAACCAATAGTGGTACAGGCAAGCGATTTCCAGATAATCATGAAGATCGCAATCTATCGGATAATATTTTTCCGTCGCTTTCATCACTCCACCTTGCCTTGTCTGTTCGGGAAATGGCTAACACCACGTCCCGAACGTGCCTGCAATATTAGTGTTTGGTTATGTACTCGTCCTGTAACACCTTGTCTGATAATGGTTTTTTCTTATCTGCAAAAAACCAACACCGTCATTTTTACCGCAGGCAAAAAAGTTTTCCGTTTTGTGATCTAGCAACGCTTTCAACAAAACGCTTTAGTCCATAGAGATAGCGTCACGAACACCTTCCAGGTCCGGCCAAAAACGGAATGCGTCCTCACGAATAATGGCAAGAATGATACCAGGGTGCCCTGTTGCTCTCTCAACCCAGGGATAAACACCAAAAAGCCGAAGCTCGAATTACGATTGCGTGTGTCGTTCCCCTCATTATCCCATAACTTACACCGGTTACCTTCCCGACACTGAGTTAAACATCACTCATGCTTTACGACAACTGTCTTACGATCCCCTTTTAAGATACACAGGAATGCAATGCCAACAGGGATAAGTGAACCCCACAATACGGCATTCCAGCCATAAAGATTCAGCAACGCACCGGATGAAAACGACCCGACAATCATTACGCCAAATACCACAAAATCATTCAGGGACTGCACCTGAGTCTTCTCTTCGGGGCGATGATAATCAATGATCTTCGCTGAAGCGCCAGTAAAGCCAAAATTCCAGCCAACTCCCAGTAATATCAACGAGAGCCAGTAGTGGAAGATATCTGTTCCGCTGAGCCCGGCAAGAACAGAACCAGCCGTGATAAGCAATCCAGTTGCTGAAATCCGCATAGCGCCGAAACGGTTAATCAGCCTGCCGGTAAAGAATCCAGGACCATACATAGCAATAACGTGCCATTGAATCCCCAGATTGGAGGCTTGTTGAGAGATTCCATGCATATGCATTGAAAGGGGAGCGGCGGTCATCAGGAAATTCATCACCATATATGCAACTGCGCCACTGAACACGGTCTTCAGGAAACCTGGCTGCCGAACAATTTCCTTCAGAGAACGCCCTCCTGATTTGGCTGTCACAGTTGGCTCGGCAGGAATCACGCCCTTAAGAATGAAAGCTGAAATAGCTGCTACCAGAGCCTGAGCTATAAAGGTAATAACAAATGTGTGTGGTGGCAGAAGATTCATTGTTCCCGTCACCAGCATTGGCCCAATGACACCAGCTACCACGCCGCCCCCCATTACCAGAGATAATGCACGGGCTCGCCTTTCGGATGTCACTCCATCCGTTGCAGCAAAGCGAAAACTAAGCGCCACTGCAGCGTAAGCCCCTCCCAGGAAAGCGGCAAGGCAGAATAGCAAAAATGAACTAATAAAAACCGCAAGGGCAGCAATCAAGCCAGTAATCACTCCGGCCCCCGTCCCGACCATAAATGCGGCTTTACGTCCCTTTTTTTTCGCCAGTGCGCCAAAAGGAAGAATGCAGGCGGCCATGCCCAGGACAAACATGGTGATGGGGAATGTGGACAGAGCGCCGCTGGGAGCTATGGCATTACCAACAATGGCACCGGTAGCGTAGAAGACAACAGAGTTAGCCCCGGCAAGCGCCTGAGCCGCAGATAAGCGAATGATATTATTATTCTGCGCAGCCACTGGCAGTGTATGTTCCAATGTCATTAGTTTAATTACCCTGATTCATGGTGAGTACAATCCGATAGCGTGCCTTTCCTGCTTTTAGCCTGTTAAGTGCGTCATTTGCCTGTTCGAAAGGCATAAGCTCAGTAATTGGCAGAGTCTGAAACAGATGGCTGAAATGTAATGCGCGCTCAGTTTCCGCAGGAGTACTGATAAAAGATCCAGAAAGAGAGCGCTCAGCGCCAATTAACATACCAGGCATTATCTGCATTGGCTTTCGCCCCGTACCAAGGAGAATAACTTTTCCTTGTGGTGCCAGGGCAGGAACCACCAATGAAATGGTTTCTGAATCAGGTGCTGTAGCCACAATAAAATCTGCTCCTCCCAGACTTTTCAGTCGTTCAGTCACATCCTCACGGTGGCTATCAATATAGTGATGACTACCCAATTCCCGCGCCTCAGCTTCATTTTCATGCCCACGGGCAATGCCAACAACTTCAAACCCCATTTTTCGCGCATACTGAATTGCCATATACCCCAGACCTCCAATACCCAGAATTGCCACTTTGTCGCCTGCTCTGGCCCCCGACTTTCGCAGTGCATTAAAAGTCGCAGTCCCCGCGCAGAGGACAGGTGCGGCATGGACTGAGGACAATTCTGAAGGTATGTTAATCAATGCGGTATGCCGAATAACGACATACTTCGCATAGCCACCATCGCAACTGAGACCGGGTGTTACCTGGTTTTCACACAGATGAAAAAGCCCGTTACGACAGGGTTTGCAATACTGACAGTAGCCGCCCAGACGCCCCACACCCACGCGCTGTCCAATATTCCAGTGCTCCGGTACGGCCTCGCCTTTACTAGCGATATGCCCGATAATTTCATGTCCTGGAATGCGTGGAGGGTTTAAAGCCTGTTGTGGTTTTTCACAGTCAGGAAGATCGGCTCCACAGACACCGCATACATCAATTTTAATCAGTACTTCATTGAAACCGGGAATTGGCATCGGCCTTTCAACCAACTCCAGCATCCCAGGAGAAGTGATCTGCATAGCACGAAAAGTTGTTTTCACGAAAAGTTACCTGTAGCGCGCAGTTCTGACAGTGTTGTTATATGGCGAGGGCGACGAGAAAACGTGACACCATGTTATAAGCGGCAACAGTTGCAACAGCCTCTACCGTCTCTTTTTCACCCAGCCGTTTTTTGAGCCCTTCAATAACCCCTTCTTCCACAACAACATCATAGGTGGATTGATCGGTAAGACTGATTAACAGCGACTCTGTCACATCAAACAGAGATGAAATATCTGCTAACTGCAACGCATTCGCTTTTTCAGGTGTACCACCCGCATCAAGATAGGCCGGATAATGCACATTCCATTCAAACTCAGCTTTATTTAGCCATGCCACACGCAGCATGATTAGCTCTCTGTATTCAAGATTCAGAGAAAATGCCTGGCGGACACGGACTAACAGTTCATTCCAGCCGGTCGCAAGAGGAAAGCTTTTCAGTAATACACGATCAATACCAATTAGATTACCGCCGGGGCGACGCGCCTTTATCGCCTCGAGAAGTGCCTGCTCTACAGGTTCTCCGTCTTGCCAGGGTGTAACGCGAGGGGTCGTCATAATGTGTTCCTATTTTTATTTTGAGTACAATGGTCATTGCCTCAGATCAGAATTAGATCGCCTTCAATCGTCATGTTTTGTGCCAGAAGCCATCTGTTTGGAGAGGCACTAATAACCCGGCAATGGATCTGCTCAAACTGGCGGATATTTCCATTTCCACTGACACGAATAACGTATTGAAGCCTATCAGAGCTATTATCTGCGGATGATTGGCAACGCGCGGATATATTTGTCATGAGTTCTCCGCACGTCTGAATTTCAAGATACGTAAGGATGATCCCAACCTGCTCTGCCTCATGAGCAAAAGCAGCTGTCATACAGGCATTAAAAGCAGCCAGCATGAGTTGCTGAGGATTCGCAGCCAGCCCTTGTCCGCCCAGCATTTCAGGTTCATCTGAATCAATAACATAATGTGAAGAGGGTTGAATTTGTTCCCCGATAATGCACGATCGGCAGCATGTTTGGCTGGCTTTGCCCCCCTTCCACGTCGTTACAAGATCATATTTCGCAACGTCGTGTTCCATATAACCTCCTGCGCCGCACACGGTTGTCCGCGTGCGGCATTGTTATCAGGCGTTACGACCGGCCATCACACCACCGTCGATATCCCAAATCGCGCCAGTAACCCAGCCTGTCTTGTCAGACAGCAGGAATGCTACCGTTTCAGCTATATCAACCGATGTCCCTACACGACCAATCGGATGGAAGCTATCGAAGCTGTTCATGACATCCTTCACATCGTCTTTAGGGATAAAACCTTCGTAAATCGGTGTATGTACGACCGCAGGAGAAACTGCGTTCACACGAATCCCGTTGCTGCCCAACTCAATCGCCAGATTTTTAGTCAACGCATGAAGACCCGCTTTTGCCATGGAGTAAGCTGAAGACGGTGTAGCGCCTATAGCTTGCTGTGCCCACATAGAGCCAATATTGACGATAGATCCCTTGATACCTGCCTCAACCATATTGCGCACAACATCACGGGTAATGAAGAAAGTGGCACGGTTAATGCTCATATACATGTCGTAATCGGAAGCTTCATGCTCGGTAAACGGTTTCGGGAAGAACACGCCAGCCGCATTCACCAGCAAGCTAACGTCTTTATGCTCTGCATTGATGGTATCCAGCACATGTTTCATTCCTTCTTCGGTCATCAAATCGGCAACAATAATGGCAACCTGACCTTCTGCCGCCAGAGCCTGACGGGCTTGCTCTGCTTTGTCCTGGCGATTGCCAATCAGCACCACGCTACCACCGTTTTTCAATACCAGTTTCGCTGTTTCGAAACCCATACCGCTGGTACCACCTACTACTAACAATTTTTTACCTGTAAATAATGCGCTCATCGTTAACCTCTTGAAGGATTGATTACTGCTTTTGTGTGAACGAATGATGGCATCAACGACGAGGACTGACGAATCAGAAGATTTTGCTGGCCGCTAAAGAAAATCTATCTCGCAATTAGCAACATCTAAGAGCCAGATTATCTCTTAGATGTTATACCGTTTAAGGACTTGTAAAACCTTTATTTTTCAAGGAGCTTAAATAATGGTGATACAACCAGCATAAAGCCCATAAGCGATACGAAAATCACCGCAGGGGATTTATATTTTTGTAAAGATGGCACTCGCCAGATCAGGTAGCATGGAATAAGGCAAGAAACTAACCCAAAGGTTCCCACAGTCCATTGGAGTAAAGCCATTGTAGACACATCGGCAACAACCCATCCCCAAAGAAGAACGATCGCAGTAAGTGTAACCAGATAAGGGAGAAAATTATTAAATTTCTTACCACGTACAATGAAGCGGTCTGCAATATTGATAATAATTCCTGATAATGCATCGTAAAAACCGAGATAAATACCGAAAAAAGAAGTTAAAATAGCAGAAATACTTAATAAAACTGATAGTACTGGTATAAATCCACCAGTGTTTTCAGGGATAATCTTTGCCATCAGCGCTAGAGCTGAGGTATTTTGAGAAATCCCCATCTCTGCTTGCTCAGGTGTGGTCGAAAACATAAATGAAAACGCAAAAAACAGGACAGACACAACAAGGATAATATATGCTATTCGACTTGCCCGGAGAGCGCGAAATGTAGCGATTTTAGGGTCTGATTCAATTTTTCTGAATGCAATATTCATTGGATTAAGAACCTGAATAAATACAATCGAAAATAATGCAAAAGGGAGAGAAACCAAAACATCTCTCATTAAATCAATTAAACTGTCAGGGCTTGTCATACTGACATTATTGATGTTCCAATAAGGGACCATCAATGCACCTAACACAATTATAACCATGAGTTTAAATACAATAAATGGCCCAGAAATTTTAAAGAGCAAACGTTCCCCACGAGAGGCAACCAGAACCATTGCTACCAACAATACCAGAGGAAACCATAACGTATCGGATAGTGAATGTTGAGTAACACCAAAACGCTGCAAATAACTCGATGTATCATTAGTTATAGTAGCCGCATAACCCAACATCCCCTTCAATATTGTAAAAAAATAGAGAAAGCTCAAAAAAGCCCCCCAGTTTCTCCCTAAATATTGCGTTATAGTTCCCGCATAATCTGTCTGTTGTGTTTCGGAAAGAGAGGTAATATACAATTTTGTTAATAGATAAACTATAGGATATGTAATGAGTAATGCAATCGCAGTTGCCCAAAAACCTTTAACACTCATTTGCAATGGCATAAATACAATTCCGGAGCCAATTGCCATGCCGATACACATGATTACCCAACCGACATCATAAGAAGTAAATGGGATTTTATTTTTTCCAACATTTTCCTTAACATTGTCTAATGCCATTTCTTGTTTCATTTATTAATAAACTCCAGGACAGATGTTCAGTAGGCAAAGCTTTATATTAGATCTTATTACTTAGATCATATGGGAAGAAAAGATTCTGCTATCAGATCTATTTCCCCATACTATTTAATTAGCAAAAATTTATTTTACCAATAATTATTTTTCACAGATGGTTACTATATTCATCCGTTTTTCGGCATCTTTTCTAAGTGTCATACCAAAACCGGGGGTTACAGGAACAGCAATTTTTCCATTTACTGGCTGTAAATCTTCTTCAAACAACTCCCGGTTACAAGATTTAAGATTAAAAGAGTGGTGCTCATGGATCTCAAAATTTGGAATAGCTGCTTCAAATTGTAATGCCATCGCGATAGCAAGTGGCGAACCACAATTATGCGCCTGAACCCCGACGTCAAAAGCATGTGCCAAATGAGCGATCTTCATACCTTCTGTGATACCACCAACCAGGCCAATATCAGGTTGAATCATGTCGATGGCACCTTGTTGTAGATACGGCAGGAATCCCCATCGGGTATATAATCGCTCCCCTGTTGCAACAGGAATGGATGATTCCCTGGAGACTTTTATTTGCGCCTCTGGACTATTGTAGTGGGTAGGTTCTTCCATGAACAAAATATTTAAATCAGAAAAGTGATCGGCAAGCTGTAACGCTCCGGAAGTTGAAGTAAGTGAATTCCATTCAATAATGATGTCACACTCCTCACCAATTCCTTCACGGACCGCCTCCATACGAGAACGCGCCAGTTTGCGTTCGGCTGGAGTAAACACCCCCCGTTTACGAATACGTTCCCCATTAGCATCAACATAAACAGGGCAAAGCTTCACGCAATCATAGCCTTCAGCTCGCGCAATTTGTGCTGTTTCTCGAAATTCAGCAGGATCGTTAAGCATCAATGATTCATCGGTCCAACCAAAGTGAAGCTGGCTCGCATAGCAACGCAAAGGTTCTGGTGTTTTTGCTCCCAGCAGGCGATGAACCGATAAGCCTGCGGCTCTGCCTTTTATATCCCAAAGTGCCGCATCCAAAGCGCTCATAGCCCCAAATATCACGGGTCCTTCCCCTAAGGCCCAAAATGAACGCTGTCGCATGATTTCCCATAGCGTTTCAGTATCATTAGGGTCCTGTCCCAGAAGAAAACGTTCAGCAAGTATACGAATCATCGGAGCAATAGCCTCTGATGCCGTACCATAAGCAAGGCTCGCTTCCCCCATACCAGAGATTCCTTCATCAGTATGTATTCGCACGTAAATTGGTCGCCACAAATCAAGTCCATTTTGCCCGGACAGATCAATTTCAAGTGTTTCTATCTTCGTAATCTTCACTCTAAAAACTCCTTTAGATAAAAATTTTCATCTGGCCGAATTTATCGCCCTGACTTTTGTTATTACTAAGTTCTTTCATTTATATATTATTTGGTACCGGAAAATTCTATACGCCTAATAGTTACTTTGTCATTTCTAAAAAAAGACAGATGATGTAGAGCAGCCGCCATTTATGTTACAGCGAAGAATATAAAAATTAACATACTTATTCAGTGAGTGAGGCAAGTCACATTTATAAAAAAAACTAATACCTTTTCTTCATATAATCCAGAGGAGCATGTCCCATAGTAAGATGAAATGCATAAACAAATGCAGAACTAGAGCTATATCCTAATTCTATCGCTGTTTCTGTTACTCCTTTACCACAGTCGAGTAACTCAATAGCTTTCATTAACCGCAGACGTTTTTTCCAGGAACGAAAACTCATTCCTGTTTCGATAGTAAAACGTCTTGATAATGTACGCTCCGACATTCCCAGTTCATGGCACCATTCTTCCTGTGATCGTGTATCCGAAGGGTTTTCGCATAATGATTCACATATTTTTACCAATGATCGATTTTGAGGCCAGGGTAAAATAAATTGAGCACTACGAACATTTTTCAGATGGTATAAAATTAACTGTATTAGTTTCTCTATATAATCTTCATCATTTATTCTTCTGTCTGATATTTCTAAGATAAGCGCCTTAAGGAATGGGGAAACATCAAAAATGGTGGGTTCCGATATGTCAAATTGATTGTGAGCATCGTTAGCTATCCATAAGCTATTAAAATAAGCTCCTTGTGATGAGCCGACCTGATGTTGAGTTCCCGCAGGCAACCAGACAGCCTGTAATTTCGGTGAAATCAAAAATGATTGTTCAATTGTTTTAACCATTAAATCACCTGCTGTCGCATAAACGACCTGATGCCATTTGTGCTTATGCTCAGGAAAATAATGATTTGCAGGTATAAATTCTTTCCGTATGGTTAACGGATTCGGAGCGGTGATATGGTGCGCTATATTCAGTGAAGTCCATTCCATAATATCGCCTAAAATATAAAATTATTACATTAAATATACTGTCACTGTTAATGAATGCACACCAATGAAAAAACATTTCAACATCAAATAGAATAAATTACTTGACTGATAAAGCAAAACACGATAATGAGATTTTTATATCAGCATCACAGATGCCAGAAAAAAATCATCATAAACAAAGAAATAAATCATCAGCTTATTATTTTATTCAAGATAAGCAAAACAACGTTTATTCGGTTCCGCATGAGTATTTAGATTGAAAATTGAGGAAGAAAATCTATCTCGATCACGTATACTAGTTCCATCGTATGAGATGGAGAATAAAATGCGTTCGCTTAATCGCTTGAAATGGCTGCACGCTTTCGAAGCAACTGCGCGTCATGGTAGCTTCACAGGTGCAGCCAAAGAGCTAGGCGTCACCCCAGCAGCTGTAGGACAACTGGTTCGGGCTCTTGAAGACTGGGTAGGCCACCCCCCTTTTGCACCGGACACGTTCTGGTAAAGAAAGGCTCACGCTCGTGACTGAGGCTCAGGATGCGCTTAAAGAGATCACTCAAGGGCTCGATAGCCTTGAGTCAGGACTTAATAAACTGCGCGGTCGTCAGGCTCGATCCGTCGTCATCCTCACGGCCTCACAAGTTCTGGTGATGAACTGGTTAATGGAAAAATTAAATCGTTTTTCCGAAACGCATCAAAATATCGAGCTACGCCTGAATGTGACGGAAAAACTCATGGATGTGGCTCACGGAGAGGCAGATATTGGTGTTCGTTGTGGCAAAGGAGACTGGTCGGGGGTAAATAAGACATGGTTAATGGATGAGGAAGCTGTTCTGGTATGCAGCCCACGCATTGTACCGCCTGAGAAAATTACGTGTGGCGAATGGCTGGCAGAACAAAAACTCATTCATGATGATACCCTGCACCCTGGTGCAAATTTTCCTTCATGGGAAGAAGTCTTAGCAGCAACGCAAGCTCCAGCTACGCGTTATACAGGATTGCATATTAACTCTACCTCAGCGGTTATTATGGCCACGCTTAGCGGCCAGGGTGTGGCAATTGTCCGCCGTGCGCTGGTTGAACAGTTAATTGCCACAGGACAACTGATACAACTTCATCCAAATATACGCTGGCCGCTAACATGGTCCTATTACATTGTTACACCACAAAAAGCAGTGATGCGTCCTGAAGTAAAAGTTTTTCATGACTGGTTAATTAATGATATTTTGATTAAAAATAGCCCAACCTCCTGAATTTCAGGAGGTCATCCTTTTAATTTTAGTGACAAAAGCCATCAAAGGCTATTTTTCATACACTTAAGATAGAAAATCTTTACTGCCACTAAAGTTTATCTCCCTTGCCCGTGACATTATCCACTTCGATAATACCCACAATGAAGTAAAGGGTTCGTTTTCAGAATAGAGAAAAATTTGAATTTTACTCGTAAGGTAAATAGCTCAAACTTTCTTCGCCCTTAACTCAAATATATTATATAAAACCAGCCTAATGTTAATTAATATCATTCATTATTACACAAAAATGAATATTGATATTTTAACACTGGCTATTTTTGTATGCTTTTCAAACAATGTCATAATAACAGGTGAACGTAATGGATCGTTGCGAGGAAGAACGGTTAATCGAAGTTCCTGTCTCCCGGAGAAAGCTAATTCAGGCTGGGGCAACAACAGGACTAATGGCCGCAGTGGGAGGATTATCATTACCATTCAGTTTCACAAGTCAAGCCGCGAACAAAACCGCTATCGTCGAAGATAAGGCCGTCTGGAGTTCCTGCACAGTAAACTGTGGAAGTCGCTGCCTGCTTCGATTGCATGTAAAAGATGATTCTGTTTACTGGGTAGAATCTGATACCACAGGCAACGATGAGTACGGAAACCATCAGGTCCGGGCCTGCCTTCGTGGACGCTCCATTCGTCGTCGTATGAATCATCCTGATCGATTGAAATATCCCATGAAACGCGTTGGTAAGCGCGGAGAAGGTAAATTTGAGCGGATATCCTGGGATGAAGCACTGGATACTATCGCGGATAATCTGAAACGAATTATTGCAAACTATGGCAATGAAGCAGTACATATTATTTACGCCACAGGTGTCGCTGGCGGAAATATTACTAAATCATCAATGCCCTTCCGCCTGATGAATTCCTGCGGTGGCTTTTTAGGTCGTTACGGAACCTACAGTACTGCACAAATCACAGCGGGCATGAATTATCTCTATGGTGGCAGAAGCGGAAACAGCCCGGATGATATCGCTAATACTAAATTGGTTGTAATGTTCGGAAACAATCCAGCCGAAACACGCATGAGCGGCGGTGGTGTTACCTATTATGTTGAACAAGCGCGCGAACGCTCCAATGCGCGGATGATCGTTATCGATCCTCGCTACAACGATACCGCAGCCGGACGAGAAGATGAATGGCTCCCCATTCGTCCAGGAACGGACGCCGCCTTAGCTGCAGCACTTGCCTGGGTTCTCATCACCGAAGATATGGTAGATAAACCCTTTCTTGATAAATATTGTGTAGGCTATGACGAGGTTACGTTACCAGCAAGCGCACCAAAAAATGGTCATTATAAAGCTTATATACTCGGCGACGGTCCGGATGGTATAGCAAAAACACCTGAGTGGGCAGCTCAAATCACAGGTATTCCGACAGACAAAATTATTAAGCTGGCGCGTGAGATCGGCCAGGCGAAACCAGCCTATATTTGCCAGGGATGGGGGCCACAGCGTCAATCAAACGGAGAACAAACGTCAAGAGCCATTGCAATGCTCGCCATTTTGACCGGCAATGTCGGTATTTCTGGCGGCAACTCTGGCGATCGAGAAGGCACCTTTGATCTCGGTGTTGAAATGTTTTCCCCTCTAAAAAATCCTGTTAAAACTGAAATATCCTCCTTTACCTGGACCGAAGCTATTGAGCGCGGAACTGAAATGACCTCTACTCGTGATGGCGTACGAGGTAAAGACAAACTGGATGTGCCAATAAAATTCATGTGGTGCTACGCCAGCAACACGCTGATAAATCAGAACAGCAATATTAGTCGCACACATGAAATTTTGCAGGATGAAAATAAGTGCGAAATGATTGTCTGCATTGACCATTTCATGACTGCCTCAGCAAAATATAGCGATATTTTACTCCCTGACCTGATGCCTACTGAGCAGGAAGATCTTATCCCGCATGAAGAGGCTGGGAATATGGCATATGTTATTTTGGGACAACCATCAACATCGCCAAAATTTGAACGCAAGCCCATTTACTGGACAATGAGTGAAATAGCAAAACGTCTTGGACCTGATGTTTACCAGACCTTTACCGAAGGCCGTACACAACATGAATGGGTTCAATATCTTTGCGCCAAAACGAAAGAACGTCATCCCGATATGCCGGATTATGAAGAGATGAAAACGGCAGGTATTTATAAACTTAAATGTCCGGATGAGCATGTTGTCGCGTATAAGGATTTTCGCAAAGATCCTATTGCCAATCCCCTTAAAACACCATCGGGAAAAATAGAAATCTATTCTGAGCGACTGGCCAATATCGCAAAAACATGGGAACTGAAGCCTGATGAAGTCATCGATCCTTTACCCATTTACACTCCAGGCTTTAATGGCTGGGAAGATCCAGCTCGTCGCAAGTATCCATTGCAAATGACCGGGTTCCACTTTAAAGGCCGCGTACATTCAAGCTACGGCAATATTGATGTTCTGAAACAGGCCTGCCGACAGGAGATTTGGATAAACCCCATTGATGCCCGGGATCGTGGAATCAAAAACGGAGACACCGTTCGGGTATTTAATCAGTATGGCCAGACGTTGATTCCCGCAAAAGTCACACCGCGTATCATGCCTGGCGTTACTGCTATGGGCGAGGGAATGTGGCTGAATGCCGATATGTTTGGTGACAAAGTCGACCACGGTGGCTCAATTAACATCCTGACAACACATCGCACTTCACCGCTGGCAAAAGCTAATCCTTCGCACAGTAATCTCGTTCAGGTCGAAAAGGCATAAGGAGTAACCGATGACAACCCAGTATGGATTTTTTATTGATTCCAGCCGTTGCACCGGTTGTAAAACCTGCGAACTGGCCTGCAAGGACTACAAAGATTTAACCCCGGACGTCAGCTTCCGTCGCATTTATGAGTATGCGGGTGGTGACTGGCAGGAGAATAACGGCGTCTGGCATCAGAATGTCTTTGCCTATTATCTCTCTATTTCATGCAACCATTGTGCCGACCCGGCCTGTACCAAAGTCTGTCCGAGCGGAGCGATGCATAAGCGGGAAGACGGTTTTGTGGTGGTGAACGAGGATGTCTGCATTGGCTGCCGCTACTGCCACATGGCCTGCCCGTACGGCGCGCCGCAGTACAACGCCGCCAAAGGTCACATGACCAAGTGCGACGGCTGCCACGACCGGGTGGCGGAAGGCAAGAAGCCGATTTGTGTCGAATCCTGCCCGCTGCGCGCGCTGGACTTCGGGCCGATTGACGAGCTGCGTAAGAAACACGGCGAGCTGGCGGCGGTAGCGCCATTGCCGGGTGCGCACTTCACGAAACCGAGCATAGTGATTAAACCTAATGCCAATGCACGTCCGTGCGGCGATACCACTGGCTATCTGGCCAATCCGAAGGAGGTGTAAAATGGGAAATGGATGGCATGAATGGCCGCTGGTACTGTTTACGGTACTGGGACAGTGTGTCGCGGGTGCGCTGGTTGTCAGCGGACTTGGTTGGCTGGCGGAAAAAAACGATCCGCCCGCCAGGCAACGTATTGTACGCGGTATGTTTTTTCTTTGGGTGGTGATGGGGCTGGGCTTTCTGGCGTCAATCATGCATCTGGGTTCACCCATGCGGGCGTTCAACTCGCTCAACCGCGTCGGCGCGTCCGGATTAAGTAATGAAATTGCCGCAGGGTCGATCTTTTTCGCTGTCGGCGGTTTCTGGTGGCTGGTGGCCTTTCTGGGGAAAATGCCAGAAACGCTTGGTAAACTCTGGCTGCTGTTCAGTATGGTGCTCGGTATAATCTTCATCCTGGCGATGACCCGTGTTTATCAGATTGAAACCGTCCCCACCTGGTATACTGGGTATACGACTCTCGCGTTTTGCCTGACAGCAATCCTCGGCGGCCCACTGTTTGCCGCACTCCTGTTCCAGGCGTCCAGAGTCCCCTTTAGCAGCACAATATTTGCCAGCATCAGCTTACTTGCTCTATTGGTCTGTATTGCTGTCATCGCATTACAGGGTATGGCTCTGGCCAGCATTCATAGCTCAGTACAGCAGACCAGCAGTCTGATACCGGATTATGCTGTATTGCAGGTCTGCCGTGTGGCGCTTCTTGTCATCGGCCTGGGCTGTTGGATCTGCCCATTGGTGCGTCGCAAAGAGCCACATATCGTTGGGTTACTACTGGGTCTTATCCTGGTGCTTGGCGGCGAAATTTTAGGCCGCGGCCTGTTTTATGGGCTACATATGACTGTCGGTATGGCAGTGGCAGGTTAACAAATTAGTGCGGGGAAACCCGCACTTTACGGAATGGTTTTATGACTGATTTCACACAACGTGACAACTTTTCCATGACGGCACGCGTACTGGGCGCCCTCTTTTACTTTGCGCCAGAGAGTGCTGAAGCCTCTCCGCTGGTTTCAGCATTCACATCTGATGAATGGCAAACACAATGGCCGCTGCCGTTGGAGGAGTTGCCTCAACTGGCAAGAATGTTTAAAGATGGCGGCGATGACTCTCTTACTGAGTCCTTTCAGCGTTTATTTATAGGGCCTTATGCCTTACCGTCACCGCCATGGGGCTCCGTCTGGCTGGATCGTGAGAACGTTTTATTTGGTGAATCCACACTGGCGCTGCGCCAGTGGATGCGGGAGAACAGTATTCAGTTCGAGATGCAGCAAAATGAGCCAGAAGATCACTTTGGTTCTTTATTACTGATGGCGGCCTGGCTTGCAGAGCAAAGTCGACACAGCGAATGTGAACAGTTACTGGCATGGCATCTGTTCCCATGGTCATCCCGTTTCCTCGGGGTGTTCATTGAGAATGCCGGACATCCTTTTTATCTGGCTTTGGGAAAACTGGCGAGTTTAACACTGGCAAAGTGGCAAACCATGTTATCAATCAATACTAAAAACCTACCTCTCCACCGCTAATATTGCCTATACAAGGGGCTTTGTTCAAAACAAATATTCTAATGAGGCCCCTATATTCCAGCCCTCCAGGTGAATTAAGTCCTCGTCAGCACAATACACAACATAGAAAATCTTCTCCGCCACACAAGAATATGTGATTTGTTAGATCAGACGGTCATGTTGATAATTCCCCTACTGTCATTCGTCAATGACTGTGAATACTTTGCACATCTCGGTCCCTTTTGAAGGAGAATACTATGGCTTACTTACAAATCACGCTTAATATCAGCAACCACAACCGCCCTGCCGCAGCAAATGTTTATCAAAAATATAAAGCGCCATTTTTAAATATCATTGCCGGAGCGACCTCAAAAGAATTGCTTATTCGGGATGATGATGTGCAAGTTTTACATGGCTTTGAAACTACTGCTCAAGCGCAGGCGTATCTTACCAGTGAATTATTTACAAAAGATGTTGTGGAAGAATTGAAGCCTTTTCTGAACCAGGCACCAGATATTCGCATTTATGATGTGATCTGAATACACAATCCTCTAATATAAAACAGGAGCAGATATGCTTTCAAACTGGAATGAATATCGTAGTGGCCTGCTGGCTGCCATTGGTAAATTTGCAAAATTACAGCCGGAGTTCATGAAAGGCTTTCAGCAAATGGACAAGGGGACTTTAGAAAATGGGCATCTGGATCCCAAAACACAGGAATTGATTGCGCTGGCCGTGGCGGTTACTACCCGTTGCGATGGTTGCCTGGCAGTGCACGTCGATGCGGCCGTGAAACATGGCGCAACCCGGGAAGAGATTTCTGAAGCATTGTCCGTGGCTATAAAAATGAACACTGGAGCAGCCCTCACCTACACAGCGCGCGCACTGGATGTGTACGATAACCTGCCGAATAAATAACCCTTCATACGGCATCCAATGGATGCCGTCTAATGGCAACATATGATGCAACTTAATTCTGATTTCTCACAGCACACTATCGTCACGCCAAATAATTACCAGTGGGTTTGCTCACCTCGTTCGGGTGTAAAGCGAATGATGTTTGACCGGATAGGCAATGAACAGGCAAGAGCAACAAGTCTTGTCAGATATGAGCCAGGTTCAATTTTTCCAATGCATAATCATCCCGGTGGTGAAGAAATTCTGGTATTAAGCGGCATCTTCACTGAATACAACACTGACTATTCAGCAGGATGGTATTTGCGTAGTCCTGACGGTTCTTCACATCAGCCCTCCAGTAAAGTTGGGACGACCATTTTCGTAAAACTTCGTCAGATGACTGCTGAAGAAAACCAGTATGTCAGGATAGACACTAATGACCCCAAAAACTGGCATTATTATGCACAAGGAGAAGTATGTCCTTTGTATAAGAGCGTCCGTGAATGCGTGGTATTACTGAAAGTCAAAGCTGGAGAACGTCTTTTTTGCTCACCACTGAATGGTGGAGCCGAAATTCTTCTTCTGGAAGGCGAATTAACAGATCCATTTGGTCGTTATGAAAAGGGAAGCTGGCTCAGGTTACCACCAGGAGATATGCCCTCCCTGATAGCATCAGCATCAGGCGCTAAATTGTACTTAAAAACAGGACATTTGAGTCCAGCGACTTTAACCGGAGCTATACCATGAGTAAAAGTAAAGTTCTTATCATCGGAGCTGGGGTGAGTGGACTCTATGCTGCCACGCTTCTCGAAAAAGCAGGGATCGATTACCGACTTCTTGAAGCACGGGAGCGTGTTGGTGGTCGCGTATTGTCGAGCCAGATTTTAGATGGTACCCATATCAATACACATATTGATATGGGCGCTACGTGGTTCTGGCCTGATATTCAACCTGTTCTTTCTCATCTGATTCGACAACTTGGTATTCCGATCATTCCTCAAACCAGAGCTGGGGATATGCTCTTTGAACGTCAAAATAACGTTGCTCCTGAACGTTTTCCTGCCTACGCATCCGCACCAGAATCATTCAGATTAAAAGGCGGCATGCAGGCATTCACGACCCAACTGCTGCAGTTTTTACCGGCAGAACGCATCTTACTCAATGAGCAGGTTGATGCAATTACCTGTTCCGGCGAGGATATTTTGGTCAGAACATGCTCTAATGAGGGTAAAAACACAATCTTCACTTGTGGACATGTCTTTATAGCAATGCCTCCAGCACTTGCAGCCGGAATCAAATTTACGCCTGCATTACCGGATGGTCTCCAGTCGAACTGGGAGAAAATACCGACCTGGATGGCCCCCCAGGCTAAGTATGCCGCTATTTACCAAGGGGATTTTCTCACAGGAAAGAATCTGTCCGGGGATGCCAGTAGCCGGATAGGACCAATGGTAGAGATACACGATGTATCAGAACCTGATACCGGATTTACTGCAATATTTGGTTTTATCGGTGTTCCTGCAAAAACACGATGGACTGTTTCCGAAACCGAGCTTAAACAACTGTGCCGCAATCAACTCATACGATTATTTGGGCCTGAGGCTTCGGACCCTATTGCAGAATTTATCAAAGATTGGGCATCAGACCCATTAACAACAACAGATTTTGATCTTTTGCAGGAGGCCAGCAACGTCTTACCATTCCCGGCCCCAAAACAAGGTATATGGAAAGGTAAAATCACGTGTATTGCTAGCGAGTGGTCTCCAGGATTTTCCGGGTATCTTGCTGGCGCTATTGATTGCGCATTCGAAGGTGTTCAAGACTGGTTGTTGCATTCCAGATAGTAATGAGTGCAAATTAAATTTCACCGATATAACTGGCAGCCAGCCCACAGATTGCCAGTTAATCTGCTGTCAAATCTATCCTGGCAGGCTGCTTCGTGTCGGGAGCCGACATGACTAATTTAGGGCAGAGAGAATAGTCGAAACAAGTCAACTAAGAAATCATGTCCAAAAGGGATAAGTGGTTAGGAATGTTTAGATGACTTTTCGGGTGAACTGTTGCTCAGTAATAGTACTACCCCACTGATCGCCATCCCATTCTTTCGATAATTCAAATCCGAATGATTCATACAATCGTCTTGCCACTGTAAGTTTGTTGAATGTCCACAATTGTACCGAAGTGAACCTCTGCTCATCACAAAACTTCATCGCTTCTGCAATGAGTCTCCTGCCCAATCCGCTACCACGGCATCCATCGTCAAGGATGAACCACCGCAGATGCGCCTCATTATTTCCCAAATCCTCACCGTCGATTGCAACTGAGCCGACGATGCGCTCGTTAACCATTGCAAGCCAAATCTGATTACATGGTTTGTCCAGACGTCCTGAAAAATCAGCAAGGCCTGCTGCAACCTTCCCTTCAAAAAAATGGCCGAAGTTATGCTCTCTGGCGTAATAGCCACCATGCATTTCAGTAATGCGTCCAATCATACCTGCATGATAACCCGTAACAATTTTGAAGCTGTTTCGCACTTTACCTTCGATGTTTTCGCGACAGGCTTTCAACGCGCTGGCATAAGAAGAAAGGCCCCGTGATAAAACTTCCTGGGTAAACGGATCGAGCTGACCAAGTGCTGCTGACACACGTTCGTCAGCGTAAGTATTTATGCTATGCACGGTCTCTGTGCCCTTCCCGGTGAGGCTTAGCTGTTTCGTCCTCGCATCTTCAGCGGAAGGGCTTTCTTTGAGTTCTCCTGCTTCGACAAGTTTAGCGAGCATGCGGCTGACGCTGGACTTCTCAAGCCCCAAAATCTGCACCAATTGAGCAGCAGTCAGTGACCCATGTGTTTCAATTTCAAGCATGGAGTGAACGGCTGAAGGTGGATAGTCAGTTGCAGCCAGATTTTGGTTCATGAAGCCCAGCTCTCGCACCATTAAACGTGATGCCGCACGTATATTTTGTATGTTCTTTAGTACAGAAACCATTAGCGTTACCCTTTCAGCATAGTTGTATTATACAACCATTTACATAGGGAATTTGTCAATCCGTTACTTTATTTCCGCTTCACGTCCTGAGGCATTCAACAAGTTTTTTATGGCAGTCTGGTTTCAAAGTCCTATTTGTCAGTGCCGTAAAGCAACCCAGCAACACTCACTAGTCAAAGTAGATAACTGCCAATTTATCGCAATAAAGCACCCTTGAACCGACCAAAAAACCATACCCGGAATCACTGCCTCTCGCATTTTTCCGTTCAGTAAGCACTTTTACATCTACAACGATATAGTAACTAAAAGAAACTAAATTCACAGAATCTCACGCACTAAAGGATCCCCCGCCATGCGCCTGAGACAACTGCGCCACTTTCTGGTCGTTGCGGAAGAGAAAAGTATCAGTCGGGCAGCGGCACGCCTTTGCATTGAGCCCTCACCACTTTCACATTCAATCATAAAGCTTGAAGAACAGTTAGGAATGACGTTATTTCACAGAAACGGCGCATTACGTCTGACCCGTGCCGGAGAGTCCTTCACGGTCTGTTTTTCTCTCTGGCTTTCAGATGTTTAAGCCCGGTATCAGTCAGCATGACGGTATCCTCTGCTCAAATCTACCGTCATTTCAGGGAAAGTGTGACGGTATAATCCGCAATTTACCGCAACCGCTTTTTGTTGAATACGTCAAAAATACCGTCAGAAAAGCCATGCTTTCAGCTGTGGCGGGTGATGGTCAGAAGGAGAAACTGGCGCTGCAAGCCGCGCCAGCACTGAGTTTATCCGTGGTTACCTTGCGTTAACATGAGGCCAGTACTGATTAGTGCCTCACAATATACATTGTGCGACTGTATGCCACATCTTCAGGGTTAGTAATCGGATACCCTTTCAGCCAGGGTTTGATTAAACGCCCGTTGGTATACTGATAGATAGGCGCAATAGGTGCTTGTTCCATCAGAATTTTCTCTGCTGCGTTATAATCGGCATTCCGCGCTTTTTCTGTATTCTCCAGAGTAGCCTGGGTCAACACTTTATCGTACGCCGGATTATTAAAGCGTGAGATATTACCCGTATGGGTCGATGTTAATAATGACAAGAAGGTAGAAGGCTCATTATAGTCACCCACCCAGGAGGCACGGATCACATCAAAATTACCGGTATTGCGGCTATCAATGTAAGTTTTCCACTCCTGATTTTGCAGTTTTACGTCAACGCCGAGGTTTTTCTTCCACATAGACGCGACTGCGATAGCAATCTTCTGATGGTTTTCAGAGGTGTTGTACAGCAGTGTAAGTTTAAGCGGTTTCTGTGGACCATAGCCCGCTGCACGCAGCAGCGTTTTCGCCTGGGCATTAAGCTCTTCCTGACTCATTTGTTCAAAGGGTGACGGTTCTGGCATAAATCCTGCTGTGACATCCGGCGTAAAATGCCAGGCGGGTTTTTCACCAGTCCCCAGGACTTTTTCCGCCATCAGGCGACGATCGATCGTCATGCTGAGCGCCAGACGCACGCGGGAATCAGCAGTCGGTCCCTTCTGGGTATTGAAGGCATAATAGTAAGTGCCAAGCTGAGGCGGGGTATAAACCTGGCCCGGAATATCCTTCAACAGTTTCTGATACATGTTTTTCGGAAAGGATTCAGTGATATCAATATCACCCGCAAGGTAGCGCTTGGTGGCTGCCGACTCCTGATTAATTGGCAGAAAGGTCACTTTTTGCAGCACCGTTTTGGCGTTATCCCAATAATGCGTGTTTGGCACAACTTCCAGTTTTTCGTTCACGACGCGATCTTTGAGCACATAAGCGCCGTTACCAATCAGATTGCCGGGTTTGGTCCACTCTTTGCCGCTCTCAACATTGGCTTTCTGTACCGGATAAAACGCAAAACTCGCCGTCAGATTGGCAAACCATGGCAGCGGTTTATCCAGTTGAACCTTCAACGTACGCGCATCAATCGCGCTAACGCCAAGCTTATCCGGCGTGGCTTTTCCATCGATGATGTCCTGTGCATTGTTAATGCCTGCCAGCGCAGCAAACCAGGCAAACGGCGACAGCGTTTTCGGATCAACCAGACGCTGCCAGCTATAGACAAAATCCTGTGCCGTTACCGGCGTACCATCAGCCCATTGCGCATTGTCGCGTAGCGTAAACGTCCAGATACGGTTATCGTTGCTTTTCCATTGAGTGGCAACGCCAGGCACAATCTCGCCCTTCTCATTCTGGTTGACCAGTCCTTCAAATAAATCACGAATAACCTGGATTTCAGGAAGCCCGACAGCCTTTGCCGGATCCAGTGACGCCGGTTCATCTTTTATATGACGCACCAGTTCTTGTTTCTCTGCCAGTACCGTTCCGCTGGGAACATCAGCAGCCCAGGATAATGAAATGCTGCTAACTAACAGCGCACAACAGGTTACTGAAACAGAATGCTGCATAAGATACCCTCAATTCCGGCTACTAAGTGAATGTGTAATTATTTGTATCGCCAGCAGGAAATGCAATTAACTTCCGACAAGAAAGTGATATTACACCTGAAAAGTTAAATGTGTGAAAACGATTTGATTATCCATAAATTTTGCACAACACTGCGAGTAACTATCCAATCATTCAGAGATGACTATGACTGTTACCCGCCCCCGTGCCGAGCGCGGCGCATTTCCGCCAGGTACCGAACATTACGGACGTTCATTGCTCGGCGCACCGCTGATCTGGTTTCCCGCAATGGCTGCCGATCGTGAAAGCGGTCTGATACTGGCAGGAACGCACGGCGACGAGAACTCATCGGTCGTCACCCTTTCCTGTGCATTGCGTACGCTTAACCCTTCCTTGCGTCGTCACCATGTCGTGCTGGCGGTTAACCCTGACGGTTGTCAGCTCGGACTGCGTGCCAATGCGAACGGCGTGGACCTTAACCGTAACTTTCCCGCCGCAAACTGGAAAGCGGGTGAAACGGTGTATCGTTGGAACAGCAGCGCAGAGGAGCGCGATGTGGTGTTGTTGACCGGCGAAAACCCAGGTTCAGAACCAGAAACCCAGGCACTGTGTCAGCTTATTCACCGAATTCACCCTGCGTGGGTGGTCTCTTTTCACGATCCGCTGGCCTGTATTGAAGATCCCAGACGCAGCGAATTAGGCGCGTGGCTGGCGCAGTCGTTTGAATTGCCGCTTGTAACCAGCGTAGGTTATGAAACGCCCGGCTCTTTTGGAAGCTGGTGCGCAGACCTGAACTTACACTGTATCACCGCCGAATTCCCCCCTATTTCATCAGATGAAGCGAGCGAGAAATATCTGCTGGCCATGTCCAATCTCCTGCGCTGGCACCCTAGAGATGAAGCTGTCCGGTCGTAAAATGCAAGGCTGGTTCCGCATCGGTTGCAAGCCAGGTTGGGCCATCAAGATCGGCAAAACTAACCAGTGGCGTAAGGGGTAACGCCGCGCTAATCGCCCGGGAGGTACACAGCATACAGCCCAGCATTAGCGCAAATCCTTGCTCTCGTGCTTCAGTTGCCAGCGCGAGCGCTTCCGTCAGACCACCGGTTTTGTCGAGTTTGATATTGACCATTTCATAGCGTCCATGCAACGCTTTCAGACTGCTACGGGTGTGGCAGCTTTCATCTGCGCAGATGGGCAGCGGATGCACAAAATTTTCCAGTGCGGCATCGTCCTGTGCCGGCAGTGGCTGCTCCAGCATCGCAACCCCTAAATCAGCCAGCAGTTGACAGCGAGCCGCCAGGCCTTCTGCCCGCCAGGACTCATTAGCGTCGACAATAATTGTGGCATCGGGTACAGCGGCACGAATGGCAACCATCCGCTCGCTAATTAAGCGCTCATCCAGTTTCACTTTCAGCAGTTTTGCGCCATTACCCCATAGCGCAGCCGCGCTCGCCGCCATTTGCTCCGGCGTGCCAATCACCACGGTTTGCGCCGTCGTCACTATCTCAGCCAGTTTACTTCCTGCTAATTCTGCCAGCGACTGCTGCTGTTGACGCGCACTCAAATCCCACAACGCGCAGTCCACGGCATTACGCGCCGCTCCCGCTGGCAGCAGTTTTTGCAGATCTTCACGCGTCAGTCCGTTTTCCAGTTGTGGCGCAATGCTCATAATTTGCGCCAGCACAGAGGCATCGCTTTCGCCGTAGCGTGGGTACGGCGTACACTCGCCAATACCTGTGACGCCGTTTTCTGCCACTTCGACCACCACCACATGCGCTTCAGTTCGACTCCCACGGGCAATGACAAAGGGAGTGTGCAGCGGCCAGGCTTCCTCATATACCTTAACTGTTCTCATTTGTTTTCCTTAATACAGTCCCTGAAGCGGATATCCGCAAATAGCGTTTGCCGTGTTAACTGTTGATGGCATAAACTAGCCTCGACGTTAACTATATGTAAACAGGAAGATAACCATGTCACAAACCGTTCATTTCCAGGGCAACCCGGTTGCAGTTGCCGGCTCTATTCCTCAGACTGGAAGCAAAGCTCAGGCTTTTACCCTTGTGGCTAAAGACCTGTCTGACGTTACGCTGGGCCAGTTCGCAGGCAAGCGCAAAGTGCTGAATATTTTCCCAAGCATCGATACCGGCGTTTGCGCGGCATCGGTACGTAAGTTTAACCAACTGGCGACAGAAATCGACAATACCGTCGTACTGTGCATCTCAGCCGACCTGCCATTCGCCCATTCTCGCTTTTGCGGCGCGGAAGGTCTGAGCAACGTTATCACGCTGTCCACCCTGCGGAATGCAGAATTCCTGAAAAACTACGGCGTTGAAATCGCTGAAGGTCCGCTGAAAGGCCTGGCCGCACGCGCCGTGGTTGTTATCGATGAAAATGACAACGTCGTTTTCAGCCAACTGGTCAATGAAATCACCAACGAGCCAGACTACACCGCTGCGCTGGACGTTCTGAAAGCTTAAGCCAGCCTACATACAAAAATGCCTCCGGATGGAGGCATTTTCATTTATGGCATTACTCTTCGCTTTTTTTCTGCTGACTCAGTCCATACTCTCGCAATTTGTTAGCAATCGCGGTATGCGAAACACCGAGGCGTTTGGCGAGTTTGCGCGTGCTGGGATAATTCATATAAAGCTGCGTCAGCACTGAGCGTTCAAAGCGGCTGGTAATTTCATCCAGCGATCCTTCCATCACTTCTTCTCCGACCGCTACCGTAGCCGCATCATAATCCGGCAGTAAAATATCCTGCGGACGCAACTCATAGCCTTCAAGCTGGGTCAGCGCCCGATAGATAGCATTTTTAAGCTGGCGCACGTTACCCGGCCAACCATAACGGGTTAACACCGTGCTAAGATCGGCGGACAACTTCGGACGCGGTACGCCCTGCTCGTCGGCAAAACGTGCCACAAACAGTTCGGTAAGCGGCATAATATCTTGCGGGCAATCGCGCAGCGGCGGTAGGTTTAGCGTCAGTACATTCAGACGATAATAGAGATCTTCACGGAAAAGCCCTTTTTGCACCAGCTCCAAAAGGTTCTTTTGCGTCGCGCAAATCACGCGAACATCAACATGAACTTCATGATCTTCTCCCACGCGACGGAACGTGCCGTCATTGAGAAAACGCAGCAGTTTGGTCTGCATACGCGGCGACATTTCGCCAATTTCATCCAACAGAACCGAACCGCCATTCGCCTGCTCAAAGAAGCCTTTTTTGCCTTCCGGCGCATGACCAAATAGTTCGCTTTCGACCGCATCTTCAGGAATCGATGCGCAATTGAGCGCCAGATACGGCTTCGACGCACGTGGACTCGCCAGATGGCAGGCATGGGCAAAGAGATCTTTGCCAGTGCCGGTATTACCGGTAATCAGCAGCGGCGCACTCAGCGTTGCCAGCTTACGCGCCTGTTCCACAACGTGTTTCATTTTGGCGCTGACGGCAATAATCTGGCTGAACGCGCTTAGATCTTGCGTGGTCATATTTTGCAACTGACGTCCCATCCGGAGGGTGGAACGTAGCATAACAACGGCACCGGTCAGCATCTGCTCCTGATTTTCTCCCTGCAAATGGACTGGCGTAATTTCCATCAGGAAGTTCTGTCCGTTAATCACCACATGCTCGCTATGCGAATCCTGCGGATTGCTTTCGAGCCAGCGCTGGAAATTGAACCCGTTGATTAACTGGGCCGCGGTATGATTGCGCATACGATCCTGCGTGTGAGTGAAAAGCTGACAGCTCGCAGGATTCGCCATCTCAATTTTGCTTTTCATATCCAGAGAAAGGACCGGTTCTGGTAGCGCCTCAAGCAGCGCACTCAGCGCAAGATGTTCACGCTCTGAAGGCATCCAGGGTACGGTACGTACATCCGTAACGCCAGAAATACGGCGGATTTCAGCCATCAGGCTACTGAAATTGGTGAACTCCAGTTCCGCAAAATTGAGGTAAATTCGCCCGATGGGGTCAATCTCGATACCGCGCAAATCAATGCTTCTCAGCACCAGTAAATCGAGCAATTCGCGGGTCAGACCAAGTCGGTCTTCACAAAAGACTTCCAAACGCATAGGAACCTTCACCTGGACAAGGGATTATGTATTAAATGATAAGACAGTATTGGGTTTGCAGGAAGAACTCTGTCAACAAATATTGACAGCTCGTTGGAAAAACGGGCACCTGGACGTAAAGCTGTACGATCGGTGCCCGATTATTGGCTAGCTTTCGCGCGGAGATTTATTCTTTTGTAAGGTCTCTTTCACCTGACCAATCAGTTGGCGGCGAAAATCGCCCAGTCGAGGCTTATCGTCATCGATCCACGGTAGCGGTCGGCATAGTTCCATGGCTTTGATACCCAGACGCGCCGTTAATAAGCCCGCGCCAATGCCCTGAGCGGCACGTGTCGATAAGCGGGCGGCTAAATCCTGCGACATCCAGTCCATTCCCACTTCCCGCACCAGTTCACTGGCTCCGGCAAAAGCAATATTCAGCAGCACCAGACGGAACAAGCGCAGGCGGCTGTAATAACCAAGTTCAATACCATACAGCGATGCGATGCGATTAATCAGCCGCAGATTGCGCCAGGCGATAAATGCCATATCCACTAGCGCCAGCGGGCTGACGGCAATCATCAGCGTGGACTCCGCCGCTGAACGGCTAATCTCACGCCGGGCTTGCGCATCCAGAACCGGCTGCACAAGATGCGCATACAGGCTAACTACTTCACGATCGTTCTGCGTTTCATGAATTGAGGCATACCAGCGCTGAAGCGCCGGGTGGGACTGATCGATACCCGCCTGCTGCGCCAGCTTTTCACAAAATGCGCGTCCTTTCCCGGTTCCGTGGCTGTGGAGCAGATCTCGCGCTTCATCGCGCTCGTGCGCGCGCTGGCGCAAACGCCATAACCGACGCCACTCTGTCGCAACCGACCCCACACCCGCGCCAATAATCAATGCGCCAGCAGCACATCCTCCCAGCGCAACCCAGTCCTGAGTCTGCCAGGCATTCATGGTCCACTGCACTCCCTGAGCGACAACGCTCACGCCAAACAGTGCCAGCCCACCCATCACCATCTTGCGCCACAGACTGCGTTTAGGGCGAAGGGCCGCATCAATGACGGCTTCTGCCTGACCTTCATCTTCCAGTGGTTCATCCACTGTCGCCGGAGAAAAAGTCTGCGCTTCCGTTTCGTTAAACATCTGCTGTGCTTTAAACGCCGCATTTTGTTCCACATCCAGCGGACCTGAGAAATCGATACGCGGTTTTAATGGCTCGCTCATCGCAATTTATCTCCTATTAAAAACTCCAGCGCGGCATCAAGACGGATATGCGGTAAGGGCTTATCGACATCCATCACCTGCGGGCGAAATGCCTCAAACTGGAAACCCTGGCTGTCCCAAAACGCTTGTCCAGGTAAACGTGCGGGTACTTCACCAGGATAGACCGTCAGCGGTTCGCCATCGCTCAGGCGATTACCACGCAGCGCGGGGATCTTCTCACCCTTCACATCGATCAGGCCGCTGGTGGTTGCCTGCACCGATGCCAGACCCAGACAATCCATGCTGATGCCTTCGAATGCGGCGTTTTGCCAGGCATCCTGGATCAACTGCTGCAATAGCGACACCATATTAGCGTGCTGATCGACGGTGACATGGTCCGCTTTGGTGGCGGCAAACAGCAGTTTGTCGATCACCGGTGAAAACAGCCGACGAAACAGCGTGCGCTGTCCGTAATGGAAGCTTTGCATCAGTTGGGTCAGCGCCAGACGCATGTCGTTAAACGCCTGTGGCCCGCTGTTGAGCGGTTGCAGGCAATCAACTAGCACAATCTGACGGTCAAAGCGCAGGAAGTGATTCTTATAAAATCCCTTCACGACTTTTTCACAGTAGTAATTAAATCTGTCGCGCAGCATACCCGCATTGGTGTGCTTATCTGCCTGCGCCAGCTTCGATTCTCCCCAGGCATCAACGTCCGGCCACGGGAAAAACTGCAACGCAGGCGCGCCCGCCATATCTCCTGGCAGGACAAAACGGCCCGGCTGAATAAAGTGCAGCCCCTGCTGCTTGCATTGATGCAGATACTCCGTCCAGGCAGCAGCGATTTCTGCGAGGCGGTTTTCATCAGCAGGTGCCAGTGGATCAAGCCCGTGGCTTAACTGCCGCCATTTTGCCGACCATTCACCACGCTGCCCTTGTAATAATCCGGTCATTTGACGCGACCAGCTCAAATAGTCCTGTGCCAGCATCGGTAAATCAAGCAGCCACTCTCCCGGATAATCGACGATTTCCAGATACAGCGTGGAGGTGTCTTTAAAGTGGCGCAGTAACGAGTCATTGGACTTGTAGCGCAGCGCCAGGCGTATTTCACTCACACCACGTGTCGGTGTTGGCCAGGTCGGCGGAGAGCCATACAGCTGAGCCAATCCTTCATCATAGGTAAAGCGCGGAATGCCAAAGTCGCGTTGTGGAACCCGCTTAACGCCGAGCAGACGCTCTTCGCGTACGCAACTGAGCAACGGCAGACGCGCACCAGCATGAATATTGAGTAGCTGGTTTACCATCGCGGTGATAAATGCTGTCTTACCGCTACGGCTAAGTCCGGTGACAGCCAGCCGCAAATGCCGGTCTACGCCGCGATTAACCAGCGAATTGAGTTCATTTTTAAGTCGCTTCATCGCCATCCCGTTTTGCTGAAGGAACCGAATAAATTATAACAAACAGGAAGTAAAGATAGGGGTCAATTCTTACTTATCAACTACCTGAGCGATATCAGGCGGTATAATTCTTACCGCCTGTAGCAGAAGAAATGCGAGCGGTTTACTTATTTTCTACTTTTGGCAGCGCAATCTGATTGATGCCACCTTCGTTAGTCACCTGCGTGTAGCCCATTTCAGTCAGCATGTCCTTCGCCTGCCCTGATTGACGCCCGGAGTTGCAGTAGAGCTTCACGGTATCGTTCTTATCAGGAACTTCAGTTACGATACGCGCCTTGAGCTCTTTTAACGGGATGTTGACAGCCCCCTGAATATGCTGCTGTTGATACTGTTCAGGAACGCGAACATCAATCCAGTGCTCGGCAGCATAAACCGGCATGCCGATGACCAGTGCCAACGCGAATACGCTTTTCTTCAACATAATATCTTCCTGGCTGATAGTTGGATTTAACCCCTACACTATACGCCAGTTCTTAAGAAAATATTGCGATCGTATTATCACCGTCTGCGTCCGTGGACGATTGTTCATCAGCACACACATAGTGCGGTTAGCCTTTTGATTTTTCTAACCGTATTCCGAGATTGTTGTCATTCGCCAATTAACTCCATAATATGTCCGCCATTGACTCTCGGACGGAGCCTGGGAACTATGTCTCCTACCATTTATGATATTGCACGAGCCGCTGGCGTATCAAAATCCACGGTATCGCGCGTGCTTAATAAGCAAACCAACATCTCGCCAGAAGCGCTTGAAAAAGTGCAGCGCGCTATTGATGAGTTACAGTATCAGCCCAATAAACTTGCCCGCGCCCTCACCTCTTCCGGGTTTGATGCAATAATGGTGATATCTACCCGTTCTGCAAAAACAACCGCCGGGAATCCGTTTTTCTCTGAAGTGCTGCATGCAATTACTGCTAAGGCTGAAGAGGTCGGTTTTGATGTCATATTACAGACGTCGCGAAGCACTGAAGATGACCTGCAAAAATGCGAGAGCAAAATTAAGCAGAAATTGATCAAAGGGATCATTATGCTGAGTTCTCCCGCCGATGAATCATTTTTTGCAAGGCTGGATAAATACAATGTTCCGGTCGTAGTTATTGGTAAAGTCGAAGGTGACTATTCCAATGTTTATTCTGTAGATACCGATAACTATCGCGACAGCATTACGTTAACCAATGCACTAATTGAGAGTGGACACCGCAATATAGCCTGTTTACATGCACCGCTTGACGTTCATGTTTCTATTGATCGCGTTAATGGTTATAAAGCCAGTCTTGAAGCGCATAATATCAAAATGCATGACGAGTGGATTATTGACGGGGGATATACCCATGAAACCGCCCTGCTCGCATCACGAAAATTACTAAGCCAACAGCCGTTACCCAACGCTGTATTTGCCACCGACAGCTTAAAGTTAATGAGTTTATATCGCGTAGCGGCCGAGCAAAACATTACTATCCCGCAACAACTTGCCGTTGTCGGTTACAGTAATGAACTGCTGTCTTTTATGCTGACCCCAGTTCCTGGCGGAATTGATGTACCCACCCAACAACTGGGTGAGCAAAGCTGCAATTTGTTATTTAAGCTGATTGCCGGTGAGAAAGGATTACAGAATATCACGGTAAGCACACAAATATCATTGGCCGATTCACTGGTGTAAAAACTGGGGCATTATATGCCCCAGTACATTTTAGAATGCGTAATTCACACCTACACCAGCATAATGGAATCTGTCACTTTCACCTTCGTCATGATCTTCCCACTCATAAGCATATTCCAGTGACATGGATAAACCGTTCTGGAAATCATAGGCATACAATAAACCAAGACGATTAAAATCATGACCTTCGCGTTCCGGATCGTCCTGCCAGTCCCAGTTTGACCAGCGATCAAGCCCTATACGAGTATACGGTGTCAGAGTCGTATTGCCGAAAGACAGCGGCAAATAAGCACGAATTTCCTGGGTTGAGAACTCACCATTATTACGTGAATCAGCCAGATTGAAACCGCGTTCAAGATAATAGTTAACCGTTAAGCCCACCGTTTCGTTAAACGTATAATTCAGCCCAGTCTCACTCTCGACACGACTATCGGCGTAACCCGTAGTGCTCAAATCATTGACGAATTGATACATCGCCAGCCAGCCACTAAAACGCAGATCGTCGGTCAATTTAACATCCCAGTCCGGCTGAACTTTCCAACGCTGCATATTGGCGGTATCTTTTCCCGGTTCATTGACATAGTGATAACCGTAATTACGGAAACCACCGGTCAAACCGAAATTAACATCGTCGCTTTCGAGGAACTGATAACGGACTTCGAGTTCCGGGCGATCAAACCAGGTCCCACGTTTGCCCTCGCTGTAATCAACCGGTCCTTCCTGATAATAGGCCAGCGATATTTTCCACGGTCCATTGGACGCATTGAAATAGACGGACGGTTCAGCAAGTCCATCCATATCTTCGCCCTGACCTTCAACGTTTTCTATTTCGTACATAGCACCGATATTAAAGTGCCAGTCATTCTTTTCAGTAGCCTGCGCGCAGGCCATTCCTGCGCTGATTATCAGCGCAGTCGCGGACAGTAGGGTTTTCATTATTATTCCTTGTTAAAATACTCGCAAAAATGCCCCAAGGGTTGGGGGATTTTTATCCCCCCGGAATTTTATTGAATAGCCACTTCAGTTTCAGCATCAAAGAAATGGCATTTCGCCATATCAAAATGAATTGTGATGTTTTCTCCTGCGTGATAATCATTAACTGCACCGGCACGGACCACCAACTCATGCCCCCCAACAACGGTATAAAGCATAAATTCAGCGCCGGTGAGTTCTGCAACGCTAATTTTTGCCAATACACTATTTTCATTTTCAATCTGCGGATGTATATCCTCAGGGCGAATACCCAGCGTGACCGCCTGATGCTCATAGCCCTGTGCTTTTAATTTTGCCAATTTAATTTCTGGAATCGTTAACTTCAGTGTTTCAGTAACAAACTTATTTCCGTCAATCGCACCACGAATAAAGTTCATTGCAGGTGAACCAATAAAACCGGCGACAAACATATTTGCTGGGTGGTTATAAACCGTTTTTGGTGCACCAACCTGTTGAACTATGCCATCCTTCATAATCACAATACGCGTCGCCATGGTCATGGCTTCGGTTTGATCGTGGGTAACATATATCATGGTGGTATTGAGTTTCTGATGCAGTTTGCTAATTTCTGCCCGCATCTGAACGCGAAGTTTGGCATCGAGATTCGATAAGGGTTCATCCATCAGGAAAACCCCCGCCTCGCGAACAATTGCACGCCCCAGCGCCACGCGCTGACGCTGGCCACCAGATAATGCACCGGGTTTACGCTGCAGATAATCGCGAAGACCAAGGATTTGCGCCGCCCAATTGACGCGTTCCTCAATTACGGCAGGCGAAATTTTCTGCATTTTAAGGCCAAACGCCATGTTGTCATACACGGTCATGTGCGGGTACAACGCGTAGTTCTGAAAAACCATTGCTATGTTGCGTGATTTGGCCGGCACATCGTTCATCCGCTTACCGTCAATCAGCAGATCGCCACCGCTGATCTCCTCCAGACCGGCGATCATACGCAGCGTTGTTGACTTCCCACATCCGGAAGGGCCAACAAAAACAATGAATTCTTTATCTTCAATTTCCAGATTAAAGTCTTTAACGACATGCACCTGGTTATCGTATATTTTTTGGATGTGTTGCAACGAAAGCTGTGCCATGTTGAATCCTTTACTTGTCGTGTTGCCAGAAAGCCGATAAGCACGGCCACGTCAGAAATTCGGTTGCAGGAAGCTGCAAGCCTGCCTCGTTCAGCCCTGTACCGATGCCAACAGAAAGCATGCCGCAAGCGTTGATCGCCTCAATTCCCGCTTGAGCATCTTCTATGCCAATACACTGCCGCGGGTCAACGCCAAGCCCCGCACAGGCTGCCAGGAAAATTTCCGGATCCGGTTTTGAGCGGGTGATCAGCGCCGCATCCGCACAAAAATCAAAATAAGAGCTAAGATCAAGCGCGTGTAAAATAGCGGGAGCATTAAGCGATACAGAAGCTAGTCCCACCGGAATCTGCTGTTCACGCAACGTCATCAACAGCTCACGAATTCCCGGTAATACTGAGTTAACCGTTAGCTGGCGCAAAGAGTGGACGTAGAGTCTGTTTTTTCTCTCGGCCAATTGTGCGCAGGCTTCAGGAGAAAACGCCCCCGCTTTCCCGCCATATTGCAAAATACGCTGTAGCGATTCGCCGCGACTAATCCCTTTCAGGCTGGCATTAAATGCTTCGTCGATCTCAATTCCTATTTCATCAGCTACCTGTCGCCAGGCGAGAAAATGCAGATGTGCAGTGTCGGTAATCACGCCATCTAAATCAAAAATGATGGCCTGTGGTTTGAAGATCATTCATCGCCCCCTTTCGTGGTAGCGGTCCCATGCATAGGCGAAATGATGCCGCTATTGCTGAATACGGTCTCTCCTTGCAACGAGACTTTTTCGCCATTGACCCAAAGGGTAATCTGCTCAGTGCTGTGAATACGGATTTCGGCATCATTGATAGTTATCTGCAGAGTGGAGCCCTGCCAACGCAGCGGAAAAGAGAGCCTCTGCCAGTGAGCAGGTAATACTGGCGCAAGATGTAACTCCCCGTAACGCACGTTCACACCAGCAAATCCCTGGATTGCCCCCAGCCAGATGGCCCCCGTCGCTGCTGCATGAATACCGTCATCGCAGCTATGTGGTGCCTCTCCGAGATCGATCAGCGATCCTTCTCGCCAGAACCGATACCCCTGAGCCGAATCACCACAACGCGCAGCCACAATCCCATGGATCGCCTTACTCAAAGAGGAGTCATGAATTGTGCGCGGCTCGTAAAAACGCAGATTTGCCAGACACGTTTGCAGACTAAATTGCTCTGGCAACATGTAGGTCAGCATCACGACATCGGCCTGTTTGAGAATTTGCATCTCATTGACTTCCGCGCGGGAGTAATCGAGCAAAATCGTCTGCTTGCCCGCCTGGGCTTTGTACTGCGACAGATCGATAGCCGGTTTGCGCAGGAACGTATCATCCTGAGGCAGCACGCCATCGGGCTGCACTTCCGGTCGCCACAGATGCTGTAAAAAATGTTCTGCACGATAAATAAACGTTTCATCGCTATACCCGAATCTACGGGCAAAACCCAGCGCCTGCTCTACGTTGTACCAGGCCATGTAGTTGGTGAACGCATTGTTGTTCACATGCTCAGTGTATTCATCCGGGCCAATCACATCGTGGATCTCTAAACGACCATTAATCATGACAGCCCTGCTAATCCAGAACTTCGCCGTTTCCATCAGCAGCGTCATGCCCTCACGTGTCATGAAGTTTAGATCCCCGGTGGCATGCCAGTAATGGATTACCGCCCAGGCCACATCCGCCACGAGGTGATGTTCAGCCTGTGCGGAGGCCACTTTTTGCCGCAACCCGGTACGAATGTTGATCGCCGCGAATTCAGGCGTTTCCTCATCACCGCTGCGAGCGCTCTCCCACGGGAACAGCGCGCCCTGCCAACCGTTGCGACGGGCTTTCTCACGCGCCCCCGGCAGATTATGCCAGCGGTAACGCAATAGACTTCTCGCGGTTTTCGGTTCGGTAAACAGGTGAAATGGTAACAAAAAGACCTCAGTATCCCAGAAGATATGCCCTTTATACCCTTCGCCCGTCAGACCTTTGGCCGCGATACTGCTGCGCTCATCGTGGTCTGGGGTCATCACACGCAGATGATAGAGCGCATAGTCCAGTGCCTGCTGATCGCTGATATCAGTACTGGTAATCTGAACACGACGGCTTTGCCACCAGGCATGCCAGTTGGTGCTCGACTCAGCCAACAGAGCGTCATATCCCTGTTGCGCGCATTCTTCAATGTTACGCAACGACTGGCGTCCCCAGGTCTCAAGCGACAGGTTGCGTTCGCTCGTCCAGTCAACCCAACTCATTTTCGTCAGCGTGACGCGCTGCCCGGCTTGCGCCTGCACGGTGTTGTGTTGTAATAAGCGACGTTCTTTCGCAGTGAAGCAACGCTGCGCTGCGCCATCTACATCGCAATATGTGGTGATAGCGATGTCATTACGATTATCCTGGGTGGTGTAAATCCCTTGCATAAGATGCTGTCCAAAGACCCGGACCTGCGTTTCATCCAGATGCTGGCGACCATGATTGGTGATCGTGGCATCAATACCGGTCGAGATACCAATGCAGGCATCGGCATCCAGAGGCGTAATGACGATTTCCATCGCCAACAATGGCAGTTTCTGGGCCGAGGCAAAACGCCGGCTCTCAATGGCAAAACTCGCCCCATCAGATGCACACCAGATAAGCTCACGGCGAACTTCCCCGCAGGAAAAATCCAGTTCACGATGCCAGCTTTCAATCACGCCGCTGGTTAGCGAGAAAATCTCGCCATTAAGCGTGATCTCCACTCCGACTACATCGGGTAGATTAACCAGTTCATTAATTTCGCCTTTACCTGCCCGGTGATAAAGACCTGCAAGGTACATACCGCGCGTCTGTAAAGTGTAAGCTTCCTCGTGGCTGGCGCGGATCCCCATATAGCCATTACCGATCGTCATAAGTGACGCATATTTATTCAGATTGTGTGGGCAAAAAACTGGTTCAGTTAACTTTACTGGCTTCGTCATAAGTCTACGTAGGTCCCTGTTTCAGCCGATTGATACAGTGCGGCAACCAGTTGTTGAATAACGACGCCCTGCTCTGCGTCAGCAATAGTGACAGGCTCGCCCTGGACATGGTTAACGAAGGCTTCCATGCTGCGATAATGACGGTTGTCGTCGGCCATTTCGCGCGCAAGCAGCACGTCAAGCGTACCACCACGGTCGGTGTAAACCTGGGCCGGGAATAACGTCGCCCCCGCCAAATCGCCGCAGAAATTAACGTTCATAATCGATTGTTCAGGAATATTCAGCGCGAAAGAGGTTTCCAGGCGCAGGATACCGCCGTTATGAAATTCAATCGTGCCGAACAAAGAATCCTCCACGGTATACGCCGTGGGATCCCATTTCCCAAACTGCCCACTGTTTTTACGCGTTCCAATACGTTGAAAGCTGTGCGCGTTAACACGCTTTACCGCCGGGAACCCCAGCACATACATGGCGGCATCCAACATATGAATACCGAGATCAATTAGCGGTCCACCGCCCTGCAGTTCTTTATTGGTAAACACTCCCCAGCCGGGCACGCCGCAGCGGCGCAAAGCGCGGACATTGGTGACATAGATTTCACCCAGAATACCGGCCATCACCTGCTCACGAAGTAGTTGCGTATCCAGCGCAAAACGATGATGAAAATCATAAGCCAGTACTTTTCCCACCCGACGCGCCGTTTTACACATTTCCAACGCCTCGTCTGGCGTCATTGCCGGAGGTTTCTCGCACATCACATGGCATCCAGCGTTCAATGCCAACATGGTGTGTTCATAATGAAAGCGATTAGGCGAGCAAATGCTGACGATATCTGGCTTAGCTTCACGTAACATCGTCTCTGGATCGTCCCAAACCTGCGGATTCCCGTATTTCTCTGCAAACAGCCGCGCCTGTGCCAGGCGGCTGTCACAGACAGCCACCAGTTCCAGATCGTTGCGGGTGCAGTAGTACGAAGCATGAACTTTATCCGCCACCTGCCCGGCGCCGATAATGGCGACCCGAAGCGAAGAGCTTGTCAGTGCACTTTTCACGGAAATCCTCTTAGCAGGTACGCAGCCAGGCCAGTGACTGACGATACGCTTCCGGCAGATTCTCTGCTCGTACGCGCCCTTCGTACACAACGTAACCCTGATAATTATCTTCACGTAACTGGTCAAACAGCGCTGTGAAATCCAGCGTACCGCTTCCCGGCTGATAACGATGGTTATCCGCAATATGGACGTGACCCAGCAGATCGCGATTGTCATGTAGCGCCTGTGCCATATCGTCTTCTTCGATATTCATATGGTAAAAATCACCAATGATTTGCACATGCTTCAGATTATTTTCCACGATATAGCGACGGGCATCCGCCAGAGTGTTGATCATATGATCCTGATAGCGGTTGAGCGGCTCCAGATACACCACCGTCCCCGTACGCCCGGCAACGTTATCGAGGTAAATCAATGAATCACTGACGGCTTTACGATCGCCCGCAAGGCTACGCGGTGAGGTCATCGGCGGTAAGCGGAAGGTAAACATGCCCCATGCAGCCGGGACAATAATGCCTTGCCCACCGACTTCGGCCAGTGCTTCGAGAATGTGAGTGATCTGCTGTAAACCGTTCAAGCGACGCTCTTCGATAAAATCACCAATCCAGCCGTCATAACCTCCACAGGCAGTGGTGACGGGAAGACCCGTTTCTTTGATCGCCGCTTTTACTTCCGCAAGGTTATTAACCAGCAATTTGCCGTCAATTTCAAAACCGTCAAACCCCATCTCTTTGATGTAACGGAATTTCTCGAGAATATTTTCCGGAAAAAAAGCCTGATTCTGTGTTCCAATTTTCATCTTCTGCATTCCTTAATTAAAACGTCACACCCATTTTGATGCTCTTTTCCGGATGGCGATCGACATACTGCATATAGCTTTCCGGGCTGCTGGCAAAAGTCACAACCGGGTCGATCAGTTCTTCACAGTTCAGGTAACCGTTCATCAACAGTTCCCAACAGGTTTCCTCGATGCGCTTGCGGCTCCAGCGCGGATAATCTGGATTCGGTTCACTGCAGGCGCGGGAGAAGACAATTTTGGCGTTGTTAAAGTGCGCTTCACGGCCAAGGTTGAAGCCTTCTGCAAAAGGCTTGGCAAAAGCGACATAAGAAATGGTGCCACCATAGGCCAGACCGCGTAACGCCGACTGCAACGCATCCGCATAGCCGCTGGTTTCGATGATCACATCCGCGCCCTGCTTGCCGGTCAGCGTTTTAATCTCTTTACCTACGTCGGTACCGATCGGGTTCAGGCAGAAGTCCGCGCCATGACGACGCGCGATATCACAGCGATGTTCAATAGGATCTACGCCGATCACTACCGACGCGCCCGCTTTTTTGGCCAGTTGCACGGCTATTTGACCAATTGCCCCTAAGCCCACGATGACCACAAAGTCACCAACGCGTACGTTAGCGTCGCGCACGCCGCTCATGGCGAACTGGGCCGGGTCATAGCAGACGGCGTTTTTCCACGAGCTGCCCTGCGGCATTTTACGCAGCTTATAGTTATTCACCGCGTTGATGATGACTGTTTCCGACAGCGGACCGTAGCCGCAAACTGAATCGCCAACGGCGTATTCGGTCACATCGCTGCCACACTCAATAACATCGCCCACCACCATATTGCCAAGCTGGAATTTACCGAATTCGATCCCGCGCGGTGCCCCTTCCGGACGCGGCATAAACATTTGCCATTCACCGTTAAAATCTTCGTCAATAAACGGGCTGGCTGCGCGAAAATCGACCACTTCCGTGCCGTGTTTCGGCGCGCCAAATTTAACGCGAACTTTAACTTCATTGGCGGATACCGCTCTGTCTTCATATTCCACCAGCGCTGCAACGCGCGGTTCTGTGGCAACTAACTTCTTCATTTACAACTCCTTAATTAAACTGGCCGCTTAACCTTTCACGCCGCCAGCGGTCAAACCACTTTTAATAAAACGTTCGGAAAGCGCATACATAATGACCACCGGCAATGCGGTGACTAACGATGCAGCCATCATGCGTCCCCAGATATAGTCAGGTGTACTGAACAGCGCGTTCAGACCGACCGGTAAGGTAAAATTGCTGGCGCTGGAAAGGAAAATCGAAGCAAACAGGTAGTCATTCCACGCCACCATAAAGCAGTACACAAAGACCGAAACCAGACCAGACATTGCCAACGGCACGGTAATACGAAAGATGATCTGCAGACGGTTCAACCCATCCATCATCGCGGCCTCTTCTATCTCATCCGGAATGGTGTCGAAGTAGCTTTTCAGCATGAATACCGCTGTCGGCAACGTCTGGGTAACCATAGTGATAATTAGCGCCATTTCAGTGTCATAGATGCCAAGAGCCGTAATGATTTTGAATAGCGGCACTACCAGCAGGATCCCTGAAAACATGTACACCGTGTAAAAGCTGGCATTGATGGTCATCCGTCCCTTAAAACGCAGGCGGGAAAGCGCATACGCGCCAAGCACGCCGAGAAACACCGCCACCACAGAAGAAGTCACCGATACCACCAGGCTATTACGGAAGTAGTCAACAAACGGGAAAATCATCGGGTTGAAGATGTCGATGTAATGTTCCAGCGTCCATTGCTGCGGTAACAGCGTTGGATGCAGCGAGATCGCCTCTTTTGCGCTTTTAAATGAAGTCATCAGCATCACAAATAATGGAAATAACGTGATGCCCAGGAAGACAATTAATCCACAGTAAAAGCCAATGCGGCCAAGCGTGCGCTTATTTGTTGCCATTGAGGTTCACCCGTTTTCTGGTCAGCAGGATAACAGCGAAAATGATGACGAAGAGGACAACAGAGATCGCGGCCGCTTTACCTAAGTCATTAAATGCAAAAGCTGTTTTATAGAGATAGACCCCGAGAATATCGACTTTCGTGGTCAGCAGATAAACATCGGCGAACATGTAGAACATCCAGATCGTGCGCAGCGTCACCACGGTCGCCAGCACGGGCATAATCGCTGGCAGCGTGACGATGCGAAACCGTTGCCAGGCGTTCGCGCCATCCATTTCCGCTGCCTCATATAACGATTTATCGATAGTCTGCAAAATCGCCAGAAACGAAATAAAGGCATACGGAAAATAGCGCCAGATAGCGAACAGTACGACCAGCGCAAAGCTGCTACCGGGATTGTCGAACCACAGCGGCGCCTGATCGTAAAGATGCAACAGATCCACGCCGAGGTAGTTCACAATGCCGTAGCCGTTGTTGAACATGTATTTCCAGGCAAACACCAGCGATATTGATGGCGTTACGTAAGAGAGGATGACCAGTGAGCGCGCCGTTTTCCGCAGACGAAACTCACGGTTAAAGAACATCGCCACGCCCAGTCCCAGTATCGTGCTCCCTGCCACGACCAGCGCGGTATACCAGACCGTCATCCACAGTGAATGCCAGAATCCAGGATCGGATAAGATACGGATATAGTTGCTCAGGCCGACAAACGTTGACTCGATTTGCGGATTCAGCGGCAGACGCATAAAGCTGATTTCGATGTTAGATATCATCGGCCACGCCACTAAACCGCCCAGCAACAGCAAGCTAGGGGCCAGCAGCAGCATGGCGAATGGCATATCGGATCGGCCTGAAAAGAACTTATTCATCACGGCTTTCCATTTCCCCATTAGCGCTGTTCAATAAGGTCATCCAGTTTTGTCTGGCTTGCCTTGATAGTCGATGAAAGGTCAGCTTTTCCTACCGTCACGTTGTGCACCATGGTACTCACGACACCCGAGCCGGTTACGTCGCCCATGCGGGTAAAGTTCTTATCACCCACGGCGCCAAAGACCTGAATATTTGGCAGTTCGGCAATCAGTTGATCGGGTAATTCACCCAGCGCTTTGATGACAGTGTTATCTTTCCATGTCGGGGTATTCACCACCGCTTTGTTGACCGGCAGCGCGGCCCCTGGCGACATCATGACCCAGTCCGCAATGTTGTCGGCCTGTTCCATAAAGATGACAAATTTCTCTGCTGCTTCTGTTTCTTCAGATTTTTGGCCCGCGGTAATGGTTAGCGACGTCAACATGCCGTAAACAGCGGAAGTTTTTTCTGTCGGGACCATAAAGCCGACATTTTTAGGATCGCCCTCTTTAATCACCGCCGGAAGGATATAGGTAGAGTAAATCGCCATCGGCGCCGTGCCGTTCATGAAAGCGTCTTTAACTTCCATGATGTCGTTAGAGCCCGGCATAGTGTTCATGGCAAGTTGGCGGTAATACTGCAGCGCCTGGGTCATCTCAGGCGTGTCGAGCGTTATCTTTCCCTGCCCATCAAAAACGTTGGCCTGGTTAGAAAGCGCGAACTGGGAGAATGACTGTTCGGTCAAAACGCTTTCCGCCGTAGGCAGCGCAATACCATATTTCTTACTGCCAGGATTATTGAGCTTCTGCGCCGCTTCCAGTAGTTGCTGCCAGTCTTTGGGTTCCTGAAGTCCAGCTTTAGCCAGCACATCTTTGCGATACCAGATCCCGCCAATCCAGGCGCTGACCGGAACTCCGGTCCATGCAGTTCCGTCTTCAGTGCGCACTATACGCAGAACGCCATCATAAAAAGCATCTTCACCTACGCCGTTGATGACTTGCGCCACCGCTTTACGATCGATAAGGGATTCTTTATCCATAACTTTCGCGTAGTCATGGCTGGTTTCAATCACTTCAGGCAATGAACCGCTGCGCGCCAGGGTAATGACTTTGGTGTTGTAAGCATCTTCTTCCACTGGAACCTGTTTGACACTGATGCCCGGGTTCTCTTTTTCAAAACGCTCAATCAGTTTCGCAATAACCGCCTGACGCTCCTGCTCTACAGAGGAGTGCATAAATTCAATCGCGACAGAGGACTTTTTATCATCCTTGCACCCGGAAACCAGGGCGCAGGAAACCAGTGCTGAAATCAGCACAATTTTAGCTTTAAACATGAAATGTTCCTTTTTATTACTTAACCCACATGACCTGCCAGGCGTGCAACGTTAATTCCTTACCCGAAATAGCTTTATCGCTAATCAAATCAAATCCATTTTCAATATCAATACTAATGGTTTGAGTATGATCGCTGACATTAAATACCCCGGTAATTTTTTCGCCTGTATCTGCCGTACGTTTAATTAGCATTACTGCCGGTGTAACACTAATAATTTGAAAATCACTATCAGGATGAAAGGCTTTATTATTACGGCGAATGACGATTAATCTGGATAATTCATAATAAACAGCATAGCGCAAACTGGTTTCAGCTTTCAACTCTGCTTCTATTTGTCTTACCGAATATTTTTTACGATTAATCGCACGGTTGTACCCTAATATTTCCACCCCTTCATAGTCATTTCGTGATCCAAGAATGCTTTGAATATAAACCGCAGGTATGCCCGGAAAACTCAGCAAAATGGCATGTGCGAGAATAAATCGGGAGAACCGTTCGGCATCACTGCAATTACCAGGCGTTAGCGCATCCAGATATGTCACGTTAATTTCATACGGACTGCGACTACCATCAGGATTATTTTTCCAGTTAACCAGCGCGCCTTCCTGCTGTAATTTTGTCACCAGTTGCGTGATTTCATCTTCAGGTAACAGACCCCGTAATGGGTTGAGACCAATACCATCATGTGATGCAAGGAAATTAAACCAGGTCGTCTCCCTGGAGGGGAGTTCCAGTGATTGTGCCCACTGACATAAAGTTGTCGTATCCTGGCGTTGTACCGCATGCAGCACCAGCGGAGGCAGCGAGAATTGGTACACCATGTGCGCCTCATCATGACCGTTACCGTAGTAAGACACGTTATCCTTATGCGGAACGTTCGTTTCAGTAATGATCGCCGTACCCGGTGCAACGACTTCTGCAATCGCGCGGAACAGTTTAATAAGCTGATGCGTTTTATCCAGATGAATACAGGTCGTCCCCGGCTCTTTCCACATAAAACCAACCGCATCCAGGCGGACATAATCCGCGCCCTGCTCAAGATAACTCAGTAGCACATCGACCATCGCCAATAACACCAACGGATTGGCATAGTTGAGATCGATCTGGTCGTCGCTAAACGTCGTCCATAAATGGCGCACGGTATTATCTTTCAGCGTAAAAGGCGTCAGTAACGGTAATGCGCGTGGACGCGTTACGTTGCTCAGGTCCATTTCAGGATCCATTGCAATAAAGAAATCCTCATAACCGTCAAGCTGTTGCAAATAGTTATTAAACCATTCACTTTTGGCTGACATATGGTTACAAACAAAATCAAACATCAGTCGACTGGATTCATCCAGTTGCTTAATATCATTCCAGTCACCGGTCTCTTCAGCAACCTGATGATAATTAATCACCGAAAAGCCATCGTCCGAAGACCACGGATAGAATGGCAACAAATGCACATGAGAAAATGTCGACTTAAGCCATTTATTATAAAACTGATTAAACGTCGGCAGCGGTTTCTGATCAGCCCCGTGGAATTGATCGGCATAGGTAATAAGAACAACATCACCCTCGTCCCAATGCGTTTTACGCTTTTTTTTAATTAATTTCTGTGATTTTTCTAAACGTGCAACCAGCGCTTGATAGTGACATGAAGTCAATGCATCACCATAAACTTCAGTCAGGCACTTTTGGATCTTTTGATTCACTTTTGATTTCCGTGGTAGCGGTCCCATGAATCAAGAGACTACTCTGACGAAAATAAGCTGTCAATCAGCCGAGGTACTCCTGAGGGGGGTATAAAAGAAATTTGGCAGCCAAAAAATCGTATTTGTGAGCTGCCGCAAATTAACTGAGGGGATGTTGATTAGTTGTTGCTTGCTTTTGCTGATTCAGATATCAGGTTTGATTACCTGAATAGCGTTTCGACAATTTTGCTGCAGCCCGATTCAATACCGGCTCCAGAATCAGCGCCAGCAGCATTTTTAGCGGGCGTCGGGCGACGGATTTCACCGCCCACCCTGCTACCCCCGCCGGGCCGTAGCGCAGCGCAGTCAGAAGCACCAGCTTACCTGCTATTTTGAAGCCCGGCTTAACCCTTTGCCCGGCACGTTGCCAGCGATTGTTCATTTCTAACCTCACAGTTGGCGGAAGCGGCTGCGTAATGAAAAGGTATCAGACGTCACATAACGCTCCATTTCACGCAAACGCTTTTCACTTGCGGCCAGCTCACGATCGACAGCGTCCAATAGTTCACCGCTTGAAGGCTGCTGCTCGCCGGAAACCACATTGTCCGGCATCGGGTCCAACACAAACGTCAGCACGATGTAGGCGACGAAGGTAAAAAAAGCCAGACCAAAAAAGACTGACAACACCACCAGGATCCGTACCAGCTTCACAGGCACATCGAGATAATGCGCAATCCCAGCACAAACCCCCTTCACCATGCCCCGCTGCGGAATACGCCACAGTTTTTTGTTCAGGTTAACGCCTCCCATTAGCGGTCCCTCCAGTTTGGATGTTCAGCATCAAGGATGTCTTCCAGCGCCTGAATGCGCTCGCGCATCCGCAGTGCGTCATCGTTGAGTTCGACCAGACGTTGCTGTTCACTTTGCGACAGTTCGCCACGACTGGAACGGTTGCTGTAATGCAGCCAGAGCCAAATCGGTAAAACAAACAACACAAAGATGGTTAACGGGATAGCCAGAAATAGCGCGCTCATGAGTACTCCTTACAGGTGATGAGCGGCGGCGCGTTCGGGCGCCGCCAGATGTTATTATTGCTTGTCTTGCTGCATTTTGGCTTTAAGTTGCGCCAGCTGCTCGCTGATTTCATCATCTGCTTTCAGGTCAGCAAATTGCTGATCCAGAGACTTCTGTTTGCCGAAGTTATGACTTTCAGCCTCAGCCTCCATATGATCGATACGTCGCTCGAAAGATTCAAAGCGCGCCATCGCTTCATCCAGCTTGCTGCTGTCCAGTTGACGACGAACATCGCGGGAAGAACTCGCCGCCTGATGGCGCAGCATTAACGCCTGCTGACGAGCCCGGGTTTCACTGAGTTTATTTTCCAGCTCACCGATCTCTTTTTTCATACGCGTCAGCGTATCGTCAACCAGCGTCACCTCATGCTCGAGAGAAGCAATCAGGTCGGTCAGTTTCTGCTTTTCGATTAACGCAGAACGCGCCAAATCTTCTTTCTCTTTGCGCAGCGCCAGCTCGGCTTTTTCCTGCCACTCTGCCTGTTGTGCACTCGCCTGTTCGATACGGCGAGATAATTGTTTCTTTTCTGCCAGTGCGCGGGCGGAGTTTGACCGCACCTCAACCAGGGTATCTTCCATTTCCTGGATCATTAACCGCACCAGCTTCTGCGGATCTTCAGCCTTTTCCAGCAACGCATTAATGTTGGCGTTCACGATGTCGGCAAAACGAGAAAAAATACCCATAATGTAATCCTCACTTACTGTTCTGATATCGGGCGATGCCCTGCTGTTTACGTAATGCACTTGGCGTGCCAACTTTTTAAAATATTGATTTTAATAGTTATATCTAATTTTACCTGACGAGATAATTAGGGTAAATTGGTGAATAACACTAACAAATGGTGAATTTCATCATGGCAGGATACAAAGACAATCTACTGGGCGAAGCAAACAGCTTTATTGAAGTACTGGAGCAGGTTTCTCATCTGGCACCGCTGGATAAACCTGTACTGGTCATTGGTGAGCGAGGTACTGGGAAAGAGCTTATCGCCAACCGCCTGCACTATCTCTCCACCCGTTGGCAAGGCCCGTTTATCTCGCTTAACTGCGCGGCCCTCAACGAGAACTTGCTGGATTCCGAACTGTTTGGTCACGAAGCAGGGGCTTTTACCGGGGCGCAAAAACGCCATCCAGGGCGTTTCGAACGTGCTGATGGCGGTACGCTGTTTCTTGATGAACTGGCGACCGCACCAATGCTGGTGCAGGAAAAACTGCTGCGCGTAATTGAATATGGCGAGCTGGAGCGTGTCGGCGGCAGCCAGCCCTTGCAGGTTAACGTTCGCCTTGTTTGTGCGACCAATGAAGACCTGCCACGTATGGTCAGCGAAGGCACTTTCCGCGCAGATCTGCTGGATCGTCTGGCCTTTGACGTGGTGCAACTGCCCCCGTTACGCGAGCGTCAAAGCGACATCATGTTAATGGCCGAGCATTTCGCTATTCAGATGTGCCGCGAGATCGGGTTACCCCTGTTTCCTGGGTTTAGCGCTGAGGCCAGAGAAACCCTCCTCCACTACCGCTGGCCGGGCAATATTCGTGAACTGAAAAACGTTGTGGAGCGCTCCGTATACCGGCACGGTACCAGCGATTTCCCATTGGATGAGATAATCATTGACCCCTTCTGCCGTCACGTTTCGCAGCCGCAGGTAGCGGAAACAACACCGGCATCTGTTGCTTTACCGCTGGATCTGCGTGAGTTCCAGCGGCTGCAGGAAAAAGACTTGTTACAGACTAGCTTACAGCAGGCAAAATTTAATCAGAAAAAAGCCGCTGAATTATTAGGTTTGACTTATCATCAGCTACGCGCTTTGCTGAAGAAACACCAGATTTAATCTACTTTTTTCTACGTGATATTGGATGGTTTGACGCATAACGTTAAAACAGCTTAACATGCCATTCCACTGTATAAAAAGACAGGCACCAGATTATGACGTTGTCACTAATTGGCGAAAAAATTGACAGAAACCGCTTCACCGGTGAAAAAGTTGAAAATAGCACTTTTTTAAACTGTGATTTTTCGGGCGTCGACCTTAGCGGTACTGAATTTATCGGCTGTCAGTTCTATGATCGAGAAAACCAGAAAGGGTGCAATTTCAGTCGCGCAATGCTGAAAGATGCCATTTTTAAAAGCTGTGATTTATCAATGGCGGATTTTCGCAACGCCAGTGCGCTGGGCATTGAAATTCGTCACTGCCGCGCACAGGGTGCAGATTTTCGCAGTGCAAGCTTTATGAATATGATCACCACGCGCACCTGGTTTTGCAGCGCATATATCACTAATACCAATCTAAGCTACGCCAACTTTTCGAAGGCCGTGCTTGAAAAGTGCGAATTGTGGGAAAACCGATGGATGGGAACTCAGGTGCTGGGTGCGACCTTCAGTGGTTCAGATCTCTCCGGCGGCGAGTTTTCGTCGTTCGACTGGCGGACTGCAAATTTTACGCATTGTGATTTGACCAATTCCGAACTGGGTAATTTAGATATTCGGGGCGTCGATTTACAAGGTGTCAAATTGGACAGCTACCAGGCCGCGTTGCTGATGGAGCGGCTTGGTATCGCTGTGATTGGTTAACATTCAGGGAGCGGTAAGTACCGCTCCCGCCCTTATACGATGGTGTCCGCACTCACCTTAAAAGTGACTTTAAACGCAGAGCGCATGAGCGTCAAAGAGTTCCTGTCCCCCCATCAGAGCACCAGACCTGGCCGGATGTATAGCTGTTCTCTTCAGCGGCCAAAGTGACATAAAGCGGCGCAATCTCCACCGGTTGACCAGGGCGACCCAGCGGCGCATTTGCACCAAATTTCTCCACTTTTTCCTGGGGTTGACCACCACAGCACTGCAGCACAGTCCAGTATGGTCCCGGCGCTACAGCATTTACCCGTATCCCTTTCGGGGCCAGTTGCTTCGCCAGCGATTTAGTAAATGCCACGATCGCTGCCTTGGTCTGAGCATAATCAAGCAGGATTTCACTTGGTTCATAAGCCTGTACCGAGGAGGTATTAATTATCACGCTGTCTGGTGAAAGATGGGGTATAGCCGCTTTGGTTATCCAAAACATAGCGTAGACATTGGTCTTGAATGTTGCATCAAAATCTTCTGTGGTGAGTTCCTCAATTGACTCGCAAAATTGCTGACGCCCCGCATTATTGACGAGGATATCCAACCCTCCCAGTCCTTTTACCGCCTGTTTTACCAGATTGCCGCAAAAAGTTTCATCACGGATATCTCCGGGGATAGCCAAAACATTTCTGCCTGCTTTTTTTATCAGGTCGACTACTTCACGCGCATCGTCTTCTTCTTCAGGTAAATAGTTGATCGCAACATCAGCACCTTCACGAGCATAGGCAATAGCAACAGCACGACCAATTCCCGAATCCCCACCGGTAATTAATACCTTGCGCCCATTCAAGCGACCGCTTCCCTGATAGCTGTCTTCTCCATGGTCGGGACGCGGTTGCATTTTCCCCGCCAGCCCAGGAAAGGATTGTTGCTGCCGTGGAAAAGGCGGCGTCGGAAAACGCGCAGAATTAGTTTTATTGATGGTCTTTTTTTCCTTATTTAAGTTAGCCATTCAATTACCTCTCATTAATTATCACAAAGACTAATAAGCGTAGACCAAAATGAGTGACATGACCTATATTACTCACCTAAACCTAATTCCTCATAATATTAATTCTCGCTCCCACACACCGCTGCATTTATAGCCGAGTCACGACTTCAATGTACACAATGAGATTAATCCAGGTTTAATATCAAAAATAATAAATAGATATAAATCATAGCGTTATATAAAAAATCACCATTTTAATCTCAGCGCACCCATCAGCGTTAGATTTAATTTGCACGTAATCATTTGAGACTTATCTAGTTCGCTTTATTAATAAATAGCAACCATAATTAATATCTCAACCCTCTCAAAATGGAGAACGTATGAAATTATCCATAGCGCCATTATTGTGTTGTTTTTTATTGTCGCCAGCGCTTGCTGATGATATCGGCGGGTTGAAAAAGGATACTGCTCCACCGCCACCCCACGCTCTGGATGATGGTTATCGTGGGACTGAAGATGCAAGAATTATGACTGTCGAACAGGCCAAAACTATGCATGATGGTGCGACCATTTCTCTGCGAGGTAATCTCATCGAGGATCAAGGCGGAGACAAATTTATCTTTCGTGATAAAACCGGCAGTATCCATACTTTAATTCCACTCGCGGTTTTCGATGGTCGAACGGTTAAACCCGATCAAATGATCAGTATTAACGGTAGTCTCGACGCGAAAATGCAACCACCAGTAATACGAGTAAATAAACTCCAGAAGTAACGCAATAACCGGGAAAGAAGCCACTCTTCCCGGTAGATTTTCATTATTCTCACGGTTTTGCTAATGCTCTCTTCTGCCCGTCATGGTCATTTCTCCCCCTCTCTCCCCTCACATTTTTCTGTCTGCCAGCGAATCCCACGTTTAAGCGAGTCAGATGGGTCATGAAAATGCTAAGATAGTTAATAGAGTATATTCAAAGTGGATAGTGGGTATGAATTTTGACCATGTTGCGAGGTTGAATTCGCGGTTATCACCCCTGACGTCCCCAAACACAAACGGTAATGGCAAATGTCATTAAGTATTAGTAAGATAGCCTCTTTTAAAATAACCCTTTAAAATTATGCGCCTGGTTTTATCATCTCTGATCGTGATGGCTGGATTTTTGAGTGGTCAGGCTGTTGCTGCGCCTGAGCAGGCCTCGCAAGCTGATATTCGTGACAGCGGCTTCGTCTATTGCGTCAGCGGACAGGTCAATACCTTCAATCCACAAAAAGCGAGCAGCGGCCTGATCGTCGACACGCTGGCGGCTCAATTGTATGACCGACTGCTTGATGTCGACCCGTACACATATCGACTCGTGCCTGAACTGGCTGAAAGCTGGGAGGTACTGGATAACGGCGCAACTTACCGCTTCCATCTGCGTCGCGACGTACAGTTTCAGAAGACCGCATGGTTTACCCCCACCCGCAAACTGAATGCGGACGACGTGGTATTTACCTTCGAGCGAATCTTTGATCGCCAGCATCCGTGGCACAATGTGAACGGTAGCAGTTTCCCCTATTTTGACAGTCTACAGTTTGCCGATAACGTCCAAAGCGTACGCAAACTGGACAACAACACCGTCGAATTCCGCTTAACACAACCTGATGCCTCCTTCTTATGGCATCTCGCCACACATTATGCCTCCGTGATGTCGGCAGAATATGCGGCTAAGCTGGCAAAACAGGATCGCCAGGAACTGCTTGACAGACAACCTGTCGGCACGGGCCCATACCTGCTTTCTGAGAATCGCGCTGGACAATATATTCGACTGCAACGCCATGAAAAATTCTGGCGTGGTACTCCGCTGATGCCGCAGGTGGTTGTGGACCTTGGCTCCGGCGGCACCGGACGTCTATCGAAACTTCTGACCGGAGAATGCGACGTTCTGGCCTGGCCTGCCGCCAGCCAGCTCAGCATTTTGCGTGATGACCCACGCCTGCGCCTGACGCTGCGCCCAGGCATGAACATTGCCTATCTGGCATTCAACACCAATAAACCGCCGTTGAATAACCCTGATGTGCGGCATGCGCTGGCGCTGGCCATTAACAACCAACGGTTGATGCAGTCCATCTACTATGGAACGGCAGAAACTGCAGCATCTATTTTGCCTCGCGCCTCGTGGGCTTATGACAACGAGGCTAAAATTACAGAGTACAACCCGGCAAAATCGCGCGAACAGTTAAAAGCGCTGGGGCTGGAGAACCTGACGTTAGAGCTTTGGGTTCCCACCAGCTCTCAGGCCTGGAACCCAAGTCCACTGAAAACCGCCGAGCTGATTCAGGCAGACATGGCTCAGGTAGGTGTGAAAGTGAAGATTATTCCGGTAGAAGGTCGTTTTCAGGAGGCGCGATTAATGGATATGAACCATGATCTGACGTTATCCGGTTGGGCGACGGACAGTAACGATCCTGACAGTTTTTTCCGACCGTTGCTAAGTTGCGCCGCCATCAACTCGCAGACCAACTTCGCCCACTGGTGTAATCCGGAGTTTGACCGCATTCTGCGCAAAGCCCTCTCTTCACAGCAGCTATCATCGCGAATCGATGCCTATGACGAAGCGCAAAATATTCTTGCGAAAGAACTACCGATCCTGCCGCTGGCCTCTTCACTGCGTCTACAGGCTTACCGCTACGATATCAAAGGGCTGGTGCTCAGCCCGTTCGGCAATGCCTCTTTTGCCGGGGTTTCCAGGGAAAAGAAGGATGAGGTGAAAAAACCATGATTATCTTCACCCTGCGTCGATTTTTGTTGCTGCTGGTCACCTTGTTCTTTCTGACCTTTATTGGATTCAGCCTGAGCTACTTCACACCTCATGCGCCGTTACAGGGCGCATCGCTGTGGAATGCCTGGGTGTTCTGGTTCAATGGCCTCATTCACTGGGATTTTGGAGTGTCCAGTATTAACGGCCAGTTGATCTCGGAACAGTTGAAGGAGGTGTTCCCGGCGACGATGGAATTGTGCATTCTGGCCTTTGGTTTTGCGCTAATGGTCGGCATCCCCGTTGGCATGCTGGCTGGTATCACGCGCAACAAATGGCAGGACCGTTGTATCAGTGCATTAGCGTTGATGGGATTTTCCATTCCAGTTTTTTGGCTGGCATTGTTACTGACGTTGCTCTTCTCACTGACCCTGGGCTGGCTTCCCGTTTCAGGGCGGTTTGATCTGCTCTACGAAGTGAAACCCGTTACCGGATTTGCCATCATCGATGCGTGGATCTCCACCTCTCCCTGGCGTGATGAAATGCTGATCAGCGCAATCCGTCACATGGTGCTTCCGGTGTTAACGCTTTCCGTCGCCCCTACCACGGAAGTGATTCGCCTGATGCGTATCAGCACCATTGAGGTCTTTGATCAAAACTACGTTAAAGCGGCTGCCACGCGCGGTCTGTCGCGGTTCACGATTTTACGTCGCCACGTGTTGCACAATGCCCTTCCGCCGGTGATCCCACGCCTGGGATTACAGTTTTCGACCATGCTGACGCTGGCGATGATCACCGAGATGGTCTTTAGCTGGCCAGGCCTTGGCCGTTGGCTGATTAACGCGATTCGCCAGCAGGATTACGCAGCGATTTCAGCGGGCGTCATGGTGATTGGTTCACTGGTTATCATCGTCAACGTCATCTCTGATATTTTGGGTGCTATGGCTAACCCTCTGAAACATAAGGAATGGTATGCCTTACGATAGCGTCTACAGCGAAAAGCGCCCGCCGGGTACGCTGCGCACCGCCTGGCGCAATTTCTACGGCGATGCGTCGGCGATGATCGGCCTGTATGGCTGCGCGGGATTGGCGATTCTGTGTATTTTTGGTGGTTGGTTTGCGCCTTATGGCATCGACCAGCAGTTTCTCGGTTATCAGCTTTTACCGCCTTCATGGTCGCGCTATGGTGAAGTCTCATTTTTCCTCGGAACTGACGATCTGGGGCGTGACGTACTAAGCCGCCTGCTCAGCGGAGCAGCCCCAACCGTTGGTGGCGCGTTTGTCGTCACCCTCGCCGCCACGCTGTGTGGTCTGCTGCTGGGCGTGGTTGCCGGTGCGACGCACGGTTTGCGCTCAGCGGTGCTAAACCATATTCTGGACACCTTGCTCTCGATCCCTTCGCTGCTGCTGGCGATCATCGTGGTGGCCTTTGCCGGGCCGCATCTGACGCATGCAATGTTTGCCGTCTGGTTGGCATTACTGCCGCGCATGGTCCGCTCCGTCTACAGCATGGTGCATGACGAGCTGGAAAAAGAGTACGTTATTGCCGCGCGTCTGGACGGCGCAACTACGCTCAATATCCTGTGGTTTGCCGTTCTGCCCAACATTACCGCCGGGCTTATTACTGAAATCACCCGTGCGCTGTCGATGGCGATTCTGGACATCGCCGCGCTGGGTTTTCTCGACCTTGGCGCGCAGTTGCCATCACCAGAATGGGGCGCCATGCTTGGCGACGCGCTGGAGTTGATTTATGTCGCACCGTGGACAGTCATGCTGCCAGGCGCGGCGATTATGATAAGCGTGCTGCTGGTTAACCTTCTGGGTGACGGCGTACGCCGCGCAATTATTGCGGGGGTGGAATAATGCCATTACTGGATATCCGCAACCTGACCATTGAATTCAGGACCGGCGACGACTGGGTGAAGGCGGTTGACCGCGTCAGCATGACCCTCAATGAAGGTGAAATTCGCGGCCTGGTCGGCGAGTCTGGATCCGGCAAAAGTCTGATCGCCAAAGCCATTTGTGGCGTTGCTAAAGATAACTGGCGCGTAACCGCAGACCGCATGCGCTTTGATGATATCGATCTGCTGCGTCTTTCCGCCCGTGAACGACGCAAGCTGGTTGGCCACAACGTTTCCATGATCTTTCAGGAACCGCAGTCGTGTCTCGATCCGTCCGAGCGGATCGGACGACAGCTAATGCAAAATATTCCGGCATGGACTTACAAAGGCCGCTGGTGGCAGCGCATCGGCTGGCGCAAACGCCGCGCAATTGAGCTCCTGCACCGCGTCGGAATAAAAGATCATAAAGATGCTATGCGCAGCTTCCCATATGAGCTTACCGACGGCGAATGCCAGAAAGTGATGATCGCAATCGCATTGGCTAATCAGCCGCGCTTGCTGATTGCCGATGAGCCGACGAATGCGATGGAACCCACCACCCAGGCGCAAATTTTCCGCCTGCTGACGCGGCTAAACCAAAACAGCAATACTACCATTTTGTTGATAAGCCATGACCTGCAAATGCTCAGCCAGTGGGCAGACAAAATCAACGTGATGTACTGCGGACAAACGGTGGAAACAGCGCCCAGTAAAGATCTGGTCACCATTCCGCACCATCCTTATACCCAGGCGCTAATTCGCGCCATTCCTGATTTTGGTAGCGCAATGCCGCATAAAAGCCGCCTGAATACCATGCCAGGAGCCATTCCATTGTTAGAACAATTACCCATCGGTTGTCGTCTGGGCCCACGCTGCCCTTATGCTCAGCGCGAATGCATTGAAACCCCAAGACTGACCGGAGCAAAGAATCATCTCTACGCCTGTCATTTCCCGCTGAATATGGAGAGAGAGTGAGATGGTAGAAACCCTGCTCGAAGTGCGTAATCTGAGCAAAACTTTTCGCTACCGGACGGGCTTATTCCGCCGCCAGACTGTTGAGGCCGTTAAGCCACTAAGCTTCACTCTACGCGAGCGCCAGACGCTTGCCATCATTGGTGAAAATGGTTCCGGCAAGTCCACGCTGGCAAAGATGCTGGCAGGTATGATTGAGCCCACCAGTGGTGAGCTACTGATTGACGATCACCCGTTAAAATATGGCGATTATTCATTCCGCAGCCAGCGTATCCGTATGATTTTCCAGGATCCGTCAACGTCGCTCAATCCACGGCAGCGTATCTCGCAAATCCTCGATTTCCCGCTACGTCTGAATACCGACCTTGAACCTGAACAGCGCCGTAAGCAGATCGTTGAAACCATGCGCATGGTTGGGCTACTGCCCGATCACGTAAGCTACTACCCGCATATGCTAGCCCCAGGGCAAAAACAGCGTCTGGGCCTTGCTCGTGCGCTCATTTTGCGTCCAAAAGTCATTATCGCTGACGAAGCCCTGGCCTCTCTGGACATGTCGATGCGTTCACAGCTCATCAACCTGATGCTGGAATTACAGGAAAAACAGGGAATATCGTATATCTATGTAACCCAACACATCGGCATGATGAAACATATCAGCGATCAGGTATTGGTCATGCACCAGGGCGAAGTGGTTGAACGCGGCAGTACAGCGGATGTTCTGGCCTCCCCGCTGCACGAACTTACCCGCCGCCTGATTGCCGGTCATTTCGGCGAAGCGCTTACCGCTGATGCCTGGCGAAAAGATCGCTAGCAAAATTGCAGCCCTCCTCAACCGGAGGGCCAATTTGCAATCAGTGGTAAAGACTGGGTAAGAGCAGTGTATCAACGTCAGTAAACGCAACCGAAGGGAAAAGGGTTCCCTGCATCACCCATACGCCCGCAGCGCCTGCCTCGTCGATAAGACGTGCTGTTTCCACACCCTCTACCGCAATACGGTTGCAGTATTCACGGATGTTTTTAATCAACACCGGGAACATCGGTTTTTCAACCTGTTCCAGGAAAAACCCACGATCCAGTTTCACAACGTCAAACTGGCTGCAAACCAGTGGACTGGCTCCAACGCTGCCGGATCCAAGATCGCCCAGCCATAAGGCGTTTGGGCCATCGCAAAGCGAATTAATCAGCAGATCATTCAGGCACAGGGTATTCGTCAGGAAACGTTCTGAAAGTTCGAGTGCAATAAAAGGCATTGCACGTAGTGCTGATTTGATGATCGGGTCGCCAATCGCCAGCAGCGCCATTTCTTCAATGAGGTTTAGGGTACAGAAAAGGTTGTGGTTCTCAAACCAATCACGCTTTTCAGCAATTAATCGAATTTGCTCGAGCATGAAATTACGCTTTTGTTCGCTATTCCACGCTGAAATGATGAGCTCTGGATATAACGGCAGAACCGTATCTGAAACAAACCGGGCGCTCATCTCTACACCCAGTAACGTATCAGTGGTGTCTCTCATCGGTTCCGCGATGAAATGATAGTGCATAAGACCACTCCAATTGATCATAACTTCCTGATAATGCACTTTTAATCACAATCAATCAATAATATCGATCAATGAATCAATATTGATCGATAAAAGCAATATATAATAACTTACTGAATATTATACGTTTATGTATTTTAAGAATGTTCCAGTATTGCCATAAGCTAAATCATAAGCTAGTGAAGACAGATTGTCTTTTAATACCTGTGTATCGATGCATTTTATTCTTTCTCAACTACTCCGCTGGATCGTGGGTTGGATGAGGCAGACCCCGGCCAGAGTGGTATACTCCACGCCTGTATTGGAGAGCGGAAGGTCACTCAGGACTGATTACCATTCAATAAGAGGCAGGGGTGGAGATAACTTCAGACCAATGCAGGACGTTCACGCAATTCCAATGATGACTTATTGATTAATAAAAGATAAACAATCGCCATAAGGATTAAACTATGGGTTTTCTTTCCGGTAAGCGCATTCTGATAACAGGTCTTGCCAGCAAATTGTCCATTGCCTGGGGAATCGCCCAGGCAATGCATCGCGAAGGCGCAGAACTCGCTTTCACCTGGCAGAACGACAAACTGAAAGGCCGCGTGGAAGAATTTGCAGCTCAACTGGGTTCCAGTATCACACTGCAGTGTGATGTGGCGGAAGACGCCAGTATTGACGCAATGTTTGCTGAGCTGAGCAAAGCCTGGCCTAAATTCGACGGTTTCGTTCATTCCATTGGCTTCGCGCCTGCTGACCAACTGGATGGCGACTATGTGAATGCAGTCACCCGAGAGGGTTTTAAAATTGCTCATGACATCAGCGCTTACAGCTTTGTGGCGATGGCAAAAGCCTGCCGTTCCATGCTGAATCCGGGTTCTGCGCTGCTGACCCTATCCTATCTGGGCGCAGAGCGTGCCATCCCCAACTACAACGTGATGGGTCTGGCGAAAGCCTCTCTGGAAGCGAACGTGCGTTATATGGCCAACGCGATGGGGCCTGAAGGCGTGCGAGTGAACGCCATTTCCGCAGGTCCAATCCGTACACTCGCCGCTTCTGGCATTAAAGATTTTCGTAAAATGCTGGCGCACTGTGAAGCGGTTACGCCGATTCGCCGCACCGTTACCATTGAAGATGTGGGCAACCCCGCAGCATTTCTGTGCTCCGATCTCGCTGCCGGTATCTCTGGTGAAGTAGTTCACGTTGACGGTGGCTTCAGTATCGCCGCAATGAACGAGCTGGAACTTAAATAAGCCTAAGATCTCGATGGGCGGTTTTGTGCCGCCCATGACTCTCCTCTGTCAGCCACCACATATGCCTTTCTGATATTTATTATCACGTAACAATCTTTTATCCCCTCATCCGCTTACGTCAGGATATTGCAGCGCAAACGATCCGGCGTAGTAGTATGACGACGAGTCCGGGTCGCCACTTTTAGACCAAGGAACGCCCATGGAACAACGCCGAATTGAAGGTAAAAGCCACTGGTATCATGAGACGCAATCCAGCACGTATCCGCAAAAAGTTCTGCCGCTGGTGCCGGAAGCCGCTCATGTCGACGACAGCTTTTTACTGGATCTGGCATTACCTGATGACGCTCTTTCGCCCTTTGAATCCTGGTTAACCCCTGCCCGTAAACTTGCCCTGACGCTCTTCCCGGCTCATGAAAACCTGAATCAGATGCATACGTTCAGCGCCTATGAACGGATGAGTACAGCCCTGACCGTCGCTCAGGTGTATGGCGTCCAGCGATTATGTAATCACTATGCTGCGCGTTTAACACCGCTTCCTGGTCCGGACTCCTCGCGGGAAAGTAACCATCGACTGGCGCAAATCACCCAATATGCTCGCCAACTTGCCAGCTCTCCTGCCGTGATAGACGAACGCGACCGTCAGCATCTGGAGGCGGTCGGACTGACCACCAGCGATAATATTCTGATGAATCAAATCATCGGCTTCGTCGGTTTTCAGGCCCGAACCGTGGCCCTGTTTCAGGCCTGGTCTGGTCATCCGCTACGGCGAATACCAGGGCTGGATATACAGCAGTTCGCTCAGGCTTCATCCTTCAGCGCCACAAACACAACCTGGCATGCTGCACCATTCCCGATCGAAAAATACCTCCCCCATGATGAGAACACTGCCAGAGCGTATCCGGATGAGCTGCAAGCCTTGGTGCCATTACTGATACATGCACCGGTCATTTTGGATTTACTCACGACGTTGATTTCCAGTGCCCGGCGCAGCGCTGTATCAGTACAGGCATTTTCACTGGCGGCGCTAATGACGTCACGAATTAACGGCAGCGTGGCCTGCTTTAACGAGCAGGCGCATACAGCAAATGAATTAGTCGACGTTATCGCCCTGCTTCGCCTGGATGAACGTGAATTACAGCGTTGGGAACAACGACATCCGGTTGAGCGCGCCACCCTGCAAGCGGTACAATGGTTGACACGAGCGCCCGACCGCTTTAGCGCCGCATTGTTAACGCCTTTGTTCGATCAGGGGCTCTCTTCGGAGCAGGCTATTAACCTGCTCACCTGGAGCGGATTGTGCGGATGGTTGAATCGCTTGAAAATCGCGCTGGGCGAGACTTGTTAACCGATCCACTTACTGAAAGAGCGCTTGCCGCAACTGATAGAATCGCGTAAAACTGTCAGCCGCTCTTTTAGCCACGAAAATAGACAATTATGCTTCAGGACAACCCGCTGCTAGCGCAGCTTAAACAGCAACTGCATTCCCAGACGCCACGTGCTGAAGGGGTGGTAAAAGCCACGGAAAAAGGCTTTGGCTTCCTCGAAGTCGATGCACAAAAAAGCTATTTCATTCCGCCGCCGCAGATGAAAAAAGTGATGCATGGCGACCGCATTGTTGCCGTTATCCATACCGAAAAAGATCGTGAATCTGCCGAGCCGGAAGAACTGATTGAACCCTTCCTGACGCGCTTCGTGGGTAAAGTTCAGGGCAAAAATGACCGTCTCGCCATCGTGCCGGATCATCCGTTACTGAAAGATGCTATCCCTTGCCGTGCCGCCCGCGGTGTTGAGCATGAATTTAAAGAAGGTGACTGGGCCGTCGCTGAAATGCGCCGCCACCCGCTGAAAGGCGATCGCACCTTCCATGCCGAGCTAACCCAATTTATCACGTTTGCTGATGACCACTTTGTTCCGTGGTGGGTGACGCTGGCACGTCATAATCTTGAAAAAGAAGCACCTGACGGTGTGGCAACTGAGATGCTGGATGAGGGTTTGGTACGCCAGGACTTAACCGCCCTCAACTTTGTTACCATCGACAGCGCCAGCACCGAAGATATGGATGATGCGCTATATGCTGAAGAACTGGCCGACGGCAAACTGCAGTTAACCGTCGCCATTGCTGACCCTACAGCATGGATTGCTGAAGACAGCAAGCTGGACAAAACGGCAAAAGTTCGCGCGTTTACTAACTATCTGCCGGGGTTCAATATCCCAATGCTGCCGCGTGAACTGTCTGACGATTTGTGTTCTCTGCGTGCAAATGAAGTGCGTCCGGTTCTGGCCTGTCGTATGACCATCGCCGAAGATGGCGCGATTGAAGACAACATCATCTTCTTCGCCGCAATGATTGAATCGAAAGCGAAGCTGGTCTACGACAACGTCTCCGACTGGCTGGAGGGCGCGGGTAACTGGCAGCCTGAAAATGAGGCGATTGCTGAGCAAATTCGCCTGCTGCATCGTATTTGCCTCAGCCGCGGTGAATGGCGTCATAACCATGCGCTGGTATTTAAAGATCGCCCGGATTATCGTTTCGTTCTGGGTGAAAAAGGCGAAGTGCTGGACATCGTCGCTGAGCCGCGCCGCATCGCTAACCGTATTGTGGAAGAGTCCATGATTGCGGCAAACATTTGCGCCGCCCGAGTACTTCGCGACAAGTTGGGCTTCGGGATTTATAACGTCCATATGGGATTCGATCCTGCGAATGCCGACGCGCTGGCTGCGCTGCTGAAAACCCATGGTATGCACGTGGATGCTGAGGAAGTTCTGACGCTGGAAGGTTTCTGCAAACTGCGTCGCGAACTTGATGCACAGCCTTCCGGTTTCCTCGACAGCCGCATTCGCCGCTTCCAGTCTTACGCTGAAATAAGTATCGAGCCAGGTCCGCACTTTGGACTGGGTCTGGAGGCTTACGCCACCTGGACCTCTCCGATTCGTAAGTATGGCGACATGATCAACCACCGTCTGCTCAAGGCCGTCATCAAAGGCGAATCCATCGCCCGCCCTCAGGATGATACCACCGTGCAAATGGCGGAACGTCGTCGCCTGAACCGAATGGCTGAGCGTGATGTGGGAGACTGGTTATACGCCCGTTTCCTGAGTGACAAAGCCGGTACCGACACCCACTTTGCGGCTGAGATCATTGACGTCAGCCGCGGTGGCATGCGCGTGCGCTTAGTTGATAATGGCGCTGTTGCATTTATTCCAGCCCCGTTCCTGCACGCCGTTCGTGACGAACTGGTATGCAGCCAGGAAAGCGGCACCGTGCAAATTAAAGGTGAAGTTGTTTACAAAGTCACGGATGTGATTGACGTAACTATCGCTGAAGTACGGATGGAAACCCGCAGCGTTATTGCGCGCCCAGCGGTATAACACACATCAAACCATCGACCTTTCTCATTGTGTGAAAGGTCGTTTTCTTTTTTCGCCCAAATTTCCACCACGCACTACACTTCTTTCATTCGGCTAATTTTAATTTTTTTACTATTTTCAGTTCCGTTGGCTTTGCTTTTTACGGATTCTGGATTACACATAAATATATAAAAAAAACAATACGTTCAGCCATAATCACCCTGAATGAATCATGGCTACCCATACTTTTGAGGCTCTATGCGCTTTAAACGGGATAGTACACATCATGAAAGACGTCCGGGAGCTGATTACGTTGTATAGCTATGTGGGCACTAATAACCCTTACTGGCGTTTGTCAGAGGATTGCAACATCCTGCATTTCTCTGTCGAAGAAACGTCAGAGGCCGATCAGACCATCGAATTATCCCCGGAACAAGCCGATCGCATTCGCGAGATGACGGTAATTACATCAAGTTTATTAATGACGTTACCAATTGAAGATGACAACATTCCCGTGCATCTGGTCGGCCGAAAAATCAATAAGCGTGAATGGGCCGGTAGCGCATCCGCCTGGGATGACACCCCTTCCGTCGCCCGTGATCTGGCTCACGGCCTCTCTTTTGCCGAACAGGTGGTTTCTGAAGCCAATTCAGTCATTGTCATTCTTGATCGCATGGGCAACATTCAGCGGTTTAATCGACTCTGCGAAGAGTATACCGGACTCAAAGAACGTGAAGTCATTGGCCAAAGTGTATTCACATTATTTATGAGTCGACGTGAAGCGGCCGCGTCACGACGCAATATCGAGGTCTTTTTTCGCGAAGGTAACTCGTATGAAGTTGAACGCTGGGTGAAGACCTGTAAAGGACAGCGTCTGTTTTTATTTCGTAATAAATTTGTGCATAACGGTAGCGGAAAGAACGAAATATTTCTGATCTGTTCCGGGACCGATATCACTGAAGAACGCCGCGCCCAGGAGCGTTTGCGGTTGTTGGCGAATACTGACTCGATCACTGGATTACCCAATCGCAACGCTATTCATGATCTGATCAGCAATGCGATTGAGAACGCGGGCGAAATGCAGGTCGGGATTGTGTACCTCGATCTGGATAACTTCAAAAAGGTAAACGATGCCTACGGGCATATGTTTGGCGATCAGCTATTGCAAAGCGTATCGCTGGCAATCCTCAGTTGCCTTGGCGAAAACCAGTTACTGGCACGATTTGGCGGTGATGAGTTCATTGTCCTTGCCACCGAAACATCCCAGGGTTCACTGGAAGCCACCGCGTCGCGTATTCTGACACGCCTGCGTCAACCCTTTCGCATCGGCCTGATTGAAATCTATACCGGATGCTCTATTGGTATTTCCCTCGCACCACAGCATGGTCAGGACTGCGAGAGCGTTATTCGTAACGCGGATACTGCCATGTACACTGCGAAAGAAGGCGGTCGCGGGCAGTTTTGTGTCTTCTCCCCGGAAATGAATCAGCGGGTATTTGAATATCTGTGGCTGGATACCAATCTGCGTAAGGCACTGGAAAACGATCAACTGGTTATCCACTATCAGCCAAAGATAACCTGGCGCGGCGAAGTACGTAGCCTTGAGGCTCTGGTTCGCTGGCAATCTCCGGAACGCGGCCTCATTCCACCGCTGGAATTTATCTCCTATGCCGAAGAATCGGGGCTTATCGTCCCGCTGGGTCGTTGGGTTATTCTCGATGTTGTGCGCCAGGTCGCGAAATGGCGCGCCAAGGGCATAAACCTACGTGTGGCGGTAAACGTTTCTGCCAGACAGCTCGCCGACCAGACGCTTTTTACCGCGCTTAAGCAAGTACTTCACGAACTTGATTTTGAGTATTGCCCTATCGATGTTGAGTTAACAGAAAGCAGTTTGATTGAAAATGAGCAACTGGCGCTGTCCGTGATTCAGCAGTTTAGCCAGTTAGGTGCGCAAATCCATTTAGATGATTTTGGTACCGGTTATTCGTCGCTGTCCCAACTGGCTCGCTTCCCGCTTGATGCAATAAAACTGGATCAAACCTTTGTCAGAGATGTACACAAACAATCGATTTCACAATCGCTGGTACGGGCCATTGTTGCGGTCGCACAGGCGCTCAACCTACAGGTGATTGCTGAAGGTGTGGAAAGCGCGAAAGAGGATGCGTTTCTGACCAAAAATGGCGTCAATGAGCGTCAGGGTTTTTTATTCGCCAAACCAATGCCGGCCGCCGCATTTGAGCGTTGGTATCGACGACATCTGAATAAAAAAATGCGCTAATGCAGAGAGGTTACACGTAGTGAATAATCATAAGTGGATATGAGATGAGGAACCTATCTGCATGTAATCACAGAATATATAATATTCTTCAATCGTTCTGCTTAATACTATTTTTCCCTTCTCTTTTGCCATGAAATTCTGCATCATGAAATTCAAACTCTATTGCCATTAGGATGACAACCATGTCTGATATCGACGCTCAGCGTCTGGCCGAACGTATTGATACCGTGCTGGATATCCTCGTTGCAGGTGATTACCACTCAGCCATCCACAATCTTGAAATTCTTAAGACTGAGCTGTTAAACACGATCAAAGAAGATGCCGAATCTTTGGCGAAAAAGCATAAGGCTCCGTGGGAGATCTGATGACATTGTTCTTTTGATGTCGCTGCTATCAGCGAACTGCAGGTAATGCAGTTTCCGTTTAAATTCCTATACGATATCGCAATAAAATTAATACTATGAATTCCCGACAACAATCTATTTTGCAGATGGTGACAGATAAAGGTCAGATGAGCGTCGCCGATCTGGCAAAAATCACCGGAGTTTCAGAAGTGACGATTCGACAGGATCTGAACACGCTGGAAAAACAGAGTTATTTACGCCGAGCGCATGGTTTTGCTGTTTCACTGAACAGCGATGACGTTGAAACGCGCATGATGACCAATTTCACCCTGAAGCGTGAACTGGCTGAATTCGCCGCATCGCTGGTCAGCCCTGGTGAATCCGTATTTATTGAGAACGGCAGCAGCAATGCCCTTCTGGCCAGAACGTTGGCAGAGCAAAAAGATGTCACCATCATTACTGTGAGCAGCTACATTGCTCATTTGCTCAAAGAAACGCCTTGCGAAGTGATTCTTCTCGGTGGCATTTATCAGAAAAAAAGCGAGAGTATGGTCGGTCCCTTAACACGCCAGTTTATCCAGCAGGTACACTTCAGCAAGGCCTTTATCGGCATCGATGGCTGGCAAGCTGATACCGGTTTTACCGGACGCGACATGATGCGTTCTGACGTGGTTAACGCGGTGCTGGAAAAAGGAGCAGAAGTTATTGTACTTACCGACAGCTCAAAATTCGAAGCCATTCACCCTTACACGCTGGGTCCGTTAGAGCGATTCAGTCGCGTAGTGACGGACTCTGGACTTAGTGCCAGCGTACAAATGCAGCTCGAGCATTCAGGGTTAACCGTCAATATCATTGATACCCACTCATAATATCTTCAGCAGATGGTTTGTTGACAGGCAAATCATCTGCTCTCTGAGAGTTATCTGACAGTCCAATTAAGACTTTTTACCTGTCGTTAACAGGATAAAGTCGTAAAATTAATGTTAGCGATATAACAGGAACGAACATCCAACTTCAGGATAGTGTTTGTATGCCTTCGCTAAACGGTTTCACGGAAATATCTTCGATAGTCTTAATTTAGCGCTATTCTTAAAGAACACAGGATTCCGTGAATCAATAATTCAGGAGAAAGTATTATGTTAGTAACGAGCAAAAAAATGACCGCTGCCATTCTGGCGATTACTCTGGCAATGTCGCTGAGCGCCTGCTCTAACTGGTCCAAACGCGATCGTAACACCGCAATCGGTGCTGGTGCAGGTGCAATAGGTGGTGCAGTCCTGACTGACGGTAGCACGCTTGGTACGCTGGGTGGTGCTGCAGTAGGTGGTATTATTGGCCACCAGGTGGGTAAATAATCTACGGTTGACTGGCTCGGTATAATAATACGTTTACTTTTTTCAGGTCATTACGATTAAAATCGTTATTCTTAAAAAGCCACGGATCAATACCGTGGCTTTTTTTATTAACCGCCTGCCAGCTTAACTTTCATTCCTTTGGCTTCCAGCAGCGATTTAATCAGGTCGCGTTTATCACCCTGTATCTCAATCACGCCATCCTTTACTGCTCCGCCGCAACCACACTTTTTCTTCAGTTCCGCCGCTAATTTGGCCAGTTCGGCATCATCTTGATCAACACCGGTGATCAAACACACCCCCTTGCCTTTGCGCCCACTGGTCTGACGTTGGATACGCACAATGCCATCGCCTTTTGGACGCTCAGGCGCCGTTTTCGGTTCATCAATACGCCCGGAATCGGTTGAGTAGACCAGGCGAGAGTTTGAATCATTCATTTATACACCTCGTTTCAGGGAGGCATTGATCGTCTTCAGCGTCTGAGCTGGGTCGACCGACTGCGTGACCGGACGACCAATCACCATGTAATCCACACCGGCTAACTGCGCCTGTTCTGGCGTCATAATACGGCGCTGATCGCCCGCCTCGCTACCTTCAGGACGAATTCCCGGCGTCACCAGCTTAAATGCCTGACCAAAGGCCTGCTTGAATCGCACCGCTTCTTGCGCTGAGCATACGACCCCATCCAGGCCACAGTTTTGAGTGAGACGAGCCAGTCTTTCAGCATGCTCGGCAGGTGACAACGTCACGCCAAGGTCGGCAAGATCGCTGGCTTCCATACTGGTCAGAACCGTCACCGCAATTAGCAGCGGCGCATCCTTACCAAACGGCGCTAAAGCTTCACGGGCTGCAGTCATCATACGCGCCCCACCAGAGGCATGAACGTTAACCATCCACACACCAAGATCGGCCGCAGCTGCAACCGCATGGGCGGTGGTATTGGGAATATCATGGAATTTCAAATCAAGAAAGACGTCAAAACCACGCTGCTGAAGATCGCGGACCAGCTGAGGTCCAAAAAGCGTGAACATCTCTTTGCCCACTTTCAAACGGCAATCACGAGGATCAATTCTGTCGACAAAAGCTAATGCTTTATCACGATTAGCATAATCGAGAGCGACAACGACAGGAGAATCAGTAACAGCACGAGAAGAAGATGAAGCAGTAAACGTCATGACCAGACCTTCTTGAAGATGGGCGCCGGCAGTGGCGCAAAATGGGTAAACGGCGTGCATTCTACCTGCGGTAATAGAAAATTAACAGGCGCGATTACATTTCTGCCAGGCGAATAGGCAGCGGAGGTTGAGGATGGATCGATCATACCTCAATTAGTATGTTGTAACTAAAGTGAGGTTTTTTTAAAAACTACAGCCCATCAAGTCCGCGAATAGGCTTAATGGTTGACCATGAACGGCAAGACGGGCAGTGCCAGTACAGCGTATATGCAGTAAATCCGCATTTCTGACAGCGGTAGCGTGGTTTGCTGCGCACCTGCTCCCCAACCATATCACGCAAAACCATCAGGCTCTCTTTGGCACGCCCTTCTTCTGCTTCGTTGAGATGATAATCCATCAGCTTGTGGAACACGCGCATTGTAGGATGGCGTTGAAGCTGACGCGTGATGTAAACCTGTGCGGTATCAGTCCCTTCACGTGCTTCAAGGATATCGGCCAACATTAGCTCAGCAGCGGCGCCAGTATTCTCCTCAACGGCCCGACGTAAGAACTCTGCCCACTCATCGTTTTTCCCCAGATGCTGGTAGCAGCTTTGTAGCATTTCCAGCGTTTCGCTGACCAGCTCTTTATCCTGGGAAATCACCCGCTGCAGGCTTTCAACCGCCTTGGCGTAATCGCCTTTCACCATATACACGCGGCCCATCATGATGGATACCCGTGCACTGTTTTTGTCTGCCGCGGCCCCTTTTTTCAACAACGTCATGGCACGATCCATATCGTCGTTACCCATTTGCTGTAAGGCCAGTTCGCAGTAAAAATGCGCTATCTCAATGCGCTGCTTATCTTTACCAAGCTTCACCAGACGTTCCGCCACATCAATGGCTTTTTGCCATTCGCTGGTTGCCTGATAAATTTGCAGTAGTTGCTGCAATGCGCCAACGCGAAAGTCTGTTTCATCGGTAAGCTGATTGAACATGTCTTCAGCTCGGTCGTACAGACCCGCGGCCATGTAGTCGCGCCCCAACTGCTGTACGGCCAGCAAACGCTGCTCGTAGGTCAGTGAGGCACTTTCCATCAGCGTTTGATGGATGCGGATTGCACGATCGACTTCACCGCGAGAGCGGAACAGGTTTCCGAGGGTGAGATGAGCCTCAACGGTGCCTGTATCCTCTTTTAGCATATCGAGGAACAAATCCACCGCTTTATCTTGTTGGTTGCTCAGAAGGAAGTTAACCCCAGCGACATAGTCGCGGGAGAGACGGTTAGCTTCATCCTGCCGGGTTTGTTGCGCACTTCTGCGACCCATATACCACCCATAGGCAGCGGCTACAGGTAAAAGCAGAAACAACAACTCCAACATAAATAATTATTCCTTCACAACCGACGAATCGGCAGATACCGCAACGTCGGTCGCAGGCGCAAGCTGGTTTTCCAGTCGTTTGATTTTACGTTCGGCGCGTGCAAGAGATACACGAACCTTCAGCCAGAACAGGCCGCAAATTAACCAACCAATGGCAAAACCTGCGGCAAACAATACAGCAAGCAGCGTAGAGATACGATACTCACCCTGAGCCAACAGGTAATTAAACGTAACCTGTTGATCGTTTTGCGCACCTAATGTCACCGAAATAACAAAAATCGCCAACACCAGTAAGAAAATGAGTAAATATTTCACATTACTTCCCGTTATGTGGTTTAAGCGAATAAATCGTGTACAACTTACCGCGTTGAGCCCTTTAAATTACCATTTTCACAACGAGTGCGAAATGGAAAAGCGCTTTCCGCATTCTGATTTAAGGGCAAAATTTGAAAAATCAATCATAGCTAGCTTTCTTGCTCACGTTGCGCGATTTCTTTTGCCTCCTGCACAGGCGGCGTTAATGGTCCGCATACTCGCTGCGCGAGCCATGTTGCCAGCGTCACCAGCAGCCACGAAATCAGCGTTGCAACGACCAAATCACGCGGCCAGTGCATGCCCAACAGCAAACGGCTACCCATAACACCCGTCGCCCAGATAAGCAAAAACACAATCGTCAGCGTACGTCTGCGCGGCCATAACAGTCCTACGGCCAGTAAAGCCCAACTGGCGGCAAACATCGTATGTCCGGACGGAAAGGCAAAGCCCGTTTCTTTCTGCCAGTGCTTGCGTAAAAACGTTGGAATATCCTGTTGTTCAGCCAATTGTTCTTTAACTAAGTGCCCGCGATCTTTACGATTTAAAGTGTAGAACTCATCAACCGGAATATGGTGCGTTTTTTCCAGCCACACAACAAAGGGTCTTGGCTCTTGCACTCTGTCTTTTACCCAGGACTTCACGCCCTGCCCCACTAAAATTGCCGCCGCCAGGATAGCAAACAGCATTATCGCGGCTTTAAGACGAAAACGCAGGCACCAGAGAAACCATACACAGAGCGCAACGTGAGTGATAATTCCCCACGGCTGCGTCACCGTTTCTGTTATCCAGTACAGGGTTTTTAACCACCAGACATTGTGTCCCGGCTGCCAGTTCCAGCCTGATACCCATACGGTAACCGGCATGATCAGTAGCAGTCCGGCGCCAACTGCCGTACGCTTTGCAATTGAAAGCATTGCCTCTCCTTTTGTCGATAAGTCTCACAATCATAACTGAAAAATACGTATGCTGGGAAAATTGACAATTTTGTGCCATTCCAAAAATGAATCCGTTGCCACGATTAGGTGAACGTCGCTGCCTTATGGCAAAATAGTGCAATACAGAACAGAAGCCGACAGGCGACGGCACGACGAGTGCCAGCATAATCTGGAGAATTACATGCAGCTTAAACGTGTGGCAGAAGCCAAACTGCCAACCCCCTGGGGTGATTTCCTGATGGTGGGATTTGAAGAACTGGCAACCGGACACGATCATGTCGCCCTGGTTTTTGGCGATATTACAGGCCAAACGCCTGTCCTGGCTCGCGTCCACTCCGAATGCCTGACCGGCGATGCGTTGTTTAGTCTGCGTTGCGATTGTGGTTTCCAGCTTGAAGCAGCACTCACCCACATTGCTGAAGAAGGGCGTGGTATTCTGCTTTATCACCGTCAGGAAGGGCGCAACATTGGCCTGCTCAACAAAATTCGCGCTTACGCGTTGCAGGACCAAGGTTATGATACCGTTGAAGCAAATCATCAGTTGGGATTTGCAGCAGACGAGCGCGATTTCACGCTGTGTGCAGATATGTTCAAACTGCTGGGTGTGGACGAAGTACGTTTACTGACCAATAACCCGAAGAAAGTGGAGATTCTGACCGAAGCGGGAATCAATATCGTTGAACGCGTACCGCTGATTGTAGGCCGTAACCCAAACAATGAACATTATCTGGACACTAAAGCCGCCAAGATGGGACATTTGCTGGGCAAGTAAGCGTTGTCACCGCCTGTAAAAAAGCCTGCTCTCGCAGGCTTTTTATCTTTTAATTTAACATGTTACGAATCACATAGTGCAAAATACCATCGTTCTGGTAATACGTTAGCTCCGTCGCGGTATCAATACGACAGCGGCACTGAATCACCTCTTTGCGCCCATCTGCGCGTACTATATTCACTGGAACTGCCGCGCCTGGTTTAATATTTTGTAGCTCCGTGATATCAATCGCTTCCTCACCGGTTAATCCCAGCGTCTTACGCGTGACGCCCTGCGGAAATTCCAGCGGCAATATCCCCATGCCAATCAGGTTAGAACGGTGAATTCGCTCAAAAGACTCAGCGATAACCACGCGGACCCCCAGCAAGCGCGGGCCTTTCGCCGCCCAGTCGCGACTGGAGCCGGAGCCGTACTCTTTACCGGCAATGACCGCCAGCGGAATGTTCTCCTGCTGATATTGCATCGCCGCATCATAGATAGCCACCACCTCTGTTCCAGGTAAATGACGCGTCATGCCGCCTTCTACACCGGGTACCATCTCATTGCGAATGCGAATATTAGCAAACGTACCGCGCATCATCACTTCATGGTTCCCACGTCGTGAACCGTAGGAGTTAAAATCTTTACGCTCAACGCCGTGGCTTTGCAGATAGCGACCCGCCGGGCTGTCCGGCTTAATACTACCGGCTGGTGAAATATGGTCGGTGGTGACGGAATCGCCGAGCATAGCCAGAATACGTGCGCCATGGATGTCCTGAACCGGATCCGGCGTAGCCTGCATACCATCAAAGAACGGCGACAAGCGAATGTAAGTTGAATCGGACTGCCAGCCATAGGTATCAGCTCTATCAACATCAATAGCTTTCCATTCCGGTGTGCCCTCAAAAACTTCAGCATATTCTTTATGGAACATGGCGGTAGAGACCTGCTCAACGGCACGGGCGATTTCCTGGGCAGTCGGCCAGATATCTTTCAGATACACGGGGTCACCTTTTCGGTCATGACCCAGCGGATCTTTCGTCAGATTGATGTTCATATTCCCCGCCAGGGCGTAGGCCACCACCAGTGGCGGAGACGCCAACCAGTTGGTCTTCACGAGCGGATGAATACGGCCTTCAAAGTTACGGTTGCCGGAAAGCACCGCCCCAACGGTAAGATCGCCTTTTTTGATGGCTGTCTCAATAGGGTCGGGTAACGGCCCTGAGTTACCAATGCAGGTGGTGCAACCATAACCCACAAGGTTAAATCCCAGCTCATCAAGGTACGGTGTAAATCCGGCCTGTGCCAGATAGTCAGAAACCACCTTTGATCCTGGTGCCAGCGAGGCTTTCACCCACGGCTGACGTTTCAGACCAAGCGTCACTGCTTTTTTCGCCAGTAGCCCCGCCGCCATCAATACACTGGGGTTAGAGGTGTTCGTACAGGAGGTGATTGCCGCTATCACCACTGCGCCATCAGGCAGTTTATACTGCTGACCGCTCATGGTGTACTCCACCGGCTGACGGTCTTTCAGCGAGCTATTTACCTCAAGTTCATTACTCGCCGAAAATGCTTTCGGTACATCCGCCAGCGCAACACGATCCTGCGGACGCTTCGGTCCGGCAAGGCTTGCTTCTACGCTGCCCATATCCAGTTCCAGCGAGCTGGTAAATACGGGTTCATCGCCAGGGTTTCGCCACATGCCCTGCGCTTTAGCATAGGCACTAACCAGATCAACCTGCTCCTCACTGCGTCCACTCAGACGCATATATTCAAGGGTGATGTCATCGATCGGGAAGAAGCCGCAGGTTGCACCGTATTCGGGTGACATGTTCGCAATGGTCGCTCGATCGGCCAGCGGTAAGGTGTCCAGACCATCACCGTAAAACTCAACAAATTTTCCGACCACGCCGTGCTTACGCAGCATCTGGGTGACGGTCAGAACCAGGTCGGTCGCGGTGATGCCTTCCCGCAGTTTGCCCACCAGCTTGAAGCCCACAACATCCGGGATAAGCATTGAGACAGGTTGACCCAGCATTGCCGCTTCCGCTTCAATGCCTCCCACCCCCCAGCCCAGCACACCGAGACCATTAATCATTGTCGTATGGGAGTCAGTACCGACCAGCGTATCGGGGTAAGCCACCCATTCACCGTCCTGTAATTCGCTCCAGACGGCTTTACCGAGGTATTCAAGGTTAACCTGGTGGCAAATCCCCGTCCCCGGTGGCACAACGCTGAAGCGACTAAATGCCTGTTGTCCCCATTTCAGGAACACATAACGCTCATGGTTTCGTTCCATTTCCAGACGAACGTTTTCTTCGAAAGCGTCGTCATCACCAAAACGATCCACCGTTACCGAGTGGTCAATAACAAGGTCCACTGGCGAAAGCGGATTCACTTTTGCCGTATCCCCGCCCAGACGTTTCACCGCTTCGCGCATGGCGGCCAGATCGACCACTGCCGGCACGCCGGTAAAATCCTGCATCAGAACGCGAGCAGGTCGATAGGCAATTTCGCGATCCGCATGGGCAGTTTTCAGCCAATGCGCAAGCGCATGAATATCGTCTTCAGTAACTGAATTTTCGTCCTGCCAGCGCAGCAGGTTTTCCAGCAAAACTTTTAGCGATTTGGGGAGACGGGTGATATCACCCAGTGATTTCGCGGCCAGCGGCAGACTGTAGTAGCGGTAGGTTTTATCTTTAACCTGCAATGTGTCCTTACTGGCTTCTCGTAGGGTCGACGACATAGCTCCTCCTTAAATGACAGGGTTGGATCCCCTGATTTTCCTCAGGGTTAGTATTAAAGATAACACAAACAAAATGTAACGTTTTGATAACAACTCAAATTGATAAAAAGCGGAAACAATCTAAAGTGGCAAGTGAAGTAAATGGCGAGAAGAAGAGTTTAAACGATGAAAGTTAATACAGTGATTGTGTAGCAGGTAATGGCCAATCGATAATACGCTGATTAGCGTGGCTCACGCATGTTCTAGGAATAAATTATTAGATATACAAACGACAAAATAATAATAGTTATAAAACAGATATCAATTATTGTTCCTGTTCATCATCTTCCGTAAACAGGTCGATAAACGCCCGTTGTTCAGGAGTGAGTTCCCAGGACGCAGGAATATTCGGTTTATTCTCTGCGCCGCGATGGCTCTCCTGCTCATGGTCATCAGGAGATGGCGTCACGATAGAATGCTGTTCCGCTGCGGACATGACCTACCCCCACACGTTCCACGCCACGAGCGCGACAATAATCCAAAACACGGTAGAGCCAAGAAACACAGCGAACCAGGCTTTACGTTTCATCGCGGGATCCCGGCGTGCCGGCTGGTTTCCTGAAGGCATCGCTAACCTCATACTATCGAAATCACTTATCATTTAGGCACCAAACAATCGGTACAATTAATCATTAGATAAGAGGAATCCTAATAAAAAAGGTAAAAAAAAGCCAGTTAATTTTCGTACTCGACCTGATAAATAAATCAATTGTTTGATCGGTTATAAATATTTGACAGGTATTTTTGGCACGCTGAGTAATTTGAAACTACTTTAGGAAATATTTTCCATAAATAAATTATGGTTAATATAGGGAGCGGAAATAATGAATAAATTCAGAGTGTCCCGTCGGTATCGCTTTATGCTTAAGGATACCGACGGGGTAACAGCAGTTATTATTTCTCAGGCAATTTAATATCTTTAAACATGGCTTCAATATCATCGTTGGAACGCAGCGCCACCGCCGTATCCACCACATCGCGGGTCAGATGCGGCGCGAAACGTTGAATAAAATCATACATATAACTGCGTAAAAATGTGCTGCGACGAAAACCAATTTTAGTGGTGCTATGACTAAAGATATCGTGCGCATCCACGCGCACAAGGTCTGGGTCTGAGACGGGATCTACTGCCATACTGGCAATCACACCGACGCCGAGCCCCAGGCGGACATAGGTCTTAATAACATCGGCATCAGTCGCGGTAAAGACAATACGCGGCTCCAGACCCGCACGGTTAAACGCGGTATCCAGCTCCGAGCGTCCTGTAAACCCAAACGTGTAAGTCACCAGCGGATACTGCGCCAGTTCCTCAATGGATACCGAGGATTTGCCCGCCAACGGATGCTCAGGTGTGACAACGATCGAACGATTCCAGTGGTAGCAAGGTAGCATCACCAGATCGTCGTACAGATGCAGAGCTTCCGTCGCAATAGCAAAATCTGCATTTCCTTTCGAGACGGCTTCGGCGATTTGCGTCGGCGATCCCTGATGCATATGTAATGAGACGCGAGGATAGCGCTCGATAAAACCTTTAATCACGTTCGGTAAAGCGTAACGCGCCTGGGTGTGCGTGGTGGCGATATATAACGAGCCTTTGTCCGGCCAGGTATGTTCGCCCGCAACGGACTTAATGGCATCCACCTTCGACAGAACTTCTCGCGCAATACGAATGACTTCTTGCCCCGCTGGCGTAACCTGCGTCAGGTGCTTACCGCTACGAGCAAAAATCTGGATACCCAGTTCATCTTCCAGCATACGAACTTGCTTACTGATACCGGGCTGGGAGGTATAAAGCCCTTCCGCCGTTGAGGAGACATTAAGGTTGTGATTCACCACCTCAACAATGTAGCGAAGCTGCTGTAATTTCATATTAAGCCATCCCGATTTGCGCCATCAAATCATCGTTTCAAAGCAAGCTGCTAAGCGCTGCTAATACGATTTAATAATAAAAAGTCTGTTAACTATAACCACTATATCATTTCTATGTGATCTGTATAGGCATGATAAAAAATAATAGGGCCTAAACAAAAAGGGCCGCTTATGCGACCCTTTAAGGAGAAATTCAGCCAAAATACTGTTATTTCTTCCCTTCTACCCATTTACCGTCAACGAAGAACGCGGACCAGCCGGTCGCCTTACCGTCTTTCTCAGCGGCGACGTACTGCTGCTTGGTTTTACGGCTGAAGCGAACCATGGACTTGTTGCCGTCCGGATCTGTCTGCGGTGCATCTGCCAAATAGCGCAGTTTTTCCGGTAGACGATCGCGGAAACGGTACAACTCTTCCACCAGCGGCGCACGGGTCTCACGTGATTTCGGGAACGTATTTGCCGCGAGGAAGATACCTGCAGCACCATCACGTAACACGAAATACGCGTCAGATTTTTCACACGGCAGTTCCGGCAACGGAACCGGATCTTCTTTCGGCGGAGCGACTTCACCGTTGCGCAGGATCTTACGGGTATTTTTGCACTCGTCGTTGGTACACGCCATGTACTTGCCAAAACGCCCCATTTTCAGGTGCATCTCAGAGCCACATTTCTCACACTCAACGATAGGACCGTCATAACCCTTGATGCGGAATTCGCCCTCTTCAATCTCATAGCCATCGCAGGTAGGGTTATTACCACATACATGCAGCTTGCGCTTAGGATCGATAAGGTAGCTGTCCATCGCCGTGCCGCATTTCTGGCAGCGACGTTTGGCGCGCAGAGCATTCGTTTCCGCATCGTCGCCTTCCAGCACGTTCAGTACTTCGTTTTCCGGCACCAGATTAATGGTAGTTTTGCAACGCTCTTTCGGGGAAAGCGCGTAACCGGAACAACCAAGGAAAACGCCGGTACTGGCGGTACGAATCCCCATCTTGCGTCCGCAGGTCGGACAATCAATGCTGGTCAGCACCATCTGGTTCGGACGCATACCGCCCTCTTCAGGATCTTTCTCGGCTTTATCCAGTTGCTGAGTAAAATCAGTGAAGAAGTTGTCGAGCACGCCCTTCCATTCGGCTTCGTGATTCGCGACCTGATCGAGGCTGTCTTCCATCTGCGCGGTAAAATCGTAGTTCATCAGTTCACGGAAGTTTTCTTCCAGACGATCGGTGACGATTTCACCCATTTTTTCTGCGTAGAAACGACGGTTTTCCACGCGAACATAACCGCGATCCTGAATCGTAGAAATGATCGACGCATACGTTGATGGACGACCAATGCCACGCTTTTCAAGCTCTTTAACCAGCGAGGCTTCACTGAAACGTGCAGGCGGTTTAGTAAAGTGCTGTGCTGGCGTCAGTTCGATAAGCGTCAGCGTATCGCCTTTTTCTACCGCCGGTAAAATGCGGTCTTCATCGCCCTTACGCAGCGCTGGCATTACCTTTGTCCAGCCATCGAAGCGCAGAATACGACCGCGCGCCTTCAGACGGAAATCACCCGCGTCTACGGTCAACGTGGTTGAGTCGTATTTAGCTGGCGTCATCTGACAGGCAACAAACTGGCGCCAAATCAGTTGATACAGTTTTTGCGCATCGGCTTCCATGTCTTTCAGCGATTCCGCCTGTACGGCGACATCGGAAGGACGAATAGCTTCATGCGCTTCTTGCGAGTTCTCTTTGCTGGCGTACTGGTTCGCGCTATCCGGCAAATATTTTTTGCCAAAATTATCGCTGATGTAATCGCGGACCATGTTCACCGCGTCCTGGCTCAGGTTAGTTGAGTCAGTACGCATGTAAGTGATATAGCCCGCTTCATACAAGCGTTGCGCCATCATCATGGTTTTCTTCACACCGAAACCCAGACGCGTGCTGGCAGCCTGCTGTAGCGTAGAGGTGATAAACGGCGCGCCCGGCTTGCTGCTGGTCGGCTTATCTTCACGTTCCAGAACGCTGTAGCGCGCTTTTTCCAACAGACTAACGGCGGCAAGCGTTTGTTCCCGGTTGACCGGACGGAACGGTTTATCATTCTGATGCGTCACCTCGAGCGGTAACGCGTCACCGCCTGGCGTGGTTGTGTTGGCATCAATCTCCCAGAACTCTTCTGGAACAAATGCTTTGATTTCGCGTTCACGCTCAACCACCAGACGCACAGCAACTGACTGTACGCGACCAGCTGACAGACCACGCGCAATTTTTTTCCACAGCAGCGGCGACACCATATAGCCCACAACACGGTCCATAAAGCGGCGCGCCTGTTGCGCATTTACACGGTCGATGTTCAGTTCGCCAGGTTTTTCAAATGCCTGACGAATAGCGTTTTTGGTAATTTCGTTAAACACCACGCGGCTGTAGCGGGTGTCATCGCCACCGATCACTTCCCGCAGGTGCCACGCAATGGCTTCCCCTTCGCGGTCAAGGTCGGTTGCGAGATAGATGTGGTCGGCTTTTTCAGCCAGTTGCTTCAGTTCAGAAACCACTTTCTCTTTACCGGGCAGCACTTCATAGCGCGCATCCCAGTTGTGCCACGGGTCAACACCCATACGGTTGACGAGAGCGCCACGTTCATCCTTTTTGGGCTTTTTAGCCGTTTTGGTGGAGGTTGAGTCGGCGCTCTTTTTAGTTGCTGAGCCACTGGTCGGCAAATCACGGATATGACCGACGCTGGATTTCACCACGTAGTCATTACCCAGATACTTGTTGATCGTTTTGGCTTTTGCCGGGGACTCAACGATGACAAGAGCTTTACCCATATTCACCTTTACCTAATTTGATTCTTCCAGAATGCGTCGCACGTTGATTCACCTTCCACTGGCGACGAGACATCGATATGGTCTCTGCGTCGGCGGATATCAACCCCTTAAACTGATTCGCGCTTGCAATGTAACTCTCATATAACTGAGTTAACAGGCTTTTTTGCTCACAAACGCTATAGCACGACGAAGTATTGGTCGAATGTCAAGCAAATCTGTTGCCAGATTGACGAAAGCGTCACACTGTACCTGATAAAATGCGTTACGCAACTTTATTAGCATGCAAAAACAAATATCGCCAGTTGTAACACCGCCGTAAAACCTTCATTTATGTCAGGGAATATTTGCCCATAAGCTGGGCTCAGCGTAGACTAATGTCCTTGTTTAAGGAGTAAATCATGCATAAAGACACTCAACCCATCGATCGCGAAACACTGCTGATTGAAGCCAACAAAATCATTCGTGAGCATGAGGACACGCTGGCGGGGATTGTCGCCACCGGAGTTACACAGCGAAATGGTGTACTGGTTTTCAGCGGAGATTACTTTTTAGACGAGCAAGGGCTACCGACGCCCAAAAGTACGGCTGTGTTTAATATGTTTAAACACCTGGCGCACGTACTTTCTGAAAAGTATCACTTGATCGATTAACGCGAGAAATCATTTGCCGGATGGCGACTGAGCTTAATCCTGCCTACGTTAGTGCATATCTGTAGGTCGGGTAAGACGCGTTTGCATCGCCACCCGGCAATGAAGATTTACATCAGAGGTTTCTGTCCCCGCTGCCACCAGCGCATCAGCAAACGGTCAGCGCTCTCCGCCGCACTACCGGTGAAACGATCCATCAGTTTTTTACGCTGCAGGTAACGTACGTTTAATACCTCGCGGCCTTCCATCAACCCGAGGATCACCTCATCGCTGGTATTGATCTCATCCACTAACCCATTTGCCAGTGCTTGTTGACCAAACCAATGTTCCCCTGTGGCAACCTGCTCAATGTCCAGAGTCGGACGCATGCGCTGCACAAAATCTTTAAACAGATGATGCGTTTCGTTCAGATCTTCGCGGAATTTCTGCCGCCCTTCTTCCGTGTTTTCACCGAGTAAAGTCAGCGTACGTTTATACTGTCCGGCGGTATGCAGCTCGATATCAATATCTTTCCCTTTCAGGAAACGGTTAAAGTTCGGGATCTGCGCGACGACGCCAATAGAGCCGACGATAGCAAACGGCGCCGAGACAATTTTATCCGCCACGCAGGCCATCATATATCCGCCGCTGGCAGCGACTTTATCTACCGTGACGGTTAGCGGGATCTGCTTATCGCGCAAGCGTTGTAACTGCGAGGCGGCCAGACCATAGCCATGTACCACGCCGCCCGGACTTTCAAGACGAACCACCACCTGGTCCTGAGGTTTAACGACCGCCAGCACCGCTGTAACCTCTTCGCGTAATGCGCTGACCTCATGGGCATCCATACTGCCTTTAAAATCGAGAACCCATACCCGAGGCTTATCAGATAACGTGCTGTCTCCCTGTTTCGCTTTAGCCTTAGCCGCTTTCGCCTCCAACTTATGTTTCTTTTTCTGCGCCTTGTGCCAAAGTTTTTGCTGATGCCCATCTAACAGGGCCAGCGACAGGTCTTCCTTCATCTCTTTATATTGATCGCTGAGATTAATAACCCGTAATTCTCCACGCTGACGTTTGCGTTGTGTCGCATTTACAATCAGCATCACCACCACCGCGATAGCCACTACGACAGTGACAATTTTTGCCAAAAACAGCCCATATTCAGACAACAATTCCACAAGACCCACCTTGGTTAAACAACGCTACTTTTGCTCAGTGTACAACAGCCTTGTTAACCCGTCTTGCTTCTCCATCCAGTGAGGAACCAGCAAAAAGCATGACAACGCGTTCATTTTGCGGTGTTATTGCCTTTGGCTGATTGAAAAAGAACAGGGTTTAAGGCATAAAGCCCAAAAGTTATCGCGAACGAGATGGCCAGACGTCGCCGAGGAGTAGCCGTGCATTATCAACCTAAACAAGACCTTCTACAGGACCGCATTATTCTGGTCACCGGAGCCAGCGACGGCATCGGGCGTGAGGCCGCTCAGACCTATGCGCGTTACGGCGCGACCGTTATTCTGCTTGGACGCAACGAAGAGAAACTGCGCCGGGTTGCCCGCACCATCGCCGATGAAAACGGTACGCAACCACACTGGTTTACGCTGGATCTGCTCAACTGCACATCCACTGAATGCCACCAGCTCGCACAACGCATTGCCGCGCATTTCCCGCGTCTGGATGGTGTACTGCATAATGCTGGATTGCTCGGCGATATTTGCCCGATGAGCGAACAAAACCCGCAGGTCTGGCAGGACGTGATGCAAGTAAACGTCAATGCGACCTTTATGCTGACACAGGCATTGCTGCCGTTGTTGCTCAAATCTGATGCCGGCTCGCTGGTCTTCACCTCCTCCAGCGTCGGTCGCCAGGGGCGCGCCAACTGGGGGGCATATGCCGTCTCCAAATTTGCTACCGAAGGAATGATGCAGGTTCTGGCAGATGAATATCAGAACCGCCACCTGCGCGTAAACTGTATCAATCCTGGCGGTACACGTACCGACATGCGAGCCAGCGCATTCCCGACCGAAGATCCGCAAAAATTGAAAACGCCCGCCGATATCATGCCGCTCTATCTGTGGCTGATGGGCGATGACAGCCGCCGTAAAACCGGTATGACTTTCGATGCCCAGCCGGGCCGTAAACCAGGAATAGCCCAATGAGTGAAGAACGCTATCAACAGCGCCAGCAGCGCGTAAAAGACCGGGTTGATGCCCGTGTTGCCGCAGCGAAAGATGAGCGCGGGATTATCATCGTGTTCACCGGTAATGGTAAGGGAAAAACCACCGCCGCGTTCGGTACCGCCACCCGCGCAGTAGGTCACGGTAAAAAAGTCGGCGTGGTGCAATTTATTAAGGGCACATGGCCAAACGGGGAACGTAACTTACTCGAACCTCACGGCGTAGAGTTTCAGGTCATGGCAACAGGATTTACCTGGGAAACGCAGAACCGCGAGTCCGACACCGCTGCCTGTATGGCCGTGTGGGAACACGGTAAGCGGATGCTGGCCGATGCAGAGCTGGATATGGTGATACTGGACGAACTGACCTACATGGTGGCTTACGACTACCTGCCGCTTGAAGAGGTCATCAATGCCCTGAACGCGCGCCCAGCCCATCAAACGGTCATTATCACTGGGCGAGGATGTCATCGCGATATTCTGGAGTTAGCTGACACGGTCAGCGAGCTGCGCCCGGTCAAGCATGCGTTTGAAGCGGGCGTGAAAGCCCAGCCAGGGATCGATTACTAAAAAAGGGCCCACTGGGCCCTTTTGATCTCTACGACAGCAAAATTAACCGTTGTTGCTGCGACCGCCCGGACGACGGCTGCTGCCGACCTGAGAGTGACGCTTTACCGCACGACGGATCTGGTTTGCCTTCATGCGGCGACGATCTTTCTCGACGGCCACTTTGGAGGTCGTTTCTGGTTTCAGCTCCACCAGTTCACGCAGATAGTTGGTCTGAGCAAGATCAAGCTCTGTCCAGCCACCACGCGGCAGGCCTTTCGGCAGCGGGATATCACCGTAACGGACACGGATCAAACGGCTTACCTGCACACCTACGGCTTCCCACAGGCGACGGACTTCACGGTTACGCCCTTCGGTCAGCGTGACGTTATACCACTGGTTGATCCCTTCACCGCCGCTGAACTTGATCGTTTTAAACGCAGCCGGACCATCTTCCAGCTGCACGCCACGACTCAGATCGCGCAGTTTCGCGTCATCAACCTGGCCAAACACACGCACCGCATATTCACGTTCAACTTCGCGGCTTGGGTGCATCAAACGGTTCGCGAGCTCACCGTCGGTGGTGAACAACAGTAAACCACAGGTATTCACGTCCAGGCGCCCCACTGCAATCCAGCGCGCGTCGCGCAGTTTTGGCAGACGATCAAATACGGTCGGACGACCTTCCGGATCGTTACGGGTACACAGTTCACCTTCTGGCTTGTAGTAGGCCAGAACGCGGCAGATTTGCTCCGCAGGCTCTTTAACCGAAATCAGATGACCGTCGATACGGATTTTCAGACCCGGCGTGACTTCAACGCGATCGCCAAGCGTGGCAATTTTGCCATCAACGCTCACGCGACCCGCGGCAATAATAGATTCAATTTCACGGCGAGAACCGTGGCCAGCGCGCGCCAGCACTTTTTGTAACTTTTCGCTCATAGAGCTTCCTTTAGATGTCGCCTTCACAGGCGTCGAACAGGAGAATCAACGGCGCCAGTCAGCGCCATTTTAAGGCCGCGTAGTATAGCGGTTCGCGCCCTTATAAGAAAGGTTTAACATCGCCGACGCCTTCCCGCAGCACCACCGGAGAATCGTCGGTTAAATCGATGACCGTGGTCGGCTGCTGGCCAAGATAACCACCGTGGATAATCAAATCCACCTGTTTCTCCAGACGGTCTTTTATTTCTTCCGGATCTGACTCGGTAAATTCACTGCCCGGCAGCATCAGTGACGTGGAGAGCATCGGCTCGCCCAGCGCTTCAAGCAGCGCCAGTGCTATCGGGTTCGAGGGCACACGCAGGCCAATAGTTTTACGCTTTTCCTGCAACAAACGGCGCGGAACCTCTTTCGTCCCTTTCAGAATGAAGGTGTAGTTGCCCGGCGTGTTGTTTTTGATCAAACGAAAGGCCACGTTGTCGACAAAGGAATAGGTCGACAATTCAGACAGGTCACGGCACATCAGCGTAAAGTTGTGCCCGTCTGGCAGGTGGCGGATACGGCAAATGCGCTCCATTGCACCTTTATCTTCAATTTTACAACCCAACGCGTAGCCGGAATCAGTTGGATAGACGATCACCCCACCTTTCCGCACGATATCAACGGCCTGATTGATCAGTCGCTGCTGCGGGTTATCAGGATGAATATAAAAAAACTGGCTCATACTTTCCTCTCTGTGGTCTCGGGCTGCTCCCAAAGTTCCCAGACGCCTTCTACGCCTGCGGGCAACCAGAGTTTACGCCCCAGTTCAATCCACGGGCAGGGTAGATGAAAATCCGACCCTTGCGATGCCCACAGTTGATGCTGACGCGCAAGCGTTGCCAGATGGGTTCGTTCATTGGGAGACTGCTGGCACTGTGCCACCTCCATCGCGTCGCCGCGGTGTTCAGCAAAATGCGCAACCAGTCTTTTCAGCCACTTAGCGCTAAGATCGTACCGACCTGGATGAGCCAGAACTGCCTTACCGCCAGAATGATGAATGACATCAATAGCTTGTTCTATTGTACACCACTGTGGCGGAACGTAACCGGTTTTCCCACGGGCAAGATATTTTTTAAAGACATCCGCCATGGTTGCGGCTTTGCCACATTCCACCAGGTAACGCGCAAAATGCCCCCGTGTAACCGCCCCGCCATCAGCCAGTCGCAGCGCCCCTTCCCATGCACCGGGAATGTTCGCTTTGCCGAGCCGCTCAGCAATCAGGCGCGCGCGCTGCTGGCGACGTTCCGTCTGTTGCGCCAGAAAATCGCGCATCATCGGATGAGCGATATCAATGTTCAGACCCACTATATGGATCTCATGGTTTTCCCAGACCGTTGATATCTCAACGCCAGAAATCAAATTTAACGCTAAACCTGAACGTGAAATTTCTTCTCTTGCCGCCGCAATGCCCGCTGTGGTGTCATGATCGGTGATCGCCAGTGTACCGACTCGCATCTCTACCGCACGGTGTACTAAGGCTTCTGGCGTTAACCGCCCATCAGAAGCTGTAGTATGGCTGTGCAGGTCATAAATCACTGCGTAATTCGTGTCGCTCAAGGCGGCTCCCATTTCAATAAATGTCGTAACACGCCCATCATAACGGTTTCGACAAATATACTGAAATCAGGTGTTGACTTTACTCCATCGAACTAGTTAACTAGTACGCAAGTTCACATGAAGAAGGTATCTGAGATGAAAGCAACATTTATCCTGCACGGTTGGTGGCGCACTTCCTGATTTCGGGCAGTGTCTTACGTCTGCAATATGCAACCAGATACCCGGCCCGCCAAATGAGCGGGCTTTTTTTTGAACAAAATTAATGAGAATAACGATGCAAACACAAAAACCGACGCTCGAATTGCTTGCCTGCGATGCCGCCTACCGTGAGAATCCAACAGCACTGTTTCATCAGGTTTGCGGCGCACGTCCGGCAACGCTGTTGTTGGAATCTGCAGATATCGACAGCAAAGACGATCTGAAGAGTCTGCTGCTGGTCGACAGCGCATTGCGTATTACTGCCATCGGTGACACTGTCACTATTCAGGCATTATCCGCAAACGGCGCATCGCTGCTGCCCCTGCTGGATGCGGCCCTGCCAGCTGGCGTTGACAACGAACAACAGCCGAATGGACGTCATCTGCGATTCCCTGCCGTCAGCCCACTGCTGGATGAAGACGCCCGTTTATGTTCCCTTTCTGTATTTGATGCGTTCCGTTTATTGCAAGGGCTGGTTAATGTTCCTGCGCAAGAACGTGAAGCGATGTTCTTCGGCGGTCTGTTTTCCTATGATCTGGTTGCCGGTTTCGAAGATTTACCTCAGCTTGAAGCGGGCAACCGTTGCCCTGACTACTGCTTCTATCTGGCAGAAACGCTGATGGTCATCGACCACCAGAAAAAAAGCACCCGCATTCAGGCCAGCGTTTTTACCCCCAACGATGCAGAAAGACAGCGTCTTAATGCCCGTCTGGCGCAACTGAGCCAACAGCTTACCGAACCTGCGCCGCCGCTGCCCGTCACTGAAGTCCCGCAGATGCGCTGCGAATGCAATCAGAGTGATGAAGAGTTTGGTGCAGTGGTCCGTGGGATGCAAAAGGCCATTCGCGCGGGTGAAATTTTCCAGGTGGTACCATCCCGCCGTTTCTCGCTACCCTGCCCTTCGCCGCTGGCTGCCTACTATGTACTGAAGAAAAGTAACCCCAGCCCGTATATGTTTTTCATGCAGGACGACGAGTTCACGCTGTTTGGTGCTTCACCAGAAAGCTCGTTGAAATACGATGCCTCCAGCCGCCAGATTGAAATCTATCCCATTGCCGGGACTCGCCCACGCTGCCGTCGGGCGGACGGTTCGCTTGACCGCGATCTCGACAGTCGTATTGAGCTGGAGATGCGTACCGATCATAAAGAGCTTTCAGAGCATCTGATGTTGGTTGACCTGGCGCGTAACGATCTGGCGCGCATCTGTACGCCGGGCAGCCGCTACGTTGCTGATCTGACCAAAGTGGATCGGTACTCCTTCGTGATGCACCTGGTTTCTCGCGTTGTCGGCGAACTGCGTAGCGATCTGGATGTGCTGCATGCGTACCGCGCCTGTATGAATATGGGCACGCTAAGCGGCGCGCCGAAAGTTCGCGCCATGCAACTTATCGCCGAGGCAGAAGGTCGACGCCGTGGCAGCTATGGCGGCGCCGTAGGTTACTTCACCGCCCATGGCGATCTGGATACCTGCATTGTGATTCGTTCCGCCCTCGTGGAAGACGGTATTGCCACCGTACAAGCCGGTGCCGGGATTGTTCTGGATTCTGTTCCGCAGTCTGAAGCCGATGAAACCCGTAATAAAGCGCGTGCGGTTCTGCGTGCTATCGCCACCGCACACCACGCACAGGAGACTTTCTGATGGCTGACATTCTGCTGCTCGATAATATCGACTCTTTTACCTATAACCTGGCAGATCAGTTGCGGACTAACGGTCACAACGTGGTGATTTATCGTAACCATATTCCTGCACAGACGTTAATTGACCGCTTAGCGACTATGAAAAATCCGGTGCTGATGCTCTCTCCAGGTCCTGGTGCGCCAAGCGAAGCGGGCTGCATGCCGGAGCTGTTAACCCGCCTGCGCGGCAAGCTGCCAATCATCGGTATTTGTCTGGGGCATCAGGCCATTGTTGAGGCCTATGGTGGATATGTGGGACAGGCCGGGGAAATCCTGCATGGTAAAGCGTCCAGCATTGAACACGACGGCCAGGCGATGTTCGCCGGTCTGGCAAATCCGCTACCGGTAGCACGCTATCACTCTCTGGTTGGTAGCAACGTTCCGGCCGGTTTGACCATCAACGCCCATTTTAACGGCATGGTGATGGCGGTGCGTCACGATACCGATCGCGTGTGCGGCTTCCAGTTCCATCCGGAGTCCATTCTGACCACCCAGGGTGCGCGTCTGCTGGAGCAAACGCTGGCCTGGGCGCAACAGAAGCTTGAACAGACCAATACGCTGCAACCTATTCTGGAGAAACTGTATCAGGCGCAGACGCTGTCTCAGCAGGAAAGCCACCAGCTGTTCTCCGCCGTGGTCCGCGGTGAACTGAAACCCGAACAACTGGCAGCGGCGCTGGTGAGCATGAAAATTCGTGGCGAGCATCCGCATGAAATTGCCGGTGCGGCAACCGCGCTGCTGGAAAATGCTGCCCCGTTCCCACGACCTGATTATCTGTTTGCCGATATTGTCGGTACCGGCGGCGACGGCAGCAACAGTATCAATATTTCCACCGCCAGCGCCTTTGTTGCAGCGGCTTGCGGGCTGAAAGTGGCCAAACACGGTAACCGCAGTGTCTCCAGCAAATCGGGATCTTCGGATCTGTTAGCGGCATTTGGCATCAATCTGGATATGAACGCCGATAAATCCCGCCAGGCGCTTGACGATCTCGGCGTGTGTTTCCTGTTTGCACCGAAATACCACACCGGTTTTCGCCATGCCATGCCGGTACGCCAACAGTTGAAAACCCGCACGCTGTTTAACGTACTCGGCCCGTTGATTAACCCGGCGCATCCGCCGCTGGCGCTGATTGGCGTTTACAGTCCGGAACTGGTGCTGCCGATTGCCGAAACGCTACGCGTGCTCGGATATCAGCGAGCAGCCGTGGTGCACAGCGGTGGAATGGATGAAGTTTCATTGCATGCGCCGACCATTGTGGCAGAGCTGCATGATGGCGAAATTAAGAGCTATCAACTGACGGCGGAAGACTTTGGCCTGACGCCTTACCACCAGGAACAGCTGGCTGGCGGCACGCCGGAAGAAAACCGTGACATTCTTAGTCGCTTGTTACAAGGTAAAGGTGAAGCCGCTCATGAAGCTGCTGTGGCCGCGAATGTCGCCATGTTAATGCGCTTGCACGGTGAAGAAGATTTAAAAGCCAATGCGCAAACCGTGATTAATGTACTGCGTAGCGGTGCGGCCTATGACCGTGTCACTGCACTGGCAGCAAGAGGGTAAATGATGCAAACCGTTTTAGCGAAAATTGTCGCAGACAAGGCGATTTGGGTAGAAGCCCGCAAACAGCAACAACCGCTGGCCAGCTTTCAAAATGATGTTCAACCCAGCTCTCGTGATTTCTACGATGCGCTGCAAGGTGCGCGCACCGCCTTTATTCTGGAATGCAAAAAAGCATCGCCATCAAAAGGCGTGATCCGTGATGACTTCGATCCGGCACAGATTGCGGGCGTATATAAACATTATGCTTCCGCGATTTCCGTGCTGACCGATGAGAAATATTTCCAGGGCAGCTTTGATTTCCTGCCTATCGTCAGCCGCATCGCGCCACAACCTATTCTGTGTAAGGACTTTATTATCGATCCTTACCAGATTTACCTGGCGCGTTTCAACCAGGCGGACGCCTGTCTGCTGATGTTGTCGGTACTTGATGATGAGCAATACCGTCAACTTGCCGCCGTCGCCCACAGTCTGAAAATGGGCGTACTGACCGAAGTCAGTAACGAAGAAGAGTTGGAGCGCGCTATCGCACTGGGCGCCAAAGTTGTCGGCATCAATAACCGTGATTTACGCGACTTGTCGATTGATCTGAATCGTACCCGCCAGTTGGCGCCGCGCCTGGGCCACGGCGTTACCGTCATCAGCGAGTCAGGCATCAATACCTATGGACAGGTGCGCGAACTCAGCCACTTCGCTAACGGTTTTCTGATTGGCTCCGCACTGATGTCGCATGATGATCTGCATGCCGCCGTGCGTCGCGTACTGCTCGGCGAGAATAAAGTCTGCGGTTTAACCCGGGCTCAGGATGCCAACGCGGCGTATAAATCCGGCGCGATTTATGGCGGACTGATTTTTGTACCCACATCGCCACGCGCGGTCAGCGTTGATCAGGCGCGAGAGGTCATGACCGGCGCGCCGCTGCAATACGTCGGGGTGTTTCGCAACACAGAAATTAGCGACGTGCGTGATACAGCGGCTGCTCTGGGACTCACTGCAGTGCAACTGCATGGTAGTGAAGACCAGGCCTACGTAGACGCGCTACGCAATGCGCTACCCGCACAGGTACAAATCTGGAAGGCGCTGAGCGTCAGCGAGACGTTGCCAGCCCGTGATTATCAGTATGTCGATAAATACGTATTCGACAACGGTCAGGGCGGCAGCGGACAACGCTTCGACTGGTCTCTCTTAGGCGGACAATCGCTGGATAACGTATTACTGGCTGGCGGACTTGGCGCAGATAACTGCGTTGACGCGGCAAAAGCCGGCTGTGCCGGTCTCGATTTCAATTCTGGCGTAGAGTCACAGCCGGGCATCAAGGATGCACGTCTTTTGGCTTCGGTATTTCAGACGCTGCGCGCATATTAAGGAAAAGGACATGACAACATTACTCAATCCGTACTTTGGTGAATTTGGCGGTATGTATGTGCCACAGATTCTGATGCCTGCCCTGCGCCAACTGGAAGAAGCTTTTGTTAGCGCACAAAAGGATCCTGAATTTCAGGCGCAGTTTACAGACCTGCTAAAAAACTATGCTGGCCGCCCAACGGCGCTGACCAAATGCCAGAACATTACTCAAGGCACCAACACCACGTTGTACCTTAAACGTGAAGATTTACTGCACGGCGGCGCGCACAAAACCAACCAGGTTCTGGGTCAGGCGTTGCTGGCGAAGCGTATGGGTAAAACTGAGATCATCGCCGAAACCGGTGCGGGTCAGCACGGCGTGGCGTCTGCCCTTGCCAGCGCCCTGTTGGGACTGAAATGCCGTATTTATATGGGTGCGAAAGACGTTGAACGTCAGTCGCCTAACGTTTTCCGTATGCGTCTGATGGGCGCTGAAGTGATCCCGGTTCACAGCGGTTCCGCAACGCTGAAAGATGCCTGTAATGAAGCGCTGCGCGACTGGTCTGGCAGCTACGATACTGCGCACTATATGCTCGGGACGGCGGCAGGTCCGCACCCCTTCCCGACCATTGTGCGTGAATTCCAGCGCATGATCGGTGAAGAAACCAAAGCACAAATCCTTGAAAAAGAGGGGCGCCTGCCGGATGCCGTTATCGCCTGCGTGGGCGGTGGTTCTAACGCTATCGGTATGTTCGCCGACTTTATTAATGAAACCAGCGTCGGGCTGATCGGCGTAGAGCCTGGCGGTCACGGGATTGAGTCTGGGGAACATGGCGCGCCGTTGAAACATGGTCGTGTTGGGATTTACTTCGGTATGAAGTCCCCGATGATGCAGACCGATGAAGGACAGATTGAAGAGTCTTACTCTATTTCCGCCGGGCTGGACTTCCCATCGGTCGGGCCACAGCATGCGTATCTGAACAGCATTGGTCGTGCCGATTATGTTTCGATCACCGACGATGAAGCGCTGGAAGCCTTCAAAACACTGTGTCTGCACGAGGGGATAATTCCGGCACTAGAGTCCTCTCACGCCCTGGCGCACGCGTTGAAAATGATGCGTGAAACCCCTGAAAAAGAGCAGCTACTGGTGGTTAATCTCTCCGGTCGCGGCGACAAAGACATTTTCACCGTACACGATATTCTGAAAGCGCGAGGGGAAATCTGATGGAACGTTACGAAAACCTGTTTGCACAGCTGAAGGACCGCAAGGAAGGTGCTTTTGTCCCCTTCGTCACCCTGGGCGATCCGTCTGTTGAACAGTCACTGAAAATCATAGATACGCTGATTGAAGCCGGTGCCGACGCACTTGAGCTCGGCATTCCATTCTCCGATCCGCTGGCTGATGGTCCAACCATTCAGGAGGCTACACTGCGTGCGTTTGCCGCAGGCGTTACGCCGTCACAATGCTTTGAAATGCTGGCCCTGATTCGCCAGAAGCACCCGACGATTCCCATTGGCTTGCTGATGTATGCCAACCTGGTGTTTAGCAAGGGCATTGACGAGTTTTACGCTCAGTGTGAAAAAGTGGGTGTAGATTCTGTATTAGTGGCCGATGTTCCCGTTGAGGAGTCCGCGCCATTCAGAACGGCGGCACTACGTCATAGCATCGCACCCATTTTCATTTGTCCACCGAATGCCGATGAAGAGCTACTGCGTCAGATTGCCTCTTATGGCCGAGGTTATACCTACCTGCTTTCACGAGCAGGAGTGACCGGTGCAGAAAACCGTGCGGCACGACCCCTGCATCATTTAGTCGAAAAGCTGAAAGAATATAATGCTCCGCCTTCTTTACAAGGCTTCGGTATTTCTGCGCCTGAACAGGTAGCCGGTGCAATTGAAGCTGGCGCTGCTGGCGCGATTTCCGGCTCGGCGATTGTGAAAATCATTGAGAAGAATGTTGCGGCACCAGAACAGATGCTGGCTGAGCTGAAAGCGTTTGTCAGCGCGATGAAAGCCGCTACCCTACAGTAAGTTAATTAAACCGCCAGAGGCTTCTGGCGGTTTTACTCCCTGGCCTGCTTCATTTTGTACATGGCCGTATCCGCATTCTGGATTGCCGCATCCAGATCACCCTTCACCTCTGCAATCCCCCACGACACTGACAAGGGTATAGTATTGCCTTCCACTACAAATACATGGCTGGTCACCTGTCCACTTATACGCTCCGCAATTGCGACCGCATCACTGGCCTGAGAGCGAAACAGCAGGATCATAAATTCATCTCCGCCGGTGCGAATCACAAGATCGTGGCTGGTACGGGTGTTAGACAACATTCTGTTGGCGATAATTTGCAGCGCACGATCCCCTGCTGCGTGCCCCCAGGTATCATTGACGGCCTTAAACTTATTGCAATCCAGTAACACTACCGAGCAATGTGATAAATCCCGGCGTTTGATAATGTCGAGAATTCGGCGATTAAAACAGCCGGTCAGCGTATCAATATAAACTTTCAGGTCGCTTTCATTCAGCCATGATTTTAGCGAGAAAGTAATGATGATGAAAAAGAACGGCGCCAGCAGAATAACAATACCGGCTTGCGTATCGCGCGCCATGAAACGGCCTAATGATATCGAATAGTGCAGCGCATATTTTTCTGAAAAATTGCGCACCAAATAGCTGGATTGTCCCGCACATTTGCCGGATAAGCAGAGGCTCTCTTTGTTGGTCAGATTCACCAACTCAACGTTCAATCCGGGAAGAATTTGATTATCAAACGCCTCTGCCAACGCTTCCTCCAGCTCGGGTTTCGAATGATCATAGACCAGATAGGCCACGATTTGATCTGATATCTCTTTACCAGAAAGATCGTAAATATAGCTCACCACGCTGTAGGCTTTTTCACCAGTAATTTTATCGGTATAGAAGTTTGTTGAACTTAGGGCTTTATTTTTGACGTTTTTTTGCAACAACCGGGTATAGAAATCGACGGGAGGATAGAAAAAATGAGTAATATCCATCGCCATTTCGGAGTCAGAAAAACTAAAATTGCGCGAATCGGAAGCCATAAACCAGTAAAAATAATCTGAATTGCTGGCGATAATGTAACGGTGCGCATCGAAACTGCCTGGATTTAGCTCATTAACCATTCCACGAATGAACTCCGCTGCAGCATACATACACAGCGCATTATGGCTGGGTTGCTGAGCAATAATCGTCCCTGTTGCAGAATGAACCCGCTTTGGGTCGGCGTTAATTCCCCATTCATCTTTATTTCGTGGAACAAACTGTGCCATAACACCACACTGTTCGCCGGTTTTGATGTGGTAGTAACGCTCGCCAATCGCATCGGCAATCAGTTCATTATCGTTAAAAATATCCAACATGTGAGCTTGCAGGCGGCTAACGCCTTCACTGGCGGCCGCCATACGCTGTTCATAAATGATAAACAGAAACAACGAGGTAAAAACCAACGTAATGAGCCCAGATACCAGCAGAGCCTGCCTGTTTCGGAGCTTATCCTGCACAATCTTCACGAGTCCCCCCGATAGTTAACAGTATCACCAAACCGGTTACCCGTTTATGTTGTTGCATAACAGCGTTGTACTTGGATAAAAATGTTAACTATCCAGAGACTAATGAGTTGAAATAGTAAGCGCACTCGTGCACGAAAGTTACAGGTTTATACAATAAAAGAACATTTTTGTTAACATAAATGCAAACTAATCATCACCTTCAATCGGATACCCTGCACGACGAATGGCCTCACGACAGTCGCTCACGCCTGCGGCATAGCCCGCCTCAATCTCGCAAACCGGACTGGCGCTGCAGTAAGGCAGCGTGATCGTTACGGCAAGGCTCTTCTCCAGAATTTCAACCTTGTTCATGTATTTCAATAACTCGCGCGCAGCATACACGGCAAACTCTGCCGTATCATCGTTTATGGATGCTTCCAGAAGGGAAATTCTGTGTTGCAGCTGGTGACGGGTCAACCTCATCTTCAATCCCCTTAAAGCCAGTTTGCTTAAAGAGTAGCATCTCATCGAATTGAGGAAAGGCAGGGAGTGAAAACGGACAATAAAAAAGCTTACCAGGAAGCGATCAGCCTTTCAGCTTTTGAATCAATAACTTAGAAACGATAACCCGCAGAGAACATAAACCTCCGCTTTGGGCTGTGAGTTTTTCGTTTCATTGCAAATGTCTCCCTTGATTAAGGACAGCGTTGCATCTTTATAAGTGGGGAAGCTCTGGGGAATTAATGGGGAGAAACACCGCCCAAATACAGAATTTGCCAGACATGGTAGCTGCTGTGTGTAGTCGATGATGAAAAACCGGGTGCCTGCTGACATCCACAGACACCCGTAATCACACAGCAGTGCATATTGGATACGCTATATCCGTAGCGAGTGGGTAGATTTATAGTCATTTCGAAGACGGTTGTCATTAAATCTTTGTGATTGATATCTAATATTTTTAACTAAAATAACAGGTGGGGTTGAGGGCGATTTCGGTATCGCTTGATCCTGAATTCCCCGACAAGCAATGTTCGTGGAACGGGTTTATGACAAAAAGAATTTTGATGGTCTGCCAGATGCAAAAGATATCATTCTGGGCGAGTTGACTGAGAGGATTCACCGGATCTTCCCCGATGCTGATGTTCGGGTTACACCGCCTTTTAGCATTATCTGAAAGTGCAGGCAGCCCCGTCATACATGGCTGAATTATTGATATTTATCATATATGTTCCCTCCTGCTCATGACATAAAGAATGGGCATCAGGAACAGTAGTGGTGCTAAGCCTGGTGAAACACGCCTTTCTTGATTGGATCATAATTGCTTTGACTCATATTCGGGCTGTGTGTGGCCCATTTTTTTAGTGTTATTTGTGGAGTTTACCTACCCGTAAATTCCCTGAATAACAATAAAAAGTTGAATAACATGCAAGCATTGGGGCGTCTTATCGCAGCCCCTTTTTTTTATAATGATTTGCGAAAGGTATCCAGAGTATCTTCAGGGAGCAAGATGTCGACACACAAATTTTGTTGGGCCATAGCAGTAAAGTTATGACCGATCGCTACAACGACACGCGTGTAAAAAAATGGAAAAAAAACTGGTCATTTGATGACCAGTTTTGCAGAAGAACTTAAAAACGATAACCCGCAGAGAACATAAACACCCACGGATCGAGGCGTACACTGTCGCTATAACGGGCTTGCGGCAGAACAGCACCATTAGATTTGTACTTCGCAGTAGTATCGATATCCATGTACCAGACTGACATATTAATCAACCAGTCGCGGTTGATCAGATAATCCATACCAACTTGCCCTGCTGCACCCCAGGAATCTTTCAGGCTCAGATCCGATAAACCGATTTCTTTACCGTTATTGTTAAAACCTTCATCGAAGAAAGTGGTGTAGTTCACCCCGACACCAACGTAAGGACGCAGTTTGCTGCTGGAATCACCAAAATACCACTGTGCCATTAAGGTTGGCGGTAAGTGGTGAACGGTCGCAATATCACCTGTTTTGGCAGTGCCAATCTTATGGCGAAACGGCGTAGCGGCCAGGAGTTCTACACCGATATTGTCGGTTGCCATATAGGTAAATGTCAGCCCCAACTGGGTGTTATTGCTGACATTGAAGCCACCCAGACTACCCAGCGTGCCACCTGCGCCTTCCGTCGGTCTGACGGTGGCAGAACCCGCACGAATAAAGAACTCTCCGGCTTCATGCGCAAATGCGTTACCAGAGAGAAGAGTTGTTAAAGCCAATGCTGCAACTGTTAATTTTTTCATGTCCGCTCCATCGTTATGGTTATAAAAGCGGAACGAATATACCCATATTGGAGTAATAAGTGATCAAACCTGGATCACATTGACTTTGATAATTTAACATTTATTGATCCAGATTAAGTTAGAACTTGCATTCAAAATCCAGGTTAAATTAATTCAGATCAATTTTGATATATTTTCACTTCGCAAACACCCCTCGCATTTTTGCCTTTCAGACGATGTTTTTTGGTCGCGATGCGCAAATAACACACAGCGCTCTGGCATGATGCTGAACGGATAGTCGAAAATTACCAGGGCTTTACAAAGATATGCTTTTCCATACATCGCGTGATGCTGCCACTGTAGAGTTATCCAGGGTACAATTGCCCGCAAATGAACACCTGCAAAACTCAAGGAGAGTGCATGTCTATCACGGCGAAATCCGTTTACCGTGACGCGGGAAACTTTTTCCGTAATCAATTCATTACCATCTTGCTGGTATCGTTGTTGTGCGCGTTTATCACAGTGGTGTTAGGGCATGCCTTTTCTCCCACTGACGCTCAAATTGCGCAACTCAGTGAAGGCGATCAGTTAACCAGCAGTGTGGGATTGTTCGATCTGGTGCAAAACATGACCCCGGAGCAACAGCAAATTTTGCTACGCGCTTCTGCTGCGTCGACGTTTTCCGGTCTGATTGGTAATGCCATCCTCGCGGGAGGTATCATCCTGATGATTCAGCTCATTTCAGCAGGGCATCGGGTCAGCGCATTACGTGCCATTGGTGCCAGCGCGCCAGTTTTGCCTAAGTTGTTTATTCTGATTTTTCTGACTACTCTGCTGGTGCAAATCGGTATTATGCTGGTCGTTGTACCCGGTATTTTGCTGGCCATCCTGCTGGCACTCGCGCCGGTGATGATGGTACAGGACAAAATGGGTGTCTTTGCTGCTATGCGCAACAGTATGCGTCTGGCGTGGTCAAATATGCGTCTGGTTGCGCCCGCAGTGATTGGCTGGCTGCTGGCAAAAACGTTGCTGTTGCTTTTTGCGCCAAGTTTTGCGGTACTTACGCCGAATGTAGGCGCGGTCTTGGCGAATACGCTGAGCAACATGATCTCCGCCGTGTTGCTGATCTATTTGTTTCGCCTGTATATGCTGATTCGCCAATAAACCCTGAACGCATACCGGGCTTGTACCCGGTGCTTTTGATGACGGAATCGAAGAATGAAGCAGTTTCTTGATTTTTTACCGCTGGTTGTCTTTTTTGCTTTTTATAAGCTTTACGACATCTATGCGGCAACCTCGGCACTGATTGTCGCGACGGCTGTGGTTTTGATTTACAGCTGGGTTCGCTATCGTAAGGTCGAGAAGATGGCATTAATCACCTTTATTCTGGTAGCCGTGTTCGGTGGCCTGACTATCTTCTTCCACAATGATGAATTCATTAAATGGAAAGTGACGGTGATTTACGGGCTATTTGCCGGTGCGCTGCTGGTTAGCCAGTGGGTGATGAAAAAGCCGCTCATTCAGCGCATGTTAGGTAAAGAGCTTTCCCTGCCGCAGCCGGTATGGTCAAAGCTTAATTTAGCCTGGGCCGTTTTCTTCATCCTGTGCGGTCTGGCAAACATCTATATCGCGTTTTGGCTGCCGCAGAACATTTGGGTCAACTTCAAGGTATTCGGCCTGACCGCCCTGACCTTACTCTTTACGTTGCTGAGCGGAGTTTATATTTACCGCCACCTTCCGCAGGAAGATAAATCGTAATTAATGTTCGCCAGATCTACGGATCTGGCGAATTTTTATCCCCTCGCGTTCCTTGTTGCTATAAACCCGGCTCACATCCGCTGCGCACGCCGTATCCCCTCTGTTCTCAGCACGTAAATTCTAGTAGCATCGCGCCTGTAATCTTTCTCTATAGTCGGTTCTACAATGACAACAACGAATAACACTCCCCAGGGCGAACTGGTTTTACGCACTCTGGCTATGCCTGCCGATACCAACGCGAACGGCGATATTTTTGGTGGCTGGCTGATGTCACAAATGGATATAGGCGGCGCTATTCAGGCCAAAGAGATCGCACACGGTCGTGTCGTAACAGTGCGGGTTGAAGGAATGAGCTTTTTGCGCCCGGTTGCCGTAGGCGACGTAGTGTGTTGCTATGCGCGCTGCGTAAAACGCGGGACGACCTCGATCAGCATTAATATTGAAGTCTGGGTGAAGAAAGTTGCTTCTGAACCTATCGGCCAGCGCTATAAAGCTACCGAAGCCCTGTTTATCTACGTAGCTGTTGATAAAGACGGTAAACCGCGTCCGATCCCAACCTTGTCCTGACAGTACGCATTAGCAGCGCCATCCAGTAGTATTTCAATCTTTCGCTCATTGCCGGATGGCGGCGTACCACCAAATCCGGCATGATGCTTACTCGATCTGCGTTGTGCCGTTCAGGCGGAAAACGATATTCACCACCAGGCCAGAACCTGGCTTACCGGCCTCATAGCGCCATCTGCGCATCGCATTTTTCACTTCACGTTCAAACATATTTGCAGGCTGCGCGGACAGAACTTCCACATTTTCGACCCGACCATCTGGGGTCACGTCAAATTTGACCTTAACACGACCTTCAATACGCAGCGCCTGGGCACGCGCAGGATACTGTGGCTGATTACGACTTAAGGCGCGCGGCCCGGAAGGCGCGCTTACCGCTGGCTTAGTGGTTGCCGGAGCAGCACTGGTCATTGGACGCGCAGGTGCCGTATTTTCAAACGGAGACGACGGACGCGGTTCTGCGGGCTTCACATCGCGTTTCGGTTGCTCTTCAACCTTTTTCACCGGTTTTGGCTTCGGCTTAGGTTTGGGCTTCGGTTTCTCAATCACTACCGGTGCTTCTTTTGGCTGCTCCGGGATCGGCTCTGGTTCCGGCTCTGGCTCGACGACGGGTTCAGGCGGTGGCTGAACCGCCTGAGGCGGTTCAAGATCGGCAGGCGCGACCATCGTAACGGAAATAGGCTGCGCTGGTGCAGGCAGTTCAATAACCTGATGTACCGAGGTATACAGCAAACCTGCCACTACAGCACCGTGAATGCCGACAGAAAGTAACGTTGGCCAGGGAAAGCGACGAGGTAAATCAAGGGTCATTGAAGTCATAATCGTTTCAGTAAAAAAACCAGGTCTCGATTTTAAATGCAAATAGCAATCATATTCAATAAGACCGTGAAGGTAACTCAGATTTAAAACGCGATTTTATGAAAAATAACCATTTTCGGAGTGTGGCCTTAACATATCAGCAATCTTTCCGTTGCAGTTACCGGGCCTTTCCAATAACGTAAATATGACTTTTACCGTTCAAGGAGCTCTACCCGTGCTGTACGTTATTTACGCTCAAGATATCGCAGATTCTCTCGAAAAACGTCTTTCCGTACGCCCAGCTCATCTGGCCCGTCTGCAACTTCTTCATGATGAAGGCCGTTTGCTCACGGCAGGTCCTATGCCAGCGGTTGACAGTAATGAGCCAGGCGCTGCGGGCTTTACCGGCTCGACGGTGATTGCTGAATTTGAATCTTTAGAAGCCGCACAGGCGTGGGCAGAAGCCGATCCGTATGTGGCGACAGGCGTTTATGCACAGGTTTCAGTAAAACCGTATAAGAAAGTATTTTAAAAACAGAACAAAAAGCTGAGACTTTGGGCACCGCCAGCGGTGCCCTTTTAGATCAGATATTGTGGATCGCAAACAGCAACGAGTTACGTTGATGGTTGAGGATGCACTTTCTGATGGTGTGGATGCGCATATTACGACGCGATTGCCCTTCAAGCCAACGTGCTTTACGACGGCTCGCCTGACGCAGCATCCGCCAGCGTCCCACTTCCGTTCTACTACGCTTCATGTTTACTACTCTTTCAGTCACTGAGCGGCCATTATAACGCCACACCGCATGCAGACCAGTGGTTTTCCCGTGTTTTTATTTGCCAGATGAATCCTGATGCGTAAACTCTTAACAATACGCTTTCAAAAGGATTTTTAAATTTATGACAACCTTCTACACCGTGGTGAGTTGGCTGGTCATTCTGGGTTACTGGGTACTCATTGCTGGCGTAACATTACGCATTCTAATGAAACGACGCGCAGTGCCCTCCGCAATGGCCTGGCTTTTGATCATCTATATTCTGCCATTAGTAGGGATCATTGCTTATCTGTCCTTCGGTGAGCTTCATCTGGGTAAACGTCGCGCCGAACGCGCCCGGGCAATGTGGCCGTCAACGGCCAAATGGCTGAACGATCTTAAAGCCTGTAAGCATATTTTTGCGCAAGAAAACAGCAGCGTCGCCTCATCCTTATTTAAGCTGTGCGAGCGTCGCCAGGGAATCGCTGGCGTTAAGGGAAATCAACTGCAACTGCTCACTAGCTCAGATGACGTAATGCAGGCATTAATCCGCGATATTCAACTGGCGCGCCACAACATTGAGATGGTGTTCTACATCTGGCAGCCGGGTGGTATGGCCGATCAGGTCGCGGAGTCATTAATGGCTGCCGCCAGACGCGGGATTCACTGCCGACTGATGCTGGACTCCGCGGGCAGTGTGGCGTTCTTCCGCAGTCCATGGGCGGCAATGATGCGTAACGCAGGTATTGAGGTTGTTGAAGCGCTGAAAGTGAACCTGATGCGTGTGTTTTTACGCCGTATGGATTTGCGCCAGCATCGCAAAATGATCATGATCGATAACTACATTGCATATACCGGCAGCATGAATATGGTCGATCCGCGCTTTTTCAAACAAGATGCTGGCGTCGGGCAATGGGTTGACTTAATGGCGAGAATGGAAGGCCCTGTAGCTACCGCGATGGGTATTGTCTATTCCTGCGACTGGGAAATTGAGACCGGCAAGCGCATTTTGCCCCCGCCGCCGGACGTTAATATCATGCCGTTTGAGCAAGCCAGCGGTCATACCATTCACACTATCGCCTCGGGTCCTGGTTTCCCTGAAGATTTGATTCATCAGGCGCTGTTAACTGCAGCTTATTCCGCACGTGAATATTTAATTATGACCACGCCCTACTTCGTTCCCAGCGACGATTTGTTGCATGCGATCTGTACGGCGGCGCAGCGCGGGGTCGACGTCAGTATCATTCTTCCGCGTAAGAATGACTCCCTGCTGGTTGGCTGGGCAAGCCGGGCCTTTTTCACTGAGTTGCTGGCGGCAGGCGTTAAAATTTATCAGTTCGAAGGCGGTTTGTTGCATACCAAAAGCGTACTGGTCGATGGCGAACTGAGCCTCGTCGGTACCGTTAATCTGGATATGCGTAGCCTTTGGCTGAATTTTGAAATTACGCTGGTGATTGACGATGCAGGATTCGGCGGCGATCTCGCCGCAGTGCAGGATGATTATATTTCGCGTTCTCGCCTGCTTGATGCCCGTTTGTGGTTAAAACGACCACTCTGGCAGCGGATTGCAGAGCGACTGTTTTACTTCTTTAGTCCGTTGCTGTAAAACGTGCCCATCAGACAGTAAACAGGTAGTCATTATGGATATGGATTTGAACAATCGCCTGACTGAAGACGAAACGCTTGAGCAGGCTTACGACATTTTTCTCGAACTGGCTGCGGACAACCTGGATCCAGCCGACATCATTCTGTTCAATTTGCAGTTTGAAGAACGCGGCGGTGCGGAGTTATTCGACCCGGCAGAAGACTGGCAGGATCACGTTGATTTTGATCTGAACCCTGATTTCTTTGCCGAAGTGGTGATTGGTCTTGCAGATACTGAAGACGGCGAGATTAACGATATTTTTGCGCGCGTTTTATTGTGTCGCGAAAAAGATCACAAGCTGTGCCATATTCTCTGGCGCGAATAATCAAACAAAAAAGCTGCTCTCGCAGCTTTTTTCATTTTTAACCCGGCAGTTTACTTCCACAGCGGTTACAAAACTGCGCACTATGTTCATGCTGGCCTTGCTGACACTGCGGACATTTACGTAAATTCTGGCGATTCTGAAACGCGCTGCTCATATGTGTGGTAATCAATCCAGTCGGTATCGCAATCACAGAGTAACCAATCAGGATAAGCAAAGACGCGACCATGCGCCCCAATGGCGTGTGTGGTGTGATATCGCCATAGCCAACAGTAGTGACCGTGACAATGGCCCAATACACCGACGCATTTAGCGTGGTAAAACCATATTTTGGTCCTTCGATCAGGTACATCAACGCACCGAAAACAATCATCAGAATGGCAATAAAGGAATAGAACAGTATGAGCTGATGGCGGGCGCTTTTGATGGCGTTCCAGAACACTCGCAGGGAAGGCATAAAGCGCAGCAACTTCAGAATACGCAGCACACGTAGAACGCGCATCGCGCGCCAGGCGAAGACATAACTCAGACTGATTTCAGGCCACAACCACATTACATACAGCGGCAAAATGGTGGCAAGATCGATTATTCCCCAGAAGCTAAACACATACTTTGCGGGATTGGCCCAGCAGCATAAACGTAGAAAGTATTCGAGGGTAAAGACCAGAGTAATAAAGACCTCCAGCCAGATAAAAATATGCCATTCATCATACGTTAAATGGTATTGCGTCCCTACTCCGGACTCAATGAAGATAACAATAACGCTAAGCAATGCGAACAGCGCGCACATACCTTCAAAGCGACGCCCCGAACGGGTGTTTAAATCGAATAATTTGCGATAGAGCCCACGGCGGACAGAAGAGACTAGACCTGGCACAAATACCTCACCAAAAAGAAGGGCTGACCTTTGTCAGCCCTCAGGATTATAGCGGGTCTACTTTCAGGCAGGAAACAGCGTGTCGGAAACTTCCTTCAAGAACCGGGCGCGTTTTTGCACATTCCGGCCCGGCAATCGGACAGCGCGTACGAAACACGCAGCCGGAAGGAGGATTAATAGGCGACGGCAATTCGCCTTCCAGTAGTTGGATAACCTTGTTCCTTTCCTGGTCAGGGTCGGGAATGGGTACCGCAGACATCAGGGCTTTGGTATAAGGGTGCAGCGGGTTATGGTACACCTCATCATAGGTCCCTAATTCCACCGCGTGTCCAAGATACATGACCAGCACGCGGTCGGAGATGTGTTTAACCACCGCCAGGTCGTGAGCAATGAAGATGAGCGATAATCCCATTTCACGCTGTAACTGTTGCAGCAGGTTCACCACCTGAGCCTGAATTGATACGTCCAACGCGGAAACCGGTTCATCGCAAATAATCAATTTAGGCTCAAGGATCAGCGCGCGGGCAATACCAATACGCTGACACTGACCACCGGAAAACTCATGGGGGTAGCGGTTAATCAGATTCGGTAGCAAGCCAACTTTCATCATCATCGCCTTCACACGGTCACGGACCTCCTGACCAGGCAGATTCGGATGATAAGTCCGCAGCGGTTCGGCAATAATTTCACCAATGGTCATGCGCGGGTTTAATGATGCCAGCGGATCCTGGAAAATCATCTGGATATCACTACGCACTTCCCGCCATTCATCGGGTTTCATGCCCAGCAAATCTTTACCCAACCAGGCAACCTTTCCATCGGTGGCTTTCACCAGGCCGATAATCGCACGGGCAAAGGTCGATTTACCACAACCTGATTCGCCGACCACGCCCAGGGTTTCGCCTTCATACAGCCGTAGGGTCACGCCATCAACTGCTTTCAGGGTTTTAGCCGGCTGCCAGAACCACTGCTTGCCGTCTTTAATGTCGAAATGGACTTTAAGATCGGCAATTTCAAGGAGCACTTTTCGTTGTTCGGTCACCGCAGTCATACCAGTTCCTCCACCGGTTTAAAGCAGGCGCGCAGGCGGCCCGGACTAAACTCCTCCAGTGGCGGAGCATTGCTACAGATTTCCATCGCATGCGGGCAACGCGGCTGGAATGGACAACCTTTTGGCAAACGCAGAAGGTTCGGCGGGTTGCCCGGGATAGTCAGCATCTCTTCCCCTTCGGCATCCAGACGAGGTACAGCGTTCAGCAACCCAATCGAATACGGATGAACGGGCTTATAAAACACATCCCGCGCACTACCATATTCCATGGTACGTCCGGCGTACATCACCAGAACTTTATCGCAAATACCAGCCACAACGCCAAGGTCGTGGGTGATCATGATAATCGCCGTGTTGAATTCGCTTTTCAGTTCATTCAGTAGCGTCATAATTTGCGCCTGTACCGTCACATCGAGCGCGGTAGTCGGCTCATCGGCTATCAGTAGTTTTGGCCTGCACAGCAGCGCCATGGCGATCATGACGCGCTGGCGCATCCCGCCTGAGAATTCATGCGGGTACATTTTCATACGCTTACGCGCTTCCGGCATCTTCACCGCATCCAGCATTCTGACCGATTCTTCAAAAGCTTCCGCTTTGCTCATGCCTTTATGCAGCATCAGAACTTCCATCAACTGCTCGCCGACCCGCATGTACGGATTAAGAGACGTCATCGGATCCTGGAAAATCATCGAAATTTGCTCGGCACGTAGTTTGTTCAGTTCGCGTTCCGGTAAATTCAGAATTTCACGCCCGTTGAAGGTTGCAGAGCCCCCGATACGGCCATTCGCCGCCAGCAGGCCCATCAGGGCAAAGGCTGTTTGCGATTTACCGGAACCGGATTCCCCAACAATACCCAGCGTTTCTCCTGCTCGAAGCGAAAAGTTTAAATCGTTAACCGCGGTCACATCGCCATCGGGGGTAGCAAACGTCACGCGCAGATCTTTTACATTCAGCAGTGCGTTAGCCTGTTGTTGCGCGAGCGGTGCGGTTGAGGTTTCAATTACGCTCATGGCTGCACTCCTTAACGGTCTTTCGGGTCGAGGGCGTCACGCAGGCCATCGCCAATAAAGTTAAAACAGAATAAAGTTACCACCAGGAAACCTGCCGGGAACAGCAGCAGCCATGGCGAGACTTCCATCGAGTTGGCACCATCACTCAGCAGTGCACCCCAGCTACTTAATGGCTCCTGTGTACCTAATCCCAGGAAGCTCAGGAAGGATTCAAACAGGATCATGCTGGGCACCAGCAATGAAGCGTAGACCACCACCACGCCCAGTACGTTCGGCACGATATGGCGGATAACGATGCGCACGGTAGATACCCCTCCCACTTGCGCCGCTTCAATAAACTCTTTGCGCTTGAGACTCAGCGTTTGTCCACGCACGATACGCGCCATATCCAGCCAGGAGACCATCCCAATAGCAACAAAAATCAGCAGGATGTTTTGCCCAAAGAAGGTAACCAGCAGGATCACGAAGAACATGAACGGGAAGGAGTTGAGGATTTCCAGCAGACGCATCATTACCGAGTCGACTTTGCCGCCGAGATAGCCCGACAAAGAGCCGTATAGTGTACCGACGACTACCGCCACCAGCGCTGCGGCAATACCGACCATCAGCGAGATACGTCCGCCAATCGCCACGCGAACCAACAAGTCGCGACCCGACGAATCGGTGCCGAAATAGTGTCCTGATTCCGTGTCCGGCGCGCTGGACATCATGCCCCAGTCGGTATCGAAGTAGGTAAACTGCGACAGCATTGGTGCCAGCGTCACGAACAGCGCAATAATCACTAACACCACCAGGCTTGCGACCGCAGCGCGGTTATGCATGAAGCGTCGACGCGCATCCTGCCACAGACTGCGGCCTTCGACCTCCAGCTTTTCACTGAAATTCTCCAGCGCTTCGCTGTTTTTCTTACTTAACATCATAGCGAGCTCCAGTATCAGTAACGAATTTTTGGGTCGATAACGGCATACAGCACGTCGACAATCGCGTTAAACACGATGGTCAGCGTACCCACCAGAATGGTCAGACTCAGAACCAGCGAATAGTCGCGGTTTAAGGCACCATTGACGAATAGCTGGCCAATGCCCGGCAAGCCGTAAATGGTCTCAATAACCATTGAACCGGTGATAATGCCGACAAATGCCGGTCCCATATAGGACAGGACGGGCAACAGCGCCGGCTTTAACGCATGGCGGAAAATAATCCGCCGCATCGGCAGCCCTTTTGCGCGCGCAGTGCGAATAAAGTTAGAGTGCAGCACTTCAATCATCGAACCACGGGTAATACGGGCGATACTGGCGATATAGGCCAGTGACAACGCCACCATCGGCAGGATCATAAATTTCAGCGCCCCGCCGTTCCAGCCCCCGCCAGGCAACCATTTCAAGGTTATGGCAAATATCATGACCAACAACGGAGCGACTACAAAGCTGGGGATAACGACCCCGGTCATTGCTACTCCCATCACCGTGTAGTCCCAGCGCGTATTTTGCTTCAGCGCGGCTATCACCCCAGCGCTTACACCGACGAGTACCGCCAGAATAAAGGCTGCCGCACCCAGCTTCGCTGAAACCGGAAAGCTCGAGGCAACGAGATCGTTGACCGTGTAGTCTTTGTATTTGAAGGAGGGCCCAAAATCGCCATGTGCCAGCTGCTTCAGATAGCTGAAGTACTGCGTTGAGATAGGATCGTTAAGATGATATTTCGCTTCAATATTTGCCAGTACCTCTGGCGGTAACGCGCGTTCCCCGGTAAATGGGCTTCCCGGCGCAAGGCGCATCATAAAGAATGAAATCGTAATAAGGATAAATAGCGTCGGAATCGCTTCCAGACAGCGACGTAGTATGAATTTTAACATTGCCCGTACCTTCTGGCGTGTGCCTTTATACCCCTTCTACCCCGACCTTCAGGTAAAGCGGTATTAATAGTTCGAAGAAAAAAGACACTGTGGGGCAATAAAAATGCCCCACGTCTTGCCATTAATGCTTGATAATATACAAGTCTTTGACGTGGATATTATCCATCGGGTCTTTACCAGAGTATCCGCCAACCCACGGTTTCACCAGACGGGCGTTAACATAGTAATAAACCGGTACAATCGCAGAATCTTTATCCAATTGCTGTTCCGCTTTTGAATACAGTTCGCTGCGCTGCGCTTCATCAGTCACTTTCAGGGTATCGGCAATCAGCTTATCAAACGCTGGGCTCTTATAGTGCACAGTGTTGTTGGAGCTGTCGGACAGCACCATGTTCAGGAAGGATGTTGGTTCGTTGTAATCCGCACACCAACCCGCACGCGAAACATCATAGTTACCCTGATGGCGCGTATCGAGGAATGTTTTCCACTCCTGATTTTCCAGCTTCACGTTAGCACCCAGATTTTTCTTCCAGATGGATGCCGCTGCGATGGCCAGCTTCTTATGCAGGTCTGAGGTGTTATACAGCAGGTCAAAGGTCAACGGCTTTTCAGCGGTGAAGCCTGCTTCAGCCAGCAGTTTTTTCGCTTCTTCATTACGTTTTTCCTGAGACCATTTGAACCACTCTGGTTCAACCAATTTTGCCCCATCGGTGTAAGGAGGAGTAAAGCTATATGCAGGCAGGTCGCCCTGGTTTTTCACTTTATTGACGATAATGTCACGATCCAACGCCAGTTTCAGGGCAGTACGAACGCGAACATCGTTGAACGGTGCTTTCTGATTGTTGATTTCGTAATAATAGGTGCACAGGTACGGGTCAACGTGAACTTCGTTCGGGATCTCTTTTTTCAGTTTCTGGAATAACTCGATCGGCATGTTGTTATAGGTCATGTCGATTTCACCGCTGCGATAGCGGTTCACGTCAGTCACTTCAGAAGCAATTGGCAAATAGGTAACCTGGTTTATAACGGTTTTCGCGTTGTCCCAGTAGTTAGTATTACGCTCAAGCACAATGCGCTCGTTGACAACCCAGTCTTTCAGTTTATAAGCACCGTTAGTGACGATGTTAGCTGGCTGAGTCCACTTCTCACCGTATTTTTCAACTGCGGCTTTAGGAACCGGTGAAACGGATGAGTGCACAAGCAGTTTGTAGAAATAAGGAACCGGCTCGCTCAGGGTGACTTCAAATGTATGATCGTCGAGAGCTTTAACGCCGAGATCGGTGACCGGCTTTTTACCGGCGATAATATCATCAATATTGACGATGTGGCCGTACTGCAAATAGCTGGCGTACGGTGACGCGGTATTTGGGTTAGCCAGGCGCTGCCAGCTATACACGAAATCTTGCGCGGTGACTGGCGTACCGTCAGACCACTTTGCATCTTTACGCAGATGGAATGTCCAGACTTTAAAGTCTTTATTTTCCCATTTTTCAGCTACGCCTGGTGATGGTTTGCCATCAACATCACTGATTAATAAACCTTCAAACAGGTCACGGTTGATGTTGGATTCAGGCACACCTTCGATTTTATGTGGATCGAGCGACTGAACTTCCGAACCGTTATTACGCACCAGAGTCTGCTTTTCAGCAAGCTGCACACCGGCTGGCACAACTGCTGCTGTGGCAGCATTTCCAGCGACTAGCGCAGTTAGGATCCCCGCAGCTACTAAACTTTTTTTAGTGATGTTAGTCATTGTGTTTGTACTCCCTCATTATTATGGCTGGCTTTTTAACCAGACTGTTAATCCTGTCAGGATCCCTGTACGGCATCGGAGATTTTCTGCCGTCAGGTGGTTTATTGTTTTACTGCTTGCTATCACCGACTCTATTTATTCTGGCGATTCGTACGACCGCCTTGCGTCGATTATCGATCGTGTTTCCCCTGCCGGAAACACGCTGTTACTCTGTTGAGAGAAATCAATTGAAAATGATTCTCATCAACGTGAAATCTTCTGCAAAATACCTGGCCGGAAAGTATCAAATGCGTTTCTTAACCGCCAATACATTTTACAAATTTGTTAACCAATTCTCTTTTATTGAAAATAAATCTCAGTAGAAAAGTCTTTCGAATGAAGATTTATCACAAAAAACTATTAAAAATCATAATGTTGAACATCAAGCATTGTTAACTACCCTGTCCGGTATCAACACCGCACTCAAATACACATTAATTTAACAATTGGTTATTAATTAGCACATTCATCTAAAAAAAACGCTGAAATAACTAATAACATTTCGATAATCCTACAGCAAGCCCCAGAGTATGATGTTACTAAAATAACAGCGACACTTAGCCACCACAGGCGGACTGTTGAGAGTTATATCTATAAATTCAATGAATAACAAAAGAGCTAAACATAAGTTTTTATTATTTTTGTTGTGCTACTTTTCAACTTTAGTGAGAAGTTTTACTGATAATGAAAGGAAACGGAGCCTATAGTGGCTCCGTTGATGCAAAAGAGGGATATCAGGCAAGCAAACCGGGGAAAATAGACTTGATTCCAGTAACAATGAACTCAATCCCCAGAGCCATTAACAGCAATCCCATAATACGCGTAATGACGTTGATGCCCGTTTGGCCCAGCAGGCGAACTAACCATGGCGCCATACGGAACAGCCCCCAACAGCACAGGGCAAACAGCGCAATTGCCACAAAAAAACCAAACAGGTTAATCGCACTATGATACCGCGTGCCCCAAACGATAGTTGAGCTTATCGCCCCCGGCCCCGCCATCAGAGGCAAGGCCAGTGGCACAACACCGATGCTTTCGCGAATAGCGGTTTCTGATTTTTCCTGTTTATTTTGCTTATCTTCGCCAAGTTTTCCGCTAATCATCGACATCGCAATAGTCACCACCAGGATGCCGCCGGCAATCCTGAACGAGTCTATCGAGATACCGAAAAGTTGCAGAATACCGTCACCAAGGAACAGCGAAGTCCACAGGATGATGGCAACCGAAAGGTTTGCCGTAAGGTTGGTTTTGTTGCGCGCTGCAGCCGTTTGGTAGCTGGTCATGCTGATAAAGACAGGGATAATCCCCACCGGGTTGACCAACGCAAATAACCCAATGAAAAATTTAAAATAGACAGGAAAATCAAATAGCGTTTGGATCACGGTTAGCTCCGAAGCGTTAGCCGGATAAAATGAGTCATAAAAAAATTGATAAAATCCGCGCTGAAGATACGCTTTTTGTCAGCATACTTCACCTTCTATCTGCGTTTATCTACGTAAATACGCTACCAATAGTGAGTGTTATTAATATGTATTGAATATGCTAATGTCATTGGAATTCATCACATCAATTCATTAACACTTACCGATAAACGCTAAAAGGGCCTGCTGAAAGGTGTCAGCTTTGCGAAATCTTGATCCAGATCACGCAATTACTACTCAGAAGTGAGTAATCTTGCTTACGCCACCTGGAGGTAACGCGTTAGAGTTAACTGACGCTAACGCATAAGCTCTTTTAGTAAATCAAGGTAAAACGGACGTTAATTAACCGTTTGATTTTCAAAACGTTACACAAATTTTCGTCGATCTGTCTATACTCTCGTATCGAGCAGATGATTTACTAAAAAAGTTTAACATTATCAGGAGAGCATTATGGCTGTTACTAATGTCGCTGAACTTAACGCACTTGTAGAGCGCGTAAAAAAAGCCCAGCGTGAATATGCCAGTTTCACTCAAGAACAGGTTGACAAAATCTTCCGTGCCGCCGCTCTGGCTGCCGCAGACGCTCGAATCCCTCTCGCGAAAATGGCCGTTGCCGAATCCGGCATGGGCATCGTCGAAGATAAAGTGATTAAAAACCACTTCGCTTCCGAATACATCTATAACGCATATAAAGATGAAAAGACCTGTGGTGTGCTGTCTGAAGACGACACTTTCGGTACCATTACCATCGCTGAACCGATTGGTATTATCTGCGGTATCGTTCCAACCACTAACCCAACTTCTACTGCCATCTTCAAATCGCTGATCAGCCTGAAGACGCGTAACGCCATCATCTTCTCTCCGCATCCGCGTGCTAAAGATGCGACCAATAAAGCCGCTGATATCGTTCTGCAGGCAGCCATCGCTGCTGGCGCGCCGAAAGATCTGATCGGCTGGATCGATCAACCTTCCGTAGAACTGTCTAACGCGCTGATGCACCACCCGGACATCAACCTGATCCTTGCGACTGGTGGTCCAGGCATGGTGAAAGCTGCATACAGCTCCGGTAAACCAGCTATCGGCGTAGGCGCAGGTAACACCCCGGTTGTCATCGATGAAACCGCAGATATCAAGCGTGCTGTTGCCTCCGTTCTGATGTCTAAAACCTTCGATAACGGCGTAATCTGTGCTTCTGAACAGTCTGTTGTTGTTGTTGACTCTGTATATGACGCAGTACGTGAGCGTTTCGCGACTCACGGTGGCTACATGCTGCAGGGTAAAGAGCTGAAAGCTGTTCAGGACGTTATCCTGAAAAATGGCGCGCTGAACGCGGCCATCGTTGGTCAGCCGGCATACAAAATTGCTGAACTGGCAGGCTTCTCCGTACCAGAAACCACCAAGATTCTGATCGGCGAAGTGAAGGTTGTTGACGAAAGCGAACCGTTTGCTCACGAAAAACTGTCTCCGACGCTGGCGATGTACCGTGCGAAAGACTTTGAAGACGCCGTTAATAAAGCTGAAAAACTGGTTGCGATGGGCGGTATCGGTCATACCTCATGCCTGTACACCGACCAGGACAACCAGCCAGAACGCGTTGCTTACTTCGGCCAGATGATGAAAACCGCACGTATCCTGATTAACACCCCTGCATCTCAGGGTGGTATCGGTGACCTGTACAACTTCAAACTCGCACCTTCCCTGACTCTGGGTTGTGGTTCATGGGGTGGTAACTCCATCTCTGAAAACGTTGGTCCTAAGCACCTGATCAACAAGAAAACCGTTGCTAAGCGAGCTGAAAACATGTTGTGGCACAAACTTCCGAAATCTATCTACTTCCGTCGTGGCTCTCTGCCAATCGCACTGGATGAAGTGATTACCGATGGTCACAAACGTGCGCTGATCGTGACCGACCGCTTCCTGTTTAACAACGGTTATGCTGATCAAATCACTTCCGTGCTGAAAGCTGCTGGCGTTGAAACTGAAGTGTTCTTTGAAGTCGAAGCTGACCCAACTCTGACCGTTGTACGCAAAGGTGCTGAGCTGGCTAACTCTTTCAAACCAGACGTGATCATTGCGCTGGGTGGTGGTTCCCCGATGGACGCCGCGAAAATTATGTGGGTTATGTACGAGCATCCGGAAACTCACTTTGAAGAACTGGCGCTGCGTTTTATGGACATCCGTAAACGTATCTACAAGTTCCCGAAAATGGGCGTCAAAGCGAAGATGGTTGCCGTTACTACCACTTCCGGTACCGGTTCTGAAGTGACTCCGTTTGCTGTTGTTACTGACGATGCAACCGGGCAGAAATACCCGCTGGCAGACTATGCGCTGACTCCGGATATGGCGATTGTTGATGCTAACCTGGTCATGGATATGCCGAAGTCCCTGTGTGCGTTCGGTGGTCTTGATGCCGTAACTCACGCTTTGGAAGCTTACGTTTCCGTACTGGCTTCTGAGTTCTCTGACGGTCAGGCTCTGCAGGCGCTGAAACTGCTGAAAGAAAACCTGCCGGCGTCCTACCATGAAGGTTCTAAGAACCCGGTAGCTCGTGAACGTGTACACAGTGCAGCAACCATCGCCGGTATCGCGTTTGCTAACGCCTTCCTGGGTGTATGTCACTCAATGGCGCACAAGCTGGGTTCTCAGTTCCACATTCCTCACGGTCTGGCGAACGCCCTGCTGATCAGCAACGTTATTCGTTATAACGCCAACGACAACCCGACTAAACAGACTGCATTCAGCCAGTATGACCGCCCACAAGCTCGTCGTCGTTATGCTGAAATCGCAGATCATCTGGGTCTGAGCGCACCGGGCGACCGCACTGCTGCGAAAATCCAGAAACTGCTGGGCTGGCTTGAAGAAATCAAAGCTGAACTGAGTATTCCTAAGTCTATCCGTGAAGCTGGCGTTCAGGAAGCTGACTTCCTGGCACACGTGGACAAACTGTCTGAAGATGCGTTTGATGACCAGTGTACTGGTGCTAACCCGCGTTACCCGCTGATTTCTGAACTGAAACAGATCCTGCTGGATACCTACTACGGTCGTGAGTACAGCGAAGGCCAGGCCGCAGCTAAGGCTGAAACAGTAGCAGCACCGAAAGCTGAGAAGAAAGCGAAGAAATCCGCTTAATTCGACCAGATAAGTTTTAGTTTCACTCTAAACGGCCCCACATTGGGGCCGTTTTTTTATGTCCTACTCTATCGGAACAGGCATATACGTAATTCAGAGGCGTATAGAGGATGGTTCTGTTGGAGTGGGGCCAGTACGGTGTAAGAATTGCGTCAGAGAGAACCTGACAGGGTAGAGAACATTGTCGAATGTCGCGGCCTACCCTGCGTGACTAAGCGCGCGTAAGCGCTAAGGGTTAATCGTGGCTGTGTCGCTCTTGTATCGCCGTCAGAGAGCCCTCAGACTGCGCTTGTTTATAATGTTTACGACAAACCGAGACATAACGTTCATTCCCGCCAATAACGACCTGCTCGCCCTCGTTATAGGGTCTTCCAGCCTGATCAAGACGTAAAACCATACTGGCCTTACGCCCACAGAAACAAATTGTTTTTAATTCAACCAGCTTATCAGACCATGCAAGCAGGTATTCGCTGCCGCCAAATAATTCACCACGGAAATCTGTGCGTAAACCATAGCACAACACGGGAATATCCAGCCGATCGACTACTTCAGATAATTCATAAACCTGTTGCCGAGTCAGAAACTGCGACTCATCAACCAGTACACAGTGAATTCTTTGCAGCTCGTTTTCAGCACGAATCTCTTCGAACAATGATGAATTTTGGTTAAACAATTTTGCAGGTGACGACAGACCTATACGTGAACTTACTTTTCCAGCGCCAAAACGGTCATCAATTTCCGCTGTATATACAACAGCACGCATCCCACGTTCCTGATAATTGTACGAAGATTGCAGCAATGCAGTCGACTTACCGGCATTCATTGCAGAATAGTAAAAATATAGCTGTGCCATTGACCGAAGGCCCTCACCTGGGGAAATAAATATGGGCGGGATTGTATCATATTTCACGAAAGTGTCGGCGTAGCGTTGCTCCCAAAGGCGTATAAATGCGCATACAGGCTCGCTCAGTGTCGCCTTAATAACCAGTTTTTTAAGTTACATGAGAGCATGAGTACACTCTGCCATAGCCCAGATAACCTGAAACTGGATGTGTATATACATACTCTTTCACAAATAGTGCTCATGAAATTTATCCATGCGGTTTTTCATCCTGTGGCAATAAAGAAACCCTTTCCTTATTGTTATTGAATCTACCCACAGTCGCCATGTATTAGTGAATTCACGTAAGCAAAACTAATACAAAAGGTTGAAATCACTGCAAAGAGATACTATTTGTACACCATAAAATGTGACCTGAATCTTGAATTTTTACTCTCAACTGCTGAGAAGCCCCCTCACCAATAAGCCTTTTTTATGCCCAACAGCACGTGGAATTTATGACAGAAGAATTAATTCTGATACTAAATAAAGCGCAATTTTGAATTCCTTACATTCCTGGCTATTGCACAACTGAATTTATCGCTCTATTATTAGCTCAACAAACCACCCCCAATATAAGTTTGAGATTACTACAATGAGCGAAGCACTTAAAATTCTGAACAACATCCGTACTCTTCGTGCGCAGGCAAGAGAATGTACTCTGGAAACGCTTGAAGAAATGCTGGAAAAATTAGAAGTTGTAGTTAGCGAGCGCCGTGAAGAAGAAAGCGCTGCCGCTGCTGAAGTTGAAGAACGTACTCGTAAACTGCAACAATATCGTGAAATGCTGATCGCTGACGGCATTGATCCGAACGAACTGCTGAATAGCATGGCTGCTGTTAAATCTGGCACCAAAGCTAAACGCTGAGAGATCCCCTCATAATTTCCCCAAAACGTAACCATGTGTGAATAGATTTTGAGTAAGCAGGGTTGCAGCCACGAGTGAGTCTTCCCTTGTTATTGTGTAGCCAGAATGCCGCAAAACTTCCATGCCTAAGCGAACTGTTGAGAGTACGTTTCGATTTCTGACTGTGTTAGCCTGGAAGTGCTTGTCCCAACCTTGTTTCTGAGCATGAACGCCCGCAAGCCAACATGTTAGTTGAAGCATCAGGGCGATTAGCAGCATGATATCAAAACGCTCTGAGCTGCTCGTTCGGCTATGGCGTAGGCCTAGTCCGTAGGCAGGACTTTTCAAGTCTCGGAAGGTTTCTTCAATCTGCATTCGCTTCGAATAGATATTAACAAGTTGTTTGGGTGTTCGAATTTCAACAGGTAAGTTAGTTGCTAGAATCCATGGCTCCTTTGCCGACACTGAGTAGATTTTAGGTGACGGGTGGTGACAATGAGTCCGTGTCGAGCGCTGATTTTTTCGGCCTTTAGAGCGAGATTTATACAATAGAATTTGGCATGAGATTGGATTGCTTTTAGTCAGCCTCTTATAGCCTAAAGTCTTTGAGTGACTAGATGACATATCATGTAAGTTGCTGATAGGTTTCCAGTTTTCCGCTCCTAGGTCTGCATATTGTACTTTTCCTCTTACTCGACTTAACCAGTACCAACCCAGCTTCTCAACGGATTTATACCATGGCACTTTAAAGCCAGCATCACTGACAATGAGCGGTGTGGTGTTACTCGGTAGAATGCTCGCAAGGTCGGCTAGAAATTGGTCATGAGCTTTCTTTGAACATTGCTCTGAAAGCGGGAACGCTTTCTCATAAAGAGTAACAGAACGACCGTGTAGTGCGACTGAAGCTCGCAATACCATAAGCCGTTTTTGCTCACGGATATCAGACCAGTCAACAAGTACAATGGGCATCGTATTGCCCGAACAGATAAAGCTAGCATGCCAACGGTATACAGCGAGTCGCTCTTTGTGGAGGTGACGATTACCTAACAATCGGTCGATTCGTTTGATGTTATGTTTTGTTCTCGCTTTGGTTGGCAGGTTACGGCCAAGTTCGGTAAGAGTGAGAGTTTTACAGTCAAGTAAGGCGTGGCAAGCCAACGTTAAGCTGTTGAGTCGTTTTAAGTGTAATTCGGGGCAGAATTGGTAAAGAGAGTCGTGTAAAATATCGAGTTCGCACAT